>NZ_JCAUAR010000003.1:0-688372 GCF_059692055.1 Paenibacillus sp. J31R109 | reverse complement strand
GGGATAAGCGCTGAAAGCATCTAAGCGCGAAGCCCCCCTCAAGATGAGATTTCCCAGTATGTAAGACCCCTTGTAGACGACGAGGTTGATAGGTTCGAGGTGGAAGTGCGGCAACGTATGCAGCTGACGAATACTAATCGGTCGAGGGCTTAACCTAATCCCAACCAAGTGAAGAAAAGCTTTGTAGCGAATTCCGAATGAATTCCGAATACTTGATTGGGGCCCAGAAAATCCTAAGATATTTACTTTACGCAGGTTTCGTATCTAGTTTTCAAGGAATAATATTCCTACTGTGGCGATCGTGGCGAAGGGGTTAACGCACCGGTTTGTGGATCCGGCATTCGTGGGTTCAAGTCCCATCGGTCGCCCTTTTCCCTTAACTAATGGGGATTAGCCAAGCGGTAAGGCAACGGACTTTGACTCCGTCATGCCTAGGTTCAAATCCTAGATCCCCAGTATACTTTCTTAAGCGGTCGTGGTGGAACGGCAGACACACCATCTTGAGGGGGTGGCGCTCACAAGGCGTGAGGGTTCAAATCCCTCCGACCGCATCCCAAGAAAAACCCTTGTTTATCAAGGGTTTTTCTTTTTGACTTGACTGAAGATATCACGTAGCGACTTCATGTTGCATGACTTTACTGGTTTCTAAAAAGCATAACCGTTCCACTTTGTACAAATCATAGATGGATTGATTATGATTAATTGATTGATAGATGTGAGGATTTGTATCATTTGCTAATAGGGCATATGGTAGTTTTTCTACGGCTTTCTTCGATCGAATATTTTGTTTTCGAATTTTCAAAAATAGGGTATCTATCTTATTCTCAAGAAATAATTCAGTGAAAAAGGTTTCTTTCGCTTGTTGGTTATACCCCTTACCAAAGTAAGGGGCTCCAATCCATGTTGCCAAGAAGCCTGTTCTATTAACTATATGATAAAGTTCAATAGTACCTATAGGATGTCCCATTTCATCTAAAATTGTTCTAGAAATACATGTTTCCTTTTCTTCTTCTACGATCAATTGTTTGGTGATGAACAAATACTCTTCATAACACTGGCATTTATTACGAACGTAAGGAAAAACTGCAGGATCCGTCATTAAGTTAACAGGGAATGGCATTCGTGCAAATCACGCTTTTTTAACATGTTATCTACCACCTAGCTTCTATGATTCGTTAGATCAGTCAATCTAAGTATATAAAAGGACTTTTCGGATTAGATGAACGCTGCGTTATGTTTCTGTAAATGTATTTCGCAAGCTCGAGCCCTGATCATGATTATTTGATCAAGGGCTTATTCCTATTGGAATCGCATCGGTATTAGCAATAGCAGGGGCTAGTTTTTTTGGTATCATAATGCGATGATAGATTACGAACAATAAAGCGCATGAAACTGAAGGGGAGACTATCGATGTATCGTGTACTGGTTGCCGAGAATGAGCCGTGGATTCGGGATTGTATTGTGGAAATGGTGGAGAGGGCCGGGGAGGAATTCGAGGTCGTTGGGGAAGCCAGCAATGGAGAGGAAGCGCTTGCATTGATATATGAACTGTGGCCGACAATTCTTCTTACGGATATTTGTATGCCGGAAATGGACGGTCTCGAGCTAATTCGCCGATTAACGGAGAGCAGAATCCCGATGATTCCGGTGGTTATTAGCGGATATGACAATTTTGAATACGCCAGGCAGGCTATGAGCTATGGCGTAACCGAATATTTACTCAAGCCTGTTCAATTCGAGCATATATCAACGGCCTTACATAAGTCGGTGGATAAGCTGGCAACGATCAAGGAATTGAACGCGTATTTGATGCGTATGCAAGAACTCATCGAGCAGGGCTATTCCATGGAATCGAAGACACTTCTCCGAAAGCATAGGGATCTCCTTGAAACCATCCTCAGTATGAAATATTTGAACCCGAGTGCACATCAGTCGTTATTGGCCGTATATGAAGGGAAGCTAAAGTCCCTTTTAGAAGAAACGCATCAGGTACAACTGAAAGTCAAAAGGAACAACAGTGCTGGTTGGGGTGACGATTCCGAAATCCGTCAATATTTTCAATCTATTCTTGATCAATGGATTATCCATCGTCCGGCTCAGGTGAGCCAAAATCTGAAATTTGTCGTTCAAAAGGCGTGCGAGCATATTCGTACGCATTATCGAGACGATTTCACGTTGTCGGAGTTGGCTGACATGGCTAATTTGAGCATTTCGCACTTCGGCTTTTTGTTCAAGCAGCAGACAGGTTGCACGATGATTCAATATATCAATGAAATTCGGATTGCGGAGTCTAAAAAGCTGCTTTTGGAAACCGATGATAAGGCGTATCGGATTGCCGAGTTGGTCGGATTTGGGTCACTGCCTTACTTTACTAGAGTATTCAAGGCGATTGTCGGATTAACGCCATCTGAATATAGAAAGAGTATGGGCCTATGAACTGGTGGCAATGGCAGTACCGATTTTCAATTAGAACCAAAATGGTAGCAGCTTTCCTCGGGGTCAGCTTCTTTTCCTTGTTCATCATGGTGGGCTTCGCCAATTACTATTACGCCAAATCGGCGAAACACGATTTCTTCGAAATTGCTCAGCAAGCCGTCTCCCGCATTAATCATCAGACAGATTTATATTTCACCCAGCTGATTCAATCCACGCATGCAACGATCGCGGGTCCGCTGCCATCGCGGAATCCGCTCGTCACCCGGAATGACACCAGCTTAATACAGGACTGGCTGCAGGGCGAACTGTCTGTAACTCGGGAAAATTTATTTTGGATCGAGAATTCGTTAAATCAAACGATAGCGCTTAACTATTCGGAGATCGTAGACATGTTTCTCGTTTCTTCGGACAAACGCATTATTTCCACAGAAGACAATTTGGCCCCTGACGAAAGCAGGCTCATGATTGAGCCCTGGTATCAGAGTCCGTTAGCGGACATAGCAAAAATATTTCCAACCTATCTATCCGAGTACAGGAATTCGGTTGGCTATCCAGTAGTGGCCGTAAGCGTCCCAATTTTTAGTACAAATACGGTGAAATTGATTGGAAATCTGGTGATTGATGTCGCACTGAACGAAGTTGGGAAAATCCTGGGCCGTTCTACACTTGGCGAAACGGGGTATTTTTTTATCGTCTCCTCGGATGGAACCATCGTATATGATCCGAATTCAGGATTGGCAGGTTTGCCTATGGCAGAGACGGAACTAAGTTGGCTGCGCCTAGACAAACCGAATGATGTTCAAACATGGGAAGGAAAGGACTACCTCGTATCCTATAACCATTCTGAATTTACGAACTGGAATGTGGTGGCGCTAGTCCCACTGAACGAAATGGCCAGCGGTTTAACCATCGTTCGCAAATCCATGATTATTGTCATGATATTGGTCTCTATTTTTATATTGATTACCGTGCCATGGTTGTCTGGCTGGTTAACCCGTCCGATCTCAAAGCTGAAAGATTTGATGCTGCGCGTTGAAAATGATGACTTATCCGTGCAGGCAGACGTTTATCCCGGAAACGATGAAATTCAGCAATTGAATCGTAGATTCAATCGAATGACATATCGGCTGAAGGAATCGCGGGAAACGATATATGGCTTGAAATTGAAGGAAGTCAAGCTCCAGTTGAAACAGAAGGAAGCAACCATTCAAGCCCTGCAAAATCAAATTAATCCTCATTTGCTCTACAATACACTGGATATTATTAAGAGCATTGCCTTTTTGGAGGATAATCCAAGGATCGCTACCATGGCTGGCAATTTAGGCAGTGTCTATCGCTATACGGCGAGAATGGCGGAATTGGAAGTTCCATTGTCCGATGAAATCGAACATTTAAGAAATTATTTGGACATTATTCATGTGCGGTTTTCTAAGCATTTTCAAAGCGAGATCTATATCCATCAAAAATATATGGATTGTATGATCGTCAAGTTGTGTCTGCAGCCGATGGTGGAGAATGCCGTGAAATTCGCCGTAGAGCCGAAATACGGGAAAGCAGCCGTTCTGGTGAACGCGTTTCAGGAGCATGACGACCTCATTATTGAAATCGCCGATAACGGACCTGGTATTCCCGCAATCAAGCTTAAGGAACTGCAAGAAAGGCTGGATGCAATTAGTGAGGGGGCGGAAGATCGGTTTGCTGAACAGCAGTCTCTTGGCATTGCGAATGTACATACCCGTCTTGTTTTACAGTATGGAAATAAATATGGGTTATCCGTTGTATCTTTTCCGGGGCGGGGTACGGTTGTATCGATAAGGATTCCATTCCAGATTAAGGATGTTCCGGGTACTAACTTCACCAAATCGGATAAATAATCGTGGAATCGTGAAATTTTTAAGGGCATTCCTAGCGATATAATGAAAGCAATCAGTGATAAGAAGCTCCGAGGAGGATACACATGAAAAAATGGATCGCTATTGCTATGATCGCCAGCTTGTCAACAGCTATTACCGCAGGATGCTCGAATGAAAAGAAGACGACTCAGGGGGATACGCCGACTACAACAAACACGCCGAAAGCTACGGATAGCGGCAAGGAGAAAATAACAATCAATTCAATGGCTGGTTCCTTTAAGGGAGGCGGTTGGCCGGATAACAATCATCCGATTATCCAGCACATCAACGAGAAGTTCAATGTTGATTTCAACATGCAATGGGTGCCGGGAGCTAACTATGACGAGAAGTTAAACGTGATGGCAGCATCTGGTCAATTGCCTGATCTCTTCGTTGTCAATGAACTTGAATATCTCAGATGGCAGTCACAAGGTGTATTCGTTGAACTGACGCCATACTTGAAGCAGTATCCGAATCTAGCCAAAGCGATCCCTCAGGAGATGATGGAGGTGCTTAACCCGCCGGGCAAGCTGTACGGTCTGGGCAAATTCCAGCCGGCTAATCAGTTATCGGTCGTCGTTCGGAAGGATTGGCTGACTAAACTAAACATCCCTGTACCTAACCCAGATACGTTTACTTTGGACCAATTTTATGAAATCGCCAAAGCGTTCGCTAAGAACGATCCGGATGGTAATGGTAAGGCCGACACGGTAGGATTTACGGCATCGGGAAGCGATCCGGGAATTAGCTTGCTAAACGGAGCTCAGCCATTGGAAATTGCTTTCGGACTGGCCGATCTATGGAAAGAAGAGAACGGAAAATTAATTCCACGTCACGTACAGACCAACGAACTGAAGCAGTACCTTGCTTTTATGCGTAAAGCTTACGAAGAAGGTGTGCTCGATCGCGATTTCATGACCAATTCCGGCACGATTGTTAACGATAAAATAGGCGGCAATCAGCTGGGCCTTGCTGTGGCGCAACATCAACTTGTTGAGCGAAGCGTCGCACAATTGAAGAAGATCGCGCCAAACGCGGAGATCATCCAGCTTCCACCGCCAAAAGCTCCAAGCGGTCTTCGCGGAAATCCAACTCGTGTTGGCGGAACGACGAAAATCGTGCTGAACGCGAAACTGGATGAGAAGAAGCGTCAGCGCATCTTGAGCCTTCTCGATTGGTGGGCGACTGAGGAAGGTACGAAAATCATCAAGAGCGGTCCGGAAGGAATCTTCTACACGAAAAGCGCCGACGGTAAAGTTGAGTTGACGGAGCGAGGCAAGAAGGAACAAGATAGCGTCAACATTTTGAACAACTGGTTCTTCCGCAATTCATCTATGAAATATGAAACCCGCGAATGGGACGATCAGAAGAAGCCAGAAGCGCTGGTTAAATTCCAGACTGAGAATGCGAAGTATGCAGCGAAAGCCGATCCATCTGTTGGATTTACCAATTTGTCTTCGACCTATATGAAGAAATCGACGGATCTGGATGCCAAGTTTAAGGAAGCCATGTTGAAAATTATCATGGGACGCGAGCCGGTAGAGAGTATTGAGAAGGCAGTAGAAGATTGGAAAAAGAATGGTGGCGACCAAATCGTCAAAGAAGTGAACGAGGCATATACAGCTAACAAGAGCGGGAAATAGGAAGCAGAAAGGTGTAGCCGATATGTACAGAACAGAATATTCCTTACGCTACTTTCGAAGAGCATTACCGATCTATTTCATGCTGCTGCCAGGCGTTCTATTCTTTGTGATTTTCAAGTATGTGCCGATGTTCGGCATTTCGATCGCTTTTCAGGAATACAATCCATTTCAAGGCTTTTGGAAGAGTAATTGGGTGGGAATCGAGCATTTTCAAAGGCTGTTTGAAGAGCAGCAGTTTCTCTTACTGCTTAAAAATACGCTGCTTCTTAATTTGCTCGACATTTTCGTCTTTTTTCCCGCCCCGATCCTATTTGCTGTCTTGCTGAACGAAGTTCAACTTAAGTGGTTCAAAAAATCGGTGCAGACCATCGTGTATGCTCCACACTTTCTGTCATGGGTTGTGATTGTAGGCATGACGGTGCTCTTGTTTGCCACACAGAAGGGCAGCATCAATCAACAGCTTGCTGCTTGGGGTTTCGAGCGGATTGAATTGATGACGGATCCGGTCTACTTTCGCTTGGTATGGGTTCTTCAAAATATTTGGCACGGTGTTGGCTGGAGTGCGATTATATTTTTGGCGGCGCTTGCGGCTGTTAATCCTTCGCTATATGAGGCTGCAGTGGTTGATGGGGCTGGTCGTTTACGGCAAATCTGGCATATTACGCTACCCGCACTTCGCAATGTCATTGTCATCGTATTCATCATTCGTTTAGGCAACTTTATGGATATCGGATTCGAGCATATTTATTTGCTGCAAAATCCGCTCAATCTTAGCGTGTCGGACGTGTTTGATACCTATGTGTATCGTAACGGGATCGCGAAGGGAGAATTTAGTTATTCGGCGGCCGTTGGGCTCTTCAAGTCGATTGTTGGCCTTGTGATGGTCATAGGAGCGAATACAATTGCCAAAAAAATGGGACAGGAAGGGGTGTATTGACAGATGAATCGAACGATCTCCAAGTCGGAGCGATATGTGGATGTGATCATATATGCTTTGTTGATCCTCGTAACGGCTGCGATACTTCTTCCACTTCTCTATGTGGTCACCGCTTCGTTTGCGCCGGAAGAAGAGTATCTTACTCGCGGTTTCTTTCTTTTCCCCCACAAGTGGACATGGGAAGGATATCAGTACTTGCTAACTAATCCGGGTTTTATCAATGCCTTTAAAAGCGCTTTGATCATTAGCATCTTCGGTACGCTTATCAATATTGTACTGACAACACTGATGGCCTATGGATTGTCCAAGGTGTGGCTAAAAGAACGCTCGCTCATTAGCTTTATGGTATTATTCACCATGCTCTTCACTGGCGGAATGATCCCAACCTATATGGTGGTCAAAGGGCTTGGGCTGCTTGACAGTTACTGGTCGCTATGGCTGACAAGTGCGATCGCACCGTTCCATTTAATCGTTATGCGCAGCTTTTTTCGCTCCGTTCCGGACGAAGTGTTGGAGTCTTCCAATATGGATGGCTGTGGGGAATGGCGAACACTATGGAGTATCGTGCTGCCTCTGTCGCTTCCGGCAATTGCGACCTTTACACTGTTTTATCTCGTTCACAACTGGAATACGTATTTCAATGCGATTCTTTATCTGAACGATGCAACGAAATGGCCGCTGCAGGTATACTTGCGCCAAATGCTGATCGATGATGCATCGGCCACTGCAGCTTCAATTGAACAAAGCGTCAATTACACGCCTGCGGCGAAAATGTCAGCTATTCTGCTAACAGCATTTCCTTTACTCATTATCTATCCGTTCCTGCAAAAATATTTCAACAAAGGCATGCTGCTCGGTTCGGTGAAAGGGTAGCTAGATTCCGGGAGGTAGGCATCGTGAAAAAAGCAAGACCCAACATCCTGATCTTTATGACAGATCAGGAGCAGGCGCAGGTAGCTATGCCTGGGCATTCATGCCGAACGCCACACCTGGATCGACTCGCTGCGGAGGGCGTTCAGTTTACGCAAGCGTATCCCCCTATGGCACATTGTTGTCCAGCGCGGGCGTCATTCATGACGGGGTTATACCCTTCACAGCATGGGATATACAACAATAATATGAACGACCAAGCGATTCGTCGCTCACTCAACCCAGGGGTGGAGACGTTCTCCGAGAAATTGAAGGAGTCGGGATACGACTTATTTTACAGCGGAAAATGGCATGTATCTGCCACGGAGAACCCGAAGGACCGAGGTTGGAAGGAGCTTCAGGTTAGCGCTGGGGTAGGCACTTATATGGGGATAAGTCGTGACCGATTTCAAGCAGATCATGAGAAGTATTTAGCTGAAAGTAAGGTGGAACGTGGTAGGGGCGAGCTCCTTCGTCCTGGTTGGGGAAACAAGCAGCTGTACGGCACGACGGAAAAGGCCTATCAGGACCTGAAGGATTATCAGGTCGTCCGCAGTGGCATCGAGCAGCTAGATCAGTTAAAGGACAGCCAAGAGCCTTGGTGTGTCTACATTGGGGTGAATGGGCCGCATGATCCGTTCATCATACCAGAGCCTTATGCTAGCATGTACGACCCTAAGGACATTCCACTCCCGCCTAATTATCATGATGATCTGAAGGATAAACCAGGCGTGTATCGAAAGATGCGCAACGTTTTCGATCAGCTTAGCGAAGACGAGGTCAAGGAATCGATCGCGCATTATTGGGGCTATTGCACAATGATGGACGATATGTTCGGCGAAGTGCTGCAAGCTTTGGAACGAAATGGTCAAAAGGAGGATACCCTGGTTGTATTTCTCTCCGATCATGGAGAGCATGCCGGTGCGCATGGCTTATACTGCAAGGGAATCAGTATGTTTGATGAGGGCTATCGGGTACCGCTTGTCGTCAGCTGGCCGGGCAACAATTCAAATCCAGGCTGCCAAGTGGACGAATTTGTGACGCTAATGGACATCGCTCCAACCCTACTGGAAGCTGCCGGAGCACCGGCGTTGAATAAATGCGCTGGTCGCAGCTTGATGCCTTTTTTCTCCAATACGCAGCCGAACAATTGGCGTGATAGCCAATATGCGCAGTGCAATGGTGTTGAAGTGTACTATACGAGCCGGATGGTGAGGACGAAGGATTATAAATTCGTGTATCATGCAACGGATATCAACGAATTGTACGATCTCAACGTAGATCCGCATGAGCTTCATAATGTGATCGATCAGCCGAATATGCAGGACGTTGTCAAGCAAATGTACGGCAAGATGTGGAAGCATGCCTATGAGAGTGAAGATACGATCTTCAATCAATATGTCACCGTAGCTACGGCTAAGTATGGTCCAGGACTTTTTGGAAATTGACTTGAAATGAATTGATGTTAAGAAGAGGGAGGTGGGCCATTGGAACGGCAACCTAATAATCAACCGAATGTCATCGTGTTTTTTACAGATCAACAGCGCTGGGATACGACAGGCATTCACGGAAATCCGCTTGGGCTAACGCCGAATTTAGACCGATTCGCTCAAAGCGGCACCCACTTGGAAAATGCCTTCACTTGCCAGCCATTATGTGGGCCAGCCCGCTCTGCCTTGCAGACTGGATTGTATCCTACAGAGACTGGATGTTATCGAAACAAAAATCCGCTGCCCCCTGATGTGAGAACGATGGCTCATTATTTTAACGATGCAGGCTATAAGACCGGTTACATCGGCAAATGGCATTTGGCTGATGAGAATCCGGTCCCTGCATCGAAACGTGGCGGATATCAGTACTGGCTAGGCGCGAATGCGCTGGAATTGAGCTCGGAGCCTTATAACGCGATACTTTGGGATAATGAGAACCAACGCGTTAAGCTGCCAGGCTACCGCGTGGACGCCTTGACCGATGCGGCCATTCGATTCGTCAATGAGCATCAGGATGATCCCTTCTTCCTATTCCTTTCGTTCCTTGAGCCGCATCATCAAAACCGAGTCGACGATTATGTGGCGCCAGATGGTTATCGCGAACGTTTTCAATCGCGGTATGTGCCCCCGGATTTGGCAGCGCTCGGAGGGACCGCCCATCAGCATCTCGGAGGCTATTACGGCATGGTGAAACGGCTGGATGAGAACTTCGGAAGGCTCCTGGATGTGTTGAAGAGTCTGAATATTCACAAAAACACAATCGTTCTGTTCACTTCTGACCATGCTTGCCACTTCAAAACGAGAAATGCGCTCTATAAGCAGTCAGGCCACGAAAGCTCTATTCGTGTGCCCATGGCGCTTGGCGGTCCAGGCTTTGAACGAGGTGGCCGACTGCCGGAGCTGATAAGCCTGATTGATCTGCCGCCAACGTTGCTGGATGCGGCGGGGATTCAAGTTCCCGAGAACATGCAAGGGCGGTCGCTGATGCCACTGCTGCGCAGGGAGCAGATCAAGTGGCCAGATGACCTGTATGTTCAAATTAGCGGCGTTCAGCTGGGGAGAGCAATTCGTACCCAGCGTTGGAAGTATGCAGTCAGCGCGCCGGGTCAAGATGGCACGGAAGCCTCGGGATCAGACAGTTACATCGAGGAGTTTCTGTATGATTTGGAATCAGACCCGTATGAGCTGACCAACTTGATCGGATTTGAGTCGCATCGTGCGGTAGCGGAGCGGATGCGCAAGCGATTGCTTACAAGGATGGTTGAGGCTGGGGAAGACGAAGCTGAGATTGTACCTGCGGTTACGAAAGGAAGCGGTCAGCGTCGGGTGTTGTCCGAAGAAGTAGAAATTTGAATGGGTAACTCAAATTGAATATTGGGGGAGTAACTGATGGATGATCGGGTATTTTCAGTGCAGATGATGTCTTTCACATGGAGAAAGCAGTTTCGCTGGGTGATCGGGGTGTTATGCGCGATGGTGGTTTTTATCGCTGGAGTCGCAACCGCTCATGCTGCCAATTCATTTGGTCCCAGTGGTTATGATGGAGGGGGATTCCATAATGTGATTGCTGTCGATCCTTTCGGCAGCGGCTTGGTGCTGGCTGGGGCAGATGCCGGAGGCATTCAGCGCTCTACCGATTCAGGTTCGACATGGAGTCCCTCCAACGCTGGCTTGACGAATAAATCACACCTGGTTATTGCATCAATCGTATTTTCAAAAGTTACTCCCAATAAGGTGTATATCGGTGTAGGCAAGAGCGGAAGCTTACCGGAAGGAGCCTTGTATGTCTCGACAGACGGCGGGCAGAACTGGAGTTTGCGCGGGGGATCCAGCTCGCCCATGTTTGCTGGCGGAAACAACAAAGATATAGGCAGTCTCCCCGTACCGCATCCTCGATCCACCGGAACTTTAATTGCGCTGGATGAAACGACCGGAGCCCAGTATGTGTATGCCGG
The DNA here is from genome assembly GCF_059692055.1 of Paenibacillus sp. J31R109. Lineage (NCBI taxonomy): Bacteria > Bacillati > Bacillota > Bacilli > Caryophanales > Paenibacillaceae > Paenibacillus > Paenibacillus sp. J31R109. Next base: position 677,110 of record NZ_JCAUAR010000003.1, on the reverse strand, counting down.
GACTTTCGACCAAGGCGTTAAGAGGTCCAATGACGATGGACTGACATGGACAACAATTGGACTTTCAGGCAAATATATACGAAGCGTCACGCTCGATCCTGCCAATGTAAATACCCTCTATGTGGCAGTTTATGGAGAAGGCGTGTATAAGTCTACGAATGCCAAGAGCACGACTCCGACCTGGAGCCTGGTAGCCAGCGGAGATAGCAATCCGACTCCGCAAAGGATCGAGGAATTGAAATTTATTGGCAGCACGCTGTACGCCGTTGGGACGAACAACGCTGGGACCGCAGCGACGTTCTATAAGTTGATTTCAGGGGCATGGGTACAGCGCTGGTCCGCTGCCGGAGAAGCCGTCTATCATGCGATCGACGGGTACAGAGCCTCCACGGAAGATGTTATCTATATCGGGGCTGTCTGGGAACCCTCGCAGGACACTGTCGACACCACCATGTACCAAAGTGTACTGAAATCAACGGACAGCGGTCTTACGTTTACGCCTGTCACCACGACATCAGGTAATATCGATTATCATGTTGGCGGTGCAGGAGGATCGACTTGGTGGTTAAGCCAGCATAGCAGCGAAGTGATGACCATGCTGGGGACGAAGCGGAGCAAAGTATCCGGACTTGCCGTCGACCCGAGCCATACCAATGTGATTTACACAGCAGGGGTGCAAGGGGTATGGAAGTCGGACAATGGCGGAGTTAATTGGTATCCATACAGTCGTAATCTGAACGTTACCTTTAATCGGGCCATTGCTGCAGATCCGAATGGATCAGGAAGAGTTTACTCGACCGATGCGGATTGGACATTCGTCTATTCCGCCGATCGAATGAGTCATGTGAATATGAATAAGGCGGCTGTCGACAATGGGCTGGCGATTGCCTTGGATACAGCGACCTCTCCTTCCGTTGTCTACACGTCCATTGGTGACCAGCAAACCAACGCAGACGGTGAGATCTACTCGAATCCCGATCCTACCAATCCCTCGAATGTCTGGACAGCCCAAGGATTGCTTGCGCAGACTGGGGGCAAGCGACCGCTGGCCATTGCCGTGAACCGTGTTAGCGGAGCGCCGGTCATTATAGCAGCTGTGCAAGAGGGCGGCATCTGGCGGAAAGCATCAGGTACATGGACGCAGGTGGCTTCACCTTCCTCCGTGATGGGTGTACAAACGACCAAGACAGCTACACTTTCATGGGTGAATGGATCAAGCCTGGTCTATTTGTATGACCGTCATACGGGCGTATGGCGCTCTAACGATTCAGGTGTCACTTGGACGAAGATCTGGGCCAAAACAGCCACAACGGTTGAGGATATGAGAGGCTTTGTCGCAGCAGACCCATCGTTACCGTCTCGTATTTATGTTTCAGCGTATGATGGATTGTACCGTCTCGATAACGCCAATACCGGAACCGTTGAAGGCGGACAGATTAGCAAGACTACTTTGTCTGTAACGGACCCGGCAGCGATTACTCTCGATGCGAGTGGAGGTCTGTACGTCACGAGCATTACTGGTGCGAGTGGGGCTGGTCGCTTATATAAGTCGACGAATCAAGGCACGACGTTTACCGAAATTTCAGATACGTATTACCGAGCAAACGGGGGCTTCCCGCTTGATATTTCCGTAGCGCCAGACGGCTATATTTATGTGGCTACCTTCGGGCAAGGGATTGTCGTTGGAAAAGTGATTGATACAACAGCTCCAAGCACACCGGCGAGTCTATCGGCAACAGCTGTATCGACTAGCCAAATTAATTTAACTTGGACGGCATCCACCGATAATGTTGGCGTAGCCGGTTATAAGGTTTATAGGAACGGTACGGAAGTCGGTACGACAATAAATACGTCTTATAGCGATATGGGGTTGGCGGCAGGAACCACCTATACTTACACCGTCAAAGCATTCGATCCGACAGGCAATTTGTCTTCAGCAAGTAATACAGCAAGTGCAACCACCTCATCGTTGACAATTTTACTGAGTGATGATTTCGAGGATGGCAATGCAAATGGCTGGTCAGTGAACGGAGGCACCTGGAGTGTTGTAACGGACGGCAGTACAAAGGCTTACTATAATTCCGACAGCAGTGCTACCAGCCGGTCCTATGCGGGTACAAGTACGTGGGTGAATTATTCCGTCTCAGCCAAGGTTAAGGTTAGTGCTTGGGATTCAACGAATTCCAAGGTGGGATTGATGGCGAGATATATCGATAATAGCAACAGCTATATCTTGTTTTACAACAAGGCGAACAATAATGTCATCATTAGAAAACGAGTAAGCGGTGTGAATACGACCCTTGATTCAGCTTTGGTATCAGCACTTTCGACCGGGGTATATCATACGTTCACACTTGAAGTCAACGGCAGTACAATTAACGCTTATCTGAACGGCGCTTTGGTTGCCAGCGGGACAGACAGCAGTTTGACTAGCGGTTATCCTGGTCTGTACGTAGAGTTCCAGAAGACTTATTTTAACGATGTTGTCGTATCACAGTAATGTAGAGATCGACAATAGAAGGAGAATATAGGATGATTCTTTCCGATAAGAAATTGGCACAGCGCACGGCTGCCCCGCCTATGGGCTGGAACAGTTATGACAGCTACGGCTGCTCCGCATCTGAGCGGACCTTGCTGCCAAATCTTGAAATGATGGCCCAGCGGTTAAAGCCGTTCGGTTACGAGTATTTCGTTGTAGATAATGGATGGTTTGCGGAATACGAGTTGGAACCAGGGCAGATGTATCCACGCGTCAAGCACGCTATGGACACTCGATTGGACGAATACGGAAGATATATTCCGTCCGCTTGCTATTTTCCAAACGGACTTCAGTCGATTATTAACCGTACGCATGAGCTGGGGCTTAAATTCGGCATTCATTTCATGAGGGGCATTTCCCGCAAGGCGGTAGAACTGAATACGCCAATTAAGGGTACTTCTTACCGAGCGCGTGATATTGCCAATACATCCGATACGTGCAAGTGGTGCCACTATAACTATGGCGTCGATACAAAGAAGCCGGGAGCGCAGGAGTTCTATCAGTCCGTCGTCGATCAGTTTGCCGAATGGTGTGTCGATTTTATCAAAGCTGACGATATCACAGGTTATCCTCATGAAATCGAAGCGTTGCTGCTTGCAATTGAACGTTGCGGTAGACCGATGCTGCTCAGCCTGTCCCCGGGAGGACAGACGGTTATGGAGAATATGGATGTGTACCAAGGAGCTAATCTGGTTCGTACGACGCGTGACGTCTGGGATAATCGGCATGATCTGGAGCAAGCATTCGTAGCTTGGGAGAAATATGACAGCGTGCGTGTGTCGGGATTTTGGTTGGATTTAGATATGATTCCGTTCGGACATCTTCAATTATGGAATCCGCGCAACAACCGGGGTGCAGAAGCTGACGATGAAAATGAAGAGCTTAGCGGAAAAGGATTCGAGCGGATGTCAGGTTTGACTCGGGATCAGAAATACACCTTTATCACAATACGGGCGCTGGCCACATCCCCATTATTTATGGGGGGAGATCTGCCAACCTCTGATGAGTTTTCGTTCGAGTTGATTACGAATCGGGACATGATTGACTGCAATCAGAATGGGATCATGGGCAGTTTGATTTATCGGGAGAACGGGATCGATATTTGGATGACACCGCACAAAGATCTAAACGGCGCAGGGTGGTTGGGGATTTTCAACCGTATGGAAAAATTCAAGGAGTTACGACTTCCAATCACTCGGTTAGGATTGACCGAGCGGCATAGGGATGGAACCGGCTTAACCAATATCTGGAATGACGTCCCGTTTGCCATAAAAGACGGTATTTTGGAAGTCACTTTGCCGGCTGATGGCGTGCTATTCTTGCGGTATGAATAATTAAGAAAGAGGAGGATGCCCCCTAAGCCATAACTGTGGCTGCGGGGCATCCTCTTCGTTGTGTTCCCAGGCTTATTTGAGAAACTGAAGCCAGCCGATGTCGATGTTACAGCCAGGAAGAAAAATGAGCGATACCTTATTTGTGCCGGTAATCGATTCGTCTAGATTGAACACGGCACTGGTGTAATCCTCACGGCTTGCCACCTCAATCATTTGTCTAATTTCACGTTGGTCATCAGTAAACACGAGCTGTATCGAATTTTGTGCGATGTGTGAACGCCAGCAAATCTCAATCTGACTTGCGCCTAATTCACCGAAATCCATATTTTCATACACGAGAGACACGTTATTCCCTATTTGTTCAATCGTATCCTCACGAACGGTAAAGCAATCGCCATACACCGTTGTAGCTTCAGTGGCCTTCAATTGTTGGAACGCTTTTTGATACTGGGAAAAGATAAAGCCTTTGATGTGTACCTTTTGTCTAAACACCAGGCATAAGGTGGTCACACCGATCAGCCTACGCGGGAGTTTACAGACCACATCTTGGTAAGTATTCCAAATGGAACCCTTGTCGTAGTGGATGGTGCTGAGAAGCTCGCCACCTTTTAAAGGCATCCCTTCCCAAATTTCAAAAGTAAAAGGATCTTTACTTAAAGGAAATAGAGGCAACGTAATCTCATCCGACCCGTAATCTCCAAAGTCCAAGTTTTGAAAACCGACATGACTCTCGCCATCTCTTAACGTAGCTACGCCACGCTCGTTGCCATTGGTTAGCTCTACGTTACTCTCATTGTACAGTCCACCAGATACAAACTCATAAGGATTCATAAAAGGCTTCCCTAAGCCTTCAATTTGCAGTGTAATCATCGAGATAAAAGCAAAATGATTGCCGCCGTTCTTAGGGGAACAACGGACATACACTTCGCCGTCTCCTCTAGGCTTAATGGTTGCGCTTTGCCCATCTGCAGCTACCACAATCGTAGCTAATTGGCTATCAATACCCGCAGCATCCGTAACCCGCCAGTATAAGTCGCTATACGTTGCATGTGCTGGAAAAGTGTTTGCCTTTACCTGATAACCATCCACGGTCAATTCGATTTTGCGAATAGGCACTTCATTCTGCACGAATTGTGCATGAACGACAGGCACGCTATGATCAATCCGTTGTACAATGGCCAATAGTTTCCCACTGAAGAGTCGCCTCGAGTTCGTCTGGTACTGGTCATAGTCCGTAGCATCACCGTTATCCAGTGCAAGCAGTGTTCCGTTCTGGACGGAGACCTGGACACGACAGTTGGCATTATCAACGGGATTGCCTTGCGAATCCAAAGCTGTAATCGTTGTAAAAACAAGCTCGCCGACGATTTCGTTCTCTAGCTGCAACTCTACAGCATCACCAAAAGATGATCTACTCTGCGTAGCAATCGAATTGCCACTTTCATCATAAGCCACGGCGCGAAGTGTTCCAGTGCGATAGGTAATTTGCCAATCCGCAACAATTTTGCCGTCATTCAGCGCCGCAATACCTTGACTCTCCTCATTGACAAACAATTCGACTTGAGGAGCATTAGAGCAGACTCTGACGTCGATGAGCTGACCTTCTGAGAAATCCCAGTACGGATACACATGGACAAAGGGTTCTTCGCGATAGTCGGTCCATGCCGCTTTAAACAAGTAATACGAATCTTTGGGAAAGCCAGCTGTATCTACATGTCCAAGATACGTATTCTTGGTGTGGTAAGGTGTTGGCTCGCCAAGGTAGTCCTGGCCTGCCCAAATGAACTGTCCTAGTGAGAAAGGTGTGTCTGCGTCTGCTTGGATACACCATTCCACGCTTTTGGCTCCCCAGCTTGTGGCGCTGTTGCCAAGAGCCGAACATTGCAGGTCATCATCAGCCAAAATTGATTTTGACAGTGGGAAATGGTAAATGCCCCGGCTTTGCACCGTGGAACAAGTCTCACTGCCATAGATGATCCAATCTGGATGCGCAGCATGATGCTTGTCGTATAAGGATTCAGCGTAGTTATAGCCTATTAATTTAATAACGTCTGCGCATTTTTGCGTATTTTCCCAAGGCATGTAGTTGGAACATAGGGTAACAGGCGCATGAACATGAGGATCATGTTTTTTCACCAAGTCCATGAGGTAAGTCATTGTTGCTATTCCAGACTCTGCATCGGCATGGGTATCATATACTTCGTTGCCAACGCTCCACATGATAATTGAAGGATGGTTGCGATCACGGCGAATCCAAGAGGCCACATCCTTTTCTGCCCATTCGTCAAAGAAACGCGCATAGTCATGCTTCGTTTTTGGTCGCTTCCATACGTCGAAGATTTCGCTCATGACAAGAAAGCCCATTTCATCGGCAATATCGTTAAAAATGCTAGCGGGAGGGTTGTGGGATATACGGATTGCATTGACGCCCATTTTACGGAATATTGCAAGTTGCCTGCGAATGGCGTCTGGGTAAACAGCCGCACCCAATCCGCCGAGATCGTGATGGAGGCAGACGCCATTTAATTTGACATGCCTGCCGTTTAGGAAAAATCCCTGATCTGGCGTAAACGCGATCGTCCGAAAGCCAAAGCGGGTATCCACGGTATCTGCCAGCTCACCGTCAATCAAGAGTTCGCTTCGCAAGGTGTAGAGCTTTGGATGCTCAACGTCCCACTCGACGATTTCGTCATCCTTTTCAATTAGCGTATGGCGAATGAGATACGGCATTCCCGCGGTTTCTACTTCCGCATCTACTTCGTAACTCCACTTGCCGTCCACTTTACGGGTCGTTATATAGATGCCGTCAGATATGAAATGACAGGCGTTTTTTACAATCAGAAATACATCCCGGTAGATACCCGCCCCCGTATACCATCGGGAGTTTGGCGCTTGATGAACGACCTTGAGCAAAATGGTATTTATGCTGTTTTTGCTAATATAATCTGTCAGATCAAATTCAAAAGCGGTGTACCCATACTTCCACTGACCCACCTCTTTGTCGTTTACATACAAGGTACTGTCCATATACACGCCATCAAAACGGATAAACAGACGCTGTCCGTCTTTTACGTTACTTGCGTCTAGCTCACGCTTGTACCAGCCGATGTCATCTTTGTACAAATTGTTGGTATCAGCAATTAACCAATCGTGAGGAACGCTGACGGGTACAAACTCCTTGAGTTCCCCTTTTGCAAACTGCCAACCATCATTTAGTAGCTTCATACGAATTCGATGCCTCCATAACAGCCTAGAGGCTTGCATACGCAAGCCTCTGGCTTCAATCTTTAGAATGCTATTTCAGTTTTGTTTCTTTTCCGAAAGCTTTCTCCCATGCAGCTGTCCGCTCGTCGATAATCGCTTGACCGCCTGAATTTAGGTAATCCTTCATGCCTGCGTCATAGACAGCGTCAAATTTATCCACAGGTGCTACAACAGCTTTGTTCAAGAGTGTATCACGTTTCTCTTTCAGTGCTTGACCTTGCCCGTCTTCTGCCTTGATCGCACCCACATTGGCATTTTTGCCTACTCGTCCGTCATGCGTTGTAATTTGATTCGCTGTCTCAATATATTTGGCGTCAATACCCGCATATCCGTTAGCAATTGACTTGACTGTCTTAGCAGGATCGCCAAGGTCAAGACCATTGCTTGTAATTGTGTAGTCGATGTTGGCTGGAGAGTTCATAATTTTCTCGCCAGTTACTGCAAGGGTCTTCACGGAACCGTCAGGCAACGTTTGGCGAGTCACGCCTTCTTCTCCAAATTGCAGGAATACGCGATTATCAAGTTTAGAAATCCAATTCAAGTAGAGTAAAGAAGCAATGGGTTCTTTGTTTGTTGCTGGGAAGAAGATTTTACGGTCAACAGGACCTGATAAAAATTTCTTATAAACACCAGCATCATTGGCAAAAGGTTCAACAGCAACATAGGCTGCATCCGGGCCAACAAGCTTCTGAAGGCCTGACTGAATGCTGTCGGCGCCGTTACGATAAGGGTAATCCCAGTTGTGCATAAATGCACCCACATAGCCGGCTTTCATGAGATTATCTTCGGTTTTATCTCCGGCAGGATACAGTGCGAAATCTTTCCAAACCAGACCTTGGTTGTACCACTTGTTCACCGTTTTTATGCCTTCTTTGTAATTCGGATAGAGGAAACGTCGATCGTCAAAGTCGTGTGTGTACACGTCCTTGTCCGTTATACTATTGGGCACGTAGGCCGCAGTCAAATGATCTGTACGCCAGCCGACGTCAAAGCTCGTTGAAAAAGGAATCATTTTAGCAGCATCTTTTCCTAAAAGCGTGGAAGCATTGTCTTTAAATGCTTTTAGCATGCTTTCAAATTCTGTTAACGTTTTTGGCGCTTGAAGATTGAGCTTTTTTAACCAATCCTCGCGCACAAAGGTATTCGTGCGGTTCAGGGTGTTCAAACGAGATTCGATGGCCCACAAGGTTCCTTTGCTAGGATCTTTGTCCCAATATATATTGGCTTCGGTTAAATACTTCCACATGTCTGGCAGAAGGTCTTTGTTATCTTTGAGAAGGGGGCCAAGGTCAAGGACACCACCCATATTCGCGTATGTTTGGATCGTTGGATAAGAGTAGGTGAGACTGATGTCCGGCGCTTGATTCCCAGCCAAAAGATTGTTAATGGCTTCACCCTCTGTCCAACGTGGAACAGGGACAAAAGTAACGTCCACGTTGTGGTCACGAAGCATGCCGTCTTTGATATATTTGGTATAGACGTTGTTCTCTGGCTTGGTTCCCCCGGGATTGCCACGGTCATAAATCTCTACTTTAATTTTACGCGTATCCTTGAATTTGAGATTAGCATCGAGACCTAACTTTTCTAGTGCAGCGTTGCTGTTAGGAGCAGTAGATGCAGACGTTGAAGCTGATGGAGCCGCTGAAGTTGATGGAGTTGGTTCGTCGCTGGTGGTACATCCTGAAAGTACGCCAGCAAAAATGGTACTAACCGCTAGAACGGACAATGCTTTGGGAAATTTCATTTTTGTTCCTCCTCATTTGTATTTGGATTCCTTTATAAAAATTGACGTAGCCAATTCCTATCCTGCGTTAAAATTAACCTTTTACCGCTCCGATCGTGACGCCGGAGATAAAGTATCTCTGCAGCCACGGATAAATAAGCAGTATCGGTACGGTTGCAAACATAACGGTTGCTGATTTAATCGTTTCAGACAGGCCTGGGCTTGAAAAGCCTTCCTGCGTAGCCACCTCAATACTGCTGACACTATTTAGAATGTTGTAAAGCAGCAATTGTATGGGGAAGTAGGTCCGATTAGACATAAACATCAGGGCATCCGAGAACCCGTTCCAGCGGCCTACGGCATAGAATAGAGCCAGTGTTGCTAGCACAGGGGTAGATAGCGGTAAATAGATGCTGATGAGTACCCTAAGGGGTCCTGCGCCATCGATCTCGGCAGATTCCCTAAGGCTCTCTGGAATCCCAAAGAAGAAGCTGCGCATGATGATGACATTAAATACACTAATGCAGTTGGGCAGAATCAGTACCAACGGATTATTGAGCAAGTGCAGCTCTTTTAAAAGTAAGTAGAAAGGGATTGTACCTGCACTAAAGTACATGGTAAAGATCACGAGTGCGATGATAATCTTTTTCCCTTTCAGATTGTCATAGGTGAGCGGGTACGCACACAGTATCGTCATAAACATCGACCAGAGCGTGGACACCACGGTTAGAATGGCTGTAAACAACAACGCCCATGTGTATTTGGAATCGCCAAGTACCGTTACGTAAGCATCAAAATTCAGTCCTACAGGCAGAAGTAAAACTTCATTTTTCACCAAGGAATTCGCCGAACTTAAGGATCGTGCCAAGATATTTAACAACGGCAGGAGACAGACTAAAATACACAAGAAGCAAATAAAAGCAATTATCCAGTCCCCGACTCTAGTACCTTTTGATTTAATCATGTTACTGCCTCCTACCAGATGCCACGGTCGCCAAATTTTTTGGCCAGAGCGTTGGCTGCAAACAAAAAGATGACGCACACGACAGATTGGAATAGACCAACGGCAGTGGTGAGAGAAAATTGCAAGCCACGAATACCGTTGTTATAGACAAAGATGGATATAACGTTAGAAACTTCGGTGACAAGTTTATTGCTAAGTGCGTAAGGTCTGTCAAAATCACTGCCTAAAATGCGCCCAAGGCTTAGAATCAGCATAACAATGATCGTAGGGCGAAGTCCTGGCAGCGTAATGTGCCAAATATTGCGTAACCGGCTTGCGCCATCCACTGATGAGGCCTCGTACAGTTCGGGATTGATCCCAGTAATAGCTGCCAAATAGATGATGGTATTCCAACCGCAGCTTTGCCATATGCCCAACAAAATGTAGGTGACGACCCAATAACCGGGTTCATTCAGAAACGGAATGGATGCAATGCCAATCTTATTAAGCAGGATGTTGACAAGCCCTGTAGTCGGCGCAAGAAGCTGGAGTGACATACCGGAAATGATAATCCATGATAAAAAGTGCGGCATGTACACGATTGTTTGGGTGAACCGCTTAAAACGTTTAAAAGCGAGTTCATTTAAGAGAATGGCGAGAATAATTGGTGCAGGGAAGCCGAACAGTAAGTCTAGAAAGTTAAGACCGATAGTGTTTCGAAGTGAATAAAGAAAGTCGCGATTAGAAAAGGCTTTAATAAAATATTCAAACCCATTGTTGCCTGCCCACGCCATCTCTGACGGGCTTTTTACGATGCTATAATTTTTGAAGGCAATTTGAATGTAACCCATGGGGATGTAACGGAACACGATAAAGAAAGCCATCGGAAGTATCAACATCGCATAAAGTATCCAGTAACGTTTCATATACTTGAACGATTGACTTTTACTTGTAATTACCATATCTACACCGCCTTACCTATAAATTTGTCTTCCCTTTTCATCGTCAATGCCTGATTTGCGATAGAAATACGTATTCACTTGATCTCGCCACTCACGAGCATTGCGAAGTTGACGTTTAAGCAGCTCTTTCACCGAGTAAAAGGCTTCCTGTGGAACGCGGTTCTCCAGCGTCTCCCAGGCTTGTAATAAGACTTCCGCTTGCTGAGCACCCTCAAAGTGACTGTCATATATATATTGAAGTAATGTTCGTCCGTCCTTCATTTGGTAGTCGTACCGAACGCGATGGAAAAATAGTAATAGTTCCTCTGGACAAGTTGCTATATGGTCATACATGTTTTGCAGAGACTCTGGATACTGCGTTGTAAATCCCGTTCCTTTGGACGTACGATCGACGCCAATGGCCTCAAAGTCTGCTCTGTGATACGTTCCCCAATGTGAAAACTCATAGCCATCTACATTAGGCCCGTAGTGATTATTTGGATTTACCATAAACCCAATACCAAGAGGGGCTGTGTAGTTCTCGTAAATGTCTCGTGATTGCAGCAGCATCTCCTCGATCGTTTGGCTTCCGTGCTCATCGGTTTCAAACGTAATCCGAATCCATTCACGAATCAGCTCTTTCGCAGTAAGATCAGGATTCCACGCTATTCTCCCAAAAGCGTACAGATTGCACTGTGCAAGGGTGTTCCCTGTCCAGTTCATGTTATTGCCTGTGTTTGTAACCGCTGTCACAGCTGTGATTTCATGACCAAACAAGCTTTTCAGCTGCTTCCCTTTGTTAACTTCCGTTGTCAAAATTTCTTCCCACTGAACAGCTAGGCTGAACAGATCGATTTGCTGGCCTGTGTACTCCTGTGCAATTTGAAACTCAATAGCCTCGCGAGTGTTGGTAAGACTTGAAAAAAGAGGAGATACGGGCTCTCTTGTTTGAAAATCGACAGGGCCATTTTTAATTTGAAGAATGACGTTCTGATCAAAAGCGCCATCCAGTGGCTGAAAGTGCTTGTATGCCGCCATAGGGCGATCGGTTTGCGCATCTCGCCAGTCCTGCTGGCAGTTATACACAAAGCAGCGCCAAAAGACTAATCCACCAAATGGCGCAACCGCTGCGGCAATCGTATTGGCACCGTCTGCTTGCGTTCGTCCGAAAGCCTCCGGGCCACCCCTAAATTCGGAGTCCGCTTTTACCACATAACCTAAAAAGTCAGGGATTTTATCGTACACAACCGCAGATTGCGCCCTCCAAAATTCCTTTACTCCCGCATCCAGCGGATCAGAGGTTGTAAGCCCGCCAACGATCATCGGTGCGTCAAAATGTACAGACACCAATAACCGAATACCAAAAGGTCGGAACAGGGCAGCTAGATCAGCCAAGTCAGAAAGCAGCGGTTCAGCAATTAAACCAGCGCTTACTTTGTTCACGTTCACATTGTTAATGCAAATTCCGTTTATTCCGATAGAAGCCATGAGCCGGGCATAGTCCGTAATTCGTTCGGCATCGTAGTCAAATTGATTATGAGCGAAAAAGAAAGAATGACCGGCATATCCGCGTTCAATGTGGCCATCCATGTTGTCCCAATGATTAATAATGCGATAGTCCACTTGGGGGGCGGAGCGTTCATGAATCTGGTCAATGCTTTCTCCAGTGGCAAGACGGTTAAGGAAGCGATACACACCATATAAGAGACCCCTCTTACTGCCGCCTGCGATTTCAAATCCATTAGCCAGTGGGGTGAGAGAATACGCCTCATGCGCTCCATCGTCAATTTTTAATTGAAGCGTGTACGCAGCACTTTCTTGAATTTCCCCCCATAAGCGATTTAGCCCTAGACGACATTCTTGATGGATAAAATCTAAATCGAAGTCTGCTCGGATTTGCAAAGCTTTAGGTGTTAGACTGGATTTCGGCTGCAACCAAGCCTTGTATTCGGAATATTTTCGTTGTGTGTGATCCATGAAGCACCTCTATTAGTTAATTAAAGCGTTTTCTTAATTAAGAATTTAGCATTGAACGAATCCTTTCAACAATAGTCTGACTATAGTTAACTAGGCCTAATTAAAGATATTATTTGCAAAAAAAATAGACTAGCGAATGCTAGTCTGGTTGATGTCTGAGACATTGTGATGGCGAATAGCCTTTGATTAACTTAAATTGCTTCCGAAAGTGGGACAGATCACTATATCCGCAACGCTCGGCAGCTTCGGTTACGTTGCATTCGCCATTTTGCAGCATGTCCTCTGCATGATTAATTCTTGTTTGTGTCAAATATTGATTGACCAGCATGCCCGTTTCATTTTTAAATAGTGCCCCAAAGTATACCGTATTGAGTCCTGCCAGATTAGCTAGCTCTTTGACAGTCACATTGCTTGCGTAGTTTTCGGATATATAATTGATTGCCTTTTTCACCCGATAGTCGGATCTTGTGGGGTCTTTTTTAAAGAGAATCAACTCATACAATCGGTGCATAATGACGAGCAACTGGCCTCTGGTTTTGGTCCGATAGCCGGTTTCTTTACGTACCCAGGCATTGGATAGCTCGCGAAAGAGTCCGACGAGGTCACTCTTAATCCCAATGTGCGTCAGTAAAGGAAGAGGCAGGTCGGCCTGTTGTCCGTTCATGTCATAGATGTTGAAGTTAGCGGAGTACACGTTCATAAGGTCATCGACAATGCAGTGGGCCATACGAATACTTCCACGTGGAATGCAAAGAAGATCACCGCGTTTCACCTCGTATTGTATGCCATTAATCGTATAGATACCCCTTCCTTCTATGACATAAGTGATGTCACAAAATGAGATTTCATTTTTGGCAATTTCCCAGGTTGGTGTGCACTTTCTATATATTAAGTAACCGATATCAGGTACTAAGAAGTCGTTGATTTCTACGGACAATGTGATCGCCCTCCCAAAGCCATGTCTTTAATTTATACCCTATAACTATAGTTCAACCACTGTCAATTAAAAATGTAGGTGAAACGTAAGATACTAGCTTAAAAAGGTGACAATTTCGATAGTCATGTCATGTAACCCTATAGCAGGAGCAGATTGGAGACTGTTAGGATGAGATAGTATTGTAATCGTTTTCATCAAAAAGGGGGTGACATTTGTAGATGAAAAAAGTGAGGAACAGCATGTTGGCATTCGGCTTAGGGTGTTTCATTCTTATTCTGGCAAGCACATTGTCAGGGTTTATGATGCGCAGTGAGCGTCCATATTCGGATGCTGCTCAAGTTGCCTCCGTGAATGGTGAAGCCGTTGAAGCAAGAGAATTTTCCGCCTTGCTTGGTGCTGAGCGCTCCAAAACTTATGCGTATTTTCAAGATAAGTATGGAGCGGAAGACAGTAAGGAATTTTGGAATCATTCGTACAATGGCGAAATTCCCATGGAAAAAATAACGCAGACTGTGCTAAAGCAACTGGTAAAACGCAAGGTTCAGCAAGCGTTAGGTGTACAATACGGGCTGCTGAAAGATACGAGCTATTCCACTTTTCTGGAAGAGCTGCGGATCGAAAATGAGCGCAGAAAGAAGGAAGTAGAGGGCGGTAGACCCGTGTATGGCCCAATGCAAATTACAGAGAAAGTATTTCATGAGATGCGACAGACTCAATTACTTGAGGACTTAAAAAAGAAAAAAGCGAGTGAAACAGCGATTAGCGATCAAGACATTTCAGCCTTCTATGAGGAGCATAGGAATGATTTCAGGCGAGCAGATGTGAACAGGGTGAATATTTTTCCAAATACTCAACCGTCAACGGATACGAAATCATCCCCATCTAAGCCATCTAGCACGAACGATAGCGACGCGATAATTCCGCTCACTGAAGTGAAAGATCGCATAGCTGCCCATTTAAGTGATCTTATGTTTGAACAATTCGTAAAGGATCAAGCCAATCAGGCACAAGTAGTTGTGAATGATTCCATGCTGAAGTCCGTGGCAGAAAAGGTGCTGCGGGGAGAGTCTTGAAATTTATCTTAAAAAATGAGGTGCGTAAATGAGGAAAAGAATAACCATGCTTCTTATTGTTACGCTTCTATTCAGCATTTGTCCTTTCGTTATCCCTAAAGCAGATGCGGCGATAGTCAATGTGTTGTCAGAGGACTTCGAGAGTACAACAGTCGGGCAAGTACCGGCAGGGTGGACAGCGACGACAGGTGCTAATCTCGTTTCTGTTGCACAAGATACGGCTGGCAATGGCTATTTGTCGACGACAGAAACGAATAATTCCGTGGCCAATACGGCGACGTATACGTTTGCGTCGCCAATTACGACGGATTTCTCGATCGATATGCAGGTCATGACGAAGCAGACGGGCTCAAGCTTTGAAGGCTACTTCCTTTTACTCAAGGATGCCGCAGGCGATAAAGTGCTGGAGCTGCTGTTCAATGGAAGCACGATTGCGCGCAGGTATGGCAGTAATTTAAAATCGACCGTACTCTCAGGTATCGTAGCTAATGAATGGTACAACATTCATGTTGACGTGAATATGACAACGAAACAATACAGCGTGTCCATCGACGGCTTGCCGATGTCGTCCGCAACGAATGTTGCGCTGTATAAAGCAGCGACTGCAGTGACGGATTATACGTTCTCTTCCTATCGCTATCAATCGGGCACGATTCAGTTGGACAATATTTTGGTGAGCAAATTTGTCGCAGATCCGCCTAATCAAGCGCCAACAGCATCCGGCGTGACGGTGAACGGCACAACGCTAAGCGGCCAAGTATTAACGGGCAGTTATACGTATGGGGATGCTGAATCGAATCCGCAAGGCACATCTACGTTCAAATGGTATCGGGGGACGAACGCAGACGGCACGGGTAAATCTGTGATCAGTGGCGCTACCTCGCTTTCCTATACGGCTGGGGCAGCTGATGTGAACCGTTATCTGTTCTTTGAAGTAACGCCGGTTGCATCAGCAGGCACGCTCACGGGTACACCTGTACTGAGCCCAGCTGTCTATATTCGTTATCCAGGCAATGTCCTTACCTTTGATGCTACAGGACGTGTGACCGATACACTCAATCAGCTTAACCTCGTGTACAGCCAGAGCGGTGTTACCTTAAGCAGTGGAAGTGTATCAGGAATTGCCGGCAATTTCACTTATTATTCAGGTGCGCAAGATTTCAAATCGTTCGGCATTGATGTGACGTATAACAAATGGACAATGAATTTTACGCCACTAGATGATTTATCCGTCTATGAAGCGAGCTACGACAGCCAGACAGGAACAATCGTGGAAGGTAATAAAGTGACGCTGGTACGCAAGCTTCATCCTGAGCTCATGTCCGACGTTCAAAATGTGAAAGCCACGTATGTCGCTGCATCACCGATTACGGCTGGCACCAAGTTCCTTCGTGTAAAAATGCCGACAGCCGCATTTAACAGTGGAACGGCGACAGATTTCAAGGTCGATCAAGTGGCTTTTGAAGGTTCACTTTCAACGTTCGCTCGCATTGACGGCTATGTGGAAGATACGATGGTCGATTTCTCGAAGTATGTGAGCGGCGTTGATACGAGCAATTTACAAGTGGTACCGTTGACAACGTCTACGCTGATTCGCACGTTCAATACGACGTCTTATGTAAAACGAATTAGCCCAACAGTAGCTACAACAGCTATGACTTTTGCAGCGCCATCCGGTAAAGATTTCAAATCTGCCTATCTCGAGGGCTACTATTTCGCCAATCTACCGAGTACGCCTGCCTTTGAGCTCTGGACTTCGACGAACGGCACAGATTTCACGCTGTATAACTTGTCTGGCATTTATAAGCATCCTGCCTTCGGGTCCTCAGCCAATAATAGTATTCCCGACACCTTGCATGCCAATTATTTGCCCAATGGAGTGAAGTATGTCAGGGTCAGATTGGCCGGCAATATTGCGAACGGTTTCCCTTACATGACGAAGCTTGCCTTCGGTTATGGCGCAGAAATCCCTGTAGTCCCGGCGGATTACGACGTTACGATCAAAAAGACAGCTTCCGAAATCACGCTGGATGGTGTCGTGTCGGCCGATGCAAACGGCAATCCGAGCGGCGAATGGGCGGGCAGCGAGTTGATACGCATCCAAGGATTGACGGATAACAACGGCGATCAACATCGGGCAGATGTTTTTCTGAAATATGATGATAAAAAGCTTTACCTCGGAGCGAAAATCAAAGATCCGACCCCGATGAACAATACCCGAACTGGAACAGGCATTTGGAACGGTGATGCGCTAGAACTCTTCCTTGGTGATGAGGATATGGATTTCACGCAACATCCGGAAGCAGTTGGAACGATGCTGCCTAGCGATCGTCAACTTGTTCTAGGCAGCGGTATTGAGAATGGTTACCAGTGGTATATGAATACGCAAGGAGCTAATTCGAAACCGCTCGTTTTCATGGAAATCGTGAGAGATGCCGATGGCAGAGGATATACCATGGAAGCAGCCATACCGCTTTATGCGCTTGGCATCACGAATCCCTGGGAAGGGAAAGCGCTTCTTCTGAACGCGGCGCTCAGTGATGGCAGCTATGCGAGTCGTGGACAATGGGGTTGGACGACCAATGGCGAATCAGCCAAGCGGGCAAGAGGACAATTCGGAACAGTTACATTTGAACAGGCTGCTGCACCAACAGCAGAAATGAGTTTATCCGCCAGCTATAACAATAGCTCGAACCTCCTTACAGTTACGGGGCAAACGACCCAAGTGAATTCGCGCTTAATGACATTGACGGTCAAAAATGCGGCAGGCGGCACGGTGTACTTTGAACAAACGCTAAGCAATGCCTCCGGAAACTTCACGTTTAGTCACAACCTAAGCGTACTTGAAGCTTCCCCTGGCACCTACACGGTAAAGGTTGGCGGAGACGGCGTACGCATTCCGCGAGTGACGACGGTTGTTATTAACTAATCGGCAGTTCATAAGGAGGGAAACCATGAAGCTTAAAGGGATCGTAGGGCGGATATTTTCGATTATGCTTTCAGCTGCCGTGCTGATGACAGTATGGGTGGCAGTCGCACCAGGGGAACATGCTTATGCTGACAATACGGCGTATTACGTCGATGCTGTGAATGGAAACGACAGTAATAACGGCACAAGTACGACAACGGCTTGGAGAACGTTAACTAAAGTTAACGCGAAGACCAACTATTTGCCTGGTGATCAAATTTTGTTCAAATCGGGCACGTCGTACACAGGCTCGCTAAAGCTTAGAAACTCGGGTGCTTCGGGAAATCCCATTATTGTGGGTAAATACGGCGGGGAAGTCAAACCCATCATCAATGGCAACGCCGCTTATGCTGCGATTGAATTGGAGAATATTCAGTATTTTACGTTGCAGGATCTGGAGTTAACGAACTTTAAAGCGGCCGATCCTGACGATTACTTGACCGGCTTCTATCGCCGGAACGGGATATGGATTAAAGCTTTTCATAACGGTCCAATGCGGGGCATCACGATCCGCAACATGGATATCCATGATGTGACGGGCATGAATTTGACCGGCGAGACGACAACGACGACGACAGATGGCAAGGATAAAGGGGTGAACAAAAATTCCAACGCCGGTATTCAAATCGATGGTTGGGAGTGGGAACCTACTCAGCCGAAGGCTTATTACGATGGGCTAACGATTGAGAATAACTACATCCATGATCTGGTTACGATCGGGATTAACATGGCGGGGCACTCCAGTGATACGACGTATTTTAATAGGAATATCACGGTGCGAAACAATACGATTATGAATAACGGTGCGGATGGCATTATTATCGCGGTAACCAACAATCCACTCATCGAGCATAATGTCACCTTGGATGTGGGAGCCTATGCGCCTGGTATTAAATGGATTGCTGGCATCTGGGTATGGCGAACGAATCAAGCGCTCGTGCAGTTTAATGAAGTGGGAAGAGTGAATGCGGAGATTAAAAATGATTCCGATTCAACGGCTTTCGACACGGACATTCAAGCGCAGGGTGATCATATTTTCCAATATAATTATAGCCATGAGAATGAAGGCGGATTCTTCATGGATATGAACCAGTTGAAAAATGGGCGGAACATCCTTCGTTATAACATCAGCCAGAATGATAAGCGAAATGGCTGGCATAGCTTCACGATCAACAGTGCGGACCCTACCATTTTCTACAATAACGTCTTCTATAACAGCCTTGGAATTGGCTTTCAAATGAAAAACAGTGCTAATGCTACGTTCATTAACAATATTTTCTATGTCACAGGGTCCACGGAGACGTATGCGGCATTGCCAAGGTTTATCAATAATGCGTTCTATGGTCAGCCTGCGCCTGCTCAAGGTCTAAGCAATCTCGTTGGAAACCCTGGTTTCGTGAATCCAGGGACAGGTGCAGATGGCATGACGACGGTGGATGGGTATAAATTGAATGCCAGTTCCCCGCTCATCGGTGCGGGAAGAGTGGTCGCAGATCACGGAGTTCGCGATTTCTGGAACAATCCGATTTACACAGGATTACCAGATATTGGGGCTTTCGAACATCCAACAAGTACAATCACAGATGTGGTGGCGCCGAGCGCTCCAACAGTAGTAACCGTTACTGGCAAAAGCGATACGACGGTATCCTTGTCCTGGACATCCGTTGAAAGTGGTGTGCCATTGGATGCCGACATTTATAATGCAGCAAACAATCAGGTACTGACTTCGGTCATCGCTGCTAATACGGCTACAGTGACAGGTTTGACACCGGGAACGGCCTACAGTTTCTATATTAAGGCGAAAGATAGAAACTGGAATGCTTCTGTAGCTAGCGCTACCGTATCCGCAACAACGAAGGTGGCCGTAACGGTTGATAATGCGCAAGCTGTTCGAACAGGAAGCTGGACGGCGGCTACGGGTGGTAATGCTTATAATAACGATTACCATCGTATCGCAGCAGGTTCAGGATCGAGTACGGTCAAATGGACACCGACGATCCCGACTACTGGATATTATACGGTGTACTACTTCCTGCCGGACGGAACGACTTCGCGGGCTGGTAATGCAAGCTATACGGTCAGCGGAGCCGGCGGCTCCAAAGCGTACTCGGTCGATCAACGCGTAAAAGGCGGCGCTTGGGTTCCCCTCGGTATTCATCGCTTCAGCGCAGGCACAACAGGCTACGTGCAATTGAATGATACGGGCAACGGCGAAGTGGCAGCGGATGCCCTGAAATTCGTCTATGAGAGCACGTTTGGCTTAGATGATATCGTGAGTGTCCAGTTGACGACGAAAAAGCTGCAACTGCGTTTAGCGGAAACTACCACGTACACAGTCACAGGAATGGATAACCTGGGGCAATCGTTGGATCTCGTCGCAGATGGCGCTGCGCTTACGTACACTGTGGATAATCCGTCGATTGCCGGTTTAAGCAGTGGAATAATCACCGGTAATGCGAGCGGTGCAACGCAATTCCACGCGAACTTTACGTTTGGCGGCAATACGCTAGTGAGTAATGCAGCTGAAGTTATTGTTGGACCAAGATTGACGGTAGATGTGCCAACATTTACGAATACAGCGGGTCAGACGATAACATCGATCTCAGCGAACAGTGCCATTACGGCTTCGTCTAGAGTGATAAACTCCTCTGAGAAGCAGATTAGCGCGACATTAATTCTCGCCTTATATTCACCAACGGGACTCGTGTCTTACACGATTCAAGAAGCCGTTGTGAACAAATACGATAACAAAACATTTACTACAACGTTAACTACACCTGCTTCTGTAAGTGGTCACTACCTCAAAGCTTACATGTGGGATAACACGAACGATACGGCGGCTTTGGCGGAAGAAGCGACGCTTCCGTAAATGAAAAGAGGTCGGCTGTCTCAAAACGGTCGCAGGGCTCCTTCGCGTTAGTTCGGATTCGCTAAACTAAATCCAGGTTTCCACCCGGGTATAACGGTAAAATCGAACTACGGATTCTGATCTGATTGATCAAAAATAAAAGGAGCTAAGCGTAACTGCTTAAGCTCCTTTTGTCAGTACATTTTTGAAAGCTACACCAACAAAACCCTGCACCATACCATCTAACGAGAACGCGGCCACCCCGTACCTATCAAACTAAGCTACTTTCTGTGGTATCTACAATAGGTTTGTGGATTTTGCAGCGGTGAATAAATCCTTGTAGATATCACAGAAAATGATTATTTGTGACATGACAGCCGCCACCCCACACCCATTCAACTAAGCTAAATTCTGTGGTATCTACAATAGGTTTTTGGATTTTGCAGAGGTGAATAAATCCTTGTAGATATCACAGAAAATGGTTTTTTGTGACATGACAGCCGCCCCCCCACACCCATTCAACTAAGCTAAATTCTGTGGCATCTACAATAGGTTTGTGGATTTTGCAGCGGTGAATAATTCCTTGTAGATATCACAGAAAATGATTTTTTGTGACATGACTACCGCCACCCCGCACCTATCCAACTAAAAGTTGCCTATTCACACGATACGTTTGGGTCAGAAAGTTGCAGAAGCGTTAGTGGCGAGTTTAGTTGATTTATTAGAGCGTATCCAGCTTTTTGCGAAGCAGCAACCGCAGCGCCAACATGAGCAAAGGCAGGCCAAACGCGATGGGCAACGCAATCTTAGGCCAGTCGTGTTCTAGATATTCAATCGCCCGAAAGTGATCGCTGACGACCCACGTACCAAAAACGCCAAGCAGGACGCAGACGGGCAGGATCATGCTTTTGTTGCTTTTTAAACCGAAAATCTTGGATAAACTGACCGACGTCCCATAAATACAGAACATGACCTCAAACAGCACCGAGACGGAGTAAAGTGCGATCATAATCATTTCATATCGCTGCAAAAAGTTCCCAATATGCGCGTTCCTCGCCAACTTCATGCAGGAGATCGTGTATTGGCTTGTCACCTCCGCGGACAAAACGCCCCCTTCCAAAATCGCCCAAATAATCGTTAGCATGCCGCTTATCAGAATGCTGATCATCCCAAGCTGACCGCCGCGAGATGCTGTACCGCTCACCATTGGCAAGATGAGCGCTGCGAGCATCACCGCAAGTGCCCAATCTGCATCGAAGTGCATGCTGGCGACGGCCGTACGAGGGAAGCCATGCTCCAGGAGCGGGAGCAGATTACGAATATCGAACTCATTGGTAGAACCAATTACAATCAGTACATTCAGCATGAAAATCGAAAGCAGCCCAATCAAGGCGATGCGTGCCATGACTTCCAAGCCATAGTAGCAGCCGGTGGCGCCTACGATGAGCGAAGCCGTCGTAAACAGCCAAACCGGTGCTTCGGGTAGAAAGTAGTCTTTCAAGTGATAAACGAAAGTTATCATAATGGGCCCAAAGGCTGCCAGATATAAAGTGAAAATCACCAGAGCTACGAATTTGCCAAACCAATTCCCCAGCAGGACAGCGCCAAGTTCAATAAAGTTGAGATGTGGCGTTCTGCGCACGACCACATATGTGATGTACATCATCAGAGCGCCCTGAATGGTACCGAACAGCGTAGCCACCCACATATCTTGGCCTACCGTTCTAGCAAGTACCCCCTGCGTAACACCGATCGCTTTAGCGAAGATGAGATTAACCACCATCGCAATGAACATGCCATTGGTTATCTGGAATTTCTTCATTTTACCCCCTGCTGGGCTGCTTTTAGCACGGTAGACTGGATTGAGGCTTGGACTTCAATACTTGTCTCCGCATTGGAGAACGCTGTTTGCCAGTCCGCCCCCAATGTCTTCCATTCCATTGGAAATTTGTTGCGAAACACATCGCCAAGCTTCAAGAAATCAGAATGATATTGCTGCTGGGCCGTGGTCACGACTTTTTCAATTTGTGAAGAGAGCGTCCCCTCAAGCGCTTCCTCGATTTCTCCTCGAATATCGGTAATCGGTTCCCCACAGTCATACTCCACGACATCGGAATTGACCACCAGTTGGATTTGAAAACTAGGAAGTTGCTTTGCGTAAGAGGGGGTAACTTTGAAATCAATATCTTTAAATTCGACGGTCGCACTGTGATCTTTATCATGTGGACAGGCGACGACTTCAATCCCACTTTTTAACTTTTGTAAAAAATACATCAACCCCCGGGTCTCCTTTAACGAAAGCCAGCCGACCATTCTATCCTCGAGGAAAGCAGCTGCGCCTGCTAATTCGACTTGCTTGATCGAGCCGTGTTCTTCTGGCCGCTTATTGGAAATACCTCGGGGCACGAGCTGCAATTCAGCAAGCACTGGTTGCACAGAGCGGCTTAAGTACGCTTCCTCTAAATTCATCATGTTGGTAGCCGGCGCCATGCCGACAATCTGAACATTACGGAACAAGCGGTCAATGGCTTCCCCAGGTACAACTTCAAGGCCAGTAATGGTCGAGATGACTTCATCTGGTGCATTTTTCGTTACGGCCACCCAGGTATTCATACGAAGCTCATGATTGCGCGTGAAAAAATCAATCATATCCGCGATGCCTCTTCGCGCATAGCTCTCTTGCATGACGATCAAAAAGTTGTGCGCCCAATACACGCGTCTTGACGTGAATTGCCCTAGATTGCGTATAGCATCGAAAATGCTTTTGCCTTCTGCGCTGATGGAATAGATCGGCTCTCCCGTTCCTCCGGAAGGCGCGCCTGTCTGCCCACGGGCATCTGCGGGACGAATGATTTGTACGGATACTTTAACAGAGCCCGGCTCTTTCCCAATATCCAAGCCGACAGCGGTTACTAGTGCCAACTCGTTGATTTGCCGCAGGCCGTAACAAGAGGTGGTGAGCAGCAACTGCGTAAGGACGATGAGTAAGACGAGACTTCTCTTCATAACAGTCATTCCTTTGGCACCTTTGGTTTTTGCATATCATGCATGCGTTGCAAATCTTGGGCAAAGCCAGGCCGCTCATCCATCATCCATAGGGGCACCCGAAGCAGCATATCCCGCTGAGCCACTTGGCTAAAAGGGCTGGCAGGCGCTAAGTAAGGCTCACCAAAGGAACGGATCGAGAGCGCATGGAGCATTAGAATGAAGAAACTGCCAGAGAACCCGAGCAGCCCTAAAGTGCCAGAAGCGATCAGGAGCGGAAAGCGAAACATTCGCAGCGCTAGCGAAGATGAGTAGCTCGGAATCGCAAACGACGAAATCCCAGTAATCGCGATGACGATGACCATAAATGGTGAGACAAGCCCAGCCTGTACGGCTGCCTGACCGATAATGAGCGAGCCCACGATACTAACGGCTTGTCCGATCGGCTTCGGCATACGCAACCCTGCTTCGCGCATTAATTCAAAAGCGAGCTCCATAAGAATCGCTTCGAGCAAAACAGGGAAGGGCACCACCTCCCGACCGGAGGCAATGGTGAGCGCGAGTGCGGTTGGAATCATCTCGTGGTGGAAGGAAACGAGCATGACATAAATGGATGGCAGGATTAATGAGATCAAGAAAGCAAAGTAACGCACAATGCGAAAAAAAGTTCCAGCCCAATACCGATTATAATAATCATCCGGTGCCTGAATGAATTGCCAAAAAAATGTCGGCACAATCAAGACCACAGGCGTATTGTCTGTAAAAATAGCCACTCTGCCTTCCAGCAACGCAGAAGCTACTTTATCTGGGCGTTCTGTACTTTGGATCGTATTAAAAGGAGATAGCGGAGCATCTTCAATCATTTCCTCAATATATCCGCTTTCGAGGATCCCATCGATCTGGATGCCGGATAGCCGATGCTTGACTTCATCGACAAGTCCCACCTTAACTAAATCCTGAATGTACGCGATATTAATATCCGTTTTGGTTCTTGTTCCGATCACCATGCCTTCCATCCGCAGCATGGGGTCTTTAATTCGTCTGCGAACGAGGGCTGTGTTCGTGCGAATGCTTTCCGTAAAGCCGTCTCGCGGACCGCGGACATTGTTTTCGGAAGCGGGTTCTTCAACGCTGCGATCTTTCCACCCTTTGGAACTGACAAGTAAGGTTTGTTCCACGCCTTCGATCAAGACGAGTGTATCCCCGGAAAGAACCCCTTCAATACCTGCAGCCAGTGAATGGCATGCTTTGATCGCTGCATTGAACATCAAGCTGCTGATAATTTCGTCAGCCGTTGCTAGCAGTGCTGGCTCTTCCACGAGCTCGGAGCCCTTGACGACTAAAGCATTCAAAGCATTATCGATAATAGCCGTGTCTGCGAGTCCTTCTAAGTAGAAACAGCAGCCCGGAAATTCAGGATTGCCGCAAAACATGAAATCACGTCGCTGCACATCGACACTTTGGCCTAACACTTCCTCGATGGCGGCTGTTTTGTCCGACCAAGTTAACCTGAGGGCTTCTTGCCTCATTTCCTGCATGGACATTCACCTCTAATCTGTGCCAATAGGAATAGGTTGCCTGCCGCTGGCTACACTAACAACAAAGACGAGAGGAGTGGCGGCTATGGACTTTTATCATTCTGTGATTTACCAATCCATTCTTAATACGGAATGGTTCATGTGGATTGTTGTTAGCTGCGTGATGGTGATCAACTTTCTTGCGCCTGTCATCGTTTGGTACCGCCTGAATGGGAAGCAAGCGATTCAAAAATATAAAGCGTTAAAGAGACAGGGGAAGGACTGAGCAATTCTATATATTTTTCCAAAAATCCATGAGAATATTACCAAAATAGCTTTTTTGGGGCTGTTGTCACTTTTGGGATTGCGGTGGTAAGATAAAAGGATGAAGAGATTATGAATATGACGTATTGTAAACGTTTCCAAATAAAGTTCGGGATACACATATCCGAGAGGTGGAGAGCCGAATGGCGATAAGCCAATTGATGGAGCAGCAAAAAAAGTATTATCACACTGGAGCTACGCGAGGACTTGATTTCCGTCTTACACAGCTTCGAAAGCTGAAACAAGCGATTGTTGATCGGGAATCGGAGATTATCCAGGCGCTTCGCACCGACTTGAATAAAAGTGAGAAGGAAGCGTACGCGTTTGAAATAAGCATTGTCTATCAAGAGATTTCACATGTCATCAAGCATCTGAAACGTTGGATGAAGCCGAAGAAAGTGAAAACTCCGATGACGCATTCGGGGAGTCGCAGCTACATGATCCCAGAACCACTGGGCGCGGCACTTATCATTGCACCGTGGAATTATCCGTTTATGCTGGCATTTGATCCGTTAGTGGGAGCCATTGCTGCAGGAAATACGGTGGTACTGAAGCCATCCGAACTAGCACCAGCGGTGTCAACTGTGATGACCTCGATACTACGTGCAACATTTGAACCGCATTATATAGCTGTTGTGGAAGGCGGCGTGGAAGCCAGCAGTGAGCTGCTGGAGCAGCCGTTTGACAAGATCTTTTTTACGGGCAGCGTTGCGGTCGGAAAAATTGTGATGGAAGCGGCGTCAAAGCGGCTCACACGCGTGACATTGGAGCTCGGAGGCAAGAGCCCCTGCATCGTCCATCATGATGCGCAACTGAAGCTGGCCGCACAGCGCATCGCTTTCGGGAAGTTCTCAAATGCGGGACAGACCTGCGTCGCTCCAGACTATCTGTTCGTGCATCGGAGCGTGAAAGATAAACTGCTGGCCTATTTGCAAGAGGCTATCCAATCTTTCTATGGTGACAAGCCGCTGCTAAGCCCCGAGTATGGCAAAATCATATCACGCCGTCATTACGAGCGATTGCAGCATTTTATGAAAGACGGGAAGGTCGTTATCGGTGGAGACGCGAATGACCAGACGCTGCAAATTGAACCGACTGTGCTAGAAGCGGTCACATGGGATATGCCAGTTATGCAAGAGGAGATTTTTGGACCCATACTTCCAATCCTAACCTACGACAGTCTCGATGAAGTGGTGGGCTTGATCCAAGCTCGGCCGAAGCCGCTAGCCCTCTATGTTTTTTCGGAGGACAAAAAGGTGCAAGAAGCCTTGCTTGAGCGTATTTCATTCGGTGGTGGTTGTGTCAATGATACATTGATGCATTTTGGTTCAACGCATTTACCTGTCGGTGGCGTGGGCGAGAGCGGGATGGGCAGCTATCATGGCGAGATGAGTTTTCACATATTTTCGCATATGAAAAGTATATTGAAACAGACGACGATGTTTGATATTCCTTTTCGCTATCCCTCGAGTAAAATCGGGCTTAAAATCATTCGCAGGCTGACTAAGCCTTAATACGGCTCACGAGGAAGAGGTATGTCACATGTTAGGATCCTACGAGTACTATAAACAGATATTCAAGGATGTACCGAAGCCATTCGCATTCGTAGATTTGGATTTGTTGGATGCTAACATTAGGGCCATTGCGCAGGAAGCAGGGGGAAAAAAGATTCGGGTGGCAAGCAAATCGATTCGCTGTCCCGAGGTACTTCGCCGTATTTTAGCAGCTGATCATGTGTATCAGGGGATTATGTGCTATACGGCGGATGAGGCTGCTTTCTTAGCCCGCGATGGTTTTGATGACCTTCTACTTGGCTATCCGCAATGGCATGTTGAGGCGCTGACCGACGTGATTTCACTTATTGGTGAAGGCAAAACGATTACGTTCATGGTCGATTGTATTGAGCATGTTGAGCAATTAGAGCAGCTCGCAGCGAAGCAGCAAGTAACTGTACCCATTTGTCTCGACATCGATATGTCGACTGATTTTCCTGGATTGCATTTTGGCGTATGGCGCTCACCGTTGACGCGATGGGAGCACGTACAACCTGTTGCGGAAGCCATTGTTAAGGCCAACTGGCTGCGGTTGGACGGCATTATGGGGTACGAGGCACAGATTGCCGGTGTTGGTGATAATGTGCCTGGGCAAGCTGTGAAAAATGCACTAATCCGCAGGTTGAAAAAATCCTCTATCCATAAAGCCGCCAAGTGGAGAGAAGAAGTTACACAACGGCTGAGCCAGATGGGTGTCCAGCTTCGTTTCGTCAATGCGGGTGGGACAGGAAGTATGGATAGCTCGCGGGAAGAGGCCTGGGTGACGGAGATCACCGCAGGGTCAGGCTTTTACTCACCTGGCTTGTTCGACAACTACAAGTCGTTTCGCTATAAGCCTGCTGCCGGGTATGCGGTAGAGATTGTACGGCGTCCACAGCCGAACATCGTGACTTGTATGGGCGGCGGTTACACGGCTTCGGGACCGACAGGGGCAGATAAACGTCCCAAGCCGTATTTGCCTGAAGGTCTGGAGCTGTTGGCATTAGAGGGCGCAGGTGAAGTGCAAACACCGCTGCGCGTGCGCGGGGAAGTCAAGCTGGAGCTGGGCGACCCGGTGTTTTTCCGTCATGCGAAGGCAGGGGAGCTATGCGAGCGATTCCTCGTGCTATATGCCGTGTCGCAGGGCAGCATTGTAAGTACATATCCAACGTATCGCGGTATGGGGGCGTGTTTTCTATGAGAAGCCAATCAGGGACATGGACGAATTGGTCAGGTATGGTTCAGGCTTCGCCGCAGACGGTGCTCTATCCGGATTCCATCGAAGCGGTGGCCGAGGCTGTGCTGCTATGCAGACGAGAAGGACGCAGGCTGCGCGTTGTCGGTACAGGACATTCGTTTACGCCAATTGCAGCATCGGATGATGTGCTGATTACGCTAGACCGAATGCAAGGCCTAGTGGAGTTAGATACGGAGGCCAAGACTGCGACCGTTTGGGCAGGCACGAAGCTCAAGCTGCTTGGGGAGCTGCTGTTCAACCAAGGGCTGGCACAGGAGAATCTGGGTGACATCGATGTACAGTCGATTGCTGGGGCCATCAGTACGGGGACCCATGGAACTGGCCAACAGTTCGGTAACATTGCCACGCAAGTGGTGGGATTGACGATGGTGACGGGGGCTGGCGATGTTATCACATGCACACCTGTGACGCACCCTGATTTGTTTAAAGCGATGCAAGTTTCCATAGGCGCACTGGGAATTATTGTGCAAGTAACGCTCAGGCTTCAACCTACTTATAAAATGAAGTACGAAAGTAAGCGAATGCCGCTGAAACAATGCTTGCAGGAGCTGCCAGAAATAGCGGGCGGCCATCGACATTTTGAATTCTATTGGTTCCCATATGCGGACCCCTGTCAGCTCAAATTCATGAATCCGACGGATCAAGCGGTGACGAGCCGTAAGGTGCGTGATTACATCGGTGATGTCCTTCTCGAAAATACGCTCTTCGGTCTATTGTCCGAATTATGCCGCAAGGTTCCGAAGCTCAGTCAGACAGTGAGTCGACTATCCGCATCGCAAGTGCCTGTGGGCAGCAAAGTCGATTACAGTCATCGACTGTTTGCCACGCAAAGACTCGTTCGTTTTAACGAGATGGAATATAATCTACCAGCAGAGGCTATGCCAGCGGTCATTGAAGAAATGCGTGCGAAGATGACGAAAAACAAGTACAACGTTCATTTTCCAATCGAGTGCCGGTTTGCGAAAGGCGATGATATCTGGCTCAGCCCAGCGTTCGAGCGTGATTCTGCCTACATTGCCATTCATATGTACAAAGGAATGCCGCATGAGGACTATTTTGCAGCGATGGAGGACATATTCCTGCAACATGGCGGCAGGCCGCACTGGGGCAAAATGCATTCGCTGCGTTCATCCGAGTTGTCTGAAAGATATCCCAAATGGCAGCCATTTTGCCGTATTCGAGAAGAATTGGACCCGGATGGCATCCTGCTGAACGGGTATCTAGAAAAGATATTCGGCGTGACTGGATAGATTGATAAGCAAATGGGAGGTGTCCTCATGGTGAAGTCAAGTACGTCTCGTTCTCGCTGGTCGGTTGTCGCAGCGTACGCCTTGCTTGCGGCGGTAACTCAGCTGCTATGGGTAACCTTCACCCCCATAACGACGGCTGCTTCCCGTGAGTGGGAGGTTTCTATCGATGCCGTAGGCTGGTTGTCTCTCGTATTCCCGCTAGTCTACGTGCTGCTGTCTATCCCTTTTGGACTGGGCGCTGACCGATGGTTTCGCGGATCGTTGCTCATCGGGGGTGCGTTGACGGCAGTTGGAGCACTTATTCGCATCGTACCTGGCTACGAATTTGCACTCATTGGGCAGCTTGTGATTGCTATTGGACAGCCACTTGTACTCAATGCTGTGAACAAAGTAGCTGTGCTCTATGTGCGGCCCGAGCAACGAGCGAATGCCATTGCAGCAGGCACGGCGAGTCTATTCGTCGGTATCCTGGTCTCGACGGTTACTGTTCCTTTTGTGATGGCATGGCAGGGTATGCCGGCTGTTCTGTGGACGCAAGGAGGCATTAGCGTAATTGCCGCCGTGGCCATGCTGTTGGCGCTAAAACGTGCGCCGCTCTTTGAGGTTGAGGCAGCGGATGCGGATACGAGCAGCGCATTGGGGTTACGCGCGATTGCGATCCTTTGGTCGCAGCGTTGGGTGCGGCTATTCAGCCTGCTCCTGTTCGCAGGCTTCGGTATTTTCATTACGCTGGCGACATGGCTCGAAGTGCTAGCCAGCGCGATCGGCTACAATGCCCAGCAAGTCGGCATTGGCATCGGTGTCATGACGGCAGCAGGCATTGCTGGCGCTGCGGCCCTGCCACGGTGGGCGATGCATGGTCAGCGCGCGAGAACGGTTGTGCTCTGCTCACTTGTGGCGAGCGTGTTGCTTCTGGTTGGGCTCGCAGTTGGCATGCCACAATGGTTATTCATTAGCTTGTTGGCTGTGTGCGGTTTTCTGCTGCTTGCTGACTTACCTGTGATGCTGTCCCTAGCAGAGGCCAAATCCGATCCCCAGTTCGTCGGCGCCGTTACAGGCTTACTGCTGTTGTTTGGCAACTTGGGAGGCATTGTGCTTTCCTTGGTTGTTCAACTCTTGTTAGGAAATCGGATAGTAGCGATCGGCGTAGTAGCTGCTGTGGCCATTCTCATCTTGACTGCCGCTAGGTGGTTGCAGACAGTGCCATTGAAGATCCAGCGTGATAAAAACGAACAGATGTAAAATTTCATTTAAGCAGCGAAGTGAAAGGTTTAAACACGATCTCTATAAGTTGCGTTGTTCCTGGCATATTCGGAAAAAGACTCACGGTAATTAAAAGTGCCCAACCAATTATGGTCATGCTGACGAGTGCAACTCGTTCTCGCATAGGAGATTTTTTGTGAATAGGCCACTCAAAGAGAAGAATAAATAGAGCAAGGAGAGTCGTACAAAGGATAGTGACTATTATCAGAACTACTCCTCCTTGCTTCCTATTTTTTTACTAGCAGGATCCTCAATAAATCCAGTTCGTTCCAAGTTAACATCCGTTTCGACATGAACAATAACTTGCGGGAACAACGTGTCCCATTGCGGCGCTAATTTTTTCCACTGCTGAGGATATTTCCTATGAAATGCTGTCGCGAAACCGAGTGCATCTACGTGAAAGTCGTTTTGAGCTTGTGTGACTACGGATAAAATTCGCTCTTCCAACATACTGGAAATTTTGCTTTCTACGATGGTAGCGTTTTTTTCTTCCAGCATATTTAGCTTTGTCGTGTTTTCAACAACGTTGCACTCTATGCGTGTTTTCACTTTCACAGACAAGTTTTCGCCTTCAATGAAAGGTTCAATGCTTGATTGACTATGAAACACATCAACAGACACTTTTCCCTGATTTTGATTGAATTTGACAGTGACTAGAGCCGTTTTTATCGCATTGGTCAACCACATGAGGCCTCTCGTTGAAGCGTCATCCAGAAGTCCAACCATTTGAGTTTTCTTAAGCAGTGCTGAGCCGTAAACATAGATGGCTTTATTTTTTTGTTTCTGCGATGTGTACATTTTAGTGTAAGGAAGGGCGTAGGACTGGGAATCAGATTCAAGTAAATTATGCAGTTTCAACAACGTTACATACAATCCCGTGTGTAAATTGGACATTTCACGCAACTCCTCCGATGTATCCCTCTCGAGAACTGGAGACGCATTTAGCATATCGACAGCATTTCCTTGACAGATATAGATAAGTGATCTTCCTCTTGGACCAGGATGGCGGCGGAGAAAAGCAAGCGGATCTTCTAAGTTGTCTTTCGCTAAATCTTCTCCAAAAACAATCGTACTGGCATGCCCCCAAAATAATTTGCGAGAAAGTTTCTCTTGTAGTCTTTGATTGGCATCCGACATATTCACACCTGCTGCGGAAACGACAATGCTCTCAGGATTTTTGCCTTTACTCCCTTCCATGCCGCCTATGCTCGTGCTATTCGAGCTCGGTACGAAGACTTGAACAGATACAACAATACCCTCGTTCTCTTGATTTTTATCTATGCCAATAGCTGTAATGATCCCCAGATCATTGACTTCCATCCGATCCCAACAGCCAGTTAAACATATCAAAATGAAACAGATGAGACCTAATCTCAGATATGCTTTCATAGCTTATTCATCGTCCTTATGTGCTGATTGCCCGTGAACACCGGGCTTCATGGCTGGCGTTTGACGGTGTCTATTAAGGGGAGAAGCTACACGAGGCCTTCGGTTAAATAACCATCTTGGTGCGCGAATGAGTAAATCGAGCAAAGCGTAGGGCTGAACAGGGGATATCGGCGTCAAATAAGGAGCGCCGAATGAACGAAGTCCGAGCACATGAATGATAATCGCAAGGATACTTAGAATGACGCCTAATAATCCTAAGATTCCAGCGGTAATCATGATAGGAAAGCGTATGAGTCGGATAGCCGTACCTGCTCCATAGTGTGGAACCATAAATGAGGCAATACCGGTTATAGCCACAACCATGACCATCGGAGCGGATACAAGACCAGACGCTATGGCTGCTTGACCAATGACAAGCGCACCAACAATACTCACCGCTGCCCCTACCTGCTTCGGCAGACGGATGCCTGCTTCGCGAAGCGCCTCAAAGGTGACTTCCATTAAGAGCGCTTCAACAAGTGCTGGAAAAGGAATATCCTCTCTGGACTTTGCCATAGAAAGTAATAGTTTTGTGGGAATCATTTCCTGGTGATAGGAAACGACGGCAATATAAATGGACGGAGCCAACAGGGCAATGCCAATAAACATGTAACGAAGCATCCGTATCGCTGATGCTACATAAAACCGTTGATAATAATCTTCTGGCGATTGCAAGAACACTGCTAGCGTACCAGGAGCTATCAAAACAAATGGCGTTCCAGCAACAAGAACAGCAATCCGCCCCTCCAATAGTGAGGCGCAGACAACGTCTGGACGTTCAGTCGAAAGCAGTTGTGGAAAAGGAGAAAGAGGGTTATCCTCAATTAGTTCTTCAATATAAGAGCTTTCCAATATACCGTCAATTTGGATTCTTTTAAGACGAGTCATCATCTCATTGACGAGACTTGGTCGAATAATGCCTTCAATATAAGCGATCACGATTTCGGTCTGCGAATACTTGCCGATCGAAGTGGCTTCAAGTTTTAAATCCGGGTTTCTAAGCTTTCGTCTGAGCAGGGACGTATTTACCGAAATAGATTCGACAAAACCTTCCCTAGGTCCTCGAACTAGCGTCTCCGAACTGGGTTCTTCGATATTCCGTGTCTCCCATTTTTGACAGGAGATACCTAAAGCGCGATCTTCACCGTCTATAAGGAGAATGGCAGCTCCCATGGAAACAGCAGAAATGATATCTGCATAGGTAGAAACATATTGAATGTCGGAAAGTTTAAGTTCCTCTTGAATCGCTTCAGCGGTAGAAATCCAAATATTTGACACGGATAAGGGGACAAGAAGTTGTTGATCTACTAACTGTGAATCCGCAAGCCCTTGTAAATAGACAATACAGGCATCAAGTTCTTCACCAATACGGAATTCATGAAAAACAATATCATAGCAGCGGTCGTAGATGGTATGCAGGCAATGCAAACTATCCGTTAGGGTGGGCAGGATCCTTATGTTCGAATAATCGGTCATTCGTACCCAAGCCTCCTTTTTTAGTGGGAATCGACCGAATAGCAGCGAGGATTAGAAGAATGCCCGGACAAACTAGTCGAAAAAAAAGATCATTGAAGTCGCCGCCGCCGCTGCTTCTAGATACTAAGGATGGTAAATTTGGAATCCCCCATAACGCGAAGAGCGCAATTAACAAGCCTGTTGGAAGCACGACTGCCCGGTAATTCTGTAGTCGCAGCCAATTCGTAATGGCCATAACACTAACATAATAAAACAAAGAAATTTTGATAAACAAACCGATGACCCAAATGATAACAATAAGGGATTCAATATTTTCGAGAAAATCGGCTACACTCACATAGCGTGCCGCAGCTAAAATGGGGTAAAGAAACGTTTCTAAGCTTGGTCCGAGTAGCCATAGTACAAATAAATTCATGCCAGACATTGTAGCTACAACCCAGATGACAGAACGAGTTGACCATTTGCCGACCGAATCAGCATCATGTATATAAGGGATCAGGAAACTCATGAAGAAGAATTCAGAAATCCATGTCATGGAATGAATGGATCCCTTAAGAGCCGGCAACAAACCGTTTTCAAGGATTGGCAGCATGTCCTTGATGTTATAATCCTTCGAGAGCAAAGCTATGATGAAAATAAGAGAGATAATAACAACAGGCATGAATAGCTGAGCTGCTCTCCCTATTATTTCCAATCCACTTCGTACGGCATAAGCGCAGATGAAAAGCATAGAGTATATAATGACGCCCTTAGGTGTCATCCGAAGAAAGGCGTTGAGCATTAATTCGGTATAAGATCTCAGAACCGCGCCACTCATGTTTAATAACGAAATAATGTACAAGAATCCTAGGATCTTAGCAGGCCACGATCCAATGATTGCCGGTAAATATTCCATAAAAGTTTGATTAGGATATTTCTTGGCCAACTTACAGGTTACAAAAATCAAAAGAAATCCTGCTACGGAGCCAATGATTGGCGATAGCCATAAATCATTGCCTGCTGATTTGGCCGTAATATTAGGCAAGTACAGCAGCGCAGTTGAAATGATACTCAAGTAGAGGAGTGCAGCCGCTTGACCAGCTGTTATTTTTCCATGTTCAGTCAAAGTGTCTCCCGCCTGCTCGTAGGATGTGCGAAACAGTTAGATTGGTAACTATATAATATCCAAAAAAAGGATGCGTATTCAAAATTTAATATACTGGAAAAGGGATAGTGACTTCTAAATAGAAATACATGTAGGAAGTTATTTCTTGGGGGGGACTATGGACATTATTCATCGAGATGCTGATTTCACGAACGCGTTGTTGTTTGGAACATACATCATGGTTTTATTGGATGGCAAAATGATTGGCGGGGGACTTGTTGCTGGGTTTGACGAAAACGAAGTGGAGGTAGGGAGTTGTCGATATTGGCGAAGTAGCTCCACCTTCGTAATCGCACCACCTCCGCAATGCTCGATAAATCTATGAGCGAATCCATTCTAGAAAAGACGTTCTGATGCGTCCATCGAACGTCTTTATGTCGTATTAATCATACAACTACGAAATGTTCTGCATAAAAAAGAGCACCTTCTAACCCAATGGTTAGAAGGTGCTCTTCGTGGTGCTCGCCTTATTTGCTCGCGGCAACCGTCTCTATTTCTTTAACACTTTGATAAATGATGTTGAATAACTCTTCCAAGTTGCTTTCTTCAATGCAAGAGAAGGCAACGCGAAGATCTGTCTCGCCTAGCGCGATTGTACCTACACCATGTTGATTCAACAAATGTACGCGTAAAGCTTCAGCATCAACGGTTTTGAGCTTCAAGCACATGAAATATCCGGAGTTGAACGGGTAGTAACCCCATGCATCGTCGAACTTGCCGCTGTCCAAAATGGATTTTGTACAGTTCGCGCGACCTTTCATGATTTCGTATTTCTCTTGCTTCTGTGCATTGAACTCTGGTGAATTCAAAGCGTGAAGCACGAAAGTTTGGGAAGGGTGCGGTCCGCTGGAAATGGTTGCGCGGATGATTCCCTTTGTTTTTTCTTCGAGTGCATCAAGAAGTGCGTTACTTTGACCTGCATACGTAATGAAGCCTACACGGAAGCCCCAGACGTATTCTTCTTTGGTTGCTCCATCGATTTTGACTGCAAGCACACGAGGATGCAGGTCAGCTAATTGACCGAATAAGGATTCATGCAACGAATTTTCGAAGAAAAGACCGAAGTAAGCATCGTCAGTTAGAACGACAACGTTAATGCCAGCTTCTGCGGCTTCTTTAATTGCAGCAACAATGGCATTGCCATCTTGTGCGTCAGGCGTGTAGCCTGTTGGATTGTTCGGGAAGTTCAATACGACGATCGCTTTGCCTTTGGATTTTTGAGCGAGAAGTGCATCGCGCAAGCCTTGGGAATTAAAGCGCTCTTGTTCGTTATAGAGCGGGTAGTTCACGATTTGGGCGCCGCGGCGAATCTCGAAAGTAAGCTCGTAATTTTCCCAATTTTTATCAGGAATAATAACAGCATCACCAACGTCTGCAAAAAGATCAGCAGCGATACTTAAACCATGCGTCAGCGCATTCGTTACAATTGGGTTACCGATAAGCTTGTTGCCGATGCTTGGGTTTTCTTCGAGCATTTTTTTGCGCCAAGCAGTGCGAAGCTCAGGCTTACCAGCTGGTGGAGCGTATTCATATATATCTTTAGGATTGTAAGTGGAGAGTGTATCTTGAATGACCTTCAGATGCATAGGCTGACCATTTTCGATGGCAATACCAATGGTTGCATTGAATTTTTTAGCTTTGGTCTTCGCTTCAGCCGATTGGCTGAGAATGCCTTCTTTCGGGAAGTAAATCGATTTACCTAATGCGGAAAGCATGTCATGTACGTGAGAATTTTCACGTTGCAGGGTCTCGTTTAACTGACTTGCCAAAGGATTCATAAGATTGGGTCATTCCTTCCAATGAGCGATTCATTTTTTCCCAGTTATTATATCACTTTCGCACCTGCACGTCACTGCGCTCCATAAATTTTCTGCGAAATGATAAAAAAGAAGAAGCAAGTGCCAGGGAAGAACAGATGCCCATCACTTGCTCTCGGTTTATTTGTCCAAAAAGCCTTCTAATCGTTGCTTGACCTGAGGCCACTCTTTGTCGAGGATGCTGTACATGACGGTGTCTCGCACATAACCATCATACATGACACGATGTTGCCGGAGGACACCTTCTTTCTGGGCTCCTAAACGGGCAATAGCTGCTTGGGAGCGTTCGTTGCGAAGGTCTGTTTTGATCTGAACACGAAGCAAGTTCAGAGATTCAAAGCAATAGCGAAGCAACAAATATTTGCATTCGGTATTCACGCGTGAGCGCCAAACACTAGG
Organism: Paenibacillus sp. J31R109; assembly: GCF_059692055.1. Taxonomy (NCBI): domain Bacteria; kingdom Bacillati; phylum Bacillota; class Bacilli; order Caryophanales; family Paenibacillaceae; genus Paenibacillus; species Paenibacillus sp. J31R109. The sequence goes on along the minus strand of NZ_JCAUAR010000003.1, from coordinate 640,170 downwards.
ATTGTACCAAGTATGCCCGATCTCCATATTCCGATGAGGAACGGAGATATCAAAGAGTCGCGTACAGCCGACAATCGTATCGGTAAGCCGGTCATACACACTGAAAGGGATGCCTTGTTGTGCCTCCTGTTCCTTCAGCGCTTGTTCAACAAAAGTGGTGACTTCAGTTGGGCTCAGCAGGGGCGTCATAATGTTCGTCCAAATAGCAGGGTCATTCGCAGCTTCCGTCAGGCCAGGAATATGGGAAGCATGCAGGGGAATCAGGGTAACGCGTGTACCCTCAAGAATAGGCGGTTGTAGATTCATTGTTCATTTTCTCCTTACCTGTGAATGAATGTAATGTGTTTTTAGTTAGCATACGGTATGATTGGATTAATAAAAAGAACCAATATGACTTAATTCATATGTACCAATTTTGATGGAAAAGAGGTGGTTGGATGGCTATTTATTTACCTTTTCAAGCGTATCTCACCAGATACCCAAGTAAATATGCAGCTTTGTACCACGCGCTTCGCGATGAGATCGTCGGAAATAAGCTAAAGTTGTCCACCAAATTGCCATCTAGTCGAGAATTGGCTGATGAACTTGGCATTTCTAGGGGTACAGTTAATCAAGTGTATGATATGCTCATTGCCGAGGGATATTTGCAGGCAGATATTGGAAGGGGAACCTTCGTCGTTTACGCTGACGGTCAAGTGATGCCTGTGGCGAAGACGGGGAAGACTATTGAATTGTCGGCATGGGGCACTAGGGTGAGCGAAGCCGAGATCGGTGGAGGCGGTGAGTCGAGGAAAGCGAAAGAGCGTGCGGGTCAGTTCGCAGAAGCGGAGATCGCTTTCGTGGTGGCGCGGCCGCAGATGGACCTGTTCCCGCGGGAGCAATGGAACCGCGGCCTGTACGAGCAGGTGCGGCGGATGACGGAGTCGCCACATGAGGACGTTCACATCGCCGAGGGGAACTATGCGCTTCGCGAAGCGATCGCGCTGCACCTGAGGCGGATGCGAGGGATTGATGCGCTTCCGGAGCGCATCGTCATCGTTAATGGGTCGATGCAGGCGATCGCCTTGCTGACCCAACTGCTCGTGAACCCGGGCGATCCCGTGGTGCTGGAGCGCCCCGGGTATCAAGGCGCCAGCCGCGCGGTGCTGGCGGCTGGCGGGGTACCCGTCCACGCGGCGGTGGACGAGCAAGGGCTGATCCCGCAGCCGTGGGACGCCCGGCTGCTGTTCGTGACCCCCAGCCGCCAATTCCCTACGGGGGCTGTGCTGGGGCTGGAGCGCCGCCAGCAGCTGCTGCGCTGGGCGGCGGAGCAAGGAGCTGTCATCGTCGAAGACGATTATGACAGCGAGTTCAGGCACCGCGGGCGGCCGATCGAGCCGCTCAAGGTGCTGGACCAAGAGGGCCGAGTGGTCTACATCGGCACCTTCTCTAAGACGATGCTGCTGGACCTGCGCATCGGCTATGTCGTGCTGCCGGAGGCGCTGCACGACGCATTTGCAGCCGCGAAGCGGCTATACGAGCCGCACCCCACGGGGCTGCTCGAACAGCGCTCGCTCGCCGCCTTCATGGCGAGCGGCGGCTACGAGCGACACCTGCGCCGCATGCGGCGGGTGTACGCGAGCAAGTTCTTGCTCCTGCAGGCGCTGCTGCAGGAGCAGCTGTCCACCCTCTTCGAGTGGGTGGACAGCGACAGCGGGCTGCATCTGTTCGGTTGGTGGCGCGGAGACCTGCGCTCCTACAACGAGTATGCAGCTGCGTGCCGCGCGGCCGGCGTGACCTGGACGGACGCAGGAAACTACGCGCTCCCTGCGGGGAGAGCAGGAGCCTGCTTCGGGTTTGCTCATTTGACGGAAGCCGAGATCAGGGAAGGTGTTAGCCGGCTCCGATTGATCTACAAACCATAAAAAGTCTCTATCGGTGTGCAAAAGAAGTCTTTTGGACGAGTGCTTTGATTGCAATAGGTTGTATGTTATCATTCAACATGTGGTCAATTAAACTATTTTTCGTAGGAGTGATCCTTATATGGCAGGTTTAAATGGTGGGGGCACAAGTGTCATCGTGCGTCTGGAAATACATAAAGAACTCGTAACCTTTGGAAAAATTGCAACAGCGATTGGCGATGCAGGCGGAGATATCGTGGCGATTGACGTCACGAGAGCTAGCAAAACGACGACAACACGTGATATTACAGTCAAAGTTAGTGATCCCGAGCATACGGAAACGATTACGAAAGTACTGAAGGGCATTCCAGGTGTTCGCATCATCAACGTGTCAGACCAGACCTTCCTGCTTCATTTGGGCGGTAAAATTGAAGTGACCCCTAAAGTACCGATTAAGAATCGGGACGACTTGTCCCGCGTATATACCCCAGGAGTTGCCCGGGTTTGTATGGCGATTCATGAAGATCCAAGTAAAGCACATTCCTTGACGATTAAAAGAAATACCGTTGCTGTTGTTTCGGACGGTACGGCCGTTCTTGGCCTTGGTAATATTGGTCCCGAAGCGGCGATGCCTGTCATGGAAGGGAAAGCGATGCTCTTTAAGCAAATGGCAGGCGTAGATGCTTTCCCGATTTGTTTGGACACGCAAGATACGGAAGAAATTATTCGTACTGTAAAAGCAATTGCACCAGGCTTTGGCGGAATTAACTTGGAGGATATTTCTTCGCCTCGTTGTTTTGAAATTGAAGAACGTTTGATTAATGAGCTTGATATTCCGGTTTTCCACGATGATCAGCATGGAACGGCCGTTGTCATTCTAGCTGGGTTGCTAAATGCGGTTAAGCTGGTAGGCAAGCAGTTGGAATCTTGTAAGGTTGTTGTCACAGGTATCGGGGCCGCTGGTATCGCATGTACCAAAATGCTGATTTCAGCTGGGGTTACGAATGTCATTGGCGTAGATCGTCAAGGAGCAATTGTGCGTGGAGAGACGTATACGAATTCTGCTTGGGATTGGTATGCGGCGAACACGAATCCGAAAGAAGAACGAGGAACGTTATCGGATGTTATCTCAGGTGCCGATATTTTCATCGGTCTATCAGGACCAGGCGTGCTTAAACAAGAAGATGTGAAACGTATGGCTGCAGATCCGATTGTGTTCGCAATGGCGAATCCAACGCCAGAAATTACCCCAGAGGAAGCGGAGCCTTATGTCCGCGTCATGGCGACAGGACGTTCAGATTACCCGAATCAAATCAACAACGTACTTTGTTTCCCAGGTATCTTCCGCGGCGTCTTGGACTGCCGTGCCTCCAAAATCACGCAAGAGATGAAGCTTGCAGCCGCGAAGGCGATTGCCTCCGTTGTGAATGAGGACGAGCTGAACGAGTACTACATCATTCCGAGCGTATTCAACCATGCGGTTGTTGAGAAAGTCAGAGAAGCTGTGATGGAAGCGGCTTATGAATCTGGTGTAGCTCGACGTCGGAGTCAACGTGAGGGCCACGAAGCTCATCACGATGCATAGAAAAAAGCAGTTCGGTACAACGCTGATCCAGCGCGGTGCCTGAACTGCTTTATTATTTTAATTTGCAAGTCGCATCAGTGGTAATCTTTATGCATGTTCTTCTGTCCATTCTTTCAGCTTACGGTCTGTCGGAAGCAGGAAAGTAAGGATCCCAAGCAGGGGCAAGAATGCACATAGCTCCATGACGCGTGTGGTTCCAATGGCATCACACGCGTTGCCTAATACGACGCTACCAATACCGCCAAGGCCGAAGGCTAATCCAGTGATGAGGCCGGATACGGTTCCGACTTTGCCAGGGAACAGCATTTGGGCATAGATGACGGTAACAGAGAAGCTAGATAACAGGATGACACCGATAAGAACCAGCAGCACGTACGCCCAAGCAACGGACACATGCGGCAGTAACAAAGCGAATGGCGCAGACCCTAACATGGAAAAGAAAATAACATTACGCTTACCGAAGCGATCTGCAATCGGTCCGCCAAAGAACGTGCCGACAGCTCCAGCCGCTAGGAATAAGAAAATGAAATTTTGTGCGCGGTCAATAGAGATGCCATACGTATCTTGTAGAAAGAAAGCAAAGTAGCCGCTCATTGCTGCGCCGTACCACGAACGAACAAACACAAGGAAAATCAATACACTAATCGCAAACATGACTTGCTTACGCCGCTGTGGATTAACCACACGTTTTACGACAGTTTTGGCCTTCACAGGCGCTTCCTGAAGGACAACCTTATACCAACGCGCTATGTACAACTGTACGGCAATGGCGATAGCCGCGACACCGGTAAACCAGATAGATCCGAACAATCCCAGCGGAATGAAAATCCATTTGGTCATAATCGGAGCCAAGGATTGCCCGGCGTTGCCGCCGACTTGGAAAATCGATTGGGCCAAGCCTTTACGGTTTCCAGCGGCCATGTGTGACACACGTGAACCTTCTGGATGGAAGGCAGCCGAGCCTAGTCCGACAAAACAGACAGACAAGAGCACAACCCAATACGAATGAGCGAAAGCAAGCAGCAGCATCCCGATTAAGGTCGATGTCATCCCAATGGGCAATATGTAAGGAGATGGCTTCCGATCCGTGTAGAGACCGACAACAGGCTGCATAATGGAGGCTGTAAAGTTAATGGCGAACTGTACCCAGCCGACTTGCGTGTAGCTAAGCCCCATTTCACTTTTTAAAATGGGAAAAATAGCTGGAATAACAGATTGAATGGAATCATTCAGCAAATGAACGAGCCCGATTGCAAGTAAAATCCGGTAAACCGTAGGTTTGATATCTCCTGTTCCTTGCAAGCTCTTCGCGCTAGAACTAGGAGACGTTGTTGAAATGGATGCCATGGTAATCTCCTCTCAGGTTCTGATTCCCGACTAGGTGTCTAAAAAACGTCCGATGTCTTCGCCCATTTTTACTTTGGAGCCTAACTTAAGATCCGTACGTGGTTCGAACATGCCATCTTCAAATAGCAAAACGACCGTAGAGCCGAACTCGAAATAGGCGAGCTCTTGACCACGTTCAAGTTTATTCGGAAGCGGTGTTACATATTGAATAGAGCTTACATTCAGTGCGCCTACTTTTACGACAGCTACTTCACCGGTTGCATGTTGAATGAAGGTAATTAATCGTTCGTTGCGGCTAAGCACGCGCTTCATATGACGTAAGCCAAACTCATTCACGGGATACACTTTCCCGAGGACATGCTCTTTCTCCAGAATTTCACCTGAAATTGGTGTATGGATCCGGTGATAGTCCGTTGGGCTCAAGTACAAAACGAAATAAAAACCGTTGTTATAATTGACTGTGCGCGGTGAACGATTAAGCAGCTCATCAATGGTATAGTCTTGGCCTTTGACATTGACGATTAGGCCCTCTTTGATGTCACCAATACCTGTAATCATAGCATCAACAGGACTTACAACGCGGGTCGTATCTTCGTGGATCGGGCGCAAACCTGGTTTCAATCGGCGAGTAAAGAAATCGTTCAAGGATTTATACTCTTTGATATGCTTCTCAGCGTCTTCAATAGGAATCCCATAGGTTTGGGCAAACCGCGGGATAAATAGCCGGCTTATTTTGGAACGGGCAAGGGCACCAGTTAATTGAGAAACCCATTTGCGTGAAGACAATTCGGTCAGTAATCGGAAAAAAGGTTTAGACATAGATCATAAACTCCTGTTCATTCGTTGGTTAGGAGGGACTTGGATTTTTGCCCAAAGTTTCCTATTAGCGGTTCTTCGCTAATCTTGCCACAGAAAGGTAAAAGAATCAATTGCCGATTGTACAAATCCATCGCTAAAGCGCGGAAGATTTTTGTATTTTCGACAGCAAAATCGTCAATGCTGTTGAAGAGGTGAAAGCGACAATGTCGATTATAATCGTTTTATTTGTTATTTTGATTCCACTAGTTATGTTGTGCAGTTCTTGGGTACTGCAATCTTTCAAACCTGTCTTCTCAGGTGCAGCTGTGTTGAGCGCTTATATCGTGGGTTCAATCATCGCTGTGAACGTGTACCAGATTCTTCGGGATGATACAGTTTTCATGACGAATATCCATGTTATTTTTACAAACAAGCTATTTCTATTCACTGGTGCTTATTTAGGAGCCTATGGTATTTATGTGATGTGGCATTGTTTCTTGCAAGAGCTTCGCAGTGAATAAAGCGTTGATTCAACGAATTCTAGGGATAGAGCGTCTACTCTATAGAATTGATTGTGAATGTAAAGGCAGGCGATGATATGAAACGAGCGTTATTCAATAGTATGCGTCGAATTGGAAGCGTAGGGGTACTTATGCTTTTAATTACGGGATGTACGTCACAACATGGAGCTCAGCCAAGTGGATCCCCTGTTTCCAGTACACCGCAGGCGAGTGTCTCACCGTCGGTCGATCCAACTGTTTCTCCTACACCAACAATAGCTGCTACCCTTTCTCCTACCCCTGCAGCTTCGATAAGTCTTCCAAAGATGTCTTTGGAGGAAAAGCTGGGTCAGATGATTATTGCAGGTATCGATGGTTACACGATGAATGAGGAAGCAAGAAACTTGCTTACAACCTATCATGTTGGCGGTATTATTTTGTATAAACCGAATGTGAAGGATACCAATCAACTGGTTGGACTCGTCAATGAGTTGAAAAAGACGAATACGGCCAACAAGCTCCCGCTCTGGCTTGGAGTGGATGAAGAAGGTGGCCGGGTAACGCGTCTGCCTGACGAAATTAAGAAAACACCGACTAGTCAGACGATCGGCAAATCCGGCAAAACGCAACTGGCCCGGAGTATCGGTCAATTGCTCGGGAAAGAGCTAAATGCCTATGGGCTTAATATGGATTTCGCACCTGATTTGGATATAAATAGTAATCCTAATAATCCAGTCATCGGTGATCGCTCTTTTGGTGCGAATGCAACACTTGTCAGCAGCTTCGGTATTCCGATGATGAATGGCATACAAGAGATGAAGGTCGTTCCGGTGGTAAAGCATTTCCCGGGACATGGTGATACATCTGTAGATTCACATATTGGCTTGCCTGTTGTTCAAAATGACCTTGCTCGTCTGCGAAAGCTTGAGCTGATCCCTTTCGCAGATGCGATTAAGCATCAGGCGGATGCCATAATGGTTGCGCATATTTTGCTGCCCAAAATAGATACGAAATACCCAGCATCGATGTCGAAGACTATCATGACGGATCTTTTGCGCAAGGAGCTTGGCTTCCAGGGACTTATTATGACCGATGATATGACAATGGGCGCTATTGCGGAAAATTATGAAATGGGGGAAGCCGCCGTGAAATCTGTGCTGGCGGGATCCAATGTCGTAATGGTCGGTCACGATCCGCAGAAAGCGATTGCGGTTATCGATGCTTTGCGTGCCGCTGTGCAAGCGGGGCGTATTCCATTGGACACGATCGACCAGAGTGTGGCCCAAGTCTACAAGCTGAAGCAAAAGTACAAGCTTCAGGATATACCGGTGACAGCGCCGGATCCGAAGCAGCTGAACGCTGAGGTGCAGCGTGTGCTGGCTCCGCTTAGCGCGAAATAAGGTGGAAGGAAAATATACAGTTAATTTCACGCGATTCTAGTATTTATATGAAATAACTGGAAAATTCGAAGTTAATTTCGCGGTTTTATGGTTATTAACTGTAGATTCGAGTTACAGAAGTGAAAGGCGAGCTACTGAGTGCTGTAAGTCGAAAAATTCGAGTTACAGCTGTGGAAGGCGATCTGCTGCGTGCTATAAGTCGAAAAATTCGAGTTACAGAAGTGAAAGGCGAGCTACTGCGAGATGTAAGTCGAAAAATTCGAGTTACAGAAGTGAAAAGCGAGCTGCTGCGAGCTGTAAGTCGAAAAATTCGAGTTACAGCAGTGAAAAGCGAGTTGCTGCGAGCTGTAAGTCGAAAAATTCGAGTTACAGCATTGAAAAGCGAGCTACTGCGAGATGTAAGTCGAAAAATTCGAGTTACAGCATTGATAAGCGAACTACTGCGAGATGTAAGTCGAAAAATTCGAGTTACAGCTGTGGAAAGCGAGCTACTGCGAGATGTAAGTCGAAAAATTCGAGTTACAGCATTGAAAAGCGAGCTACTGCGTGCTGTAAGTCGAAATTTTTTCACCTATTTATCAAAAAATGCGAGAGATGGAGAAAATAACAGTACTTTTTCCAGTTAATTGGCCTGAGTGGCAGGGTGGGAGCTAGCAAGTGTCGGATAAAAGGTAGTCAAAGTGGAAGTGCCAGCAAGTGTCGGATAGAAGTAGTCATAGTGGAAGAGGCCACGAAGTGCCGCTCAGAAGTAGCGGCATAAGCTTCCCCACCACTCAACACCACGCAAAAAACACCGAACCCCCGAGTTAATGCTCGGGGGTTCGGTGTTTTTTGGTGTCTAGCACGGGGGCGTGCCGCCGTCTAAGATGAATTTGGCATAGGCCATAGGGTTAAAATAGGTGGCCCTCCAACATTCTTGCATATTTGCTTCGCGAAAACTGTAACGTTGATCCTTCCCATTGCATTCGATAAACAAAGGGAAACCATCATCCCTCATCGCGATGTCCAGTCCTAGATCAGCCAAATTCGGTAATTCTGTGCTTAGATGCTGCGCGACCTGGAGCGCAAAGTTCGTCATCTGTCGGCAGACAGCGTCTGGATCAAGCTGCGGGTAGTGGCTGCTCAGAATTTCGGATAAGGATACCACGCGCCCGCCTTGTGCGACATTCGTTAGGAAATGCTTACGGGCGGCCACTTTGGCAATGATGCCTGTCACGCCCCAAGCGCCATCGGTCCCGCGCTGAACGGAAATACGAAGGTCAAAGGGAGCGCCATCCACGGTGGCAAGCGGCAGGCATTCTTGAACCATATATTTGCCCTTACGAATTCGCCTTTGAAGAATGCCTGGCAAGTGATGGCGGAACTTAAGTGTTCGCCAACTCCGATTAGTAAGTTTTAAATTAAGGGGATATAGCAGTTTCCAGACGTTACCTTGACGTGCTAATTTCATCACACCGCGCCCAATGCTGGAATGAGTCGGTTTGATAATGAGTGTGTCATACGAATCCATCATGGCCTTCACATTTTCAATTGTGGCGGGAAAGCTGCAGGGCAGATGGGGGCGAATGCTCTCATTTTTCCATAAAATTTCATGTATGCGCATCTTGCTATAGCGGTTCCAATGATTAAAGAGGGTAACACCCTGCTGTTTCCATGCTTCCAAAATTTTCGCTGATGAAGTATCCAAATAAATAGCGCGATTATGAATGACTTTCGGGAGATCTGACCATTTTCTTTTGAAATGTTGGCCATCCTTTACATAGGCATGTACCTTCATTGTTTTCATTTGAACATCATGAATTCGGAAATAACAAGGGGTAAGGCCATAGAGGTTGCAGGCATCCTCGTAAAATCGAATGGCTTCGTATTGTGTGTTCCCTAGAGGAATACCTGCGTACAAGGAATCGTTTACTAAAATACCCACATAGGGATTACTCATTGACTTCACTCCCTCTCTCATTGGGGCTTGCCTATTGCCGAAGACGGAATCACTCATAGTTTATGGAAAAAGAACGCTACTTGTTTGTACAAACGCTGATACTTTCTTGTCAAACAGGGACAGTAGCCTACGCTTTACCACTTTATCCGCATATGTATAGAAGAAGCAGCGAAAAGGGGCGGAGCCTAGCCCATTGAATCCAGGAGGTTTAGAATTTGAAGATTAAACGGCAGCCCAAATCAAACCGTCTCGTCATTGTCACACCAGGATCCTTTCCTATACCATCAGGAACGAGCAGCTCGGTTGAGCAAGTCGTTCAGAAAACAGGAGAGCAATTGGTGAAAAGCATGCCTGTCGTGGTACTTGGACGAAAAGTATCCTACCAGCCTTGGAAGGATATCAGGCAAGGTGTTTCGTATCAGCGAGTACCTTATCAGGGGCAAACCGCCTATATTAAACAGGTAGGTAAAAAAATCTCTTCTTTAAGTCCTGGCATTATTCAAGTGGATAATCGGCCGCGGTTCCTGCCCTTTCTTCGTAAACGAAATCCTCATGCCCTAATAAGTCTCGTCCTCCACTCTACGTCATTTATTACAAAACCATATATATCGAAATCATCATTAACGGTTTGTTTGCGTGATGCTGACGTCATTATTGTTAACAGCGATTTTCTTAAACGATTTTTGCAAAAAAAAGTGCCGAATGCTGCTCATAAAATTGTTACGCATTATTTAGGTGTTGATGTTGCGCAATTCACTTCCAAATGGTCGGATGAAGGGATTAAATCTCGTAATGAATTGCGCAAAGGACTAGATTGCGAGCATCGGAAAATTATTTTGTATGTGGGTAGGTTGATTCCTAAGAAAGGTGTGCATCATCTGCTGAAAGCGATGAAAACGATTATTAAGAGTGAACCAAGCGCCAAGCTTGTTATCGTAGGGAGTGCATTTTATGGATCAAAGAAAGTAACAGCCTATGTAAGGAAATTAGTTAAAACGGCGAAAATGATGCCTAAACATGTGCAATTTATTCCGTATGTGAAGCATCAAGATATGCCGAAATGGGTCCGTATTGCGGATGTTTTTGCTGTCCCCTCTGTTGGAAACGAAGCTTTCGGTCTTGTGAATGTAGAGGCTATGGCTACAGGTGTCCCTGTTGTTGCCACTCGAATAGGCGGTATCCAAGAGGTTGTGGAGGAAGGTCAAACCGGCTATCTAGTAGAGAAGGACGCCATTGAAACGGAACTCCCAGCGCGTATCCTACAGTTATTGAAAGATGAAAGCCTGCAGCGAAAGATGGGAGAAAACGGCATCAAAAGGGTCGATAACCTGTTTACATGGAAAAGAGCAGCTGAGGTAAGGTCAGATTTGTACAGTCAAATGTTAAAGGCAACGGCTCTTGTCTAGGTTAGCGCACATTTTTGGGGGCTAATGTACTTATTAAGGTCGGATTGAATATGTTACCAATGATAAATCTTGGCGAATGGAGAGGAGTCATATGAATAAGCGTAAGAGCAGCACTACCCCGAAAGCGAACGTGCACAAAGTGAACTCCAATATGAACGAATTAAAATGGCTCGATGAGGCACCAATAAAGCAAGACAAAGTGGTTGAGCAACCCAAACTGATAACGAAAATCAATCCATCATCGACGACAGAGAAGACAGACAAGACAGACAAGACAGATAAGACAGAGTCAGGCAAAGTTTTACATGTCTCGAAGGTCGCTGAGCAGATCACACCTGATTTGTTATTAACGGAGCGTAAAACAGGGAAATTCGTTGACCCGGTTGTTTATACAGATGACATTGTAGATGAAGCGGTAACATGGGATAAAATTGCAAGCCGCTCGATAGATGAAACGAAGATAAAACCGTTCAGCATTGGCGTCAGATCCATCAAGGATGGTGCTATCGAATATTCCAAGCTAGCTCAGGCTAGCGTAACCCGCCCGAAAATTGCCAACCAAGCTATCCATGATGAGCATGTTGCACCAAACAGCATCGCAGGGGATAAAATCCAAGATAACACTTTGTCTGGTGGGAAACTGTTCGATAGCAGCATTACAACCGCCAAAATTGCAGATAAATCGATAGACGCCACGAAATTGGCGGACGGTGCCATTTTGCCGCAACATTTATCGGAACTGATGATTACTAGTGAATTGATTGATCACCAAGCCATCACATCGGATAAAATTCTTAGCGGTGCTGTTCAGACGAAGCATTTGGCTAATTATATTATTGATACGGCTAAGCTCATGGACGCTGCGATCACCTCTGCGAAGATTAGAGAAGGTGCCGTGACAGAAGATAAACTGGGGACGGACAGTATCAGTTCAATCCATATCCAAGCTGAAAGTATTCAAACAGATCATGTAAAGACTCACTCCATTACCAGTGACAAGCTCACTGATCAGGCTGTGACAGGTGCTAAGCTTGCTCCGCAAGCTGTAGACTCGATTCATCTCACACAATCCGCGGTGAGAGGTATTCATATTGAGGGTGCGGAGGTAACTAGTTACCATATTGCTGATCAAGCCATTCGGACTAAACATATTGGAGAAGGTGCCATAGACACAAAGCTCATTCAAGATGGCGCGATTACGATTGCCAAATTAGGTGAGAAGATTGTAGCGAGCAAACATATCATCCCGCAAGCTATTGAGTCTGCCCACTTGACGGATCAGATCATTTCCAGCAGCAAATTGCAAGACGGTGCAGTTACTGCGGATAAACTTGTCCAAGGTGCCATCATCTCTAAACATATTGGTTCCCACATGATACGGACCGAGCATCTGGATGACAATGTGGTATCCAGCTCCAAAATTGCTGCAGGATCGATCATTACTGATAAATTGGCTGAGGGAAGTGTCGTTAATTCCAAGATAAAGGATGAGAGTATCACCTCGGGCAAAATTGCTTATCGGACTATTCTCGCCGCTCATTTGCAGGAAGAGATCATATCTGCGGGTCACATTGCGAAAGGAGCCATTGGTGAGAAACAAATCGACTTGCACGCGATTCATCGTAACCATATTGCAGACGAAGCCATCACAACGAGACATATACAGGAAGAAAGCATTACGACGAGTAAGCTTGCTGAGGAAGCTGTAACAACGGCGAAAATCGCGTCGATGTCCATTGAATCCCGCCATTTGCAAGATGAAATTATCGAAGGTACGCATATTAAACCAGGATCGATAACTTCCGAACACTTGGCACAAGGCTCCATCACCCTGGATGTCTTCGAAGATCGAAGTCTAGTGGGGAGTAAACTGCAGGAAAACGCAATCACCACAGAAATTTTAGCCGATGATGCAGTCACGGAAGAGAAGATTGCCAGAGGTGCGGTAGGCAACTCACAGCTACAGACGGAATCGGTGACTTCAAGGGTCATTGAAGATGGCGCGATAACGAACGTAAAGCTAGAAGATGAAGTGGTGACTTCAGATAAGCTGGCGAATGGCAGTGTAATTAGTAGCAAGATTTCGAACAAAGCGGTAAATTCCGAGCACATTATCGATGGGTCAATCACGGCTTCGAAATTAGCCAACGAAAGTGTGCATGGCAGCAAGCTGGCGGTTGGGACAGTAGTTGCACGGCATTTGGCTGATGGCTCAGTTATCAGTTCGAAGGTGGCATTTCGCGCGATCAATACCGATCACTTGGCAGAAGGAGCCGTTGTAGGTACCAAGCTGGCGAACGGAAGTGTAGACGGCTCGAAAATCTTGCCTGGTACAATAACCGACGAACATCTGTCGCCAGGCGTGGTGAACGGCACGAAGCTAGCGCATGGTTCCGTGAGTAACCAACATCTCCTGGCCGGCGTTATTGACAATGAAAAGTTAGCTGTAAACTCGGTAGACAGCAGCAAACTGATATCAGGTTCTGTACACAATTATCATATTGCAGATCACGCCGTATACGGGGCCAAATTGGCGCCGGGCAGCATTGATGGATCGAAGTTGGCAGAAGGTGCTGTCAACAGTGAACATTTAGCTGATCAAGCGATTGATACTTCTAAGCTGGCATCAGGCAGTGTCGATAGCTCTAAAATTATATATGGTGCGATTCAACGAGAGCATTTATCGGACTTTATCATTGATGGATTGAAGCTATCCTTAGGTTCTGTGACCAACAGCCATCTGGCTCCAGGTTCAATTGATGGAGGGAAGCTGCAAAATAGCAGCGTAGACAGTTCCAAGCTTACGGATAAAGCGATTGGAAGTGTGCACCTGCAAGACGAAGCTGTCACTGGTGATAAGCTAGCTTTGCAAAGTGTGGACGGCAGTAAACTCGTGTGGGGTACGGTGAGTACGCAGCACCTGACGGATGAGGCAGTGACAGGATCAAAGCTAGCCGCTAACAGTGTGGATAGCGACAAAATTAGTGATGGTGCAATCCTTACAGCTAAGCTAGCTGATGGCAGTGTAGACAGCTCTAAGTTGGCACAAGGAGCGGTAACCGATTGTCATCTCGCAACGGGCAGCGTTGATGGCACTAAGCTGCAAGTGGGATCCATCACGAATCAACATGTGGCAGATGCGTCGATCAGCGTGACAAAGTTGGCAGATAGTGTTGTGCGGACCTCTTCCAGTCAAAGAAATGTGTTGCAGCAATTTGGCCTAGAGCCATTCGTTATGAAGATTCAGGATGAAACCATCGAGCTGGTTCTCCAATTTGATGAGGAGTATGCGAATACGGATTATGTGTTAACGGCCATCACGAATCATCCAGCCTGTTATGTCATCGTTAGTCAAAAGTCTACAGGCAGCGCGGTACTGTCCATTATCCGAGCCAAGTTTTCACCTGATCAACAAGGTACTGTGAATTGGATTGCCATCGGTAAAACCAATTAACTAACGGTTAAGTATTAAAGAAAACGGAGTTTCGCAACCAATGCGAGACTACCGTTTTTTTTGTTGTCTTGGTATTTGATAGATAGATGACCAATTTTCGTTTTAGAGATGTTCGTCCAATTTCCGTCTATCACCATAGCATATGATAGTAGAAATGGATGTGACTACGCACCATATCTAACTTATGAACAGACCGTGAAGGGGGATGACTTGTGAAAGGCGTTGTACTTGCAGGAGGAACAGGAAGTCGATTACGCCCTTTGACGCAATATATTAATAAACATTTACTTCCAGTTGGAGATTTGCCCATGATTCAGTATGCAATTGATAAGCTATGTCAAGCAGGTGTTCGGGATATTCTCATTATCACGGGGAAGCAATCTGCGGGCTTATATGTAGATTATCTGGGCAGCGGAGACAGTATCGGCGCTAATTTGACTTACAAGATTCAAGATCAAGCAGGAGGTATTGCGCAAGCCTTGGCTTTGGCAGAGGATTTTGTGGAGAAGGATGAAAAGTTCGTGGTTATTCTAGGAGATAACTTATTCCAAGACCCGCTGCAGCCCATCATTCATGCCTATAACCAACAAGCTGAGGGAGCTATGGTGCTGTTGAAAGAAGTAGAGGATCCTCGTAGATACGGTGTAGCGATGATGGAGAACGAGCAAATAGCCTACATTGAGGAGAAGCCGAAGCATCCGAATTCTTCTTTCGCCGTGACGGGGATTTATTTATATGACTCTACTGTCTTTGACATTGTAAAGTCACAGTCACCTTCAGCCAGAGGCGAGATGGAAATCACAGATGTTAACAATGTGTATGCAGCTTCAGGCGCACTTTCTCATATGTTTCTGAAAGGATGGTGGATTGACGCGGGGACACATGAATCGCTCTTTCAAGCCACTCTTTTAGTTAGGAAGGAGTTCAACTAATGCAATCGTTGCTAGTAACTGGCGGCATGGGATTTATAGGAAGTAACTTTATTCATTATTGGAAGAAACATCATCCTGAGGATCATGTAATCAATGTCGATTTACTCACGTATGCAGGAAATAGGGACAATACTAGGATGTTAGAGGGGCAGGGCGGCTATCAGTTTGTTCATGGTGATATTGGCGATGCGACGCTCATGAAGAAACTGATGCGGGGAGTCGATGTGGTTGTTCATTTTGCAGCGGAATCACATGTAGATCGGAGTATTCATGACCCCGGTAGTTTTGTAAGGACAAATGTAGTTGGGACTCAAATCTTGCTTGAAGCCGCTCGTCAAGCTGGGGTTAAGAAGTTTATTCATATCTCCACAGACGAAGTGTATGGATCACTTGGAGCTGAGGGAGCCTTCAGTGAAGAAACACCAATTGCACCAAATTCTCCGTATTCTGCTAGTAAAGCGGGCTCTGATTTGCTAGTAAGAGCTTACTACGAAACGTATGGATTTCCAGCTGTTATCACACGCTGCTCCAACAATTATGGTCCCCGTCAATTTCCCGAAAAACTAATCCCACTTTTGATTACCCGTGCACTGCGCAATGAAACGATTCCCCTCTATGGGGATGGCTTAAATGTACGAGACTGGTTGTATGTAGACGATCATTGTTCTGCTATTGCATGTGTGATTGCATCTGGCGTGCCTGGTGAAGTGTACAACGTTGGCGGTCAGAATGAGCGGACGAATCTGGAAGTTGTTCAGCGTATTTTGAAGCTGTTGGGCAAGCCAGAATCGTTGATTCACTATGTTACGGATCGACTTGGACACGATCGGCGATACGCCATCAACAGCACGAAGATACGTCGCGAATTAGGGTGGACGCCAGCTTATTCGTTTGAAAGCGGCCTGCAAAAGACGTTGAACTGGTATTTGGAAGAAAGCGAGTGGTACGCCCGAATTGCAGATGGTTCGTACCGTGAAGATAAGGAAGCTGATCCCACTTGAAAATCGTAATTACGGGTGCCGGCGGGCAGCTTGGGTATGACCTTAAACGTGTGCTTAGCCCTATGCATGAGGTAATCGCATGGGATAAGGCGAAGTTGGATGTGAGTCAAGAACACGAAGTTATGCACCACATATTAATCGAACGGCCAGACGTTGTCGTGCATGCTGCTGCGTATACCAACGTAGATAAAGCTGAATTTGAGAAGGAAGCTGCCTATCAAGTGAATGCCTTAGGCGCCCTTCATTTAGCGAATGCTTGCTTAATCGTTGGAGCTAAGCTCGTCTATGTCAGCACGGATTATGTGTTCGATGGCACGAAGCAAAGTCCCTATGAAGAGACGGATATGCCTAATCCGCTCAATAGCTATGGGCAATCCAAGCTACTTGGGGAGAAATTCGTTGCTATGACATGCAGAAGGCACTTTATTGTACGAACCTCTTGGTTATATGGCCAGAAGGGAACGAACTTTGTAACTAAAGTGTTGGAAAAAGCACGCACAAATTCAACACTCTCCATTGTGGATGACCAGTTTGGTTCCCCTACCTATTGCTTGGACCTGGCCATTTTTATTCGATCACTTATTGAAACAGATCACTATGGACTTTATCATGCTTCGAATGAAGGCGTATGTTCCAGATACGAATTCGCCAAGCATATCCTCCAAGCGGCTGGCATGGCCCATATTTCGCTCAATGCTGTGCCTACCCACGCTTTTCCGCCAGCGCCGGCTGAAAGACCGATGTATACGGCATTTGCGCACAAAGCCATGCAGTCCAGTGGGTTTGCACGTATGCGAGATTGGAAGTCTGCCCTTGATTTCTTTCTACAGGTTGAGTACTACGAGACAGCTGTTAAGGCTAAGAAGGTGAAAGATATATGGTAACTCGTAACCGCATAGCGGAAGGGCGCAGTCAAGGTTTTCAGGCAGGCCGCGAAAGTGGCTATCGTATGGGCAGATGTCAGTTCGCCCTCGACACATGCTACCCGCCACCGATTCCACTTCGAGAAGCAAGTGTGTTATTTATTGTGCAAGGATTTGATGCCATTGACCAAGGTATTATTCAGGGCTTGCAGCAAACAGTTCGTGTTATGCATGCAGCCGTTGCAGCCGATATGCTCCGCTTGGCCAGAGAGCTTAGACCGAATTTAGTGCTCGTCATGAATGGTCTTCATGTATTTCCGGCTGATCATGCTCATCATATCGATCTGGTTAGACAGATGGGGATACGCACCGCTATATGGTTTGCGGACGATCCCTATTTTACTGATCAAACCGTCGCCTTAGCTCCTCACTATGATTATGTCTTCACGCATGAAATGTCATGTGTACCGTTTTATCAGGGAATCGGCTGCGGGCAAGTGCACTACCTGCCTTTGGCAGCTAGTCCGGCGGTGTTTAGACCTGAACCTGTGGGTCCCGCATACCGAAGCGATATTTGCTTCATAGGTATGGGCTTCCCTAACCGTATTGCCCTCTTTAATGAAATAACCCCCTTCTTACTTGGAAAAAAAGTGGTTATTGCCGGGGGGCTCTGGGATCGGCTAGCCCACTATCATCTCCTCCGTCATGGGATTAAAGCGTACTTTGTTCCGATTGAAGAGTCCGTTAAGTATTATAACGGCGCTAAAATTGTTTTGAACATCCATCGGCTCACGTACGATACCACGTTCAATAAGAATAGTAGAAACATACCGGGACTTTCGATTAATCCCAGAACGTATGAGATCGCAGGTTGCGGGACGCTGCAAATTACGGATTTCCGTCAGGATCTGGAGCAGTATTATCGACCAGGACATGAAATTGAAACTTTCCATCATACGGGAGAGCTTCTTCATAAAATGAGTCATTATTTGATACACGAGGAAGAGCGGATGCGTATTGCCATCAATGGCATGAGAAGAACACGTATGGAACATACGTTTGCCTCTCGTTTAGTTAAGTTGTTAGACATTGTATTTACCTAGAAGGGAGTGAAGTTTGTGGTTTTTAACAATCCAGCGCATGCACGAGCACGCGGACTTGCCGAGGGTTATCAATTAGGTCACGCTAATGGCGTCAGACTTGGACAATGTGAAGCTATTATTCAAAAGGCGGTTCGTGACCGTCAACCAAGTCCTGTATGGGACGTACGCGTATTGTTTATTACATCGGGAAAAGGTTACCCTTACGAGCCCATAGATATCGCTGTTATTAACAGTCTTCGCCCCTTAGTTCGCGAATTAATAATAGGTAACACAGTCCTTGATGTGACGCGAATCGGCAGCCCCAAAGCCAGCATCGAAACGATTGCCGCGAGGCACCGTCCTGATGTAATGATCGTCTTAGAGGGAATGAATCTCTCTATGAATATCGTGGATCGTGTACGTCAAATGGGCATTCGCACCGCGGTATGGCTAACGGATGATCCCTATTACACGGATATTACGGCTGCTTATGCGACGCACTATGATTTTATTTTTACCTTGGAAGTGAATTGTGTACAGTTCTATCGGGATATGGGGGCTAGTCAGGTCCATTATTTGCCACTCGCTTTTCAACCAGAGATGTTTCGTCCAAGGCCAGTGCCCAAAGGAGGGAACCGTGATATTTGTTTTATTGGTTCAGCCTACTGGAATCGTGTAGGTGTATTTAATCAAATTGCACCTTATTTAGCGACGAAAAGTGTCATCATCTCAGGCATTTGGTGGGAACGGCTGCAACATTATCGGCTATTGGCACCACAGATACAATTAAATACTTGGATGCCGCCAGATCAAACGGCCACCTTCTACAATGGTGCCAAAATCGTTATAAATCTGCATAGAGCCTTCGATGACCATGCATATAACAACAATTCACGCCGTATTAGCGCTGCTTCGCCTAATCCAAGGACATTTGAAATCTCTGGTTGCGGTGCTTTTCAATTGACGGACGTTCGGGATGATTTAGTCAATTTCTATACGCCAGACTATGACATTGTGACGTATGCGTCACCAGAAGAAATGCTGCACAAAATGAATCATTATTTAATTCATGAAGAGGAACGTAAGCTTATTGCCCTGCGCGGTCTCTATCGTACGATGCGCGATCACACCTATACGAATCGGCTGATTACGATGCTTTCCGTCATTTTCGGGCCTAGATAAGGACTGAATAGGTGGACCATTTTAGAAAGATGAGGTGTAGCACGTGATCACGAAAAAAAAGGTTAAGAAGCTGACCGTAAGTAGAAAAATTCGGAAGAAGCGAGCGGGAACGACCCCGAAAACAGGTCTGAAAAAAAGGACGCTTGTTCGGAGAAAAGGGCGTGCCATTCGTCGCTTAAGACCCTTAGCAAGGCGTAAGGGGAGACGCAGATTAGTCCGTCGTCTTATTCGATTTCCTAAACGCAAAGGGAGTCGGATGATAGCTCGTCGACGCAAAGCTCCGCGCCGTGTCATCCTAAGCCCAAGAGCGAGGAGAGCTCAATTAGCCTATGATCGAGCATTCAATGAAGCGTATAAAGCGGGTTATGGTGTCGGTTTCGCAGAGGGATACACAAGGGAGCTTACGAATCCAACGATTGCTTAAAGTGATGTCATGAGTTATGAGGTGAAGACCTGTTGGAAAAACGATTGGGAAAGAAACGAATAAGTGGGCAGGTCATCTCCAGGAAGAGACGCAAACGAAAGTTTTCTAAAAAAGTGACCTCCCGATTTACTAAACGTAGGCGCGTGCTAAGACGAAGAATGAGGACAAGTGTCCATCCTGTCGGTGCAGTCATCATCACTTCCAATACAGAAGCATCCATTGTGAATGTGTTGGAGCCATTGAAACGTTTACCGCTTAGGGAGATTATCGTCATTGTTCACGGCTCAGCAGACGGTACAGTAGAGATGGTTAAGAGGCATTCACGAGCTATTCTTATTCATATTCCCATACGAATGGAACGAGATGCCGCAAGAGCTCTGGCTGCGAGGATATCGCGGTCGGACTTCTTGCTTTTCATAGAAGAGGACAAGATTGTTAATGCGGAAGAGCTGCTTCCCTCCATTCAGAATATGGCTATGGGTATTGAAAATGGCACCTTGGTGAGGAGGCATGAACTTGCAATTAACGAGCATCATTATTCCTACGTTTAATGGTCTAGCCTTGTTGAAAGCTTGTGTCACTTCCATCCGTCAGCATACCTTGGCACCTTATGAAATTATAGTAGTTGATAATGGCTCCCAAGACGGCACAATCAGATATTGTCGAAATGAAAATATAAAACTCGTTGCGCTGCCTGCTAATCTCGGTTTTCCAGCTGCTTGTAATTACGGTTTACGCTTGGCGGAAGGCGACACGTTAATGCTCTTGAATAACGATACGATTGTCACGCCGAATTGGCTGCCGAAGATGCTTAACTGCTTAAACAGTCAAGAAGATATCGGCATGGTAGGTCCCGTCTCCAATTACGTCTTTAGTAGGCAAAAAATTCGTATCCCTTTCACGGGGATATCGAATATGGTTCACATATACAGTCAGGTGAATCCTGGAAAATGGCGTGAAACGAAGCGATTGGTAGGATTCTGTTTGTTATTTAAACGGAGCCTATATGATCAGATTGGTGAACTGGATGAAAGATTTGCTCCTGGATATTACGAGGATGACGATTTCTCGTACCGTGCCAGGCTAGCGGGCTATCGACTTCTCATCGCAGGGGATTGTTTCGTGTATCATCGCGGTAGTGTTAGTTTTCGGAAAAAAATGGGTCGATCCAAGCGCGAACTGCTGCGACGCAATCGCAAGAAGTTTATGCACAAGTGGGGGGTTGATCCCCTTCGGTTTATTTAGGCACCGATTCCTAACAAGCCGCATAACGTAGTGTGAAAAAGGTTGTAGGAGTGAGTTACCATGGAGGAGCGGGTCACGAAGATTATTTCTCAGATTGCAGCTTCACATAGCCAAATGGGGCGAATATTGGAAACACACCGGCATGTGTCTACGCAAATGGCGGCAATTACAGGAGATCTGCCCGATTCTCATCCTGGGTTTGCTGGATTAGGGATGCTTCAGAAGAGGGCTTTACAATTAACCAAAAATGTAACGGCCTATTTAAATAGCCTCGCTGAATTAGAAGAAGCTATGGCCATGCAAACGGAATTAGTTATGAAGGAATTACATGTACCTGATGAGGAATAGAGGGAATGGCCTTGGAAAGAACAGAACTCTATATGCAGATGCTTGAAGCGACAGCCAAGCTGCAATATGAAATAAGTTTGATACTGGAAGCGAGAGTTGTGGAAGCTTCGAAGTCGCAACACTGGATTTGTCAGCATATTAATGCGGCGAATTTGGAGGGGCATGACCATAAGATGAACGTCACCGGCGAAATTAATGAGAGCGTCATTGACCTAATTGACGGTATAACGAAGCTGGAGAATGCGTTAAATCGCCAGATGAAGGCGATGCTTGGGAAACATCCATCCGGTTCAGCTTTAGGCTTAGGCTTGGAGTCTGATGATGCCATGGGTTTTGGTGGTTTACTTCCGTTTGGTGAGGATGGAAAGCTGTGAATCGCGAGCATGTTGAGCTGCACATATTGATCTCGCTGGCGCGGAGCCAGCGAGCACTATGTCGAATCATAGAATCTGTCGCAGATCATGTAGAGAGTTCAGAGCAGTTAGCAGGACATATTGCCGATAATTTAAAGACGATTAGCGACTATCAACATGCGCTGATGTTAAAAGTTACGAATCGGTCCAAGCCTACACGTGTTATAGGTAACGTTGGTAAACCGGCTAAGCCATGGATAAATAAGAAGCATCTGTAGACTTAACCCCAGCGAACAAGGATTCCGGCGTGTGTTAATCCACCGCCAAATCCGTATAGTAACAAGGTATTGCCGGTTTGTACTTTTCCTTCTTTAATCCCCAAATCTAGAGCTAACGGAATAGACGCCGCGGAAGTGTTGCCGAAGTATTCAAGGCTATACAGCGCTTTGTCAATCGGGATACCGCTCTTCTCACAGATCGAGTCAATCATACGCAGGTTTGCGCTATGAGGGATGAACCAATCGATCGCCGCGAGAGGCATGCCGCTCTTTTGCAGCAGCTTTTCGATGCCCTCCGGTACGGTCGAAACAGCAAATCGGTACACTTCGCGTCCGTTCTGGACAAGCTTACCTTCCCCTAGCAACGGGTCGCCATTCAGCTCTGTAGCCAGTCCTGTTCGGTACACATGCTTAGCCCCTGTACCATCTGATCCCATATGATAAGCGAGGAATGCAGGATTAACTTCTTCACGCTCAACGACCACGGCACCAGCACCATCACCGAAAAGGATGCAAGTGGATCGGTCTGTGTAATCGGTGATCTTGGACAACGCATCGCCGCCGATCACGAGAATTTTGTGATGGACGCCTGCAGACACTAAGGCACTAGCGGTATGCAGCGCATAGGCGAAGCCTGCGCACGTCGCATTGAGATCATAGGCTCCTGCGTTTTGGATGCCGAAGTGGGCCTGAACCTGACAGGCAACAGGCGTTGACGATAAGTCTGGTGTATGTGTGGACACGATGACGAGGTCTACCTCATCAAGAGAATTCGGGTATCGATCAAGCAAATTTTGCACGGCTGCTATACATAAATGACTGGTGAACTCATGTGCTGCAGCTATTCTGCGCTCTCGAATGCCAGTGCGTTGGACAATCCATTCATCGTTCGTATCTACCTTTTGTGAGAGTTCCTCGTTGGTTAAAATATACTCAGGCACATAAGTGCCGATGGCTGAAATTCGCGCTTGTAAAGAAATAGAGGACGACATGAGTGACACTCCTTTTTAGCATCAAGTATTAGTATCTGGTACTAAAATTAGTGTAAGGCATGGAAGTGTTCGTTGTCAATAGGAGAAGTGTATCGGTAAAAATAGACATCTTAGAAAGAAAAGATGGCTTCACGAATGAGCAGACATTTTACAAAACATTATTACTGCGTTAACACAACTATGCGAAATGCCATGTACAATGAAGTTGTTACGATCGTTCCAAGATAAAAAGGGGACTTGGCGATGACTCTGCTACATGTGATCGGCAAAAAGCCAGTAATTGCAGCGGTGCGGAAGATGGCTGATTTGAACAAGGCGCTGGACTCGGAAGTCGACAATGTCTTCTTCATGGGGGGCAATGCTGCCGAGATTATCGATGCTGTTCGGGCTACGCATGCATCTGGGAAAAACGCGTTTGTGCATCTCGACCTGATTCGAGGACTGTCGAGCACGGACAAGGAAACGATAGACTTGGTGACGCAGTTTATCGGGGCTCGTGGTATCGTCACGCCAAAGAGTCACATGGTCAAAGCGGCTAAACAAGCTGGCCTGTTCGGAATACTTCACCTGTTCGTAATTGATACGCTTGCGGTGGAGAACGGCTTGAAATTGGTAGAATCAGTGGAACCTGACTGCATCGAATTAATGCCGGGAGTTATTCCGAAAGTGATTGAACGATTTGCGACGGCCAATGAACAGATTCCGGTAATCGCAAGTGGATTGATTCAAACGTTGGAAGAGGCAAAGCAAGCATTGAATGCAGGGGCTACATCGTTATCCGTCACCGAAGCTAGTTTATGGTCGAAAAGCTTCGAAGACATTCTTCAATAATTACATATCAAACCAAATGAGTTTGTGAGATGAGAGAAAGCTCAAAGGGTTGCAGACTTCCGAATTATACGTCGGAGGCTGAACTCTTTGCGTCTTCTCTCATTTTTTCGTTGAAAGGACTGATGCAGCCAAGAATGGCAATAGCACTGAGCAAGTACCGTATTGAGATTGTCCAACTACAACTATACTTTGGAGGTTATCCTTATTATGACTATTCGTCGATTATCTCGACTTTTATGCTTTTCACTTGTTGTTATCGTGATTTTATCTGCTTGCGGCCGCACCGTACCTACTACTGGCGGTAGCTCGACACAAACTCCAGCTTGGACAGGGGAGATTACCGTTTGGGATGGCCCTCGTTGGTCTGACGCTGCAAGCAACAACAAATATTTTTGGTTAGAACAAAAGAAAGCAGAGTTTGAATCCAAACACCCTGGCGTTACGATTAACATCGTACAAGTGCCATGGGCTGAGATGGAAGACAAGTTGAATGTAGCGATCGCGGGAAAAGCTTGGCCAGATCTCGGATACAACATCAGCAACCGTATAGCAAGTGTTAAAAATATTCAACAAGGTGTCATTGAACAGGTCGATACGCTCTATTCAAAAGAAGAATGGAACGATTTTTATCCAAACACATTAGAGCAATTCCAATATGAAGGTCATACGTATGGAATTCCAATCAGTTCGCGGGTACACACGCTTATGCTTAACTTGGATATTTTCAAGGAAAAAGGGGTAGAGCCTCCTAAAGATGGCAAGTGGACATACGAGCAGTTTGTAGAAAAAATGCAGAAATTAACGGGTGATAACAAATTCGGTGTGTCGACTTATATCATGCCTAGCTACTATGAAGCATGGCCGTTCATCATGATGGATGGCGGCAAACCACTTAGCAATGATATGAACCAATACACATTTGATTCTCCTGAAGCGATTAGTGGACTACAGAAATTCCTGGATCTAAAGTTCAAATACAAAGTGGCTCCGTCTGATATGGGAACTGTCAATGTAGGGGATGCCTGGAAGCAGTTCGCGGCTACGGACAAGCGATTAATGGCTGTTATGCCTTGGAACTCTTGGGCGATTGCCTCTGCACAAAAGGATCCTTATAAAATGAATTTCACCATCGCGGAATATCCTACTGGTTCGTCAGGCAAGTCCATGACGGTAGGGGACGTATTGGGATGGGTCATGTTCAAACAGAAAGATGATGCGAAACGTAAAGTAGTGGCTGAGTTCATGAGGACACTTTCAACAACGGAAGAGATCTATACGACGGCTAAGTATTACGGAGTGTTTGCCTCCCGTAAATCATCTGCTGAGAAACGTCCATTCCAGGATAATCCTCAAATGGAGATGGCTCAGAAAATCGCGGAAACTGCGGTAATCATGCCTCGTCATCCACAATGGGCGAAGATTGATGAAGCGATTCAGAAGGAAATGCAGCTTGCCGTGAACGGCACGAAATCCGCCGAGCAAGCGTTGAAGGACGCAAGGAAAGTTATCGATCCCTTGTTGAAAAAGTAAATATTCAGATACGGAAGGAGGGATCGGCTTGAATCCTATTATTCATGCTGCCAAGAGCAAGCCGACTCTCGGGCAGCGTCTGTTCCGCGGGTTCAGACATGCAGCACCGGCTTATGCGTTTCTTGTACCCAAGTTGTTCTTATTTGCTCTGTTTACCGTAATTCCAGTTCTATGGTCGCTTGTGCTTTCTTTTCAGGAGTTTGGCGTTTTCACGACGAAATGGGTTGGTTTCGCCAATTATATCGATGCATTTCGCAATGAAATGTTTCAGACTTCGATCTGGAATACGGCGCTCTACACGGTTGCTACAGTACCTCTTTCTGTAGCGACCGCATTAATAATTGCCTCCTTGATATATCCTCTTCGCCCCAAGGCAAGGACTTTCTTCCGTGCGGCATTTTACATCCCATCTGTGACTTCAATGGTTGTTATTGCGATGGTTTGGCGCTGGATGTTCAATTATAGGTTTGGTTTGTTTAATGACTTTTTGGCTGTATTTGGACTAGAGCCAATCGATTGGCTGGGGCAGACATCGATGGCACTTTGGTCACTTGTTATTATGAATCTGCTTATCCCGCCTGGTGCGGGGATTATCATTTACTTGGCTGCCATGGGAGCCCTTAATCCGAATTTGTATGAAGCGGCTCGCATCGATGGAGCATCGACTTTCCAGATTTGGCGGAGCATCACTGTACCGTTGTTGAAGCCGACAACGTTCTACTTGATGATACTGTCGATGATTGGCTCATTCCAAGTGTTTACTCAGATTGTGATGATGACAGATGGAGGACCGGGCAATGCAACGGAGACAGTCGTTCATGTTATTTATAAAACAGCTTTCCGTGACTTTGAATATGGGCTTGCCTCTGCGCAATCTGTGATTCTGTTCCTGATCATTCTCATGTTCTCCGTCATTCAGTACCGCCTAATGGGTGATGAAGGGGGAGGAAACTCATGAGTTATAGTGCTCGCAACCGACTGAGCGCAGCAGTCGTGTATGGCATGCTGACGATCGCCGCCTTAATCACGCTGTTGCCGCTGTATTGGATATTCACGACTTCGCTTCAGCTCCCCACTTATCAGAATGAAGTGATGAAAGTGCCTGTTTCCTTTGTTGAGGCTGATCCGCCTAAGATGTATCCATATGGAGTGGTGGAATATGTGTCTCAGTGGAACAAGAAGCGTACGGCAGAACAACAGGGTGATGTCACTCAGGCGCAGTATCATTCTGCAAAAATGAAGGAAGTGGTGAATTCCACCTTCACAACCTATGCGTACTTGTTCAAAAGCACACAGGTCGTTCGTTGGTTGTGGAACACATTATTCATTGCTGTGATTGGGGCGATTGGAAATATTGTTTTCGATACGATGGCAGGGTACGTTCTGGCTAAGAAGCAATTTCCAGGTCGTATGGCGGTATTCTGGATCATACTCGCAACGATGATGATTCCTGAGCAGGTTACGTTAGTACCTACGTTTATGCTTGTGCAGAAACTGCATCTGTTTGATACGCAGTGGGCGATCGTACTGCCCGGCTTGGCCGGTGCGT
This sequence comes from Paenibacillus sp. J31R109, assembly GCF_059692055.1. Lineage (NCBI taxonomy): Bacteria > Bacillati > Bacillota > Bacilli > Caryophanales > Paenibacillaceae > Paenibacillus > Paenibacillus sp. J31R109. Next base: position 613,251 of record NZ_JCAUAR010000003.1, on the reverse strand, counting down.
TCGGTGTGTTCCTCATGCGCCAATTTCTGCTCGGCACGCCAACTGAGTTGATAGAAGCAAGCAAGATGGACGGAGCATCGGAGTGGCGGGTGTTTGTCAACATTGTCGTGCCAATGGCACTTCCGGCTATGGCTTCGTTAGGAATCTTTACTTTCGTTGCTCAGTGGAACTCCTTTCTGTGGCCGATTATCGTGCTGAACGACGTAAAGTTGTTCACGCTGACTGCAGGTCTAAAGACGTTGCAAGACGCTAATTTAGCTAATTTTAAGCTACTTATGACAGGTGCTGCTGTTGGGGCGCTTCCGGTTATCGTTATGTTTCTTATGCTTCAAAAATATTTCATCCAAGGCCTGACATTGGGCGGAGTTAAAGAATAGGGAAGGAGTCTAATCATTCATGGAAGAAAAAATGCACATACAGGAATTGACGGGACTTCCTTCCGTATTAGTCGTAAGCATTGATGGTCTTGGCTATTCGAATTGGGAGCGGGCAGACGTGCCGATGCCTAATCTCAAGCGACTTGCTGGGCTTGGGGCGAGCGGGAAGTTACGAAGTATCACTCCAACTGCTACTTGGGCCATTCATACCAGCCTGGTCTGTGGGACGCATCCTCGCAAGCACGGCGTATTGGGGAATTGGGTAGTGGATCGCGAGACGAATCAGGTGGGAGAACATTTCGGAGAACGCATGTACCCGAAGGAAGAATCGGTAAAAGGGTTAACGATCTATGATGCGGTACATGAACTCGGTGGAAAGACGGCAGCTTTATGCTGGCCGAAAACGTATGGAGCCAAGGGGCTCGATGACGTAATTCCGGAGTGCTACGAGCAAGATCTAATGGAAGCGGGAAGTAGTGAATCGCTATGGCAGGAGTTGGTTCATCTTGGACTTCCGATGGAGCATTACGCCGCTTGGAGTAAAGACCACGCGCGTGGTTCCATGCAGGATTGGCTGACGACCGAAGCTGCTAAACATCTCATCCGGACGAGGATGCCGAACCTATTGCTCGTGCACTATTTATTGCCCGACAGCTACCAGCATGACTACGGAACTCATTCGGCAGAACTAGATTGGGCACTTCGTTATACGGATGAGCGAATCGGCCAACTACTGGAGGAGCTGGACAACGCGGGGTTAAGCGAAAAGACATATGTAATTGTTCTTTCCGATCACGGTTTTAGCGATGCAACTAAAACGTTTTACCCGAATGTACTGTTTAAGAAGTTAGGTTGGTTTGATGCTGAGGCGCCTGAGCGCAGTCAAGTCATGGCAGTATCGAACGGTGGATGTGGCTATGCCTATGTGCTGGAGCGGGAACCGGCTAAACGCAAAGTTTTGTTAGCTGAAGTGCGAGATCAGTTGGCAAATGCTGAAGGTGTATATCGACTGTTGGAGACGGATGTTGACTTTTCTGAATGGGGACTGCCAATTGGAGAAGAGCAAGCACGCTTCAAACCAGATTTCGTGTTCGAGATGGAGTTGGATTGGTTCGTTAACTTTGGCCACGCGGGTGATGAGGTGATGGCGGAGCGGGCAAAATTCGTCGGTATGCACGGATATTTGCCAGATCACGAAGCCATGAAGGCGATGTTCGTCATAGCTGGGCCAGGAATTGCAGGCGGTCAAGAGCTGCTAGAGATCCAGGCTGTCGATGTGGCTCCAACGATCGCGAGTTGGTTCGGAACGCAACTACCAGACGCGGACGGTCAAGAAGTGCAGCTAAGAGGGAAGGACAGAGGAGAGGTCTATGAGCGAGCTGAAACCAAGTGAAACAAAAAAGGCAAAAGCTGCAATGGCCATGCTGGAGCAGGCTGAAGCCGTGTTTTTCGATCTGGACGGATGCATATATTTTGGAGATCGGTTAGCTCCGGGAGCTAAAGCAGTATTGGAGCGGCTGCGATGGATCAAGGGCAAACATGTACGGTTTGTGACTAACAATTCGACCGATACGGGCTCTCAGGTAGCGTTACGACTGTCTGCAATGGGGCTAGAGGTTGACCCGGAGCACGTATTGACTGCAACCGAATTGGTTGGGCAATATATATTGGAAAAGCATGGCGCCTTATCGTTGAAAGCCATCGGAAGCGAATCTCTCCAGTCGTCCCTGAAAAAATATGGACATAAGCTCGTTTCACTGGATATCGAAGGCGGGGTAGATGCGGTGGTTATAGGCCGAGATCCAAAATTCGATTATGCAAAGCTGCAAGCGATCGTAGAAGAAATGGACCATGGGACGCCAGTTATTGCTACCAATCCTGATCTGTTCCACCCAGGCAGCCGTGGTCAGAAGATTCCTGAGACCGGGGCATTGTACAAACCTGCGGAGGCGATTACCGGAGGGATTGTCGAGTACTTTGGCAAGCCTGCGCCTCATATGTTCCATTTGGCATTAAGACACTGCGGGGTTGCACGTCCGGAATCCTGTGTCATGGTCGGAGACAATCCGTATACCGACATCGCCGGCGGACGCGCGGCGGGGCTCCGAACGTTGTGGTTGCATGGGGCCGCTATGGATTCATCTGTTACTGCGGAACCTGGCTTAGTCGGTGAGAGTGACGATGCTACCATGACTGTAGGCGATTTAGCAGACTTTGCAGTGGCGGATTTACTTGAACTTGTTAGTTACTAATACGTCAGTTCGAAAAAGCATAAAGGTTGCCGATAATTAACGGCCGCCTATTATGCTTTTTCTAATTTCTAACAGGATTTTGACGAATCATCTGAATAAAGTTCATTGCGGGAGCAGATAATGGTTCATTTTTGCGCGTGCATATGGCAATTGTGTTGGTTAAGTGAATCCCTTCGACAAAAACTCGGCATAACTCACCACGTCTAACATATTCGCGTACAACCAACGAAGAAACAAAATTGGCACCATAGCCTGCAACAACGGCTGTGATAGCTTCATGCAACCCATTGAATTGCAAAGAGATTGTAGGGGGCGAAGTATTGTAGGTGCGACATAAAGATAACAATCGCTCTCGAGTGGAACTCCCTTCCTCACGCATAACGAAGGGTTCTTTCATCATGTCAGTCAGTGAAATAGATTGATTCGCATACCGATGATTAGGTGCAACGACGAACCATAACTCGTCCTGAAATAGTTCCTCTGTCAGAATCATATCCGAATATTCCTCGGGTATTCCACCATAAATAGCTATATCTACATCGACATTCAATAGTTGTTTAAGAGCGTCATTGGAATTCGTAGTTGTAATGATCATTTCGACTTGTTCGAATTGTTGTTTGAATTGGGCTATCCAGGTAGGGATCAGGAAATGAGCAGGTAAATACGTCGCGGCTATACGCATACATCCATAGGAGCCGTTACGGTAATCTTCAGCATACCGTTCAATTTGTTGTTCCACTGCAAAAAGTCGTTTTGCAAGTAAAGCAATTTCTTCACCTGCATCAGTTAACGCAATACCTCTTCCTTGGGGCTTGAGCAGCGTTAGGAGCAGTTCTTTTTCAAATTTCTTAATCTGCGCAGTTATGGCTGGTTGGCTGATGTTAAGTAATTCTGAAGCACGAGTTACACTTCCGGTACTAGCAATGATATGAAACAAGCGTAAGGCATGTAGATTCATTTGGATTCTCCTACCCATAAATTCATATATTATTTATATGTATCCATTATAAACATATATTATATTTATGATTATAACTCGGTTACACTGTTAATAGAAGTTAACAATGAAGAGGAGAAGTGATCTATATGAGTCAAACAAATATCTGGGCTAAGGTTGATCAGTATATAACGGAGCGTCTCATTCAACATGATGCTATTCTCGAAGCAGTGTTGTCCACCAATCAAAAGGCTGGATTACCGGCTTATGATGTCTCACCCTCACAAGGGAAATTGTTAAACTTACTTGTGCAGATGCAGGGATCGAAACGTATCTTGGAGATCGGTACATTGGGAGGATACAGTACAATCTGGATGGCACGAGCGCTGACTGCTGATGGGAAAATAGTCACGCTAGAACTTGATCCTCATCATGCACAGTTTGCAGCGGCTAATCTTTCCCTGGCTGAAGTGCAAGATAAGGTAGAGCTTCGAGTAGGGGATGCTTTAGAGCAATTGTCACAGATGAGTAACGAGGGTGTCGAGCCTTTTGATTTTATATTTATTGATGCTGACAAGCCGAATAATCCCAATTATTTAAAATGGGCTCTTCACTTCTCCCATCCGGGAACTGTGATTATTGGAGATAATGTCATTCGCGAAGGCGAAGTTATTAATGAAAACAGTGAAGATCCTCGTGTACAGGGTGTTAGGGCATTTTATGATCTTATCGCAGATGAGGATAGAATAACTGCCACTGCGATTCAAACTGTTGGTAGTAAAGGATATGATGGGTTCGTTATTGGTATGGTTACTAGCTAAGTACGATAACAGCAATAAAAACAGCTTACACACAGTAAGCTGTTTTTATTGTATATGTATTCATGAACTGATGTTGTGTTGATTTAAATGCTCATAAATCGTCCCATTCACTTCTTCGTCTCTTAACAAGGGGACGGAGATACCTTCAAACGTATTTCCAATCATGAAAACGTTGTGCGCATCAATGGCATGCACACCGATTTCGGAGTTTTTCATCGTATTGTTCAAAATCATAATGTTGGTATTGAATTTACCGCTGAATCCAGCGGATTTCACACCAATACAACCGGCTGCTTCATATCTGGGGAAGAAACCGCAATTGTCGAACTCACAATCTTTAATTAGTATATCCGTTGCATGTCCACCTTCGGCGTGAACGGGCAATTCTGCACCGAGTAAGATCCCAGGATTCATCGTATTTTTGTAGGTACAATTCAGAATCACTACATGGTCGTATCGCACTAGATGACCGGCCCCAGCAATGTTCGTAAACTCCGAGTTTTTACAAATGTACCTGTCAGGCTCCCAACAAGAGGCGCTTCCTAGCATGCCTTCTTGTGTGATGGTAGGTAGCTTCTCGTTCAATCGAACCCGATAATAATTCCCGCGATCGCCTTTCCCCTCGTGATGCCAATCCGCAATGGTTAACCGATAGATGTCTTCTTCGTGATTTAATTCAATAACACTGCCTATCTCCAGCTTTGCAAAGGTATGATGGCAAAAGAACAAGGCCTCATCATCGCTTAGCACTTCTTTTACAATGAGCCAGTTGCTGTGCATGTTCTGACCATCCATTCGAACTCCTTCGATGATCAACTGGTTAATGTTAAGATCACCACTGCATTTGAAGATTTTCCAAGCATCCCTTGGGGCAGTAAATAAGCGATTGCCATCGGGTTTAAAAATAACGCGTTCCGCTGTTATATGCTTACACGCCTCCGTTAACATGCAGAAGCCATTTGAATTATATGTCCTTATATTAGTAAGGTTTAAATGGTTACATCGTGCGAAGTACGTTTGAAAGTCGGTCTGAGCCCCTTGATGCCAAGAGACATATTCTCCGAGAGCTACCTTAGCAGCTACATCGGCATTCGTTAAGGACAATTGATTCGGGGCGATTCGTTTCCAAAGCACGCCTGCTCCAGAACCATAAGTAACACTTTCACCTGTCAGTGCTCCTGTCTCCGGATTAAAACGATTCATACAATAACAGCCCATTCCGTCGTAGCACGGATTGCCTTCAAATACGTCGACGACGATATGAGAATCACTTTTTGCAATAACAACACCTGCCGAAGCATAGAACGGCTCACGGGAAAAAGCGATATTTTTGAGTGCAAGCCTCTCGTTGTCTTCGCACCACAGGATCGCAGGCAGGTAGCCGTGAATCTGAAGATCGTTGATTCCAACGAATATGGTTGCAGGATCGCCTTGTGCGTCCACTGCACCTAATAATGTTAGCTTTTGAGAGCCTTGAATGACGATATGGCATTCTTTGCTGTCATGCGCGGAACTGCCGGCATCATGTTCAAACCCTGCTGTATCGAAAGTTATTGCACTTTGCAGCATATAGCGTCGCGGTTCAAAAATCACGAACTCCGCTTTTGTTTCTATCGCATATTGAATCGCCGCGCGAATCATTGCTGCATCGTCGGAACCTTTAAAATTGTTGACATAGACCACAGGAATAGTATTCATTCTGATGACTCCTTTGGGTTATTATGCAAACAGAATAAAGCATTTAAGTCTATATAGATATAAATAATCATGTGAAAACTTTAGTTATTTGGCGATTTCGTAGAAAAATGATAATTTTAACGTAATAATGACTGTTTATTCAAATATCACCTTCTATAATTGTATGTAGACGTTTCCATGAAGGGGTTAGGCACGCATGAATCGCATATCCGCTATGTTCAGGAAATTACGAATAACGCCAAAAGTGTTCCTTCTGACATTCCTTTGTTTTGAGTTACTGACTTTAGTGACGGCGTACTCATTTAATCAACACTCGTCAGAGATACTGATCAAATCTCAAATGGATTATGCAAGACAAGCCGTTCAGAAATCCAATCGTTACCTAGATAGTAATTTGCAAAATATACGAACTGCGCTTAGCTCGATCGTGAATGATAGCCGGTTGAAAACAGGCGACTATAAACAGCTTGAAACATGGATGTCAGTGAACCTGCTCTATCTATCGCCGAATTTGAGTAATGTCCATCTGATTTCCAATCAAGACGTTCTAGCCAGTTCTTCTTCGCACAGTTGGGATTTGTTTAACGATCCTGTGCTTCAACAATTAGCAGCCAGCCCGCTTGTAGATTCGAAATGGCTCGGGCCTTATCATTCATTAGTTTCAGGCTACACATTGACTTATGTAACACCAGTAAATTTAATGAATGGTTCTAGCGGTATATTACTGGCTGATGTGAATCTGGAAAGGTTGTACTACACGCTGTTTCCTGATGAAGTGCAGGATGTATCGGAGAATCTTATTATTTTGGATAAAGAATTACATCCAGTTATTGGGAAAGAGCCCTATATACACTATGATTATGTTCAAAAAGTATATCATTTGACCGGGTTTGACCCGTTCATTCTGCGCTCTAGCTGGGGCCAAAAAGAGTTCATGAATCCACAAGCCGATGATAGTCTTATTATGACGAGGGGATATAATACCATTCTTAAATGGCAGTTAGTCGTTATCATGAACAAAAGTGAACTGCTGGCACCCCTTAAGCAATCGATAAGCGACTCGATCCAGCTTGCGCTGATCTCTTTTTTACTGGCGTTAGGGTTATCCTTATTCGTAACCGTAATCATTTCTTCGCCAATTAAAAGAATGACTAAATTTGTGCAAAAAGTAGGAGAAGGAGATTTGGATTCTCAACTTGCCATTAAAACGGAAGATGAGATCGGCTACCTAGCTATGCATTTCAATGTCATGACGAAAAAAATAGGGCAGTTGCTGAGCGATTTAAAATATAGCGAGGAGCAGAAAAAGCTTTCTGATTTTCGTGCTTTGCATGCCCAAATTAAGCCTCATTTTTTATATAATACGTTAAATACAATCTCCATGCTCGGACGGCGAGGCGATATGGAGAAGATGGATACGTTGATCTCTGCTTTATCGAATCAATTACACTATGCACTCGATAACTCGCCAGATCCAGTGAAAATGAGGGAAGAGTTGATCGCGATTGAGAATTATGTGGAACTTATGAAAATACGGTATCCCAATAAATGCGAGTTTGAATTCGATATTGATCCTCTTTCCTTGGAGTATAAGCTTCCTAAGTTTATTTTGCAGCCAATTGTTGAGAATGCTATTTTCCACGGGATCGTTCCTAAAGACGTAGGTGGAATCGTGTATATCGGTACGATGGTCAATCAGGGTGATTGGGAAATATTGATAGAAGATAATGGGGTTGGCATGGAGAAGGAAACGTTGCAAGAATTGGTAGATAAGCTGGAACAGCGTGAGAAAGTAGTCAATCGAGTGAAGCATATTGGCATTGTGAACGTGCACGAACGATTCCAGCTTATGTTTGGATCCGAGTATCAATTAACGATTGATAGTCATCCCCAAATTGGAACGAAAATATGGATAAAACTTCCTAAAGAAAGGGGTGGATCCGTTGAAACGTCTTCTTTTGATTGATGATGAAGAGATTGCCAGACAGCATATCAAAGAAGCTTTTCCGTGGGAGGAGTGGGGGTATACCATTGTCGGTGAAGCAACGAACGGTATAGAAGCGTTAACAGCGATAGAGGCTCTCAACCCAGATGTTGCTTTGATCGATATTACGATGCCGGTGATGGACGGCTTGACGCTTCTGAAACATATCAATAATCGTTTTTCACAGACGAAATGCGTTATTCTAACTGCTCACAGAGAGTTCAGTTATATTAATCAAGCGATGCAGCATGGTGCGCTCGGTTATATACTCAAATCACCTATCAACCTAATTGAAACCAAGGAAGCTTTAGACAAAGCGTCAAAAGAATCTGAGAAAGATATGACGATCATGTCTGCATCCATCAATCATAAGACGATCCAAAGTAACAGTTATCCGCTTAGAAAGCATTATTTTCAACAGATCCTAATGGGGCTATATGCTGAAGATCGTGAAATTAATCAAAAAGGGAAAGAAATCGGTGCGAATTTGGCGTTTGCCACAACCGTTTTAGTGGTTGTTGAAGTTGATCAGCTAGTGAGTTTAAAGGAACGTTACTCAACCAATGACAGGATGCTTATCGAATTCAGCATGTTAGAAATGATTCGAGAATCGCTTCAAGAATCTTTTCCTATCCATAGTGAGTTATTTCCATTGGAGTTCGGAAAAATGGTTGTACTTCTCGCCTCGGATGACAAGAATTTGGATAAAGAAGGAAGCATGGCCGCCTGTTTGCGTCTAGAGCAGACAATTCAGGGTCCTTTGGAGAAGTACTTAGATGTCTCCGTAAAGTTGGCCGCTAGCGAACCGTTCAGCAAGCTCAACCAACTTCGTTCTATATACAAACAAATCAATGGTTTGTTCATTTATCGCTTTTATCAGGAGAAGCCTAAGACGATTTTTACCTATGGGCTCCGTCCATTTGGGCTTCTGAGCATGCAACACGTATCCCAGTTAAATGCGTTAGCTGACAATCTGCAAGTAGATAGATCCCATTCTGCTTATGTAAAAATACTAGACAAGATAAAAGCGTATCTGCTGGAATGGTATCCATCCCCTGTAGAAGTTCGGAATTGGTTTCAATCTCTGGCGTCGCGCATGACTGACGCGGCTTATTTACCAGAATGGCCGCAATTTGAAGCTGCCATTAACTTGAGCGAGGCCATACAGTTCGTGTTGGCATGGCTGCAGAAGTGTGATCGAATTGTAGCAGAAGCAATAGTAGTCCGTCCTGAAATTGCACGGGCTATCTTGTACATTCGTCAGCATCTGGGAGGCGAGTTGACCGTAGATGCGATTGCAGGGGAGTCTGGGCTCAGCACCTCTCATTTTAGCCATATTTTCAAGAAAGAGACGGGAATGTCTGTCATTGATTATGTGCTGGAGCAAAGAATCGAACTCGCTAAGCAGTATTTAGCGGAAGGTAAATTTCGCAATTACGAATTGTCCGAGAAGGTTGGTTTTCAACACTATTCGTATTTCTCCAATATATTTAAGAAAATGACCGGCATGAGCCCCAACGAATATAAACGCACAGTGAAAAATGTTATTACCTCGCCAAATTAGTTCGAAATTGGATAGAAACAAAAAAGAGCTGACCCCAAGCAGATCATTCTGCCGGGATCAGCCTTTTTACTTAACGTGCATTTTCTAACCGTCTTCTCTGACGTTTTGCTTTTCTAGCATGGAGTAGTTCATATACCGTTGGCACCATGATAAGCGTGAAGAGCGTTGCTGAAGTCAGACCGCCGATAACGACGACCGCTAAGCCGCGGGAAACGATGCTGCCTTCTTCGGCTTTAGCTAGAACAAGCGGCACCATCGCGCAAATGGTAGCTACTGCTGTCATCAAGATGGGACGCATCCGTGTAGCCGCGGCTTCAAGTAAGGACTCGCGAATGGTCATGTGCTCTTCGTTTTGTTTCACGCGATCAATCAAGACGATGGCATTCGTGACGACGATACCGATCAGCATCAAGAATCCGAAGATTGACGTAACGTCGAAGGATGTTTTGGTGATCATCATGCCAACAATCGCTCCAACGGCCGCGAAAGGAAGGGATACCATACTCGCGATCGGTGCGCGGAACGATTTGAATGTGATAACCATGATCAACAGTACGATACCTATGGAAACACCCATGGTCATGAACAAGTCAGCAAAATCACTGGATTGCTCAGCCGATGCTCCGCCAACGGTCAAAGCAACGCCTGTTGGAAGCTTCAGATCTTTCGTGTTTTTCGTAATGTCTGTATTGATTTTGGACAGTTTCGTTGAGTCTACTAGTGCCGTCACACGCAAGAATTGTTGATTATTCTTATGAAGAATCGTGTTGGACTCATTTGTTTTTTCGATTTTCGCAACAGACGTCAAGGCCGCTGGACCCGTTGCTGTCATGATTTGAATATTAGATAGATCTGAAACCGTTGACGGGTTAATCAAAGCATCTAGCACAACAGGAATTTCTTTGTTTTCCAGCTTCATGGAACCAATCGGTGTTGGATTCATGAGGGAGCGGATCGTACCTGCAATTTCTTCAGGTTTAGCTCGTGTAGGATCAACAGTAATCGAGTAGCCTGGTTTCGTTACATTTTGATTACTTGTCACTTTCTCGACGCCTTCAATACCTTTGATTGCCCCAATGACATCTGCAGCAGCTTGATCTAAGCTCTTGGCGGAATCGCCTGTTAGATCAACAGTAATGGCGGAACCGCTGCTGCCATCGAATCCGCCACCGCCTGCTTGCAAATCAGCGTCCGGAAATTTAGATTTTTGGGTGAGAACCTGATCGATAAAATGCTGAGTATCCACATCTTTCTTCATGAAGACTTGGAAGGTTGCAATTGTTGGAGGTGCTACGCTACCCCATTTGGCATTATCTTCGGTATTCCCTTGTTGCAGAATGAGATGATCAAGTTCGCTTTGCTCGAGCATGAATTTCTCTAATTCCATGGCTTTGTCCCGCACAGTTGAAATCGGAGTTTCAGGTGTATAGGAAAGTGTGACACTCAACTGGCTTGCGGTGGAGCCGCCAACTGCACCTTTTGGCATGACGAAGTAAAGCGCAATTGAACCGCCAAACAGGATAAGCGAAACAAGAATGGAGATGAATTTATGATTCAAGCTCCAGGATAAGATGCTTCGTAGACCTTTCGACTCTTTATGCTCTTTTAATTTCGTCTTGCGCAGTAACCAAGCGCTCATCAGAGGAACGACGGTTAATGCAACGAGCAAGGAGGAAAGCAGGGAATACGTGACGGTTAGGGCAAAAGGGAGCAGAAACGCTTGCAAGGAGCCTTTCAATAGTCCAAGCGGTAGGAATACGGCAACGGTTGTTAAGGTAGAAGCGGTAATCGCTCTGGCAACCTCTCGCGTTGCATCAAGGATTAATTCCTTGGAAAACTCCGCCTTCTGGGTTCTTCGGAAAATATTTTCGATAACAACGATACTATCATCTACGAGCCGTCCTACGGCGACGGCGACCCCGCCTAGCGTTAAGATATTCAACGTCACACCGGATTGAGAAAGCAGGAACAAGGTTAATCCAAGTGAAAGAGGGATAGAAACAATTGTAATGAATGTGGAGCGTACATTTCTAAGGAAGATCAGAATGACAATTGTCGCAAATAACGCGCCAAGCAATACTTCTCTCATCATACTGTTCACGGAAGTGACGACAGATTCAGCTGTGGAATATATCACTTCAGCTGTCGCATTCGGGTATTTCGTTGCAATCTCTTCTGCGATTTTATCTACTTCTTTACTGATATCAACAGCATTGGAGCTCGTATCCTTCGTCACGACCAACGTTAGAGAATCCTTACCGTTAATGCGTGTTAAGGTGTCTTTATTTGCGGCTACTTCAACCGTAGCAACATCTTTCAATTTGACGCCAGGGGCAACGGATAAATTGCCCAGCGTATCTAGATCGCTTAGGCTTCCAATAACCTTGATGGCGCTCGTTTTGCCGTCGATGGGTCTTTCTCCAACGTTGACGGTCACATTTTGTCCTTGTAGGACACCCATAAGAACTTGTGCTGGCAATTGCGCTTGGGCTAATTTATCTTTGTCGGGATGAATGATCACTTGAGAGACCGAAGTTCCGCCAAGAACCACACTCGCAAGACCTCTGATTTGTTGAAACTCTGGTAAAATTTTCTCTTGCGCAAGTTCGATATTTTGTTTGGTTAAGCCATCTTTGAAATTGAGGGCCACCCAGGAGAGTGGAATCATCGAAGTGTTTAAACGGATGACGAAAGGCTTGGACATACCTGCTGGCAAAACAACTGAGTTCAGCGCTTCTTGAACGCTCGCTTGGGCATCCTTCATTTTAATATCCGAATCAAATGTCATGTCAATTTTCATAAAGCCATCGGAGGATGTAGAGAATACTTCTTTCTTACCTGGCACACTGGAGACAGCTTTCTCTATAGGTGTAGTAGCACTATCCAGCATGGATTTGGCATCATATCCTTGACCGACGACCGTAACACTAATTTGTGGGAAGTCTGCACTTGGCAGAAATTCCATAGGCAATCTAAAGTAGCTGCCAATGCCTGTTCCTAAAATTAATAGTACCAAAAAAATTACGGCTGCCTTGTTACTAAAAGCCCACTTCGTAAACCAAGTCACACGTCTCGCTCCCTTTCGTTCTAGCGTCTGAGATTGCCCTTAGATATAGAATTCCATGTTTAGGGGGTTCTATGTAAATAAGGGGGCCTATAGTTCTTCTTTCATCATTTGGATAAAAGGATGTTCCAAAGGAAATGCTACCCTTATCGTCCATAGTGTGGCGAAGATACTGAAGATGACAGGAAGTGAACGTAACGCATGTTACAAGGCAAAAAGAGGTTGATCTGGATAGCCCTCATCTGTGTGGTCTTGTTCAGTGCTTCTACAACGACTGTATTTGCATATGGCAAAGGAGCGAAAGGCCCTGATGTCTACGCGGTTCAAGGGATGCTGAAGTCTCTTGGTTACTATTCAGGACCCATTACAGGCTATTATGGCAATCAAACACAAGCTGGGGTTAAAGCTTTTCAAAGCAGATATGGTTTGCCGGTAACGGGAAATGTTGACGATCAGACCTTACAATCCATTCTCTGGGCATATGGGAATCTGAAGATTCCGAAGAAGGTGACGCCAGCACCAACACCGACGCCAGCACCGTCGCCGATTACACCGAGTCCAACGCCAGAGGCGAAGGTTCCTTCGACATCCGGCTTAACGGTGGAAGAGCAGCAAATGCTGGATCTTGTGAATAAAGAACGTGCGACAGCTGGACTCTCAGCGCTTACAGCGGACCTAGAGCTCACCAAAACAGCTCGTCTCAAAAGCCAAGATATGGTGGATAACAAATATTTCTCCCATGATTCGCCAACGTATGGTTCACCATTCGATATGATGGAGAAATTCGGAATTACGTATAATGCAGCAGGGGAGAACATTGCTTGCAACCAAGGGGTTCAAGCGGCGCATGAAGCACTAATGAACTCTCCAGGACATAAGGCTAATATTCTGAGTAAAGATTATACGCACATTGGCATCGGTATTGTGGACGGCGGACCGTGCGGCAAAATGTTTACCCAACAGTTTATTGGTAAATAGAAATGGCAAATTAAAAGTCTTGGCCTGTGAGCCTGCATGTTCCGTAAGTAATGGAACTTCAGGTCACCGGCCGAGACTTTTTTTGCACTGGACACTTTTTGTCATCTCCTGCATCTGACAAGACATTTCTTGCACTACTCCTGCAGCATGTCGCCTTCACGTATCCCTATGTCCGAAAACAAGAAATGTCGGTTTTGCAATCAAGCATTTTCTTTTACAATGAAGAAAGGCTGGCTGGCGTGTACAAGATGCAGAAGGCAGAGGAGGGGACCAATGGCGAACTGGTTGAACAGCTGGAGACGATGGTTTTATCCGGGGGGGAACGACCGCAGCGGCACGTATCTGAATAGGCTGATTTGGGTCGGGTGTTTATCGGTTTGTCTGCCGATTATGATTGCGGGTCTGGTGTATTACCAAATTTCAATGGAGCGGACAAAAGAGCAAATTATTGACGAGAGCAACTCCACACTCGTATTGACCAAAGACAGGGCGGAGCGGATGCTCCAAGGAATCGAGAAGGACTCTCTGCAGCTGGCGGCTGACCCGATTATGACAGATTTGTTCGCCGGGCGGATTACGGATATGCCATTAATTTGGCATCTGGATTTGGTCAATAAGATTGCGCTGGTTAAGAATACGAATGAATTCATAAAAGAGATCTTTTTTTACAGTTCGCTGGAAAGCATCGTTCTTACGAATAATTATGGCTCCATGGAGCTTGAGAATTATAAATACAAAGCGGATATCCAGCAGCTCTTGAACGATACAAGTCCGGCAAAGTGGATTTATTTACCAACGAGCTCGCAGGAGGGTTTGATCACCTTCGTCCGTAAGGTGCCTGTAGGCGGGAGCGGCAATGTGCAGGGCATTTTGGGATTGCAAGTGGACATTGGGGAGATCGTTCGGTTCCTTCCTGAAAAAGCTGAAGTGATTCCCATGGGGAAGGAACTGGTATTTCTTAGCACTTTGGGGCAGCCGAAACACAGTGAGAAGCCCATCCATATGGAAGCATGGTCTGGTTACGAAACCATTACCGCAGCGCAAGACAGCATCGGCAGCTTCTATGAGACCCGGCAGGATGGGAGTGAAGCGCATGTCTCCTACATGAAAAGCACGTTTGGGCGCACGTACGTATCCATAATTCCAGAGGACATCATTGCCGACAAATTGGCTTGGATCCGGGTGCTGACGATTGCGGTTCTGTTTTTTATCATCACACTAGCTGCGATGTTTACGTATGTAAGCACGAAGCGGGTGTATAGCCCGATCGATCAATTAATCAAGCATAGCAGGTTTCTTGGAGCTGGTCGGATTCAAGGAAGCGAGAATGAACTGGAATATATTCGGGCATGTCTCGATTATTTGAATAAGGAATCCCAGAGGCTCGGCAAGTATATGGAGAAGGTACAGCCGACCTTGCGGGAACGATGCCTTCAGCAGCTGGTAAATGGCGATTATATTCTCAGTGACTCGCTGCTTCACGATTGCGATATGTACGGACTGACGGTGAAAGCGACGTACGGGGTCATGGTGGTGGAAGTTGAGAATGCCATTAGAGAAACTCGATTCCTGCCGAGTGACAAACCGATTATTGCGTTTGCGCTAACGAATGTCATTCAGGAAATGATGGGGGCAAATCCGGATCTACAGGGTTATGTATTCCCATATGATGGAAGAGGCGTAGGACTGATTCGCTGGGACGATATGGAAGAGCAGGGCAATCTGCCGCAGCGGATGATTGCCTTCGCTCAAGCGGTGAGTGATTCGCTCCAGAGTTACTTGTCCTTTGAGGTATCTGTAGGAATCGGGCGCTGCTACTCACATATTGCTGATGTGCCAGTTTCGTACAAAGAAGCTGTCGTTGCGCTGCAATATCGGATCTATCAGGATACAGCTTCTATTCTCTACATCGAGGATTTGGAAAGCACGAAGCCCCGTTCTGTATTCCGTTACCCGAGGGAACTGGAAGGAACGATTATCGACGCACTGTCCAAAGGAGAAACGCAGCTGGCGGAGCAATCACTTGAGAAATTCACAAAGGCGCTGCAGCAGTCGAAGTCGTATCATTTTATACACCAGAGTTATTCTGTTCTGCTTTCCGCTATTATTACCTCTTTGGAAAAGCAGGGCGGCAGCATTCTAGATATTCTGGAGCACAATCTGTTCGGACAGCTGGAGAGCAAGCATACCTCAAGAGACATCAACGATTGGTTCACTGGCGTACTTTTCCCATTGAATAAGCGACTGACAGAGGAGACGCTGAACGATAATGGACAGTCGGCTATCCGCCAGATCTGCCAGTATATTCGCGAGCATTGCAGAGAAGATCTCACGCTGGTGCAGTGTGCTGAGCTTGTCGGGATGAGTCCGTCTTACATCAGTCGGTTGTTCAAAAAGGAAATGGGAATCAATTTCCTAGATTACGTCGTTGAATCCAAAGTGGAGGAGGTCAAGTTCCTGCTGCTAGAGACGGACCAGAGCATAAGTGAGATCTCAGCTCTCATCGGATATTCAGAGCGGAATCTGACCCGTATATTCCAGCGCAAGGTACAAATGACACCGAGTATGTTCCGTTCCGCCTATAGGTAATGCTGCCAAACTTTCGAGGCCTGACATTAGTCGGGTCTCTATTTTTTTGACTGCCAAGCACAAGACAGAATTTGACCTTGCAAGTTTGGGCTTGTCCAAAGCAAGTATTGTCTCTATACCGCCATTTTCGACTATCCTACAATAAGCTCACAGGGGGATAATGTTCATCCCGAACTAACCGAAAGAGGTGCATTGAAATGATGGAGACATCCAGAGCCCGTCCCCGCCTGACAACGGCGACAGTCCCCAAGCAAGTCTATTGGTCGCGCCTTCGGCACCGTGTGCTGCAGCATAAATATATTTACATGCTGGCACTGCCGGGCATTCTTTATTTTATCCTATTCAAGTTTGTGCCCATGTGGGGACTGTTGCTTGCCTTTAAGGATTACAATCCGTACAGCGGCTTCTGGGGCAGCGAGTGGGTAGGTTTAAAGCATTTCACCGAGCTCTTCAGCGATAGTAATTTCTATATGATGTTGAGAAACACATTCGCGATCAATATTTTTGGGCTAGTCTTTATGTTTCCGTTTCCAATTCTTTTGGCCCTGATGCTCAATGAGGTGCGTCACGAGACCTTTAAGCGGATTAACCAGTCTATCGTGTATCTGCCGCATTTTCTGTCTTGGGTCGTCGTGGCGAGTATGACGTTCTTTATCCTCTCAACGGATGTCGGAATCATAAATAAGCTGATTACGGAGTCCGGAAGCGAGAGCATTGCGTTCTTATCGAACCCTAACTACTTCTGGGGACTCATTACGGCGCAAAACATGTGGAAGGAAGCAGGTTGGGGGACAATCATTTTCCTGGCTGCCATGGCGGGAGTCGATCCGCAGGGGTATGAGGCGGCCGTCGTCGACGGAGCCAATCGGTGGAGACAGATTTGGCACATCACGCTGCCTGCTATTCGCCCGACCATCTTGATCCTGCTTATTCTGCGGCTCGGTCAGATGGCTGACGTAGGCTTCGAGCAGATCCTGTTGATGATCAATCCGCTCGTCATTTCCATGGCGGAGGTATTCGATACGTATGCCTACACCCAGGGGATACTCAAGGGGCAGATCAGCGCTGGGGTTACGGTAGGTATGTTTAAAGGCGTGGTCGGTTTCGTACTGGTCATGACTTCCAACTATATCGTGAAAAAACTTGGACACGATGGGATCTATTAACAAGGAGGTGCTGATATGAGCTTTGTTACGCGAAAGAAAAAGTTAGAAATGTTTGATTATGTGAACTACACGCTTCTTGCCGTGATCTCTCTGATATGCGTATTCCCGTTTCTCTACGTGTTCAGTGTTTCCTTCACGGACCCAGAATCTTATGTGCCGCTGGAATTTTATATTTTTCCGGAGAAATGGTCCTTGTCGGCCTATAAATATATTTTATCGACGGACAGTTTCTTGAATGCGCTGAAGAGCACGGCGTTTATAACCATCGTAGGTACGGTATTGAACCTTGTCGTCTCGTTCTCTCTTGCCTATGCGTTGACGAAAAAACAGATGCCGGGACGCGGACTGATGCTCATGGGGGTCATCTTCACACTCGTGTTCAGTGCAGGAATCGTGCCGAGCTACTTGTTGATCAAACAGTTGGGCATGCTCAATTCCTATTCGGCTCTGATCTGGCCAGCTCTTACGAATGCGTGGAGCTTGCTCGTCATTAAGAGTTTCATGGAATCGCTTCCAGCTGAGCTGGAGGATGCAGCTAAGATCGATGGTTGCTCCGATATCGGGGTATTCCTGCGTATTGTTATTCCGTTGTCCCTGCCAGCAATTGCGGCTTTCACTTTGTTCTTCGCCGTATCCCATTGGAATACGTACTTCAATGCACTTATTTATATTTCTGATTCCAAAAAGTGGACCTTGCAGGTGCTTATCAAAACGCTCGTCATTGATTCAGACACCATTGGCGTTGGTCAGTCTGGGGGGGACGACAGACTGGTGCCGCAAGAGACCATTCGCATGGCTTCAATTATGCTGGCGATGGGTCCAATTCTGATTGTGTATCCATTTCTGCAAAAGCATTTCGCTAAGGGAGTGATGCTAGGCTCGGTGAAGGGATAGTTTATGCTAATACATTCGTGACCCAATCAGGCACGCAGACGGGTCAAATTTAGGAGGAACCTATGAGTATAGAAAGCAAAGCATGGTGGCAAAGGCCACTGCGAGTCATCCAACCGAATTTGCAGGTAAGGGATACCGATTTAATTGATCCGGAGCAGCTCGCAGCACAGATGAAAAGCATGGGAGCGAATACGATTGTCTTTAATGTTGGAGGCATTTATGCCTGGTATCCGACAAAAGTGCCGTACCATACGGTGAATGAGCATCTGCCCGCCTCGTTTGACTTGCTCCAGGCGGTGATCGAGGAGTGCCACAAGCAGGATATCCGCTTTATAGCCCGGCTCGATTTCAGTAAGACCGAGGATTCGGCTTACCTGAGCCGTCCCGAATGGTTTGTTCGTCAAGCGAACGGCGAGCCGCAGATCATCGGGGCGAACAGACCGGGAAATTGGTCCCTGCTGATGTCGACTTGCATTAACAGCGCTTACCGCAATGAAGCGGTAGCCATCCCTGTGCTTGAAGAGATATTAAGAGGCTATGACGTGGACGGCATTTTCTTTAATGCGCCAGGGTATGTTGCCTGTCATTGCGAGGGCTGCCGGAGGAAGTATCGGTCCGTATACGGAAGAGAGTTGCCGCTTGACGTCAAGGAGTTTGCAGCGGATTGGGCATCGACGTGTATGAGAGACAACATGGATAATTTGTATACCTTCATTAAACAGACTCGTCCTGAGGTTCCAATGATCTTGTACTACAACCTGTACAAGGACAACTTATTTGATCGTGCACAAACGACGGATATGCTCTGCACGGAGCCGCAAGACATTTTGTCGCTCGGGCATCGACACATCCCTGAGTTCTGGAAGCCCGCACTGAGTATCAAGCTGGGCCGATCGCTGCCAGAGCGACCAGCACCTTTCGGTATCGTGCATTCCAGCCCAGGTATGGATTGGCGTCATACGGGACTGCCTCCAGCGGAGTACCGCTTCTGGCTGTCGCAAATTCCGGCTCATGGCGGGAGTATCTGGCATTCGCTCACGGGTATTCCGGAAACCATTACAGATAAGCGCATTCTGGATATTGTGTCCGAGTTCAATCGGAACGCAGCCAAAGTAGAGAACTACATGGAGGATGCACAAACCGTAGCGCAGGTGGCTCTGATGTGGACGGCAGATGCTACAGCAGAGGGCTGGGCTGATGGGCTTATTGCCCGGCAAATCTTGTTCGATGTGCTCCTGGTGGATCAGGCGAAGCTGGAGAGGTTGCAGCAGTATAAGGCTCTTGTGATTCCCGAGGGAATGAATTATACCGAAGAATTTCTCGCTGCAATTACATCCTACGTGCATGCAGGGGGCCAAATTCTGGTAGAAGGAGCAATTCCAGAACGGATGGAACTTCAGTCCCTGCTTGGTATATCAAAAGATCAATACAGCAGTGAATATTTGATGGCATCGTATTTGAGATTTGAGGGAGACCGTAATCCACTGCAAAAGGACTTGGAACAAACGGAGCTAATCGCGCACCGTGGCAGGGTCGTCTATACCCGGCCGGCCAATGCGGAGACTCAGATATTGGCAACACTGGTACCGCCGTTCTCACCGATGGAAAGCGTAGGAGCACCGCCTGAGCGTGCGTCATTGGCCGTCAGCCATACCGACATTCCGCTTGCGCTGCGTGCTGCCTCCGGCGAAGGCCATGCGCTGTACTTCCCGTTTTCACTGAGTCATCTCATTAATGAGTTTAAGTTAGATGAGCATTACCAACTGCTCGCTAATGCAATCGATCTGGCGCTAGGAGAAGAGAAGTTGCTAGAGACGACTCACTATCAAGGGCTGCAGGTGACAGCTTTCGAGAAGGGGGCCGACATGCTTGTCCATTTGGTTAATGGGGCTGGAAGACGACCGCTCTCGACCGAGCTGCCTCTTTATGGCATCCAAGTGAAGCTGCGTTTGAACGGAAGAAGCGTAAAGTCAGTCCGGCAGTTGATCGGCGGGGAGCCGTCGACGTATTCCGTCCGTCAGGGGATGCTTCATGTGGAAGTGCCAGAGCTGCAGATTTGGGAGTGCTTACTCATCGAAACAGGCGAATCGTGATATGATCAGGGATAACGAAAGTTTTTGCATTGTACTAGGCAGGATAGGCAGGACCAACCTTAAGGGGGATGTATCAATATGAAAGCACTAAAGAAATATACGGCAATCATGTCTTGTTTCGTGGCTATATCGCTATTGGCTGCTTGCTCGGGATCGAATGAACCCGTTAAATCAGCAGCAACGAGTGGGACTAAGACCGATAACGCACCACTTACGATTAAAATTTTCGCGGGCTTATATAATGAAGTGCCGGATATGAACAATGCGTACTGGACGGAGTGGCAGAAGCGAACAAACACCAAGCTCGACATCGAATGGGTGCCAGACGGAGATTTGAAGACCAAGGCGGATCTGTTGTTCGCCTCCGCAGACCTTCCCGAAGTGGTTGCCTCTCCGGACTCTACTTGGCCGACACTACGCAGTGCGATCAAGAATGGTGCCTTCTGGGATCTTACGCCTTTCCTAGGGGATCTAAGCCAATATCCGAACCTGAAGAAAAATATGGCTCCGGATTGGCAGAAGTACTTGTCAGTTGACGGCAAGATCTACGCGGTTCCACGCTCCCGTTCCCGAATCGATAACGGTATCAAGATTCGTAAGGATTGGCTCGATAAGCTGAATATCCCTGTACCAACCACGCTGGATGAGTATGGAGCCGCTTTGAAGAAGATCATCGATAGCGATCCGGACGGCAACGGCAAAAAAGATACGCTGGGTCTTATCGGACATGGCGTCATTATTAGCGACGGAGATGATGCGTTCGCTGCTGGTTTCGGGGCTCTGGAACCGACCTACAATAGTGAGGGCGGGATGATGGATAAGCGGCTGACCCCGCAATATACGGAGATGGTCAAATGGTTCCGTGGATTGTACACCGACGGTGTGCTGCCTAAGGAATTCGCGGTTATGAAAAAGACGCAGGCGGAAGAGTTGTATAAGACTGGCCGTGCGGCTTCCTATGCGCGAAGCGTGTGGTGGGATAAGGAGTGGGAGGATTCGATCAGCAAGACACAGCCGAACCCGAAGATTATCAACCTAACTCTAAAGGGACCGAAGGACAATGCTATCGTTCTTTCAACAGGGGTTTCTGGTGGGTATTACATTAGTAAGAAGGTGCCGGAGGCCAAGGTGAAGCAGCTGCTAAAATATTTTGATTACACGGCTTCTGATGAAATGACTGACTTTGGCTATTATGGTACAGAGGGCGTTCACCACAAAGTAGTTGGAGGACAGAAGGTATTGACGGATCAAGGTGTCAAGGAAGTCAACACGACAAGCAAAGGCGCAGGTGTGCTAGCTTATGCCAAATGGGGCAAGGTGGAGAGTGCTTCTGGTGACAAAACGTACAACGATGCGAAGAAGAAGGAAGTTGAGCAGTACGACACGATCGGCAAGGTTGATCCGTTCCGCTACGTGTATTCCGCAACCTTCAACAACACTTGGCCGAAGTATGAGAGCGAGTTCAAATCAATGGTGACCAAGGCAATCGTTAGCCAAATTTCCATGGACGAGTATAAGGCTTATGTCGAGAAACTGAACAATTTGCCTGAGATGAAGAAGGCTTTCGTGGAAAATGCTGAAGCATACAAGGAATTTCACAAAAAATAAATAAAGCTGTGCCACAACGGTTATCAGGGAACTTCCTTGGTAACCGTCTGTCAATGAGAGGAGAGAGTGTCATGGCTTGGTGGACGACGAATAAACTGCGTTTAATTCAAAATAATTTGCGTGAATCCGATGCGAATTTGGACGTGGACTCCTTAGTATCGAAGTTGAAGGAGTTATCAGCGAACGTGTTGATGATGAATGCCGGTGGGATCGTGGCCTTTTATCCGACAGAGCTTGCGTATCATTACCGTGCTGCTGGGCAAAGCAAGGATTTACTTCAAGAGGCCGTGGAAAAAACGCACGCGAACGGGATGAGGTTTATTGCGCGGTTCGATTTCAGCAAGGCACACGAATCGATTTTTCATAAGCGACCGGAATGGTTCTACCGGACCAAGGAGGGTAAGGAGGTTAATTATCACGGTATCGTACATACCTGTGTGAATAGCTTTTATCAACAGGAGTACTCTCTCCAGGTCATCGATGAGGTGCTTACCCGGTATGAGGTGGACGGCATCTTCTTCAATATGTTCGGGTATCAAACGAAGGACTACAGCGGCAAGCATTATGGCATCTGTTTCTGTGACAGCTGTCAGGCTGGGTTCCGGGAGTTCAGTGGCGGTCAAGCGCTTCCGAAGACGGAAAGTCTCGAAGATCCAGTGTACCGGCAGTATAAGACGTTTCAGAAAGTGACGACGAAACAAATTCTGGACCGTATTCATGAGCTTGTGAAAAGCAAGGGCAGAGAGATCGCCATCTCCACCTATAACGAGTACAAGGTTGATATTGTCCGTAAGGAGTCCAATACTGACATTCACCGGCCGCAGCCTGTCTGGCTGTACTCCGCTTCGGAGAACGTACAGTCGCTAGAGGATAGCTGGGAGGATAAGCTCGTCAGCAACTGCAGCATCAACGCGATTGATCTCGTTCACCGATTTACAGGCGTCTCGAACCATGAAATCAACATTCGGCTGAAGGAAGGGCTGGCCAGTGGATCGGGATTAGACTTCTGCATCATCGGTGTGTTCGAAGATTATCCAGATAGGGAAAATCTCCCAACCGTAGCTGAGATTTTCAACTATCACAAAGAGAATGAGCGTTATTACGGACAGTTTCACTCGATGGCGGATGTAGCACTGATAAAGCCGGGAAGACCTGTGCAGAAACATATGAAGGAATATTTCGGCTTGTACAAAATGCTAAAGGAGGAACACATTCTCTTTGATGTCATTCACCAAAGCACGCTTGCGGTCCATGCTGAGCGCCTTAAGGGCTACAAGGTAATCCTCATCCCAGATACGTCGGGTTTCACCGACGAGGAGCTGGAGGTGCTGGAGCGGGCTTATGAGATGGGCGTCAGCCTGCTTGCAACCGGAGGAGCTTTTACTGAGGGGGCGAAGGAGCAGGAGTTTCTGCGGCACGTATTCGATGCAAGCGTGGAGGGGGTTCATCTTTACAACCAGGAGGCGGCCTACTTATGGACGGAAGATAAGGAACTATTCTCGCGTTTCCCTCAGCGGGATTGGGTATTCCTAGATGGACCGTTCTATCGTCTGCAGCCGGGCACAAGAGCGCTACGTGAGCTTCCGCTAGTGGAACCCTCAACTTACGGTCCGCCGGAGCGGGCGTTCGGACATCGCATCATCGCACAGACAGCAGGGGCGCTAGTTGCTGCGAATTCAAAGGGAAGGGCCATCGTCATGCCATGGCAAGCCGGCACACTGTACTATAAACATGGCTATGCCGATCATAAGAACGTGGTGCTTGACCTTCTGGAGCATGCAGCGGATCAGTGTTGGAAACTGGCTACGAATGTTCCTTCTTGCGTGGAGGTGTTTTTTCATCGTCTGGATCACGGCACGTACTTGCTTCATTTGCTTAATCTATCAGGCTTCAATGGTATAACTTATCACGAGCCGATTCCGGTGTACGGGATTGAGCTTTCACTTCGCGAATTAGGGGAATGTCAGAGTGCTGAAGATTTGGTGACCAAATCCAAGGTTGACTATAGGAATACGGATCAGTCGGTTACCCTTCGGATAGCGGAGTTGAAGGATTTTGCATCGATTGTAATTCGCGTGTAAGCTGGATCAAAGGGAGGCCCTGCATAACCTACGGCTGGGCCTCCAATTGCTTGTTATCGACGTATCACTCATGTGGAAATAAGCCCTTGGCAGATCGCCAAAGGCTTGCTTTCACAACGGGCTTACTTCCCAGTAATCACAATATCCCACTCGTGGATTTCATAGCCTCTGGCTCCTTCGATGACAAACGGATCATTCTCGGCAAAAGATTTGGCTGCTTCTTCGGATTCGGCCATATAAATGACTAGACCTCCACTGCCGTCAACGAAGCGGCCGTTAGCAAAGATGTTGCCTTCACTACGTTTTTTCTCTAGGTAGTCGAGGTGCTGAGGGCGGAATGTCTGACTCTTTTGTGCATCCAGCATGGGTAGAAAGCATGCAAAGTATTTCATTGATGGTTTCCTCCGTTCGTTTTGTTTTGTTGGAATAAATACATCGCGGACATGTCCTTTTCTGCGAGCTCGGTCTGTTTAACTTCGCTAAGCAACTGTAGCGCTTTGGCTCCCATCGGCAGTTCCAAATTGAGCTCGTCTGCCACTTGCTGAACCAAAGCGACATCCTTATGCAGCAACTTCAGGGCAAAGCCAGCCTCGAACTGATCCTTGGCGATGAAGCTGTTGTAGTGCCGGTCGAGGATCCGGCTTTGGGCGAAGCTGTTGCTTAAAATTTGCACGAGGGTACTCAAGTTTGCCCCCAACTGCTGTCCTAGAACTAGTGCTTCACTGGCGGCCTGGGTGTGAATGCCCACCATGAGCTGGTTAATCAGTTTCACAACCGTACCGCTGCCTACCTCGCCGACATGGTAGATATTTTTGCCAAGAGCGTCAAGCAGGGGCTTTGTGGACTCGAACACTTCTGCCTTGCCGCCGACCATGATACTGAGCGTAGCCGATATCGCGCCTGCTGTTCCTCCGCTGACTGGGGCATCTAGAAACGCCATACCTTTGGCCTCAGCCGCAGCGGCAATTTTTTTGTTTAGTTCCGGGGAAACAGTACTAAAATCGAGAAGAATGAGTCCGGTACGTCCATTAGATAGGATGCCGTTTTCTCCTAGATACACATGTTCCACATCTTGTGGCAAGGGGAGACAGGTCATCAATACGTCCATTTCCTTACTGAGTGTTTGCAAAGAAAGACCTGTCTGGCCTCCGGCTTCAGCGAAACGTTGCTCCGCTCCAGGACTTCGGTTCAAGCCGTATACCTCGAAGCCAGCTTTGAATAAATTGGTTGCCATTGGCAAGCCCATATTGCCTAGTCCGATAAAACCTACTTTAGTCATGGTCTCAGTCTCCTATCACTATTTTAATAATCTGGCAATATTGCGTACCCGTTCGTACAAATACGTCCCGGCGTTCTCCATACAAGCGTCGAGTGTCACAGGTTCAGGAACGATGGAGAAAGTAGCATGAAAATGGTCCAGCAGCCCTTCCGCTCCAGAGCCTAGACTGCCTGAGACGAGCAGCGCGGGGACCTTGGCGGCTTGGGCCAATGCGGCAACGTGAATTGGAAGCTTGCCGTAGAGTGTTTGAGAATCGCTTCGGCCCTCACCGGTGATGACCCAGTCCGCCGCCGCAATGTGCTCTGGCAGTTTGACAGCTGCTGCAAGCACCTCTGCGCCGGGCGTCAACTTTGCGCCTAGCACCAGCATAGCGAAGCCAAGTCCTCCAGCTGCCCCAGCTCCTGGCAGCTGGCTTAGCCCTGGTTGTCCCAGCTGTTCTTCAACCCTAGCTGCATAGGCTTGCATGGCAGCTTCAAGCATTTGAAGCTGCTCCGGAGTCCCACCCTTCTGCGGACCGAACACATGGGTCGCTCCAGTATCGCCGCAAAGGGGATTCTTGACATCGCAGGCCACTTGGATGTCGCAGTCCTTCAAGCGGACGTCTACTCCTGATAAGTCGATTGATCGAATGTTTGTCAGTGAATCGCCAAAGCCGTCGACTGGGTTCCCGTTGGCATCCAGGAAGAGGCCGCCAAGTGCTTGGAGCATTCCAATTCCGCCATCGTTCGTTGCGCTCCCTCCAAGTCCTAGGATGAAGCTTCGGTGCCCTTGATCCATCGCTGCCTGAAGTACCTCGCCGATACCGCGCGAAGTGGTTCTCATTGGATTCCTCTGAATGGGAGTAATCATGACCAAGCCACATATGCTTGCTGCTTCGAGCACGGCCATCCCCCCTGGCAGTTGGCCAAACTGGACTTCAACGCTTTCTCCCAGTGGCCCCGTTGCCTTTAAGGGAAAAAGAGTACCGTCCGTGGCAGCTACCAACGTATCTACCGTGCCTTCGCCCCCGTCGGCGATTGGAATGACAGTTACGACGGCGTCTCGGACTTCCTGTAGAATGGCTTGCTTCATAATAGTTCCCGCCTCCAAGGAGGTGAGACTGCCTTTGAAGGAGTCCGGCGCAATCACAATGTTCATGTGGGTGACTCCTTTCATTTGATTTATAACTAAATTATAGCTCGCACTAGAAAGCAAAGTCTTTATAGATGGCATACAAAATGAGGGCAAGAAATCCTTTTGTTTTTGGTTATTATGCAGAAAAATGAATGAGGTGACCACGTATGTTGACACGCGATTTGGCGCAAGAAATCGTAGAAGAGACGATGAGACGTTTAGACCGAAATATAAACATCATGGATGAAAACGGCAGTATTATAGCAAGCGGGGATGCGGTGCGGCTCGACACGTATCATGAAGCAGCAGCTGAGGTTATCCGCACAGGGCAGACACTGGTCATATCGCCTGATAACCAAGGGCTTTGGCGAGGCGCAAATGTCGGGGTTAATCTCCCCATTATGTTCCAGAACCGAACGGTTGGCGTAATCGGCGTCACAGGGGCTCCAGAGGAAATTTTGCCTTATGGGGAATTGGTGAAAATGACGACGGAAATGATGCTGAAGCAAAACTATTTGAAGCTTCAAACAGAATGGCAGCAAATTACGATGGATATCGTAGTGGAGGAACTCATTCGTGCGGAAAACCAAAATCTTCAAGGAGCACTTCATCGACTTGATACGTTAAAAATGACCATGAAACCGCCGTATCAGCTGGCTGTCGTCTATTTGCCAAATCGAACCTCGTATTCGCAGTCTGTGCTGCGCTTGGCTGAATCCGTTATGGGGAATGCCAGACTGGTTAGCAGCTTTCTCAATGTCCATACGTGGGTTATTGTCTTTTATGACAGAACGGAGGCTCGTGTGCGGAGAGATTTGGAGCGACTGCAGGATCTGTTAGGCAATCAGGGCATTGAAGCGCAGTCCGGCATGAGCTCCTCCGTGTGCTCATTCGAGGATATCGCCTATGCTTACCAAGAAGCGTGTGCGGCGCTTAGGCTTGGATTGAAGCAGGGGAGGGCGATTACTGGGTATCTTGAGGTGGAAACCCAAGCGCTCCTTAGTGAAGTGCCGACGGAGTCTAAGGAAAGGTTCATGGGGCGGCATCTGCCGAAGCTTCCAGAGAAGCTGCTTGTGACGCTGCGTTTATTCCTCGAGTACAACTTGAACATCGCCAGAACGGCCGAGCGGCTGGAAATTCATCGCAATTCATTAGTTTACCGTCTGACGCAAGTAAAGGAATTGACGGGCTATGACCCTCAGCTATTCCAGGATGCGATTTCGTTGCAATTTCTAGTATGGCTCAAGGAATAAAGAGGTTCTAAGATAAAAAAAGGGTGCCCCGCCGCTTACATGGCTTTGGAGCACCCTCATTCACTGAGAATATATTGAATTATTTCGTTGATACAGGTTTGATGGCTTCTGTCCATTCGTTATACTTCTGAAGGGCTGCGCCTTGTTCAATCGCATGACGTGCCATATAGATGCCTTCCTCGATAGAGCCTGCTTTCTGCGAGACCCACAACCGGACAGCACTATTGAGCAGCACCATATTTAAGTAAGGAAGTGCCGCATCACCGCGAAGGACGGATAATGTGGTCTCTGCTTGAAGTTCAGCCGTCCATTCCACTTCTGGCACTTCAACCATAAGTTCATAAATTTCAGGGTCAATGATGAATAGCTCGCTAGCCCCATCTTGAATGAGATAAGTTCTAGTCCGTTTTTCAACGCTCAGGTCTTCGGAGCCTTCCATGCCTTGCACCACAATACCGCGAGAAACTCCGAGCTCGATCAATAAATTCGTAACTTTCTCAAACACAGTACCATGAAACACGCCGACAGCCATGTAAGGAGCTTCTGTGAAGCGCAGTAATTTCTCTGCGGTATTGAACACCGTTCTCAAACCAAGTTCTTTGCGCAACTCGCGCAGTTCACCCAGTGGTTGACACCAGCTCTCAGTAGGGGTGAACAGGAATCCTGTCCGCGCTGCAGCGGAAATCAAAGCTTCTCGCGATGCTTCCAGCGCATTTACACCTAAGGCTGCAAGCACATCGGATATGGTGATACCCCATTTGGGCGGCATGCTCGGACTGCCGTGCAAAGTTGTTGGCAATCCGCAGGCTGCGAGCACGAAGGCGGTTGGCAATGTCGCGATGAATGTACGCGAACGGCCATCATACGGGCCAGCGCAGTCCATACTTCCTGCTATGGGATATGTGCTTACTCGTTGGCGCAGCGCATGAATGAAGGCTTTGATCTCATCAGGAGATTCCATTTTAATTCGTTCTGCTACAAGAAAAGCGCCAATTTGGGCTTGCGTGGCTTTACCGGTCAAAATAAGTTCGGCTGCTTGTGCAGCTTCTTCATAGGATAAGTCTCTAGCTCCGCGTTTACCGCGACCCACTTCTTTTAATAAAGATATCATCTTTTGCGGCCCCCTTTGTTCTGATCCTGTAGTATCTGATATACCTTGACGATGGAGGTTGCAACGTCGACCATACGCTTACGTTCATTCATAGCTTGTTTACGGAGAAAATCATAAGCTTCAGCCTCAGAGATGCCCTTGATTTCGCATAAGATACGCTTCGCTTGATCAACCCACTTGCGCTCTTCGAGCTTGGAAAGAAGCTGTTCACGTTCTTGCTGCCACTCGGTTCGTTGGAAATAATGGTTCACACCTAGTATCAATGCACAATGAATTTCCAGTGGGCTCATTCTGGATCCGATTAAGCCATCAATGCCTGCATCCATTTTGCATTCATTAGAAGGAAATGTATGAGTATCACACCACCAGAACAATGGAAGGCTCCGCTGTGCGAGCAGCCGTATACGCCAATCCGTTACTTGTTCAGGTTCTACCGATAATAATACCGCATCGACATTGGGGAGGATAAAGGAAATTTCTTTCATATTAGATGTAGAATAAATACGAAATCCTAAATCTTTCATAATTTCAGCAGGCAAAAATTCATTTCCTTGAAAATCTTCCGTTCGAACAGTATGCGCGGGCTCAGAGGAGGTAGCTGAACGAGTTGACATCAACTCGTCGACCAATATGAATGATTGTAACATGGGAATACCTCCATCTTGAATAACTTTTTCATGATAAGTTCATGTTAGGTTTAAAGGCTGAATGGTATTATTATACGGCAATACTATAGCATATGCACCTAAAATTTGTCGATATACTCCCCGTGTACTTATTTTCAATATTTTTGTGTTATGTTTATTGACATGTTATTATGTGCATCGTATAATCAAGTTAAGAAATCGGCACAATGATGTGCCACCCACCTAACGAAGGCAATGGCGCCTATCCCCTTACAAGTACGTAAATGGATAGGCTTTTTATGTTCTCTTTTATGCAAGGAATCAAATAATCGATCATGCTGATCACGATGAAGTGGCGGCAGTGGCAATGAGGCCGATGAACATCCCACGATTGATGGGTATGTTTGTCGGCCTTTCCTGTTAATGTACAGTCACAAAGTAGGGTAGGAAAAAAAGAAGGCGAAAAGCCTCGAAAAAAGGAGAGGGAATACATGGTTGATCGGAAAAGTTTTATGCAAGTGGGGCACAAAGGGTCATTGTTCAGTTCATTCTTGTATTTCGACATGAGCTTCATGGTATGGGTTTTATTGGGACCACTGGCTGTCATTCTCTCCAATGATTTCAATCTGAATGCTGCGGAGAAAGCCAACCTTGTTGCCTTGCCGACATTAGGCGGCGCAGTACTTCGCCTTGTGCTCGGCGTGCTGACAGACAAAATCGGTCCAAAACGGACAGGACAGATTGGGCTTTCCCTAACCCTTATCCCCTTGCTGTGGGGATGGTTGTTCGCTAATACAATGGGAGAAATGTATTTCGTAGCCCTGATGCTAGGTATCGCAGGTGCAAGCTTTGCCGCTGCGTTGCCGCTCGCAAGCAGCTGGTACCCGCCGCAATATCAAGGCTTAGCGATGGGGATTGCTGGAGCAGGGAACAGCGGTACGATCTTTGCTACCTTATTCGCGAATCGTCTCGCTCAGCATTACGGAGATTGGCATGTGGTCTTTGGCATTGCTTTGATTCCCATTCTATTAACTTTAATCATATTTACTGTTTTGGCGAAGGACAGTCCCAATAAGCCAGCACCCAAGACATTAAAGGAATATGGCAAAGTGCTAAAGCAGAGAGATTCTTGGTTATTCTGCCTCTTCTATAGTGTCACTTTCGGTGGTTTCGTTGGGATGGCTTCTTATCTGACTATATTCTTCAATTCACAGTATGGGCTTTCACCTGTACGGGCAGCCGATTTTACAACACTATGCGTTATTGGGGGCAGCTTCTTCCGTCCTGTTGGTGGTTGGCTTGCAGATAAAATTGGCGGCATTCGCATGTTAATGGTGCTATACGGTGTAGTTGGTATCATGATGGCAGGTATTTCTACCCTTCCTTCACTTTCACTAACAACGGTCATGCTTTTCGTTGCTATGATGGCCTTCGGGATGGGGAATGGCTCGGTATTCCAGCTAGTGCCGCAACGTTTCCGTACGGAAATTGGGGTGATGACAGGAATCGTAGGAGCCGCAGGAGGACTAGGCGGATATTTCTTGCCTAAAATTCTCGGCAACCTGAAGCTATCGACCGGCTCATTTACACCAGGTTTTCTAATTTTAAGTGGAATTGCTCTTTCCTGTATCGTGATTATTGCGGTTGTTCAAGGGCAATGGAAACGCACATGGATTGGTGAAGGCGGGAAAGTGAAAGTCACACCAGCCAATATGGATACCGTTCAGGCATAAAGCAGGCATGGCATGCCGCTGATTCCACTTGGTCAGCGGCACTCCTGTAAAGTTTTTGCTCATGCAGCTTGGCTCTCAGGCTGTATGGGCAAAGACGTTACGACTAGCGTCTTTGCAGTTATTCAAACTGCTTAAGCTCCATATCCCATATTCGTCATTTGGGGGCTTAGCTCCTGAATGGCACCTTTTTTACAACTCCTACAATTAAATAAATGCCCTAGTAAATGGATGGAAGGATGATCACAATGACAGTCAAAAAAGAGAAGTTAGTCCTGGTCGGAAACGGAATGGCAGGCGTAAACGCCGTTGAACATTTACTAAAGCTGACACCTGATAAATATGAGGTTACGATTTTCGGCAGTGAACCGCATCCCAACTACAATCGAATTTTGTTGTCCTATGTACTTTCCGGTGATTCGAAAGTCGAGGATATCGTCATTCATCCCTACGAATGGTATGCGAATAACAACATAACCTTATACACGAATCAGACTATTACGAGTGTTGATACGATTACACAAACCGTAACGAGCGATAAGGGAATGACCGTTTCCTACGATAAACTAATCTTAGCAACCGGTTCTAATCCGTTCATGATTCCTATGCCTGGGGCTGACAAAGAAGGCGTCATGGCCTATAGAACGATCCATGATTGTGAAATTATGATTGAGTCGGCTAAAAAGTACAAAAAAGCGATTGTCATAGGCGGTGGCTTGCTCGGTCTGGAAGCGGCACGTGGATTCCTCAATCTTGGTATGCAAGTGGATGTCGTTCATATCGTCGACACGATCATGGAACGTCAACTGGATCGTACCGCTTCCAAAATGCTGCAAGCTGCTCTTGAAGAGCAAGGCATCAACTTCCTGCTGGAGAAACAATCCGCAGAAATTATTGGCGACAAACGCGTGACTGGCCTCAAATTCAAGGACGGCACCGTTGCTGAAGCAGACCTTATTGTTATGGCTGTGGGAATCAGGCCTAACGTAGCGCTTGCGAAAGAATCTGGCATCGAATGTAATCCCGGCATCGTTGTTAATGATTACTTGCAAACGAGTGTTCCGAATGTGTATGCAGTCGGCGAATGTGCGATGCATAGAGGGATCGCTTATGGGTTGGTGGCACCGCTCTATGAGCAAGGTGCTGTACTTGCGAAGCATTTGGCCGGGGTTGAAACAGGCCCGTATGAAGGCTCTATTTTGTACACGAAGCTCAAAGTATCTGGTGTTGATGTGTTCTCAGGCGGTCAATTCGTTGAAGCCGAAGGAACCAAAGCGATTCGTATTCATGATGAATTCTCGGGTGTCTATAAGAAGGTCGTAATCAAAGACAACAAAATTATCGGTGCAGTACTCTTTGGAGATACGGCTGACGGTACAAGACTCATGCAAATGATTCGGGAAGAAACAGATATTAGCGGTATGGGGAAAACGGCGATTCTAACGGACGGTTCCAGTGGCGGTGGTGGTGCGGCTTCTGGGGTTGCAGAGATGAAGGATGACGCGATTATTTGCGGTTGTAACGGGGTAACGAAAGGGACGATTTGTTCGGCCATTAAGGATGAGGGGTTAACGACTGTTGATGAAGTGAAGAACTGTACAACGGCATCGCGTTCCTGTGGTGGCTGTAAGCCGTTAGTTAGTGATCTTTTGGCCTTTACCCTAGGGGCTTCTTATGATAAAAATGCGGCAAAAGAAACCATCTGTGGGTGTACCACACATACACGTGATGAAGTCGTTACGGCGATCAGAGAAAAAGGTTTATCTCATGTGCGTGAAGTGATGAACGTTCTTGAATGGAAAAATGAAGAGGGCTGCTCCAAATGCCGTCCAGCATTGAATTACTATTTGGGCATGATCAGCCCTGAAACGTATAAAGATGACAGCACGTCTCGATTCGTCAATGAGCGTATGCATGCCAATATTCAAAAAGATGGTACGTACTCCGTTGTTCCACGAATCTATGGCGGTGTCACTAACCCAACAGAGCTCAAACGTATCGCCGAAGTTGCTGAACAATTCAACGTGCCAACTGTAAAATTTACTGGAGGACAACGACTCGACTTGCTTGGTGTGAAAAAAGAAGATCTGACTGCGATGTGGGAAGCGCTGGATATGCCATCAGGGTACGCTTACGGGAAAGCTCTACGTACGGTCAAAACATGTGTCGGTGAAACCTTTTGCCGCTTTGGTACGGGGGATGCGATGGGTGTCGGGATTGAGTTGGAGAAACGCTTTGAGCGTCTGAATACGCCAGCCAAAGTGAAGCTTGCTGTATCGGGATGCCCACGAAATTGCGCAGAATCAGGGATTAAAGATCTAGGTGTCGTGTCCGTTGATGGTGGCTGGGAGCTATATGCGGGAGGTAACGGGGGCGTCAAGGTACGCGTGGGTGATTTGATGAGCACCGTTAAGACCGAAGCTGAAATCATTGAATATACAGAAGCTTATCTGCAATATTACCGTGAAACAGGGAAATACGGCGAGCGTACGAGCGAATGGGTACACCGTCTTGGCATCGATCATATCCGTGATGTTGTTGAGAATGAAGCTGAGCGTAAACAATTGTGTGAGCGTATGGATTTGGCACTTTCCGTGACCAAAGATCCTTGGAAACAAGCGATTGATAGTAAGAAAATCCAACGTGATCTCTATGAGGTTGTTGAACTGAAGTAGAAATAGAGAGATATAACGGGAGGAGCAGAGGACATGATAACACAAAATGAGCAAATGATTTGGGTGCAAGCCGTTTCTTACGAGGATTTAGCTTTTAATACGGGAAAAACGATTCGTTATCAAGGGGAAGAAGTTGCCCTGTTCAAATTGAAAAGCGGGAAGCTACAAGCGATTCAGAATCGTTGTCCGCACAAAGAAGGCGTTCTTGCTGAAGGTATTGTCTGTGATGACCATGTGTTCTGCCCTATGCATGACCGCAAAATTCATTTGCCTTCTGGACTCGTGCAAGCGCCGGATACGGGCTGCGTGAAAACGTACCTTACCAAAGTGGATGATGGAACAGTTTATATTGGGTTTCCTAAAGCTAACGAAATGGCGAGTTAATTTATTCCTACTATATCTACTATAAAAGAGATTGTTCCACGGGGGTGGAGTGCGTGAAAGAATATCTGGTCACATTATCAGATGAACAACCCTCCTCCCATTGTTGCTTTTGCAGTATGCAGTGTGGATTGGAGATAGCACCTAGTGAGAAGACCGAAGGTCTCACCATTAAACCGAGTGCGAAGTTTCCAGTTGCAACAGGTCGTCTGTGTCAAAAAGGCTTGAATGCCTTGGAGCACGTCGTCCACTCGGAACGTATCCTTGAGCCGCTTCATAGGGAAACAGCTAGAGTAGGATCGTGGCAGCCAGTGTCTTGGGATCATGCGTATGCAGATATTGCGAAGAGAATTAACGTGCTGCAGGCTGAACATGGGCGAGACGCCATTGGTGTGTATGGTGGCGGGTCTTTAACGAACGAAGTAAGTTACTTACTTGGCAAGTTTACGCGTGTGGCTTTGAGGTCCAAATATATCGATTATAACGGTCGCTATTGTATGTCATCGGCGGCTGCAGCGAGTAATCAAGCTTTTGGACTCGATCGCGGTATGACGATGCCATTATCGGAGATTCCTAATGCGAAATACATCATTCTAGCTGGTACGAATATTGCAGAGTGCCAACCTACGATGATGCCCTATCTATTAGAAGCAAAGAAAAAAGGCGCCTTGATCGTAACCATCGATCCCCGTAATACCATGACATCTAAAACAGCGGATATTCATGTGCGGCTTCAACCAGGTTTCGATTCTGTCTTCATTAATGGGCTCATTCATGTGATGATTGCAGAAAACCTCGTTGATCAGAAGTTCATCGATTCACGGACATCTGGCTTCGAACAAGTGAAAGAAGCGGTCAAGTCGTTCACGCCGGCTCGTGTGGAGTATTTAACAGGTGTACTTGAAGCTGTGACCCGTACCATTGCACGTGGCTTCGCCAAAGCGGAGACGGGGATCGTGCTTACAGCAAGAGGATTGGAGCAGCAAGTGAATGGGGTCGAGAACACACTCAATTACATTAACCTGGCACTGCTTACGGGTAAAATAGGGCGCTCAGGCTGCGGCTATGGGGCTGTGACCGGTCAAGCGAATGGTCAAGGAGGGCGCGAGCACGGGCAAAAAGCCGATCAACTCCCAGGCTACCGCTTGATTGAAGATCCAGCAGCTCGCGAGCATGTCGCCAAAGTGTGGGGCATCGATCCCAGCGAGCTGCCGGGCAAAGGTGTTTCTGCCTATGAGTTGTTGCAGAAAATTGATGAAGGTGAAATTAAGGCATTAATCGTGCTTGGCTCCAATCCATTGGTATCAAGTCCGAATAATAAAATGGTAGAGCGTGCCCTGCAAAAACTAGAGTTGCTTGTGGTCGCCGATATGTTCGAGACCGAAACCGCACGGTATGCCCATTATATTCTCCCTGCGTCCTCCTTTGCGGAAGCAGAAGGTACCATGACCAATCTCGAGGGGCGCGTGTTCCATCGGAGGCAGGCAATGGAACTGCCGGGGAATTGCAAGCTCGATTATCACATTATCAGTGAGCTGGCTGACGCGCTAGGACGGGGAGCTTACTTTCAATATGCGGGTATTGAAGACGTGTTCCGTGAACTAGCCGCAGCTACAGCAGGCGGCAAAGCTGATTATAGCGGCATTACCTACGAGCGCTTGCAAAAGGAAAAAGGGATCTTCTGGCCCTGCGGATCGGCAGACCATCCAGGTACACCGCAATTATTCCAAGATCGTTTCCATCATGCGGATGGCAAAGCCAAATTATTCGGTATTCAACCGAAAATGCCAGCAGAGCCCATTGATTCCGACTTTCCTTTCGTGCTGACAACGGGCCGTCTGGCCAATCACTACCTCAGCGGTGCTCAGACACGCCGAACCGAAGTACTTAATAAGAAGGCACCCGTGCCGGTTGCCGAAATTCATCCCTCATTGGCCAAACGAATCGGCCTGACCTTAGAACAAAAAATCCGGATCACCAGCCGGCGTGGCTCACTTGTTTTTCAAGTCAAGGTCACCGAGGGTATTCAACCACGTACCGTTTTTGTTCCGTTTCATTGGGGCGACGAGCATTCAATCAACGTGTTGACGAATGATGCGTTGGATCCGACAAGCCGTATGCCGGAGTTTAAAATTTGTGCGGTGAAGGTTGAGCGAGTTGATTAAAATAGAGCACCCCAGTTGGAATTCGACTGGGGTGTTTGTTTGGTTATCCAGTTAATTAGTGTGGTAGAAGCCTACAACAAACATAAAAGCCCCCATTCCCCTCAATAGAGGGTGGGTGGCTTGCATGGATCCCTTCGCTGACGGAATCAGATCTTTAATTCCCCAAGCTTAATCAGTTCTACAACCGCTTGTGAACGACCCTTTACGTTCAGCTTTTGCATGACGTTCGATATATGATTCCTCACAGTCTTTTCACTTATGAAAAGCTGCTGTGCGATATCCTTTGTCGTTTTGTCCTGCACTAAGAGTTCGAATACTTCGCGTTCGCGGTTCGTAAGTAAAAATTTGTTTTTGTGGTCGCTGCCCATGGATGTGTGTCACCCCTCCTTGCTCGGGTATTGGGAATTACAAGGTTAAGGGATACAGTCAAAATTAGTTTATGAAGGGCTGTTGTCAATGGTGCGGTATCCAGAGAAAAATAGGCGAATTGTATTTTTGAGTTTCCACGCTAGGCGTGGTAAGCTGAAATGAGATGAATTTGAAACCGAGAGGAGCTGCTTCAGATGTTCAGACGTGATTATTTGATGAAACAGATTGAACAATTGACGGTGGTGCTGCATCGGATTCTTTTTAACAAGGAACATATCCCGATTGAAGATGCGCAAAGACAGTTAGATGAAGCCAGTCGTCATTTATTGGGTTTGAATATTCGTTCTCTCCAATCTTTGTCCAGTAAAGATATTCTGGAATTGCTATCCTACCAAGGGAGCATCGATACGGCGAAGGCGTTGGTGATTAGTGATATGTTTGTGGGACAAGGTGACCTTCTTCACCAGCATGAAGAGGATAGCGAGGCCTATTGGGCATATCTGAAATCGTTGGATCTCCTTTTACATTTGTCGCTGTCAGATGAAGTTGAGCCCGAGGATGAGGTCAATCAGGAAATTGCCACTCGGATGGTCGTTGGTTTGAATCATTTGAAAGGCTGGGAAATCCCTGAGGGAACGCAGAGACTGCAATTTTCCCATTATGAGAAGCAAGGCAATTACGCGAAGGTTGAAGATGTTTTGTTTCATTATATGGAGGACCATCCGGAGCGGAAGGAACTGCCGTCACAAGGTCTTATTTTTTATGAAAAGCTGTTGCAGGTAGAGGACGAGCAATTAATGGCTGGTAATTTTAGCAGAGAAGAAGCGATTGAGGGTTTACGGATTATTAAAGCGAGGCTGCTCTTATAACATTATTTAATTATATAGCTGAAGGTGTTGAAAAGATGGCTTGGTATCAGGAAAGTTTTGGAAATGATTATTTGCTGGTTTATAAACATAGAGACATGCAAGGTGCTTACCATGAAGTGAAAAAAATGATAAATTGGCTGGAACTGAAGCACGGCGCACGGCTTTTGGATCTGTGTTGCGGAATGGGGCGGCATTCGATGGCGCTTTCGGGATGTGGTTTTACAGTGACAGGTGTGGATTTGTCGGAAGTGCTCCTTCAGGAAGCGGTCAAGCAAGGCGGAGAAGGGCACGTGACATGGATCCGCGGTGATATGCGGGATGTGCCGCTACACGAGACGTTTGATGCGGTTGTGAATTTGTTTACGTCTTTTGGCTATTTTGATGAGGATGAGCAGAATGAAAAAGTGCTTCATGAAATGCATCGGCTGTTAAAAAAGGATGGTCGATTCATCATTGATTTTTTGAATCCCGTTTATGTGAAGGCGAATTTGGTTGCGCAGTCGGAACGTAAAGAAGAAGATCTGACCATTCGCGAGACTAGAGCAATCGAAGATGGTTTTGTACGCAAACGGATCGTGATTTCTCAAGATGGTGAGCCGGAACGGCATTATTTGGAGCAGGTGAAGTTGTATGAGAGACCGGTATTTGAAGCTATGTTGCAAAAAGCCGGTTTACATATCGATCATGTCTACGGGGGCTACGAAGGGCAGGATTATGCACCGGAAGCTTCGAGTCGGATGATTTTTGTTGGACATAAGGAAGGATGACAACTGGGATATGAACGTCGTGACTGTACATACAGATGAAATTACACAAGTAAAGGTGCCGCTGCCGTTTCCTTTGCGGTGGGTGAATGCTTACTTGATCCGCGGCAGCAACGGATACACCGTTATTGATCCGGGGTTGCATACACCGGAAGCTGAGGCGCTCTGGCTGCAAGTGCTGCAGGAGCAAGGGATTGGTTTTGAGCACGTGGAACAAATCGTGCTCACTCACCATCATCCCGACCACTACGGGATGGCCGGTTGGTTCCAGGAGCGCACAGGCGCGCCGGTTCTCCTCTCGGAGACCGGATACGCGCAGGTGCAGCTCTTGTGGGGCCCCGAGCAGCCGATGTCTCCGCTGCTCCTCGAGCTCTTCGCCCGGCACGGCTTCCCCGAAGCCGGGCTGGACGAGATGACGAAGCACATGGTGAGCTTCGTCGATTTGGTTTCCCCGCAGCCGCAGGTTACCCTGCTGCGTGAAGGGCCTGTGCGCCTCGGTGACCGCGTCTATGAAGCTATCGAGACCCCCGGGCATGCCGCGGGTCATCTGGTCTTCTACGACGCTGAGGCGCAGGTGATGTTTTGCGGTGACCACGTCCTGCCGCAAATATCGCCGAACGTTTCCTTCCTCCCGCAGGTGGAAGACAACCCGCTCGGCGCTTACCTGAGCAGCCTGCAGGAAATCAGCAGGCTTCCAGTAACCATGGCTTACCCGGGGCACCGGGAGCCATGGCCGTTGTTCACAGCTCGCGCAGAGGAGCTCGTGCGCCATCATCATGAGCGGCTCACGCTCATGGAAGGGCAGTTAAGCGCGCCGCTGAGCGCTTATGAGGTGTGCCGGGCGACGTTTGGCGACCGGCTGAGCATTCACCAGATGCGATTCGCGCTGTCGGAGACGATCGCACACTTGATTCTGCTGGAGGCCGAAGGCCGCATCCAGCAGGTGGATCCTTTAGCAGATCGCGTGTCCTACATCGCGACGAAATAAAGAAAAAGCTCTAACCATGACTACCATGGTTAGAGCTTTTTTACGTCTCAAAACAATTACTTCAACGGCTTACTGTACGTCGGCGTATGATTATGTGCCAATCGACCACAAGCTGCCGCTACAATACCGCATACCATATCATCGATAAAGGTATTGCATTTGCCATCCGTGTGATCACTGTCAAGCTGCTCGATAATGCCGAGTTTGGCTTTGTCCAGAAAGCCGAAATTCGTCAATGCAATGGTCCCGTACATAAGAGGGACGGCAGTTGCGATACTTTCATCCACACCAAAAAGACCTTCATCCATGCCCACGATGTGATTGTATTGTGCATTGAATTCTTTGGCTTCGACAGCGGTGTCGATCTTGATCGCGAGCTGAAGCGCATGAAAAGTTTGCTGTTTGCGAAGAACGGCGAGAATATGCTCTTCGCAGAGACTGCGAGGCATATCGGGATTGTAAGGGCGCTGCAATTGATCAAGAATCTCAACCATATCTTCCAGCAGTACACCTCGTGACTCCAGCAATTGCAGATTACGCTTGGTGTAATCCACTTTTACGCTATCCGAAATAATGACACTTGCGGTGGATGCGACAATCGCACATATCCCTTTGGAGATGAAGGATTTAGGTCTTTTGGTTGGGAAAAAGAAGCGGAATTTACAGTCGATGAAGCCGAAGAGCGATATCGCGCCGCTTCCATATAAACCGCAAATCGACATGGCGATGGTGCGGTGAACGTTATACGCAGGATCTTTCATACTAGCTAGCAATTCTGCATCATGCTTGACCTTCTTCTGAAGCTCCATCAGGGTGGACATGACATTGAAAGTTTCCGTTTTACTCAAAACACCTAAT
Source organism: Paenibacillus sp. J31R109 (assembly GCF_059692055.1). Classification (NCBI taxonomy): domain Bacteria; kingdom Bacillati; phylum Bacillota; class Bacilli; order Caryophanales; family Paenibacillaceae; genus Paenibacillus; species Paenibacillus sp. J31R109. Next base: position 572,964 of record NZ_JCAUAR010000003.1, on the reverse strand, counting down.
AGGGTAGTTGTAATCAAGTCAGTTGGGATTTTCTTAATCCCTTTTATTTCAACGAGCAATCTTGCAACGGCTTCCTCGATAACAGCTTGTGGGTAGTGGCTGAAAACCTCTTCTCGAAATTCATTGAAAATGAGGGTCTTTTCCTTCAAAAATGTTCTCATGACAAGTACCTCCTTGTTCAAATATCAGAACGTATGTCGCACTCGATAATTAGTTCATTTATTTCTGAATAAACGTAAGCGTCCTCAGAGGACAGAGTCGTCGTTTACTCGGGGTTCACGCGCTGGTATTTAGTATATCATAGGAGTTCGAATTGACGAAGGATTGGTCTCGGATGCCTTCATTTCTATTATTTTTAGTTTTTAAAAAAGGTGGACAAAAAGTAGTTATAAATCGGACAAAGCCTCGTATACATAATAATACGAAAAAGCTTCGTACAGGCCATGCGAATAGCAAAACTCGAAGGAGGAAATAAGCAAATGAAACATCAACATTGGATTCGTTCAGCCGCTTTAGCGGGGGTGATTGTTCTACTGACCACGGGATGTTCGATTTTGGGCACCGGAAAGAAGAGTGACATCGATGCACCTCCGGGAACGGGGGCAGAAGTCGACGTGAAGACGACGTCAGCCGCGGTTACAGTCGACATGTCCGAAGATGTTACTTCTCAGATGACCGTATATGTAAAAGATGGCAAAGGTTTTGTCACCCCATTGAGCTTAGCCTTACCGAAGACTGTCTCCGTTGCGAAGACAACGTTAGAGTACATGGTGGACGGAGGTCCAGAAACGAGCCAGCTGCCTTCAGGGTTCCAAGCACTCCTGCCTAAGGGGACTAAAGTTATTAGTTTAAATGTAAAAGCGGACAAAAGCGCCACAGTTGATTTCTCCAAGGAATTCCTAAACTACGATGTGAAGGATGAGCGCAAGCTCCTTGAAGCCATTACGTGGAACTTAACGAACTTCCCTACGATCGAAAAGGTTCAGCTGCGTGTAGATGGTAAGGATCTGAAAGAAATGCCGAAAGGCAAGACACCGTTGGATGTGCCATTAGCGCGCACCATGGGGATCAATTTGGAGAAGGCAGAGGATACTGAATTTGGTCAAGCCACGCCGGTAACCCTCTATTTCTTAAATCAAAATGATCAAAATTACAAATACTATGTCCCTGTGACACGTCTGATTAAGAGAACAGATGATGTAGCTAAGGCGGTTGTGGAACAGTTAATTAAAGGACCTGATCAGAAGAAGGGACTTGCTGCTGTACTCAACGCAACAACGGAGCTGAAAAGCATTAAACCGGGTGAAGGTTTGATTACCGTTGACTTCTCTAACAAGCTGTTAGGTACAGATCAGAAGGCTTCTGCTGATGCGCTGCAATCTGTCATCTTATCCTTAACGGAGAATACAACATTCAAACAGGTACAAATTAAAGTGGATGGTGCTGTGAAAATAACATCGACAGATAATCAAAACTACAGCAAACCTGTTCTGAGACCCACACATATTAATCCAGCGAAGCTCTAAAAACATAGGTTAGCTACGAACTACTAGGTAACGCCACTTTTTTCGAAAAAAAGCGGAGTGATCTAGTAGTTTTTTGGTTATTTGTCCAATCACTGACCCTAGGGTGCTTTTCCTTGGTGAGTTTGTTACAATGGGGCGTAAGGATTAGAGCTTTAGATGGAGCTACAGGAGGAGAAAGACATTTATGAGAATTGGTGGAAGAACGGATCAAGAACTGCGACCTATGCAAATAACCCCTCATTATATAAAGCACGCAGAAGGCTCAGTCCTCATTGAGGTTGGGGATACGAAAGTCATTTGTACAGCTACAATTGAAGAACGCGTACCCCCTTTTATGAAAGGGCAGGGAAAAGGTTGGGTTACAGCAGAGTATTCGATGCTACCCCGAGCGACTCAGGTTCGTAATCAGCGTGAAGCGGCAAAAGGCAAATTAGGTGGACGCACAATGGAAATTCAACGACTTATTGGGCGAGCACTGCGTTCGGTTGTCAACTTGGAAGCGCTAGGCGAGAGATCGATTACGCTGGATTGTGATGTTATTCAAGCAGATGGCGGCACGCGCACAGCATCAATCACGGGTGCATTCGTGGCGATGGCTTTTGCTATCAATAAGCTTGCTAATGACAAAAACTTAGCCAAATTTCCGATCAATGACTTCCTTGCTGCAGTCAGCGTTGGTGTCATTAGCGATACGCCGAAGCTGGATCTGAATTATGAAGAGGATTCCAAAGCGAAGGTTGATATGAATGTGGTGATGACAGGCCAAGGGCAATTTGTTGAAGTCCAAGGAACAGGGGAGGACGCTCCTTTCTCCCGTAAAGAATTGGATGAGTTATTGGCATTGGCAGAAGCCGGAATTAACACCATGATTGAAGTTCAATCCGGTGTACTAGGACCGATTGCTGAACGTATTCGAGGTGCCCAGCATGCGGCTACAAAGTAATTTTGTTGTCATTGCAACGCGTAACGAAGGCAAGGTGAAGGAATTTGCTGAGCTTTTTGGAGCTAAAGGGTATAAGGTTCGCAGTCTAGCGGATTACACGGATTTACCGGAAATCGTGGAGAGTGGGAAAACCTTCGCTGAGAATGCTCGAATTAAAGCACAGATCATCTCTGCGCACCTTCATGTACCTGTATTAGCGGACGATTCTGGTCTATGCGTGACAGCTTTAGGCGGAGACCCTGGTGTATATTCGGCTCGCTACGCGGGAGAAAACGCTACAGATGCTGATAATAACGCGAGGCTTCTCCAAGCTTTGCGTGAGTTGGACAACAGAATCGAGCTTCCAGCAGGGGAGGAGCATCCTCCATTATTAAGCGAGGCGTCCTTTGTCTGTGCGCTCACACTGATTGATCCTGTAGCGAATGAAGTGATCGAAGCCGAGGATGTCTGTCAAGGTTACATTCTTCATGAGGAGCGCGGCGCGAGTGGTTTTGGGTACGATCCTTTGTTCTATATTCCATCACTGGGGAGAACGATGGCCGAGCTTACAATGGAAGAGAAGAATGAGCTGAGTCACCGTGCCAAAGCTTTGCGGATGTTCCTTGATCAGCTGCCTGATCAAACGAATTGAATAGAAAGAAAGACCTGCAACCACATGAAAGCGTGGAAGCAGGTCTTTTTATTGTTAACGAATCGATATTTTATAAGTCCGAAGCCAAGTATCTACTTGCGCTAAGTAAGCGAATAGCTGAGGACCCGTCATTAACTGACCGAACCATGGAAGATCGAAATCATTAGAGTCTGAGCTTGCGAGCGCACGAATCTTTTTGACGTCGATGAAGGGCAAGAGTGGAGACGAAGGATCATCCAGAATTTCCAGTACCCATTTTCGCACGGCGGTTAAATAATTCGGGTTGTGTGTTTTTGGATAGGGACTCTTCTTGCGTGTGAGGACATCTTCGGGAAGGACGCCACGTAAGGCTTGACGTAAAATGCCTTTTTCTCGATCCCCTGAAGTTTTAATTTCCCAAGGAATGTTCCACACGTATTCGACTAGTCGGTGATCACAGAAAGGAACGCGCACTTCGAGCCCGACGGCCATACTCATGCGGTCTTTACGATCGAGCAATGTAGGCATGAACCGCGTTATGTTCAAATAGGACATTTCCCGCATCCGGTTCTGCTGCTGAGTTTCCCCAGCTAAGCGAGGGACCTCGCTTAAAGCTTGTTGGTACCGATTGCTGACATACTCGACGGGCTTAATCCAATCTACGAAGTCCTGTGCCAGCAGATCAACCCGATTTGCCAACTTGAGTGACCAAGGGAACGTGTTCGCTTCTAGTGCTTCAGTATTGTGAAACCAAGGATATCCACCGAATATTTCGTCAGCGGCTTCTCCAGAGATGGCAACGGTAGCTTCTTTTTTAATTTCTCGGCAAAATAAATACAAGGATCCATCGACGTCGGCCATCCCAGGTGTATCGCGAGCGAGTACCGCTGTCTTTAGGGATTCCACAAGCTCTGGCGTATCAAATTCGATGTAATGATGCTGGGTGCCTAGGTGGTCGGTCATCCTTTTGATCCAAGGTGCATCAGAGTTTGGTTGGAATAGATTTGCTTTAAAATGCTTATCGTTATCTTTGTAATCCACGGAGAAGGTATGGAGGGATCCTTTCCCGCTTTCTTTGTAATGAGTCGCAGCGAGTGCGGTGAGTGCGCTAGAATCAAGTCCGCCAGAAAGAAGCGTACAGATCGGAACATCCGATACGAGTTGACGTTCGGAAGTATCGCTTAGCAATTGCCCAACCTTGGCGGCTGTTCCCGCGATATCGTCGGGGTGCTGGTGACTTTCGAGCTTCCAGTACGTGCGAATGGATAGGCCATTTCGATCAAAAATAGCAAATTGACCTGGCTTCAGCTCTGACATGTTGCGATAAATCCCATGTCCTGGCGTTCTGGCCGGTCCGACTGCGAATATTTCAGCAAAGCCTTCCGCGCCGACTTCCGCTTTGAAATCAGGGTGGGCTAGAATCGCTTTGGGTTCAGAACCGAACAATAACACACTTTCCTGATGGGAATAAAAGAGAGGCTTAACGCCAAGTCTATCCCGTACTAGAGTCAGTGATTGCTCTTGGTCATTCCAAGCGGCAAACGCAAAGATGCCATTCAGACGGTCAATACATGCTTTTCCCCACTCAATAAAGGCAACCAGAAGGACTTCGGTATCACAGGTTGTGCGAAAGTGATGGCCGCGAAGTTCAAGCTCCTTTTTTAACTCAGGGGCATTATAGAGTTCGCCGTTATATACGATGGTATACGTATAGTCGCCTTGTTTGCGTACCATAGGCTGAGCGCCGTTCTCAGGATCCATGACACTAAGACGTCGATGTCCAAGGGCACAGTGCTGTGAAATCCAGGTACCTTTTGCATCAGGTCCACGAAGGTGGAGCGTTTCCGTCATATTTTCTAGAATGGACGGGTACCCGGTCAAGTCTTTCCGCCAATCTATCCAACCCGTTATTCCGCACATAGACGTTCCTTCCTTTCTTTTAAAGAGAGCATAATGATAAAGGGTATGCAAATGGAAGGTATTAAATGTCTGTCCAGAAAACCGGGGAAGCAAGCGGGACGTGGTTTTTGTATAGATTGGGTGTTTAAATTTCGAGCCTCGGTGACATTCTAATGGGGTAATGCCATTCTTTCTTCAGGAGGCGAGTGCTCATGGATAGTCATTTCATTAGCAAGCTGCACGACAAGCAGAGGAAAGCCGAGAAGAATAAAAGGACACAAGGTGAGGGTCATACGGGCAAGAATTTGCCTCATAAGATGCACTAACGTCGTTTGGCATGAGCAAAAGCCTGCAGGGAGAGATCTCTGCAGGCTCTTTGTATCTGAATGGTAATTCTTCTTGTATTCCCTATAAATTAGAAGGCATAATCGTAAATTAATTCTTCCATACTATTGAGGCTTTCATTCTATGAATTGAAGGAGTTGCTTAGCATGGGTAAAAAGAAAAGTATGTCACAGAAAATACAAAGCACAATCGACAACTCGAAGCAATCCTCACGTATTCAATCGAATTTGGACTCGACAGAACCAGGACACCATCAGCCTAATCGACCATCTGTCTAAACGTATTGTTTCAGACGCCCTTGCTGTTAGCCGCAGTGGGGGTGTTTTTTCATTCAATAGGAGGTTAGTGGCTTAGCTGGGGTTGCGTAATGTGTACTATCTAAATAGAGGATGCCAAATGTTCCGTAGTCGAAGCGATGTGATCATATGATTTCTTTAATTGTTCAATCGAATTGGAGTTGATGGAAATTTGCTTTGTGGTATCCTCAATACTTTGAATCATCGATGACACCGAAGTCGAGATATGGATTAGCTGATCGGATATTTCTTGGGCAGATTGCTTACTCGAACTAGCCATTTTCCTGATTTCATTGGCAACCACCTCAAATCCACGTCCATGCTCGCCTGCGCGAGCAGCTTCAAGTGCGGCATTCAGACCCAATAGATGGGACTGAGAAGCGATTTCTTTGACAATTGTGGTTACAGACTGGATGCTCTTGACTTGCTTCTCGACTGTAGAAGATTCTCGGCTCATCTCTGACATATGTGTAACGATCACTTTTGAAGCTTCTAATACTTCATCTGTGCTCACGGTAATTTTCTCTACCATAGCTTTCAAATCGGCAGTACTCTGTTGCAGGACAGTTTCGCGTTTCGTAACATCTGTAGCGATCTTGATGATCGCATCCACGCGGCCTTCGTTAAAGACCGGCATGTAAGTTGCTTCTAACGTAAGCTTCCCTCCACCATTAGCTACTCGAATAATCTTATTTTGAAAGGCCTTGCCATTACGTAAATCTTCCCAGAGATTCTCATAGGTTGAACTGGAAACGAATTCTGGCAAACAAAACTTGCTATGATGGTAGCCGATAATTTCTTCCACCGTATATCCCATAGCAGAAGTGAAGAGTGAATTTGCCCAGGTTACATATCCGCTCGTGTCAAACATAATCATAGCTAAATGACTTTGTATAGAAGATAAAATTTCTAATTGTTGTTTCGTCCTGTCTTCCATTCTTTTCACTCCTCTAAGTATAGTAACTTAGCTAATTCTGAGTTGTTAAAATATACTAATCATATTTTACCTTAAAAAAGGACAGGATTCGACAAAAATTGCGACAGAATTACAACATATTCTAATCAGTTATTAAAAAATATATAACAAAAAGGCCGCGCAATTGCGCGACCCTTTTGTTTGAAATTGACGTCCCAGGAGGGATTCGAACCCCCGACCGCACGCTTAGAAGGCGTGTGCTCTATCCAGCTGAGCTACTGAGACCTATGACACTTCTTACCGCCTGGACGTGATCCGTTTGGCGAAGCAAGAGTTAATATATCACAACGTATAAAGTGAGTCAACTTCATTTTTTAAATATTTTTGCAATCAATTGGATGATGGAGTAAACTGGCACAAGCGAGACCACGAACAGAGGTGATCCTGATGTCAGACCCATCTTTAGAGAATGTTATCCTTTTTCCTAAAACAGAGCAGTTCTATGAAGACGAGTTAACCAAGCTGTTGCGCTCCGAGCAATATAAAGAAGCCCTTGATATGCTTACTTTTCTTCTCCAGTTTCCCAATGTTGATGCGAATAAGTCTGACCAATGGGAAGCTCTGCGGCACTGGCTACTCACCATGTTTCCGGAAACGATGTTTTCAACCTCTGAGACAGAGGAGGAAGTTGCGGAGGCAGAATCCGACTTATTACGGCAATACATCCATGACAAAGCAGCATCGGATGATGGCGCTTTTGTGAACAAACTTCAAACCATGCTTCGGGAAGGAACGCTGGAGGAGCAAGTGAGTGCCTTGGAGCAGCTGGCTTTTATCGAGCAACCTGAAGTAAGTCATTTCGTGAGAGACTGGCTTTGCGAGAGACCGCGGCATCCGCACTTACAATTTAAGGCTCTTCAGACTCTTAAACAAATGGGGGAGCATGGACTTATCGAATTCCCCAAGAATGGTAAAACGGTTCTCGTGGAAATCGACGAAACGCCGCTAACCGCGGAGGATTTTCCATTACGCATTCGTGATATGATTCGCAGAGTCGGGGACATTAGTGAAATAAGCCAACCTGACTTTGTGTATTTTGCGACCCAGACTTGGCAAGAATTTCTTGCTTATGCCTATGGCACTTCAATTTACACCGAACTATTGAAGACAGAAGAAAGTGCGGTAGACGTATGGGCTTCCGCTTTACATGCCATTTTGCAAGATAAATTGTTCGGTACTGTTGATCGAGAAGAGCTGTTGGAAACTTATGGCATTGTGGATGCAATGACCTTGCAATGGAAGCGGGCACACAATGTATTAACGGCGTTTGTTAAGCAATTTAGTCCTGATCCTAGTTAAGAACAAAGCTTGCTTGAAATGAAAATGTTATATGGTATAATAGAATGGTTATAATGAGCATAACGTGAAAATTAATGTCATGGTACATTTTTGGAGGGGAAGGCATAAAATGAAAGCAAGTTGGGAAAAAATAGAGAAGAACGTTGGCGTTCTTGAAGTTGAAGTTGGGGCAGAACGTGTAGCAGATGCTTTGGATAAAGCATTTAAGAAAGTATCAGCGAAAGTGAATGTTCCAGGATTCCGTAAAGGGAAAGTGCCTCGTTCCATCTTTGAAGCTAAATTTGGCGTTGAGAGCTTGTACCAAGATGCTATCGACATCATCTTACCAGAAGTTTACGTTGAAGCGATTGAAGAGGTTAAAATCGAGCCTGTTGATCGCCCTGAAGTAGACGTTGAGCAATTTGGTAAAGGTCAAGTTATGAAATTCAAAGCTAAAGTAACAGTTAAGCCTGAAGTAACGCTTGGCGATTACAAAGGTATTGAAGTAGACGCTGTTGACGCTACTGTATCTGAAGAAGAATTGAATGATGAGCTTACACGTTTGCAACAACGTCATGCTGAACTAGTTGTTCTTGAAGAAGGACAAGCTGCTAACGGCGATGTTGTTATCATCGATTTCGAAGGATTTGTTGATGAAGTAGCATTCGAAGGCGGTAAAGCGGAGAAGTATTCCCTTGAGCTTGGATCCAACTCCTTCATCCCAGGTTTCGAAGAGCAACTCGTAGGTCTTGGTAAAGATGAAGAGAAGGAAGTTAACGTTAGCTTCCCTGAAAACTACCATTCCGAAGATTTGAAAGGCAAAGCAGCTGTGTTTAAAGTGAAACTTCACGATATCAAACGCAAAAACCTGCCTGAGCTTGACGATGAGTTCGCAAAAGACGTAAGTGAATTCGATACGCTTGTTGAGTACAAAGAAGAGCTTCAAAAGCGTATGCAAGAACGTAAAGAAAAAGATTCCGAAGCTGCACTTGAAACTGCAGTTGTTGAAAAAGCTGCTGCTAACGCAGAAGTTGAAATTCCAGGTTCGATGGTTGAAGCTGAGCTTGAGATCATGGTGAAAGAATTCGAAAGACGTCTTCGCTCCCAAGGCATGACGCTTGAGATCTACTACCAATTCTCCGGTCAAAACGAGAGCGCATTGAAAGAACAAATGAAAGAAGATGCTGACAAGCGTGTTCGCAACAACCTTGTTCTTGAAGCTATCGCAGCTGCAGAAAAAATCACAGTTTCCGCAGAAGAAGTTGACGCGGAACTTGAGAAGTATGCACCGTCTTACCAAAAATCAACAGCTGAACTTCGTGAGCTGTTCGCTTCCAACGGATCTCTTGAAGGTCTTAGCAATGATCTAGTTATCAGAAAAACGGTGGATTTCTTGCTTCAAAATAGCAAGCATGTTTCCGCAGCCGTGTAAATAAGGTAAGTAAAGGCACGTACGTAAGCAACGTGCCTTTCTTTTACCCTAATTTACGTCCAAATGCTTTAGTACATACGTATTACCGCCTACATAGCTGATTTCAGAAAAATGACATTGTGGTTCAATCGTGTTAAACTGTAAAAGAATCTCAGTACACTCAATTGAGAGAACATGGCGCTTGCCGCAAAAGGAGTTGGTACAATGAGTCTTATTCCTATGGTTGTAGAACAAGAGGCTCGTGGGGAGCGTTCCTACGATATCTACTCGCGTTTACTTAAGGACCGCATAATTTTCATCGGGACTGCTATTGATGACGATGTGGCTAATTTGGTCATTGCCCAGCTGCTCTTTTTATCCGCCCAGGACCCTGAAAAAGATATTCACTTATATATCAACTCACCTGGTGGGTCGGTTACGGCTGGAATGGGTATCTTCGATACCATGCAGTTTATTAAACCGGATGTATCTACGATTTGTGTAGGTATGGCCGCAAGTATGGGTTCTTTGCTTTTGACAGCAGGAGCCAAAGGTAAGCGATACGCGCTGCCGAATGCAGAAGTAATGATTCACCAACCGCTCGGCGGTGTTAGAGGTCAAGCAACCGATATCAAAATCCATGCGGATTGGATTATCAAGACCAAGCATAAACTCAACCAGATTTACGTGGACCGAACGGGACAGCCGCTTGAAAAGATCGAAAGAGACACCGACCGAGATAACTTTATGAGCGCTGATGAAGCGAAGGCATACGGGTTAATCGACGAGGTTATCACTCGAAACGACTTGAAATAAAGGAGTGATCCCATGTTTAAATTTAACGATGAAAAAGGCCAACTCAAATGTTCCTTTTGTGGAAAATCCCAGGACCAAGTTCGAAAACTTGTTGCCGGACCGGGGGTTTACATTTGTGATGAATGTATAGAGCTTTGCACGGAGATTGTGGAAGAAGAATTAGGGCATGAAGAAGAGCTTGATCTGAAGGATGTTCCGAAACCAAAGGAAATTCGCAATATTTTGGATCAATACGTTATTGGTCAAGAACAAGCGAAGAAATCCTTGGCTGTTGCGGTGTATAACCACTACAAACGGATCAATTCCCAGAACAAGCTTGAAGATGTTGAACTACAAAAAAGTAATATCGTCCTTCTAGGGCCAACAGGTAGTGGTAAAACACTTCTTGCGCAAACTCTTGCGAAAATTTTGAATGTGCCATTTGCGATTGCCGATGCAACTTCTTTAACAGAAGCAGGTTACGTAGGGGAAGATGTTGAAAACATCTTGCTTAAACTGATCCAAGCGGCTGATTACGATGTTGAAAAAGCAGAGCGCGGCATCATCTATATTGATGAGATTGATAAAGTTGCACGTAAATCCGAGAACCCATCCATTACACGTGATGTTTCCGGTGAAGGTGTACAACAAGCTCTTCTCAAAATTCTTGAAGGCACAGTAGCTTCCGTACCTCCACAAGGTGGTCGTAAGCATCCACATCAAGAATTCATTCAAATCGACACGACGAATATCCTATTTATTTGTGGTGGTGCATTTGACGGATTAGAGCAAATTATCAAACGCAGAATCGGTAAAAAAGTCATCGGCTTCAGCACTGATGGTGCTAAGGTTGATTTGAAACCAGGTGAATACCTATCCATGGTTCTTCCGGAAGATCTTTTGAGATTCGGATTAATCCCGGAATTCGTAGGTCGTTTGCCGGTTATTTCGACGCTAGAGCCGCTTGATGAAGCAGCGCTTGTGCGTATTCTTTCCGAGCCTAAGAACGCGCTCGTGAAACAATACCAGAAGATGCTCGAGATGGATAACGTTTCGCTTGAATTTGATGCAGAAGCACTTGATGCGATTGCCAAAGAAGCGATTAAACGGAATACCGGTGCTCGTGGTCTAAGAGCCATCATTGAAAGCATTATGCTTGATGTGATGTTTGAAGTTCCTTCAAGAACAGATGTTTCTTCTTGCGTCGTTTCCAAAGAAACGGTACAAAACAAGATCACGCCTGTTCTGACGACCAAAGAGGGCGCACAGCCATCTGGTAAGAAGAAGGAAGAAAGTGCATAACCGATCATTTCATAAATGAACACACAGCCTCCAATCCAATTTCCATTTCTGGGAATTGGAGCGGAGGACTTTTGGTGTCATGGGGAGAGAAACCAAAATGTTCCATAGAAGAGATACCAGAGCCGTTCGGGTAGGTGATTTAACGATCGGTGGCAGTAACGAAGTGATCATGCAAAGCATGTGCACAACGAAAACAGCTGACGTCAAAGCGACGGTAGCAGAAATTCTTCGTTTAGAAGAAGCAGGCTGCCAACTTGTACGCGTGACGGTTAACAATAAAGAAGCCGCGGAAGCGATCAAGGAAATTAAGAAGCAAATCCATATTCCGTTAGTCTCTGACATCCATTTCGATCACCGTTTAGCGCTTGCTGCGATTGAGAATGGGATCGATAAAGTCCGTATTAATCCAGGCAATATTGGCCGCCGTGAGAAAGTCGAAGCGGTTGTTAAAGCTTGTAAAGAACGTGGTATTCCGATTCGTATTGGGGTTAACGCAGGATCCCTTGAGAATCATCTTCTTGAAAAGTATGGATATCCAACGCCTGAAGCTATGGTAGAGAGCGCTTTGTTCCATATTAATATTTTGGAAGAACTCGATTTCCATGATATCATCGTTTCTTTGAAAGCGTCTGATGTACCAATGGCGATTGCAGCGTATTCGCAAGCTGCGAAGGCATTTAACTATCCGCTTCATTTAGGGATTACAGAGGCTGGGACGCTCTTTACAGGGGCTGTGAAAAGCGCAGCTGGGATCGGAACTTTGCTCAATATGGGGATTGGTAATACGCTTCGTATTTCTCTAAGTGCTGACCCGGTAGAAGAGATCAAAGTTGCAAGAGAGCTGCTCAAGACATTTGGTTTGATTACGAACGCCGCGACGTTAGTTTCCTGCCCGACTTGTGGTCGCTTAGATATCGACTTGTTCTCTATCGCTAATGAAGTTGAAGACTACATTGCCAAAATCAAAGTGCCTATTAAGGTATCTGTACTAGGTTGTGCCGTAAATGGCCCTGGTGAGGCAAGAGAAGCCGATATTGGCATAGCAGGAGCGCGCGGCGAAGGGATGCTATTCCGCTACGGAGAAATGATTCGTAAAGTGCCTGAAGCTGAACTACTCAGTGAGTTGAAAAAGGAAATTGATATCATTGTGGCTTCTTATGAAGCAACTGGGGTTATTCCTGGACGCAAGCAGCACTAAGTATATAGAACTTGAACAAACCGTTAAAGAACTCTTACGAGAGTCTTTGACGGTTTTTTTGTATGCCCATGTAGATCCAATATTTTACGCATATTTGATGAGCAAGAGAAGCATAATGAGTAAAACTGGAAAGCATACGCAATTGAAGGTAAGTCTTTCTAAAGCGTTAGGAGGAGAAAAGGATGAAGATGTATCGCACATTTGCATTATGTCGTCAGGTGGCTCTTACACTTATTACGGGGACCATTCTGATGGCTAATCCAGGGGTTACAGGAGCAGAGCCTATTATGAACCCCCAGCAGCCTACGGCGGCAGTTACGAAGAAGGTTGCTATCGTCATTGACGATTTTGGCAACAACATGGAAGGGACAGCGGAAATGCTGAAGCTGCCCATTCCATTTACAGTGGCTGTAATGCCTTTCTTGCCCTCAACGAAGCAAGATGCGCAGTTAGCTCATGACAGAGGACTGGAGGTCATCCTACACCTTCCGATGGAGCCTGTGAGAGGGAAGAAGAGTTGGTTAGGTCCTGGTGCTATCACGACGGACTTGTCCAGTGAAGAAATCCACAAACGTATCGTAGCTGCAATTGATGATGTTCCTTATGCCATAGGCATTAATAATCATATGGGCTCTAAAGCGACTGCGGATGAAAGAGTGATGAAAATTCTCATTGAGATTTGCAAAGAACGAAATCTTATCCTGCTGGATAGTCGAACAACGCCGAAGAGTTTGATTGGCAAGATAGCAGATTCACGCGGTGTGCCGCATGCAGACAATCAGCTTTTCTTCGACGATTTGTATACCTATAGTCATATTAATAAGCAAATGGTCAGACTGAAGAAACTCATCCATGAAAAAGACGAAGTGATTGCGATCGGTCATGTGGGGCCTCCAGGAAAGAAAACGGCTCATGTCATCCATGAGGCAATTCCGGCTATTCAGAAGGAAGCCACTTTTGTCCCTATTTCACAAATGGTCAAATAAACTAATTCGCATGCGTCATCGAGAAATATTGATCGACAGCCTGTGTAATCGCTTTGGCAAGTTTTGCTTGATGGTGATTGTCGTTCAATAGCTTGCGATCCGTCTTGTTAGATAAAAAGCCGAGCTCAACAATAACGGAAGGGCATTTTGTAAACTTGAGTACATAATACTTTTTGCCAAGTACAGGGAGCTCTTCCATCCCATAAACGTTATTCAATGTACCTTGCAGCAAGCTTGCCAACAAGATACTGTCTGATTGATTTTGATAAATCACAAGGGGACCGCGCGTGTTCGATTTTTTGGACCAATTGATATGCAAGCTGAGCATGATTTTCGGTTTGATGGTATTGGCAAGACCAGAACGTTGTGCCAGATCTTTTCTGTGTCTTCCTCCGTATGACCATCTATTATCATCACTTAATGCGTAATCTTCGGTGCGATTTATGATAACACGATAACCTCTTTTAACCAGTGCTTTATACGTCTTTTTGGCGATAGCTAAGTTCATATCTTTTTCTTCGTATTTGCCAACCATGGTCCCGCTATCGATGCCGCCATGCCCTACGTCGAGAATAATGTCTGCGGTCGGAAGAAGAGGATCGTTACTAGCAGCCGCAGATATCTGCGAGTTAGGCGCACAAACAACTAACGCAAGTACGATAATCAACAGGTATTGCTTCAAAATCCGCCACATCCTTTTTGCAAGAATAACTACCCTTATCCTTCTTCCACAAGGAGGGTATCATACGTGATGCAAAAGTTTGCATAGATTGGATTAACCTTCTTTTACACGGGAATAATGGAAATTAGCAAAGGCAGATAGACAAGACATTTACGTAATTAATCGAAGATGACGTGTTTAAGGAGGTTCAACACATGAGTTTAAGTATCATTCTAATGGTCATTCAAGTGTTTTTTGCAGTGGTAATCGGGTTGTATTTCTGGAATTTGCTGCGCAATCAACAGACGAACAAGTCTGCAGTGGATAGAGAGTCTAGGAAAGAACTGGAAAAGCTGCGTAAGTTAAGATCCATTTCATTAACCAAACCTTTATCTGAGAAAACAAGACCTTCTTCTGTGCAGGACATCGTTGGCCAAATTGAAGGGCTGAAAGCTCTGAAGGCGGCACTGTGTGGTCCTAATCCTCAACATGTGCTTATTTATGGCCCTCCCGGAGTGGGAAAAACAGCTGCTGCACGCGTCATACTAGAGGAAGCGAAGAAGAATCAAGAGTCACCTTTTCGGCCTGACTCGAAGTTTACTGAAATTGACGCAACGACTGCCCGTTTTGATGAGCGTGGTATTGCAGACCCGTTGATTGGTTCTGTTCATGATCCTATTTATCAAGGTGCAGGTGCGATGGGGGTTGCTGGGATTCCTCAGCCTAAGCCAGGTGCTGTGACGAAAGCGCATGGTGGGATTTTGTTCATCGACGAAATTGGTGAATTGCATCCGACGCAAATGAACAAATTATTAAAGGTGCTTGAGGATCGTAAAGTATTCTTGGAGAGTGCGTATTACAGCTCTGAGGATGCGAATATTCCTGGGTATATTCACGATATATTTCAGAATGGACTCCCGGCAGATTTCCGTTTAGTTGGAGCGACAACGCGCACACCGAGCGAGATTCCTCCGGCCATTCGTTCACGATGTCTAGAAATATTTTTCCGTCCGTTACTGCCTGATGAGGTAGGTGAAATTGCTCGGAAAGCTCTTGATAAAATTGGCTTTAAAAAATGTGAAGATGCCGTAAATGTCGTGACAAGATATGCAACGAACGGCCGCGAGGCTGTGAATGTCATTCAACTAGCCGCGGGTATTGCCTTAACCGACAAGCGGGATGCAATTACCGCAGCCGACATTGAATGGGTTGTGAACTCTTCACAAATCCCGCCGAGACCAGAGCGGAAAGTGCCAGCTCAACCACAAATCGGTTTCGTAAATGGCTTGGCTGTCTACGGTCCTAATTTGGGTACACTACTGGAGATTGAAGTTACGGCTATTCCGATTGTTGTTGCAGGTACTGGGAAATTCAATATTACTGGCGTTGTTGATGAAGAAGAGATGGGTGGAGGATCCAGAACGATTCGTCGTAAAAGCATGGCCCGTGGATCAGTTGAGAATGTGTTGACCGTGCTTCGAAAATTAGGCTTCAATACGTCGGATTATGATTTGCATATTAATTTTCCTGGTGGTGTGCCGATCGATGGACCCTCCGCAGGTATTTCGATGGCTACGGCAATTGCCTCAGCTATACATAAAATACCTGTAGATAACAAACTAGCGATGACAGGTGAAATGAGTATCCATGGCAAAGTGAAGCCTGTTGGCGGTGTTGTTGCTAAAGTGGAAGCAGCTTTCCAAGCCGGAGCTACACGTGTCATCATTCCGAAAGAAAACTGGCAAGCACTGTTTGTTGATTTACCGGGAGTTGAGGTTGTCGCGGCCGAAACCATCGAGGAAGTACTTTCAGCTGCACTTGGCATTGAGCTTCACGATAATGTGATCCCACTACCTTTAACTATGGAGAGAACGATTCCGGCTACAACTTTACCCATTCTACATGCCAATTCACAGCATACAATTGACTCTTAAAGGGAGGCTTTCCGTTACCTGACATGACGCGTTAGCTCTCAATTGGTGTTTTGTTTAGAGTTTTGTTAAAATGTAAAGGGCAACGTAGGGAGAATATCCCACATAGACAAGGTGAGACTTTGAACGTAAGGTTCAAGGATCCCTATTATTGGAGGTGCAGAGGATGGGGCCTGGAAAAATGAAGGTGCGCAGATTACCGTTATTGCCTCTTAGGGGACTGCTGGTCTATCCGAGCATGGTTCTACACCTGGATGTAGGGCGAGAAAAATCGGTGAAAGCACTCGAGCGGGCGATGGTGGATGACAGCATGATTCTCCTCTGCTCTCAATCAGAGATCAACATAGAAGAACCAACAAAAGAGGATATTTATCGCATCGGAACCATTGCTAAAGTGCGGCAAATGCTCAAATTACCGAACGGTACAATCCGTGTTCTTGTAGAAGGCGTATTACGTGCCGAAATCGTAGAGTATTTGACGAATGACGAGTATTATGAGGTCACGGTTAAGGAATTACCGGAGCAAGAAATATCAGATCCTGAGATAGATGCTTTGATGCGAAGTGTACTGAGTCAATTTGAGCATTATATCAATTTATCTAAAAAAGTAACGCCTGAAACGCTTGCCGCGGTTTCTGATATTGATGAGCCTGGGCGCTTGGCGGATGTTATTTGTAGTCATTTATCGCTGAAAATCAAAGACAAGCAAGATATTCTCGAGACCGTTGATGTCCGTGAACGGCTCGAGAAAATGCTTAATATTTTGAATAATGAGCGAGAAGTACTCGAACTTGAACGCAAGATCAGCCAGCGTGTTAAGAAGCAAATGGAGAAAACACAGAAAGAATATTATCTCCGTGAGCAGATGAAAGCCATTCAGAAGGAGCTCGGGGATAAAGAAGGCCGCGCAGGCGAGGTTGATGAATTACGCAATCAGCTAGCTGAAGCAGAGCTCCCTGATAAGGTGCGCGAGAAGGTCGAAAAAGAAATTGATCGGCTTGAGAAAATGCCTGCAACTTCTGCGGAAGGCGGTATTATCCGCAATTACATCGATTGGTTGCTCGGTCTTCCTTGGAACAAGCAAACAGATGATGATTTGGATCTAGACAATGCAGAAGAAATTCTGAATGAGGATCACTTTGGTCTTGAAAAGCCGAAGGAGCGCGTTCTGGAATATTTGGCTGTACAGAAGCTCGTCAAAAAGCTTAAAGGACCAATCCTTTGTCTGGTAGGTCCTCCTGGGGTAGGTAAAACCTCGATTGCTCGTTCTATAGCACGATCTATGGGTAGACAATTTATACGTATTTCTCTTGGCGGCGTAAGAGATGAAGCGGAGATTCGCGGACATCGACGTACTTACGTTGGAGCAATGCCAGGTAGAATCATTCAAGGAATGAAGAATGCGGGTACGAACAATCCCGTCTTCTTACTAGACGAAATCGACAAGATGGCAATGGATTTCCGCGGAGATCCTGCATCAGCTCTACTTGAAGTATTGGATCCCGAACAAAATAGCACTTTTAGCGATCATTTCATTGAAGTTCCTTATGATTTATCCAACGTGATGTTTGTGACCACGGCGAATGCAGTGCATAATATTCCTCGTCCTCTGTTAGATCGGATGGAGGTTCTATATATTCCAGGGTATACGGAGATTGAGAAACTCCAAATTGCCAAGAAATATTTACTTCCGAAGCAGAAGCGTGATCATGGTCTTGAAGAAGAACAGCTTGTTGTTGATGAGGCTGCTCTAATGAAGATTGTGCGTGAATATACGCGAGAAGCAGGCGTGCGTAATCTAGAGCAACAAGTTGCAGGTATGAATCGTAAAGCAGCCAAAAAGATTGTATCGAACCCGGAAACACCTGTTCATGTAACTGTAGAGAACTTAAGTGACTATTTAGGTCCCGTTAAGTTTAAATATAATGTTGCAGAAGAGAAGGATCAGATCGGGGCTGTTACAGGTCTTGCTTGGACCGAAGTAGGCGGTGATACACTTGTCATCGAGGTATCTGTATTGCCTGGTACCGGCAAGTTAACCTTGACGGGTAAGCTTGGTGATGTGATGAAGGAATCTGCGCAAGCGGCTTTCAGTTATACACGTTCGCGTGCTGAAGTCCTTGGTATTGCTCCGGATTTCCATGAGAAGAATGATGTGCATATTCACATTCCTGAGGGAGCCATTCCGAAGGATGGTCCATCTGCTGGGATTACGATGGCTACTGCGTTAATCTCAGCCTTGACGAATATTCCGGTTTCACGCTTAGTCGCCATGACGGGCGAAGTAACGCTTCGCGGCCGCGTGCTCCCAATTGGCGGCTTGAAGGAAAAGGCGCTAGCTGCACATCGTGCAGGGATTCGTACAATCCTTTTACCTCAAGACAACGAGAAAGACATTATCGAAATTCCAGAAAGTGTTCGCACAGAGATGACATTCATCCCTGTCAGCCACATGGATCAAGTGCTGGAACATGCGCTTATCAAAAATAAGCCGACGGCTAACGTCGGATCGACTTAGAAAGTAGTTGAACATTCATGAAAGTCAATCAAGCTGAGTTTATCATCAGTGCGGTTGGACCTAGCCAATATCCAGAGGATGCCTTGCCAGAGATAGCGCTGGCAGGGCGTTCTAATGTCGGGAAATCATCTCTCATTAACTGTTTGATTTCTCGTAAAAACTTAGCTAGAACCAGTTCTCAACCGGGCAAAACGCAAACCCTTAACTATTATAAAGTGAATCAGGACTTATATTTCGTTGATCTTCCAGGCTACGGCTACGCAAAGGTATCCAAAACTAAGCGTGAGCAGTGGGGCAAATTCATTGAAAGCTATTTATTGAATCGTGAGCCTTTACGCCTTGTGATGCAGTTAGTCGATCTGAGACATCCGCCATCCAAAGATGATCAAGCGATGTACGAGTGGCTCCGCCACATGGATGTACCTGTGCTTGTCGTTGCGACCAAAGCGGACAAGATTCCTAAGAGCAAATGGCCGAAACATTTGAAAATTGTACGTGAAACATTAGGGATGGATAAAGGAGTTCAGCCACTCATGTTCTCTTCCGAGCTAGGGCTTGGCAAAGATGAGCTGTGGGGAATTCTAGAGCAAGCGATTGCTTACGGCGAGCCGGAGCCACAAACCGAAGAAGTGCTTACCGCTGTAACTAATCCTGAGTCGTCCTAATCATAGGGCGGCTTTTTGCGTATTTTTGAGGGGAACGTTCAAAGACAGAGGAAATCAAAAAGAAGTATACGGGAAAGCGAGGTAATCTGGGGGAAATTTAATGGCATTCCAGTTTATCAAGCTTTTTTCAGAATATTTGGCTGATTATCATGAATTGCTGGCAGGAATAATCGCGACTCTTGTAGTATAATAATAAACAAGGTAATAGTTAATGGCTTGAAAACAAAGAATCGAGGGATTTTTATGGCACAAAGGTTAGCGACTGAATATGTCAAAACCTGCCTCCAGTTAACAGAAGCCGATATGTTGAAGTTTTTTCAAATGTTTGTAGACCATGGAGTGACACTGCAAGTCAAAGTTTTGGAAAACGGAAATCAAGAAGTTGTTTTTCAAGATGGCGCAGGTCAAGAAATTGTCCTTTCATTTGAAAAGAAATCGGGCCTATATGAATGCACAGGATCCTGCAGATTAAGTAATACCTTACTAGCTAATTTAATGCGTAAAGCAGTATCGGAATTCAAAGGCAGCGCTAAAGTCAACCGAATTTATCCTAGTTACACAATGGTTTATTATTATGAACGCGGAACCGTTGTGAAGATCGAAGAAATCAAAGGTCAACTCTTAACGATTGTTTATGAGCACAAAGATACGATTGGTCTTATGCAGATGATGTTCCAAAAGAAAGAAGTTGAGCAAGAAATTGAAATGATCTACGATCAAATCAATCATCTTCTTGATATGCGTAACATGCTGCAGGCAAGGGATGAACACCAACAGATCGACATTCGCCTCAATGAGCTGACACATCGTTTGTTCGTTTTGGAGGCATAATTACTCATACATGACATATTTGTGGGGACCCATTTTTGGGTCTCTTTTTGTTTTGAAGCACACGCGATGGCTTTGCGACATATTTTAGATATGGCGTCGATGTGACAGTTAGTGTTTAACAAAAAAAACTATTGCATTTCTCGTCGATAGATGTTATTTTTATTCTCGTTGAAACAATATAGGAACCAGGATTCACTCAGGACATTGAATGTTGCGAGAGATTATACCCTCGGGAAGTGAATGACGTAGGTCCTAGCGGATGAAATTTTTTAACACATTTTATTCCTAGGAAGGGGGAACCGAAAGATGGAAACAGAATACTCAACTTTCGGAAGACACGTTGCTGTTGATACTTGGGGGGTAGATTTTGAACTTCTGAACAATGCAGAATGGCTGCAAGCTCAGATGGTTGAAGCTGCCGAGGTATGTGGAGCGACTGTTTTATCTGTACAATCGAAGCAATTTGAACCACAAGGTGCAACAGTGCTTGTTATGTTGTCCGAGAGTCATCTCTCCATTCATACTTATCCTGAGAGAGGTTTTGCCGCGCTTGATTGTTATACTTGCGGTGAGACAGTCGACCCTCAATTAGCAATCGACTTTATGGTGTCCGTACTAAAACCAGAAACGTTCTATGCGAAGAAGCTTGTTCGCGGAATGGGTGAATTACAAGTAGAAACTCCTGAAATAAAGCAAGCAGAGCTTGTTAAATAAAATTCTGCATTTTTCATAACGATAACCACGGAGAAATCCGTGGTTATTTGTTTGTTCAGAAACCCATACAATGATATTGGAGAGACATGTCCAGTTCATGGGGAGTGGGGGATGAGGTTTGAAACAGAAAGTAATCAGGAAAACAGTGCTCTATGTTTTTGTTCTCTTTCTGATCATTTGGCCTATCTATCAGCTTAGCCAAATGTTAGGTCAACATAAGGATAAAGAAGATCATGATGCAACGCATTTACTTTTTCAGGTATCATTATTTCAAATAGAAATCGTGAAGAGCTCCTTGGAAGAAGCCTCATTAAGCAAGAGCACGAAAGAGTTGGATCCAGTGAAACAAGCGTTGTATTCAGCCGAGTACACGCATGAGCGACTTATTTTAGCTGCAGGTGGAAGTGAGGAGCTGAGCTCGCTCAACGTCATGACCCAATTAAGCCAATACATACAAAGGTTACAGCTAGGTGGCGTTAGAGCCTTAAAGCCGGACGAAACGTTAACATTGAAAGAAATCCATAAACAGTTCAGTGACCTGTATGAGATTTATGAGAAAATGATGGCAGGGAGCGGTGATATTATCTCATCACAGAATGAAGAGTTAACCAAACTCGACCGGGAAATGACTACCTTTTTAAGGAAAAAAGGGCTGCAATAGGGGATTCTGCCTGGATTCTCTCTGGATGAGGTATAGAGGAGCAAAGAGCTGTTAAAACTAACGAACAGACCCAAAGCATTCATAATTTATTCAAATATTTTGTCGGAATGTCGGTATTGCTGTGCTATAATGATTCTAAATAAAACGAAAGGCAGGTGGTAACGTTGCATATTATCGCAGTTGGTTTGAACTATCGGACAGCCCCGGTAGAAATTCGTGAAAAGTTTGCGTTCTCAGATCAAGATTTACCCAGGGCAATCGCTGAATTGAAAGAGACGAAAAGTATTCTAGAATGTGTTATTGTTGCCACCTGCAATCGCACCGAAATTTATGCTGTTGTGGATCGACCTCAATTGTGCAGTCATTACTTGACGCATTTCCTTGAGCGTTGGTTTCATGTGAAGAAGGATGAATTCCAGAAGCATTTATATACGTATGAGAATGACAAAGCAAATGAGCATTTGTTCCGTGTAACAACGGGGCTTGATTCGATGGTCATTGGGGAAACTCAGATTCTCGGTCAAGTGAGGGATGCTTTTTTAGCATCTCAACAATTGAAAGCAACAGGCTCTTATTTCAACACGCTGTTTAAACAAGCAATCACACTTGCTAAGAAAGCACATTCAGAAACGGGGATCAGTAATAACCCGGTCTCGATCAGTTATGCAGCCGTAGAACTCGGTAAACGGATTTTCGGAAGCTATGTGAACAAGACGATAATGATCATTGGTGCAGGTAAGATGAGTGAGTTGACCGTTAAGCATCTCTATGCAAATGGGGCTAACAAGGTTATCGTTGTGAATCGTACGTTGGAGAGAGCCATGGAGCTAGCAGGCAAATTCAATGGTGTGGCCAGCACACTAGAGGAAATGCCCAAATACTTACCCGAAGTGGATATTATTATTAGTTCAACGGGTGCGCCAGGGTATGTGTTGACGAAGAAAGATATTCAGACCTATGTTCAAAAAAGAAAATCACGGCCACTCTTTATGATGGATATCGCAGTTCCGCGGGATCTAGATCCGGAGATTAGCGGATTGCCAAACGTATTCCTGTATGATATTGATGATCTGGAACATATTGTGGATAAACATTTGCAGGAGCGTAAGAAAGAAGCTGCTAAAATCGAGGTTATGATCAATTCAGAAATTAATGCCTTTGACCAATGGACGAAAACACTTGGCGTAAGCCCATTGATTAGTGCGCTACAAACGAAAGCGAACCAAATTCACGAAGAAACCATGGAGAACATGCTGAACAAGCTGACAGATCTGGATGAACGTGAGATAAAGGTGATTCGCAAATTAACCAAAAGTATTGTGAATCAAGTATTGCGCGATCCGATTCTGCGGATCAAAGAAATGGCTGGCGAGCGTCATGGCGATGATGCCCTCGAAATTTTCACCAAGCTTTTTGCATTAGAAGATACGCTCCAACAACAAGAACAGGCAGATCAAATAGCACAAGAGCTAGAGTCCGGATTTAACAAAGTGGAAACTAAACAAACAATGGACGAGAAACTGTCTGTTCGTGGTTTACAGAATGCGGATGTTCTAGCCCCATCTTGATATATAAGATCGTAAACGAACTTGCCCTAAGGGGCGAATCAGAAGTCGTTTATCTCAATTAAAAGGCGCTAACCGCCTAGGAGAGGTGCCATGGTTACAAGCAGCTGGTTGTTTGATGCGATGATTTATATGTATGCCCTGAGCCTACTGTTTTACTTTTCGGATTTCGCGAATGCGAGCCGGAGCGCGAAACGGATGGGGACGGGGCTGCTTTTGTTTGTATGGGTTTTGCAAACCGCTTACTTTGCGATTAGTTTATATGGTCACTTAACGGAGTGGGCTTTCGTTCGATCAGATGTGCTGTTCATGTTTTCATGGCTGTTAGTCACGATATCACTTATCATTAACCGTTTTTTCCGCATTGAATTGTTTGTGTTCTTTGTGAATGTGCTTGGTTTTGCGATTCTGGCACTGAATATTTTTGGAAATCCGAATGTTATGCCGATTAAATCCAATTGGGACATCAATGATGAGCTATTATTCATTCATATTTCGTTAGCTATTGGCAGTTATGCCGCATTTTCGATTGCCGCTATTTTTTCAGGGATGTACATATTCTTACATGCAAGGTTAAAGAGCAAAAATTTTTCTCAGGCTGTCATGAGGCTGCCGTCACTGGAGAAAATTGAGCATTACACGTATTTGTCAGTCATTATTGGAGGGCCGCTGCTTCTGATGGCTTTGAGTCTTGGCGTGGTGTGGGTCGTGCTCGAAGGTAATCAAAATCTTCTCTATGATCCTAAAGTAATCAATTCCTTCTTCGTATTGGCCGCCTATGCCTTTTACTTATTTCAACATAAATCCATGCGGATTTCGGGTAACAAGCTCGCTGTATGGAATTTGGCCGCTTTCTGTATCGTCGTGTTGAACTTCGTTGTATCGAATCTCGTTTCTGATTTTCACGGGTGGATATGGAGCTAACGAATTGGCAGTATCCCTATCCCATCATGATGAATTTAGCGGGAAGTAAGTGTCTGATTATCGGAGGTGGTCCTATTGCGGAACGGAAGCTGCGCTCGTTGCTGCAGGCTGGAGCAGAAGTAACCATAGTCAGTCCAGCGTTCACGACGGGTATTCTGGCGATGGAGCTTCAACCGAATGTGATTGTAAAGCAGCAAACTTATGATTCATCAATATGGGCAGCGCATGGTGAGGCACGCTTTGTCTTGGTCATCGCGGCAACGAATGATGCGCAAGTGAATAGGCAGATCGCACTAGATGCGAATGGATCTGGGAGCCTAGTCAATATTGTGGATCAACCAGAGCTTAGTTCCTTTATTTTACCCTCCGTTGTTCGTCGAGGTAAGTTGGTCATTACGGTGTCTACAGGAGGAGCAAGTCCTTCAGCAGCTCGTAAAATTGCCAAAGAACTCGACAATGCCTATGGGGATGAGTATGAAATTTATTTGGAGTTTCTCACCGATACGCGCCTGTTGATTCAGAAGCACGTGAAAGATAAAGAAGCAAGACAACGATTATTTAAAGAAATGCTGGCTTGGGATCTCATGCGTTATATCCGTGAAGGGACGTTTGAAGCCTGGAATCAGCAGTTTACACTAGCATTACATCATACCGTTTGGATGCAACCGCAAGTGCAGGGAGAGAGTGAACTGCCTTCTTGGTCTTTCATCAATGAGATTGGGCAGCAACGTATAGGAGGCGGAGACGAATGAAAACGATTATTGTAGGAACAAGACAGAGTGCCTTGGCACTGACTCAAACAGGACAAGCCGTGGAACTTTTGAAACAACTCGCGAAAGAGCATGGCATCGAATGTCAATTTGAAATTAAGAAAATTGTAACGAAAGGCGATCGTATTCTGGATGTCACGTTATCCAAAGTCGGAGGCAAAGGTCTGTTCGTGAAGGAAATTGAACAGGCGTTGACAGACGGCGAGATCGATATCGCCGTTCACAGCATGAAGGACATGCCCTTCGAGTTGCCGGAAGGCCTTATTGTAGGCGCGATTCCCAAGCGTGAAGATCCGCGCGATGCGCTGATCACGCGTGGAGCTGCATCGCTGGACGAGCTGCCGCAAGGCGCGCTCGTCGGCACAAGCTCGCTGCGCCGTGCGAGCCAGCTGCAGCACTACCGCCCCGACCTCCGGATCGAGTCGATCCGGGGCAACATTGATTCGAGGCTGCGCAAGCTCGAAGAAGAGAACTTCGATGCGATTATGCTTGCCGCCGCCGGTCTTCACCGGATCGGCTGGCAAGATCGCATCTCCAGCTACTTGCCGCCTGAGGTATGCCTCCCTGCCGTAGGGCAGGGAGCGCTGTGCATCGAGTGCCGCGGCAACGACGCTTTCGTGCTGGACTTGCTCGGCAAGTTCCAGCATGAGCCAACGGCGCTCGCGGTGCGAGCGGAGCGGGCTTTCCTCGGCAGACTCAACGGAGGCTGCCAGGTGCCGCTCGGCGCTTACGCGAGCGTCGAGAATGGCAGCGGGGATGGCGCCCCGCTGTTGACCCTGACAGGCATGGTCGGAACGCCGGATGGCGTGACCATGCTGAAGGAAACGGCTTCCGGGAACGATCCGGAAGCACTGGGTTCACTCGTTGCGGATAGGCTCATCGCACAAGGAGCTGAAAAGATTCTAGCTGAGGTGAGGGAGTGATTGCTATGAACAAAGGAAGAGTTTTTCTTGTTGGAGCGGGTCCTGGTGACCCTAAGCTCATCTCGGTACGCGGGATGGAAGCGATCCAAAGAGCTGATGTCATCGTATATGACCGACTGGCCAATCCACGCTTATTGAAGCATCGTAGACCGGAAGCAGAACTCATCTTTGTTGGCAAGCTGCCAGATAAACATATATTAAAGCAAGAAGAAATCAATCAGTTGCTTGTAGATCTAGCCTTACAAGGGAAAATAGTTACACGCCTTAAGGGTGGAGATCCAAGTGTATTTGGGCGCGTGGGGGAAGAAGCGGAGCTGCTGGTTGATAATGGGATTACCTATGATATTATTCCAGGCATCACATCCTCTATTGCCGTTCCAGCTTATGCAGGTATTCCTGTTACTCATCGCGATTTCACTTCGTCTGTTGCGATTGTAACCGGCCATGAGTATCCGAACAAAACTTACTCCAGCTTGAATTGGGAGCATCTCGCCAAAGCGATTGGTACGATGGTGTTCCTGATGGGTGTTGCCAATCTGGAGCAAATATGCCGCGAATTGATTCGTTGTGGCAAACCGCCTGAAATGCCAGTTGCGCTTGTTCGTTGGGGCACGTGGGCGGATCAAGCGACAATTACAGGTACACTTGCAGATATCACAGAAAAAGTGAGAGAAGCCAACTTCAAATCCCCAGCCGTCATCATAGTAGGTGAAGTCGTAAAGCTTCGTGAGAAGCTGGCTTGGATGGAGAAGAAGCCGCTGTTTGGTAAACGAGTGCTCGTTACAAGAGCGCGCAGCCAAGCAAGTGAGCTCGTAGATCTCATCGATGATTTGGGTGGAGAGCCTGTCGAGTTCCCTGTGATCCGATTACAGCCGCCAAGTCGTCCAGAAGCACAGCAAGCACTGGATCAAGCCTTAGCGAGACTGTCTGAATTTGATTGGATTGTATTAACAAGCGTGAATGGCGTTGAATTCTTCTTCCGCAGAATGCGAGAACTGCGCATTGACGTTCGTAGAATGGGGAATGCCCGTATTGCAGCTGTGGGTCCTAAGACCGCTGAAGCGCTCGCAGAGCGTGGTATCATGGCAGACGTCTTACCCTCTAAGTTTCAAGGGGAAGGGATCTTAGATGCCATTGAGGGGGATTTGAACGCTGGTCAGAAGGTATTGCTGCCAACTGCCGACCTTGCACGTGATTACTTGCCTTCCAAACTAACAGCGCTTGGGCTTGAAGTCACAGAAGTGGATGTGTACGAGAACGTACTGACCACCGATGATGGCGAAGAGATGATTCATTTGTTGCAAAATCAAAGCATTCATATCATAACTTTTACAAGTTCATCTACGGTTACAAATTTATTTGAAGCGTTGAAGCAACTCGGAATAGAAGATCCGTTATCGCTCTTGCAAGGCGTGGAGATTGCAGTTATTGGTCCCAAAACGGCAGAAACTGTTTTACAAGCAGGTCTGTCTATCACATATACGGCTGAAGAAGCGACCGTCGCTTCTTTGGTACAAAGCATGATTCAAGGAGGCGGAAACCCATCATGAGTTTTCCAATCGTTCGTAACCGCCGCTTACGCGGAAATGCAGCTATTCGTAATCTAGTTCGTGAGAATCAGGTAACAGTCCATGATGTAGTTCAACCGATATTTGTTACGCATGGTACGAATGTCAAATCAGAGATTGCCTCGATGCCTGGGGTGTATCATTTCTCACTAGATCGCGTGAAGGAAGAAATTGATGAAATCACGCAATTGGGCATTCAAGCTATTCTTCTATTCGGCGTACCTGATTATAAAGATGCGACGGGCACATCCGCATTTATGGATGATGGAATCGTGCAGCAAGCGACCCGTTATATCAAAGAGCTTAACCCTAATTTGTTGATTATCGCTGATACGTGCTTGTGCCAATTCACGGATACCGGTCATTGCGGTGTTATTCATCATCACCCGATTACAGGACAAGCGGATGTAGCGAACGATCCATCACTGGAGCTGCTCGTCCGTACAGCCGTGTCGCAAGCAAAAGCTGGCGCTGATATTATCGCTCCTTCCAATATGATGGATGGTTATGTGCAAGCTATTCGAACTGGACTCGATGAAGCTGGTTATGAGAACACGCCGATTATGGCCTATTCCGTTAAGTATGCATCAGCTTACTATGGTCCTTTTCGTGATGCTGCGCATTCCACGCCGCAATTCGGTGATCGGAAAACGTATCAGATGGATCCGGCTAACGGCCGTGAAGCGATGCGTGAAGCGGCAAGCGATGTGACAGAAGGCGCTGATTTCCTTATGGTAAAGCCGGCACTCGCTTACATGGATATTATCCGCATGCTGAAAGATAACTTCGACCTGCCCGTTGTCGCTTACAATGTGAGTGCGGAGTACGCAATGGTCAAAGCTGCAGCTCAGCAAGGCTGGGTGAATGAAGAAGCGATTGTCATGGAAACGATGACAAGCTTCAAACGTGCGGGAGCCGATATTATCTTGACATACTTCGCCAAAGATATCGCTCGCTACTTGCAAAAGTAAGGCGTATATGAACCATTTGTCTCTGTGAATGATCACAGAGTTCGGGTGGTTCTTTTGTCATACTTTTGTCGCAATAGGTAAGCTTACCTTGGTTGTGAGAGGGGTATAATTAGGGCATAATGGATGAGAATAGATGGAAACAAGAGGAAGGTGCCTCATGAGTTATAACGATAATTTTATTAAAGCATGCCGGAAAGAACAGGTTGATACGCTGCCCGTCTGGTATATGCGTCAAGCAGGTCGCTACGATCCTGACTACCGTAAAATCAAGGAAAAGTACTCTTTGCTCGAAATTTGTCAACAACCCGAACTAGCTGCTGAAGTGACGATGATGCCGATCAAAAAGCTTGGCGTTGATGCCGCTATTTTGTACTCGGATATTATGAATCCCGTAGCTTCGCTTGGTGTTGATTTTGATATTGTCAAAGATATCGGTCCCGTGATTCATACACCGGTTCGTACCGCACAAGACGTTGAACGACTTCGTCCGATTGATGTGGAGAAGGACTTGTCCCATATCCTTCAAACGATTCGTATTCTAGATAAAGAATTAGAAGTTCCGTTGATTTCCTTTGCAGGAGCTCCGTTTACGATTGCTAGCTATTTGATCGAAGGCAGACCTTCTAAGAGCTACATCCGCACGAAGCAAATGATGTATTCCGAACCAACAGTTTGGTTTGCGTTAATGGATAAGCTTGGTGATATGGTTATCACGTATCTGCGTGCACATATCGCCAATGGGGCCAAGGCAGTTCAAGTATTCGACAGCTGGGTGGGTGCATTGTCTCCAGCCGATTTCGACGTCTATGTACGGCCTACAATGATGCGCATCTTCAAAGAGTTGTCCGATTTGAAAGAGCCGAAAATTTATTTCCCAGGTGTAAGCTCGGGTGAATTGCTTCCTTATCTGACGACGATTCAAGCTGATGTGATTGGTCTGGATTGGCGGGTGCCGATTTCGGTGGGGCGCGAACGACTTCAGAACCGATATGCCGTGCAAGGCAATCTAGATCCTTATATTCTAACAGCGCCGATGTCTGTGATCGAGAAGCAAGCGAAAGCGATTATGGATGATGGTATGAAGCAGCCAGGATTTATTTTTAACCTGGGACACGGTTTATTCCCTGAAGCATCGCTCGAGAAATTGAAGGAATTAACGACGTTTATTCATACCTATTCTCATTCCGTTTTAACACAGCAAGCAGGAAAGAGTGGTGTGTAACATGAGCAAAACGCGTATTGGTGTATTAGTCATGTCGTATGGTACGCCCGAAAGCTTAGATCAAGTAGAAGCGTATTATACACATATTAGACGTGGTCATCCGCCGACTCCTGAGCAATTACATGAATTAACAGCGCGCTATGAGGCCATTGTGGGTGGCTTCTTCCCGCTGCGTGAAAATACGAATAAACAAGTAAAAGGACTTGAAGCTACGCTGCGTCAAGAGCATCCTGAGCTTGAATTCGTCTGCTACCAAGGCCTTAAGCATGCTCAGCCTTACGTAGAAGACGGCGTCGAACAAATGGTGAAAGACGGCATCACAGAGGCTGTAGGGATCGTACTAGCGCCTCACTATTCGACGATGAGTGTCGGTGGCTATGTGAAGCGTGCGAAGGATAAAGCGGAAGCGTTAGGTCTTCAGATGACCTTCGTTCTGGACTATCACCTCCATGGGAAACTACTGGATGCTTTACAGACACGGGTAGAAGATGCTTTGGGGAAATTCGCTGAAGCTGAACGCAATCAAGTGCGGGTTATCTTTACAGCTCACAGCTTGCCTGAGAAAATTTTGGAGATGAAGGATCCTTATCCCGATCAATTGCTAGCTACCTCCAAGGCCTTAGCGGAGCGTGTGGGGCTTACGAACTGGCAGTTCGGATGGCAAAGTGCAGGTCAAACAGCGATGCCTTGGTTAGGTCCGGACATTCTGGACGTTATGCGCACGATTAAGCAAGAAGAAGGCGTGGACAAGATTTTACTTTGTCCTATTGGCTTTGTTTCCGACCATTTAGAGGTATTGTACGATATTGATATTGAAGCACAAGCTCTCGCGAAAGAGCTGGGTGTACACTTGGAACGGACAGCATCGCTTAATACCGATCCTCTGTATATGGAAACCTTAAGTGATGTTGTGTACAAGAAATGGCAAGAGGCAGTGAGTTCGAAATGAGCAACCAAGTGCCTCATTATATGATTATAGGCGGGGGGATTACGGGGCTGAGTGCGGCTTTTTATTTGAAAAAGCGGCTGGAAGCTGATGGCGGAGGTGCCCCTTTTCGTATATCTGTCGTTGAGAAATCACCGTCATTTGGCGGGAAGATTCATACCGTTGTGCGTGATGGTTTCGTGATTGAAAAGGGACCGGATTCCTTCCTTTCACGTAAACGTCCCATCATTGATTTGGCCTACGATCTTGGCCTAGAGCATGAATTGACAGGTACGAATCCGAAAGCCAAGAAAACCTATATTGTTCGTGGGAGAAAGCTGCATCGCATGCCCCCAGGCTTAGTTCTAGGGATTCCGA
Source organism: Paenibacillus sp. J31R109 (assembly GCF_059692055.1). Lineage (NCBI taxonomy): Bacteria > Bacillati > Bacillota > Bacilli > Caryophanales > Paenibacillaceae > Paenibacillus > Paenibacillus sp. J31R109. The sequence goes on along the minus strand of NZ_JCAUAR010000003.1, from coordinate 542,172 downwards.
CGCAAATGACACCTTTTATGAAGACGGGTCTAATTTCACCGCTAGGCAAGCTTCGCGCGGCAATGGACTTGATCTTGCCGAAACGCGATGGCACAGGGGATGAATCGCTTGGGCATTTTCTTGAGCGCCGACTAGGCAAGGAAGTGCTAGAGCGCATTGTGGAGCCGCTGCTTGCAGGGATTTATGCGGGGGATACGTACAAGCTGAGCTTGAAGTCTACGTTCCCGCAGTTCAGGGCGATGGAGCTGAAAAACCGCAGCTTGATTCTGGGCATGATGGCGAGTCGCAAAAATGTGACCGAAGAAAGCGCGCATTTGCCTGCGGCTGTTCGGAATTCGGTCTTTGTAACGTTTAAGCGAGGGCTGCAATCGCTAGTGAATGCTTTAATAGACGCGTTACGTACAGTGGATTTACGTGCGGGTGTTGGTGTTGTGTCCGTGCGTCGTATAGAGGATGGACAAACGGAGGTTGTCTTTGAGGACGGTCAGCGTGAAGTCGTTCACGGGGTCATTGTAACGACGCCAACGTATCAGGCGGCGAAGCTGCTCTCGGAGCTCCCGACTGCGAGCAAGCTAGCTAAGATTGATTATATCTCGGTAGCCAATGTGATTATGTCGTTTGATCGGAAAGATATTCCCTTTGAGCTGGATGCCTCCGGTTTCCTAGTTCCTAAGCATGAGGGCTATACGATTACAGCTTGTACCTTAACTTCAGCGAAGTGGCTGCATGCTGCCCCTGAAGGCAAGGTGCTGCTGCGTTGTTACATCGGTCGTTCCGGTGAACAAGAATGGCCGGCATGGTCCGATGAGCAATTAATTAGCAAAGCGCGGCGAGACATTAAAGATCTCCTTGGAATCACGGCCGAACCGGGATTCGCAGAAGTGACCAGGTTGATGCATTCCATGCCGCAATACCCTGTTAACCATTTGGAGGAGATTGCGGAGTTCCGGAAAGCACTTTTGACAGCTATGCCGCGCGTGTTGGTGACGGGGGCAGGCTTTCATGGTGTCGGTCTGCCCGATTGCATACGCCAAGGCAAAGAGGTGGCCAATCAGCTTGCCGAGATGGTTCTAGCCGCAGATAGCCATGCTGTTTCAACTACTACTGCTACAGTAAAGGCACTTTAGCACAATTAACGAAGCTTGGATAACTCTAAGGTGAAGTCAGAAGCAGAGATGGTCAGGATTTGCTTTTCCTCGAGATCGCGAATGACTTGCAGGAGGGTTGATTTCTGAACACCGGCTAACTGAGAGATTTCATCATAGTTCAGGACAAGTTTAATCACGACCGTGGTACCTTTACGTAAGCCGTGTGAATTGGCCATTTTGATTAAGGTTTTGATCACGCGTGTTCTTGCATCCAGGAAGGTCAGATCAAAGACTTGTTGATTCGTATCGCGCAGACGGCTGCTGAGCTCTTGCATGATACCTAGGCTAATGTCAAAATGATTACGAAGCAATTCTAGAAAGCTTTGGCCAGTTATCGTAAGCAGTATGCATTCTTCTAAAGTTTGAGCAGAGGCAGACCGTGGTTTGCCATCAATGAGGGACAACTCGCCGAAGCTTTCGCCGGATTTGCAAATCGACAATATTTTCTCTTCGCCTGCTTGGCTAGTTGTGTAGATTTTAACAGAACCACTAAGCACCATATAGAAAACAGAGCCGATTTCTTTTTCTTGAAATAGTATTGTACCTGTTTTATAAGTACGTCTCGTACATATTTCGGCAAGGGTTTTCAATTGATGTTCGTTTAGCTGGGTAAATAAAGGGACTTTCTTGATAAGCTCTAGCATAAGTGGTACCGCCTTTGTAGGTAGTTATTGGTAGGTTATGACCTCATTTTATCACAAGATTATGTTATAGGGGGCTAAATAATGGGAAATTCGAGCAGAATCGACAACCGATCAGCAGCCGCATTCCAAGAATCTAGAAAGCTAATTCCTGGAGGTGTGAATAGTCCAGTTCGTGCTTTTAAATCGGTTGGCTTAACACCTTTATTCATGGAGAGCGGATCTGGCTCACGAGTAACGGATATTGATGGGAATACATTTATTGACTATGTAGGTTCATGGGGACCTCTCATTGTTGGGCATGCGCATCCGAAGGTTTTGGAGGCCATTCAGGCTACAGCCATGAAAGGGACAAGCTTTGGTGCACCAACGTTGCTTGAAACCGAGATGGCCAAGCTTGTAATTGAACGTGTACCTTCGATCGATATGGTTCGCATGGTTAATTCGGGGACTGAAGCGACCATGAGTGCGTTGCGACTAGCACGTGGATTCACGAAGCGCGATAAAATCGTGAAATTCGAAGGCAGCTATCACGGGCATGCAGATGCTTTGTTGATTAAGGCTGGATCTGGCGTTGCTACGCTAGGATTACCGGACAGTCCTGGTGTACCGAGCAGCGTGGCTTCTAACACGATCACTGTTCCTTACAATGATTTGGATTCTGTGAAGCTTGTTTTTGAAAAGTTTGGTGAAGAAATCGCTGCGCTAATCGTTGAGCCGATTGCCGGCAATATGGGAGTTGTACCTCCCGCGGCGGGCTTCTTACAAGGTCTTCGCGACATTACGAAGCAATATGGCTCATTACTGATTTTCGATGAAGTGATGACCGGATTCCGTGTGCATAAGAACTGTGCGCAGGGGCTATATGGCGTAACACCGGATTTAACTTGTTTGGGTAAAGTAATCGGCGGTGGGCTTCCTGTAGGTGCCTACGGCGGTCGTTTAGACATCATGGAACAGATGGCGCCTGCGGGTCCGATTTACCAAGCCGGAACGCTATCAGGTAATCCGTTGGCTATGGCGGCAGGTTATGCAACGCTATCCTTACTAGGCGAGCCGAATGTGTATGAGGAGCTTGAGCGCAAGTCTGCGAGACTTGAAGCAGGCTTTACTGCGAATGCGGCTGAGTTCGGTATAGCTAGCACAATTAATCGCGTTGGTTCGATGGTTTGTCCGTTCTTTACAGAAACGTCAGTGACGAATTATGATTCCGCTAAAACGTCAGATCTTGGCCGTTTCAATGCGTACTTCGGTCACCTCTTGGATCTAGGTGTATCCGTTGCACCTTCGCAATTTGAAGGGATGTTTGTATCAACTGCGCACTCGGATGCGGATATTGAAGCGACGATCGTGGCTCATCGCGCAGCACTGAAACGCTTATAAAAGTAAGAAGAGGCAGCCGTCCGTAGCGTGTTCTACGTGAGGGCTGCCTCTTTGTTTTACCTACATATTTTACTCGCGGCAAAGGGAAGCACGTGTAAAAAAAGCAGCCAGCCTCCGCGTGATGATCGGATGCTAACTGCTTTTAATACCATTAATTCGGCTTAACTGTTGGTGAAGTTGTTGTTGATTGAGAATTAGGTGCAGTTGGTGCCCCGTTACCCGTTCCAGTTAGTGTCCCAGCGCCTGTTGGATTAGTGGACGGCTTAGGTGTCGCACTTGGTGTTGGCGATGGTGTTGCTGAATTAGTCGGCTTAGGGCTGCCCGTATTTGTATTCCCGTTGCCAGGAGTTGGTGTAGGTGTAGGTGTTACAGTAGTATTAGGGTTTGGTGATGGTGTCGGTGAACCAGTTGATGGTTTATCTGTCCCACTCGGTTTTGGCGATTCTGTATGCGTTGGTGAAGTAGATCCGCCGACTTTACCAGGTTCCGTTGAGTTTTCTGGTTTTGGTGTCGGTGTTGCTTTAGGTGTTGGTGTAGGTAATTTACCTTGCGCCTTCAGTTCTGCTTGTTCTTTCAAGAATTCAGGGTGAGTGGATGCACCGCCTGCATCAATCGACGTCAATCCAGCCCAGATGTTCTTCACTTCTACTTTTTCCGGATGATCGAATACTAAGAAAGCTGAAGGTAAGCGACGCTCACCATAACGGCTAGATGGTTTTGTGATAAGTGCATTATTATAAACCATTTCAGAAGATGCTCCGCCATCCAAGAATCCAGCGTTGATAACATCGTCTTCTAAGAAAAGATCCTGAACTTCTTTCAGTGTCGCTCCAACACTTGACGTTTGACGACCATCAATAACGATAAAGATAACTGTACCGTCTGCTTTTTGGCCGACAGCTGTCCGCGGTGCACGTCCCCATCCACCATCACCGCTTGTGATGAGTGGTTTACCGTTCGCGATAACACGCGGATAGAAGGAAACAGCTTCCGTGACACCTAGTTCTAATAAGGCGTTGATCGTATATTTACCAATAATTAGCGTACCTTCTTTGGTAAAACCAACAATTTGTTGCGGGTTGCTTCCCTCTTGGTCGGTATAAAGGATTTCACCACCGGACATAATAGCTCCGATTGGGGCAAATCCGTTTCCAAGGCCGTCAGGATCATTAAAGCCACCACCGTTGACTCCGGCAACAGCGCCTGTACGTTGTACCATGGCTGTAATTCGTTCACCTTCACCTACTTTGGAAGGAACGACAACACGGATAGAACGTGGATCATATACATACATTCGCTTACCCTTCCACAGGGTACCTGAAATATCTTCCACTTTGACGAGACTCTCAATTGGGCGATTCGTATTAAATTGGACAGCTTCAATATCTTGTTTCTCAATGGAGTTAACTTCGGTTAAATTTTGCATCTCAAGCACCATCTGGTCCCTACGTTGCGCGCCAACAAAGATCCAAGCCCAGTCACGATGCTGGGTTGTAATCACGGTTTTGGCCAAATACTCACGAATGAAAGTCCCTGGCGGGGTCAAAAATAAAAAGGTCGAAGTCAAAAATGTACATGCTGCTAGAACAAGTAAAGTCCGCTTCAGCCAACTATAATTTCGAAAATGATTTGCAATTGAACTACCCAAGGTAAACCTCTCCTGCTCTATTAATAAATTGATAGAAAATGTCGAAAAAAAACAATACAAGATTAATAATATCATATTTTTGCATGCAAATGGTATTGGTAATTGTTAAAATAAAGTGTACATAATCCCTCTTTCTTAAGGAGCTCGTTCTAATTATGAAGCGTTATTACTTTTTTGATTTTCCGATCGACCTTATGGCGATAGTCTTTGTGTTTCTACTGATCCTGCTAGCAATCTTTCTATCATTTCGCAAGGGCACACGTTCATGATCGATTGGTCGCGTGATGGAGAATGGTTGCTGCTCCCACTTCCCAATGCAGAGTGGAAACCACTTAAACCGGGTGCTGTTGAAGAATTAGCGGATTATCTGCCGGTGCCTCGTAAATACTTTTTGCGCTTAGCCTCCCAGGGGCTTATTCGCATAGAAAATAATAAGATTCGGCTGAAGGTATTTCCTCAGGAAAAAGCAGTGTTTAAACCTGAGTCTTATGCATTAGACGTTTTATTTGAGGATGAGTTCACTTTAGTCGTTAATAAGCCAGCAGGGATGTCCGTTCATCCGGCGGAAGTTGGTCAAAGTGGAACGTTGGCTTCGGCCGTAGCTTATTATTATGAAGCGACTGGACAAGCGTGCAGTATTCGTCATATACACCGTCTAGATCAAGATACGACGGGCGTCATACTTTATGCCAAAAATGAGTGGGCGCATGTCCTATTGGATGAAGCTATGCGGGAGAAGCAGATAGATAGGCGCTATGCTGCACTAGCTCAAGGGATTTTCAAAGAGAAGGAAGGATGGATTGATGAACCGATCGGCAAGGATCGTCATCAGCCAGGGAAACGTAGAGTCACTCCCAATGGCGATCAGGCTCTGACCCATTATCGTGTCCTTCAACAAATGAAAGCGGGAGCACTCGTTGAAGTGGAGTTGGAAACGGGCAGAACGCATCAAATTCGAGTTCATCTCAGCCATTTAGGACACCCACTAGTAGGTGACACGCTATATGGAGGTTCTTCACGTTTATTTCAGCGACAAGCACTTCATGGAGAAAGACTTCTATTTAAGCATCCGATTACACAAAAAGAGATTGTATGTCACGCACCGTATCCACTAGATTTCAAGTCATTATTGGAACAGATGTCCGTGAATTGAAAAATGTAGTCATGCCTGGCCTCCTTGACCCATATACTTTTAGAGACAATCAAGTATATCACCCAACAATTCGGAGCTGATTCATGTTTCGAGTTAACGGAAGGGAGGATTCATTCGGTGTCTGAACAACAACCTGGATTACGATTTGATATTTATGAACGTGTGCATTTGCAGGAGAATTTGGCGGCCATACAAGAATTGAATGAAGTAGAATTACTTCCGCATATTCAAGTATTAACGCTGGATGATCAAGCGATTTTAAAGGGGAATCTACTACTTACAGGTAACTACTTTAGTGAAGAAGGCGGGAGCCCTCGCACACTTGAGCATTTGATTCCTGTCGAAATTACGCTGCCTTTGAATCGCATTCATCGTGTTGAGGATATTCAGGTAGAGATCGAGAATTTTGATATCGACCTATTATCGGCACGCAGCTTGAATGTAACAGGCGTTCTGTCCTTGCAGGGAGTAGAAATGGTCTCTGTGCCACAGGAAAGCTGGCGCGAGGAAGAAGAGGTTACTTTTGTTCATCAAATTGAGTATCCACGCTCCGAGCCCGTTACGCCGTATGCACCGATGCCCATAGCTGAACCTGTACCGGTTGCACAAGAACCGCAGATTCAACAAGTGATTCAACCACCGCCTGCACCAGTCCTTCCTACACCATTACCGACGCCAGCGCCAACGTTGATCGCAGCTGCACCTGAACCAGCTGTCATTTCATCACAGCCAACCTCTCATGGCGATGATTCGTTTGGTGTAGATGTGGAACAAATCGAGCTGAAAGTAACTCCGCATGCCGATAGTACCGTTGTAACGGAGGAGAAAAAGGAGCTTAAAGTTGCCTTTGGCAAGAAGGCAGCGGACGCTGTGGAGGTTAGTCCTTATGGCATCAAATCGCTATTATCTAAGGCAGGCTCGTATCTTTCCGACAAGCGGATTGCGGAAGCAGAGGCGCAAGCGGCTCTTGAGGCGGAATCGCGGATAGATCCGGTAGAATGGAGACGTTTATTTCTGCAGAGCCGATCGGAATCGCAAGAGTTCCGCAAGCTCAAACTCTGTATTGTTCAGAAAGAGGATACGTTAGAATCCATTGCGAAGCGTTATCAACTGACAACGCGTGAGCTTCAATTGATGAATCGACTTGGTGATCAGGATATTGTCGTGGGTCAAGTTATTTATTTGCCCAAATAAATACCTATACATAGGCAAGAGCCTCTGGCTGCTGACAGCAGCTGGGGGCTCTTTATGTTTGTTACGACGTATAGAGAACCTAATTTTAACCAATACTAAAAAATAAACGTTTATACCGGTTCGAAAATATTGACTGTTTAGCAAATATTCGTTATCATATAGTGTAAATCATTTTCAAACCAACATATGGAATTGCAAAGATAGGGAGTAGTAGTCGGAACGCCCTTCAGAGAGTGGAACTGCAGCGCTGAGAGGTTCCTCAGGATACATCCGATCGAAGTCGCCCTGGAGCAGTAAATGTGAGTGCAATCGCCGAGTAATCGTTTCTCGCCTGCATTAGCATTTTCCGGTCGCAGCCGTTATCTGTTTTAAGTGTCATGTTATTTGCCAATGGGGCAAGTATCATGAAATGAAGGTGGTACCACGGAAGCTATACCTTTCGTCCTTTTTGGGGCGAAAGGTTTTTTTGTGTTTATAACAACTAGCCAGATATGGAGGTACTCTTATGACCGAAACGAAATTACAAACAGAAATGCCTACCACGTATGACCCGAAAGAAGCGGAACGTAAATGGTACGACTACTGGATCAAGAATGAATTTTTCAAAGCAGGCAACCGTCCTGATGCGGAAACGTACACGATTGTAATACCGCCTCCGAACGTAACCGGTATGCTGCACATAGGGCATGCACTAGATTTCACGCTGCAAGATATTCTCATCCGCACGAAGCGTATGCAGGGCTTTGACACGCTGTGGCTTCCGGGTTCTGACCATGCAGGTATTGCGACGCAAACCCGCGTAGAACAGAAGCTTCGCGAACAAGGGCAAACGCGCTATGATCTTGGGCGTGAAAAGTTCTTGGAGAAGGTCTGGGAATGGAAAGAATTATATGCCGATACGATTCGTGAACAATGGGCCAAAATGGGCTTTTCACTTGATTATTCGCGGGAACGCTTCACACTGGATGAAGGGCTTTCGCAAGCAGTTCGTGAAGTTTTCGTGAGTTTGTTTGAAAAAGGTTTGATTTATCGCGGTAACTATATTATTAACTGGGATCCGGCAGCACGTACGGCTCTTTCGGATATTGAAGTGGAGTACAAAGAAGTTCAAGGTGCACTCTACCATTTGAAATATGAAACAACAGACGGTTCTGGCTCCATTGTTGTTGCTACAACACGCCCTGAGACGATGTTGGGTGATACGGCCGTTGCTGTTCATCCGAAGGATGAGCGTTACAAGCATTTGATTGGCAAGTCATTGCTGCTTCCAATTGTGAATCGTGAGATTCCGATTATTGCAGACGACTATGTTGAGAAAGAGTTCGGCAGCGGGGCGGTCAAAATTACACCTGCGCATGATCCGAACGATTTCGAAGTAGGTAAGCGTCACAACCTGCCACAAATTCTCGTTATGGATGAATCCGGAACGATGAACGCTAATGCAGGCCCTTACCAAGGCCAAGACCGTTTCGAGTGCCGTAAAAACATCGTCGCAGATTTGAAAGAACAAGGTGTTCTGATCAAAATTGAAGAACATGTTCACCAAGTTGGACACAGCGAGCGTAGTGGTGCAGTTATCGAGCCGTACCTATCGACACAATGGTTCGTCAAAATGCAGCCGCTTGCTGATCAAGCGATTGAAGCGCAAAAATCAGGCAAGGGTGTTAATTTTGTACCAGATCGCTTCGAGAAAACATACCTGAACTGGATTGAAAATGTTCGCGATTGGTGTATTTCCCGTCAGCTCTGGTGGGGACACCGAATTCCTGCTTGGCACTGCGCGGATTGCGGTCAAGTTACGGTAACTCGCGAAGATGCGACAGCGTGCTCCCATTGTCAAAGCGCGAATCTTAACCAAGATAACGATGTTCTGGACACATGGTTCAGCTCAGCTCTATGGCCTTTCTCCACATTAGGCTGGCCGAATGATTCCGAAGATATGAAGCGTTTCTACCCGACGAGTGTACTCGTTACGGGGTACGATATCATTTACTTCTGGGTAGCTCGTATGATTTTCCAAGGACTTGAATTTACGGGTCAAATTCCGTTCAAAGATGTGCTGATGCATGGTCTTGTTCGTGATTCCGAAGGCCGCAAAATGTCCAAATCCCTTGGCAACGGTGTTGATCCGCTTGAAGTGATCGAGAAATACGGCGCAGATGCCATGCGTTATATGATTTCTACGAGCTCCACGCCAGGTCAAGATTTGCGCTTCCGCTGGGAGCGGGTAGAGCAAGCTCGTAATTTTGCTAATAAAATATGGAACGCATCCCGATTCGCCCTGATGAATTTGGAAGGCGTAACTGCAGCAGATATTGATTTAACAGGAAAATTAGGTACCGCAGATCGTTGGATTTTGCATCGTTTGAATGAGACGGTTCGTGATGTTACTCGTTTGATCGACAGCTACGAATTCGGTGAAACGGGACGTCTACTTTATAACTTCATCTGGGATGATCTCTGTGACTGGTATATTGAGTTCAGCAAACTGAGCTTATATGGGACGGATGCAGCAGCCAAGAAACAAACACAATCCGTACTTGCTTACGTACTAGATCAAACGCAACGTTTGATTCATCCGTTCATGCCTTTCATCTCGGAAGAGATCTGGCAGCATCTGCCGCATGTTGGCGATACCATTACACTGGCGGCTTGGCCGACAGAGAACGCAGCCTTCGAAGCGTGGGATGCGATTCGTGAGATGGAACTTTTGATGGAAGCGATTCGTTCCGTACGTAATATCCGTGCAGAAGTGAATGTGCCGATGAGTAAGAAAGTAGAGCTTCTCATTAAGCCAGCTAGTGCAGAGACGCAGGACATTCTTAGCAAAAATGAGGAATACCTGAAGCGCTTCTGTAACACATCACTACTTGAAATTGATCTGACTATGGCAGCGCCAGACAAAGCAATGACAGCCATTATTACAGGTGCCGAATTGTATCTGCCTTTAGCAGGTTTGATCGATATCACACAAGAGCTTGCTCGTTTGGATAAAGAACTGCAATCCCTACACGGTGAGGTTGAGCGTATTGAGAAAAAGCTGGGCAATGAAGGCTTTGTAGCTAAGGCACCAGCGAAGGTTATCGAAGAAGAGAAAGCCAAGCTTGCTGATTATGCCGATAAACGTGATAAAGTTATCGCTCGATTAGCGGAGTTAAAGTCATAAAGAACGAAAATTATACGAATGCCTATGTTCGTCTACAAGGTGATTCATATAGTAAAAGAGGATGAGAACAATGGATGTAAGCAAGAACTCGGCGGGTGAATTCCAAACCGCACAAGAAGCCATTGATTGGATCGTTGGACGCATGGAGAAGCTCGGCATGAAACCGGGCCTCCAGCGTATGCATCTGCTCATGGAGAAGCTGGGTAACCCAGAACGCAGGCTAAAGTTCATTCATGTGGCCGGTACGAATGGAAAGGGCTCAACATGTGCTTACTTAGCTTCCGTACTTCAAGCATGCGGTTATGATGTAGGTACGTTTACGTCGCCGTATTTGGTGCGGTATACCAACCGCATTCAAGTCAATGGCGCAGACATTGAAGATGAGGTTCTACTACGATTAGTGAATGACATGAAGCCAATTGTCGATGAGATTGCCGCAACAGAAGTTGGTGCTCCAACGATGTTCGAAATCTCGACTGCGCTAGCTATCCTTTACTTTGGAAAAGTGGCGTATCCTGATTATGTAGTATGGGAAACCGGACTCGGGGGAAGGCTGGATAGCACGAATATCGTGAATCCAATCGTTACCGTGATTACGAATGTGGGTCACGATCACATGGATATCCTAGGCGATACACTTGAGCTTGTAGCAGCTGAAAAAGCAGGGATCATCAAAGCTGGAGTGCCTGTCATTACAGCAGTTGAACCTGAGGCGATCTGGAGCGTTATTGAACAAACAGCGAAGGCCAAGAAAGCTACGCTTTATACCCTTGGTGATCAATTTCATTTGACCGATGTGACAAGTGAGCTGGATCGTCAAAGTTTTCAGTTTAACGGTCCTTTTAGGCCGATCCCAGAGCTGGCTATCACCCTGAATGGTGAACATCAGTTGAAGAACGCGGCTGTAGCGGTTATGACGCTAGAAGTGCTTCGTCAATATTACGCGACCATCGTGGACGACGTTGATTTGCAAAAGGGTCTTTCGGGTACGAAGTGGCCTGGCAGACTGGAAATGGTTTCGACGGAGCCGCGCATCCTGATCGATGGTGCTCACAACCCTGAGGGGGCAGCAACATTGGCTGCAGCACTTCAGAATGTGTATACGTATAAGAAGCTTCATATGATGATCGGAATGCTAGCCACGAAGAATCATACAGGCTACTTAAGGCATATACTACCATTGGTGGATACGCTCATTATTACAGAAGCCAATTTTCATAAAAAAGGGGATGCGTACCTTCTCGCTGAAATTGCAAATGGTCTGCTTCGAGAGATGAATCTTGAGGTAGATGTTGCCGTAGAGCGCGATTGGAAGCAAGCTCTAACCTTATTAACAAATAGAACTGAGCAGGATGATCTGGCGGTCGTATCCGGCACGCTGTATTTAATCTCTGATGTTCGTTCTTGGATAACCTATCAAACCGATTCTGAAAAAGGATGGTGAGAACGGCGTGAGTCAAGCAGAACACGTACATTTTATAGGAATCGGCGGATACGGCATGAGTGCCATTGCCAAAGTCATGCTCGAAATGGGGTATCGCATTTCGGGATCAGATCTAGCACAGCAGGAGCTTACAGAAAAGCTGAAAGCTAAGGGCGCCAAGGTCTTTATCGGCCATGAGGCAACGAACGTATCAGGAGCCGATTTGGTTGTATATTCAACGGCGTTATCTAAAGATAACGTAGAAATGCAAGCAGCCGAGCAAATGAACATTCCTATCATTCATCGTTCACAAATGCTGGGAAGGCTGATGAACGAGCGCAAAGGAATTGCCGTAGCAGGTGCTCACGGTAAGACAACAACTTCCTCCATGATCGCTTTAGTGATGGAGATTTGCGGGATTGATCCAACGTACATTATCGGTGGAGAAATCATGAATGTTGGCAGCAATGCGAAAGCTGGCAAAGGGGAGTATGTGGTTGCGGAAGCCGATGAGAGCGATGGAACTTTCCTGCAATATCACCCAACTCTAGCGTTAGTGAACAATATCGAAGCCGACCATTTGGAGAATTATAATGGCGATTTCGAAAACTTGAAAAAAGCATACAAACAATTCTTAAGCCAAGTTAGACCTGGCGGCAAAGCGATTGTATGTCAAGATGATGAATTCCTGCGTGAAATGATACCGGAGATTCAAAGCCAAGTGATTACGTACGGGATTGAGACACAAGCGGATTATATCGCAAGTGACATCTCCCTTGGTGATCGCAAAGTAACTTTCTCGGTAGCTTTCAAAGGATCGTCATTAGGCCAAATAAGCTTATCTGTGCCAGGTAAACATAATGTTTACAATGCGCTAGCTACGTTAATTACTTGCTTAGAAGCAGGTCTTTCTTTCGAGCAAATCGCGGAAGCTATTCAAGAGTTTCGGGGAGCAAAGCGTAGATTTCAAGTGCTTGGTGAAGTGGAAAATATCCTAGTCATCGATGATTATGCCCATCACCCAACGGAAATTCAAGCAACGATTTCCGCTGCTAAAGCGACGAGAAAGCGTATTATCGCTGTGTTCCAACCTCAACGCTATACACGAACGTACTACCTGTTTGAGCAGTTTAGCCGTTCCTTCTTGGAAGCGGATGAAGTGATCATTACGGATATTTATTCACCTGCAGGTGAACAACGGATCGAAGGTGTTGACTCCGCTAAGCTAGTAGAGCTGATTCGCAGCAACAGTAATCCGAATGTTCAGCACATTGCTACACGTGAAGAAGTGCTGACGTATTTGGTTGACCACGTTCAACCAGGTGATCTCGTTCTGACAATGGGCGCGGGCGACATCTGGAAAGCAGCGGATGGTTTAGCCAAATCGCTTCGCAAGAAATACGAATCTCATACGTAAAGAAAAGATCGCTTAAGCCACCAGGCTGGAGGCGGTCTTTTTTTCTTGAATAATCATATTAATGTTCTCTCTCTCATACTCTAGTAACAGAAGATTAGGACAAGATGATACGGCGTTGTGCCCGGTTCGGGGCATACTTTTGATGAGGAGTGTGGGAAGAGAATGAAAAAAGCTAGAATCACATATCGATTTGACCCTAAGGAAGGCGCAGAATCAACACGTAGAGTTGAGAGGGTTCATGAACAAGAGCAGAATGTAATTCCTCTCTATCAAGAAGAATACAAAGTAGTAGAGGCGAAGATAGATCGTAGTCCGAAGGACGTGACGCCCTATGAGCAAGCAGAACGAGAGCAAGTGGAATCGTTATTTGAACCTCATGCACTGAATACATTTACTACGGATTTCGGAAACTGGCATAGCCAGATCGAATCGGAGGGAGAACGTGTAGAACGAATCATTCGTGAAACGCAAATATCTCGCGAGCAGCAACAGAATGCTCCAATCCCTTCAGTCGTCCGTAATGAGCGAGAACCAGAACCTGTGAAACCTCGGGATGAATGGTCTAACTGGTCAGGCAAGGAGCCTTACATAGAGTCTGGGGCAGAAACGCGCTATGCGAAATCATCGTCAAGCACACCATGGATGCGTATTGCAACATCTGTTGCTGGTGCTGTTGTTACGGGCATCGCATTCGGCTTCTTCGTACTATCGATGTTCTCATCTGACCCTGATACGACGACGAGTTTAGCTACATCGAATCCTTCTAAAATAACCGTTCCTTCACCGAATACACAAGTAGGCGCAACCACCACCAAACCACAAGGGGATACCGCCGTACTTCCTGCTACATCAGCAGCAGTCACTCCTGTGCAAATTCCTGCTAAGTCCTATACCTTCTTGCAAAACGGGGTGTTTAGCTCCTTGCAGGGCGCTCAAGCTGTTCAGGATTCCCTTAGTAAGAAGGGGCTTGCTTCTGCGATGGATAATTCCGATAAACTTACTGTGTTTGTGGGGTTTGCAAAGACGAAAGACGATGCCATTGCCTTGAGACAAGGCGTGCAGGCGACGGATAAAACGATCGAAGTTTTTATGAAAAATGTGGATCTCCCAGCGGTAACGAGCATACGGTGGTCTGGAGCGAAGGCAGCGACGCTGCCTACTTACCTGGCAGAAGGCGATAAACTCGTAAATACGATAAGTGGATTGACACTCGTTCATTTGGCCGAGACGAAGCCTACGGCACTTACGGATGCCTCCTTACAGACGATTCGGACTTCGCATCAAGCCCTCATCACGCTGGGTACAGGGCTGACTGAAGGCGCAGGCGAAGATGTTAAACAGTCGTTAGCGAAGATGACAACTGCGGTCAATCGTGCTGTTCAATCGATGGATGAATACAAAAAAACGCCGTCACAAGCCTTAATGTGGCAAGCACAATCCGCCATGATGCAGTACATCATTGCTCAAAAAGAGCTGCTTAAGACAATCAGCGTTGTCTAAAAGAAAAGCCGTATAACCTAACTCGTTCCTGAGTGGGTTACACGGCTTTCTTGTTATTTAGTGATATAGCGATCAAGCAGGGCAGCAATCTCTGCTCTAGTCATCGTTTGATCAGGTTTAAATGATGTGTCAGAGATACCATTGATAATGCCTTTATCTTTCAATGTGATGATGGCAGAAGCGCTCCACAGTGATTTGGGCACATCATCGAACGCTGCTGTATACGTGGATGGAGAGGAAGGTGTTATCATCTGCAAAAGTTGATTGAATAAGAAAGCAACTTCTCCGCGTGTTATCGCTTGATTCGGACGTATCGTCCCATCGGCATAGCCTTGGAGTAAGTTTAATTTCGCGGCTTTGGCGAAAACAGCACTTGCCCAGTGGGAAGCCGATAAATCGGAATAGCTTTTCGTTGCTCCAGTTCCGCAGCCATAAACATTGGAAGTCACACTTCCGTTCGTGCTGCAGACGTTGGGCAGCTTGCTGAATGTAAATACGCGGTCCATCAGCGTGAGAAACTCCGCTCTCGTTAGTGCGCGATCGGGTTCATAGTTGTTCCCCATACCTTCGACGATACCTTTATTCTTCATTCGAAGAACGGCGGCTCTAGACCAATGAGCAAGCACATCTGTGAAGAGTGGCGGCTCATAGGCACTGATTCCATTGGCGATGCCAATCGCCATCTTTGAACGCATTGCATCACTAGCTAGCAAGGCTGCATCGCCTTTATTCGTAAGAAAGGCAGTCTCTACGAGTATACTCGGAATCGTTCCCATACGGGCCACGTAGACAGCACTTGGGGTTAGTCCTAAGTCTTTCGTGCCGGCTTGGGCAAGTAAAGCATCCTGTACAAGCTGTGCCAATTTTTTACTGTAAGGCGTTAGTTGCGTCATTGTGCTGCTAGCTGGGTAATCTTCTTGTGGGTACGCGTTGTCATAATAGAGTACCATGGTGCCGTTCGCTTTGCTGCTTGAATGTGCATTAGCATGAATAGATACGAATAAGTCAGCTTGCTGTTCGTCCGTGAAGGCAACCCGCTGTGCAAGCGAGAGAAAGGTGTCGTTGGTTCTTGTTAAGACAACTTCATAACCGCGATCAAGCAGTGCTTGCTTTACTTTTAACGTGATGTCCAGATTGACATCTGTTTCACGGAGACCGCCAACGCCTATGGCGCCAGGATCACTTCCACCATGCCCAGGATCAAGCACAATCTTGTAAGCGAATGCCTGATAGGGAAACGCGACGGTGAGTAATAAAGTGAACAGAATAAGTCTTTTCAGTAGAGTCATAGTTGAATTTACCTCCGGTAACTAGTTTACCACATTAGAATCTATCCGTTTTCAATTCCCATAAAGTTCTAATAGGGTTGGTTATTTGACATGGAAAAAAGAGGTGATTCCTCGTATAATAGGCTTGTACATACATAGAGAGGATGACAGGAATGAAAAAAAATACATTTACCTTAATCATTTTTTTAATCGTCGGGTTAATTACTGGGATTATTATCGGCCAGCTGCTGGCGCCCGTTCCTGCTCTCGCATTTCTAACTAAATCAGTTCAAATTTCTTGGGAACCCAAAGCAGATCTACAAGTAGTGAAATATGAATTCAGCCTTTTGGTGAAGCTAAACCTATGCAGTATTATAGGATTAGTAGGAGCATATCTCCTTTATCGGAAACTGTAGTGAGAAACGTAACGCGTAGAATTTAATTTAGGAGTTGTTGATCGTGCCAGTGCCATCGAATGAAAACCAAAGACTTATTCTCGCTTCTTCGTCACCGCGGAGGCAGGAGCTTATCCAATCGTTCGGACTACCTTATATAATTCGGGTGAGTGACGCGGATGAGACCGTCGAACAAAAAATAACACCATCGGAGCTCGTAGAGCTGCTTTCTTTGCGTAAAGCCGCGACAGTACGGGATATGTTGGAAGATCAAGAGAAGTTCGGCATTATCATCGGTTCTGACACCGTTGTCGTGTATAACGAGGAGATTCTCGGCAAGCCGGTGAATGAACAAGATGCTTTTCGCATGCTGAAGGAACTGCAAGGAAATACGCACCAGGTGTATAGTGGTGTTGCCTGCGTGGATGCTGCTACAGGCCGCCAAGTAGTCTCACATAGCGTGACGAATGTAGTGATGAAGCCGATGTCTGATGAACAAATCCTGCGGTATATTGCTACGGGAGAACCCAAAGATAAAGCAGGCTCATATGCCATTCAAGGGATTGGGGCAACGATCATCAGTGGGATCGAAGGGGATTATTTCACGGTAGTAGGACTGCCGCTTTCGCTGCTGAGTGATTTATTGCTAACGTTTGACATTCAAGTGCTATAGCCTCATTTCCAGACCTATCCATTCTAGTCCAAAATAGGGTAATAAGATTGACTGAGCAATCTGTAACGGTTACAATGACAGTAAGCGACAAGACTTCGCATTCTTCTGGGAGGTACCTTTCATGAACAGCGAATTTACAATTGCCGTCCACAGTCTCGTTCTGTTAGCTCATTTACCGGACCATATGGCAACTAGCGAAGAAATTGCAGCGAATGTATCTACACATTCTGCACGGATTCGTAAAGTCATGGGGTTTCTTCGAAAAGCAGGGTATGTGTCAACGAAGGAAGGCATCGGTGGCGGTTTTATACTAAGCTGTAAGCCTGAGGAAGTCACACTTGGGGAGATCTATCGATTAACTTGCCAAGGTACTTTGAAGCCTAGTTGGTGCTCTGGTGATGAGTCGAAACCTTGTATGATTTCATCTAAAATGGATAGATTGATGGGTAAGGTTTTTATTGATGCTGAGAAGCAAATGGAAAATTACTTTGAAGGTCATACAATCGGCAGCATGCTTGAACAAATAAGGGCATTAGAATGTCCGCAATTGAATACAGAATCTCTATCCTAGAAGCCCTCGGATCTTATAATCCGGGGGTTTTATGTTGTTTTTAGGGGCTTGTATCTGTATGCATGGGATCGCAATAAGTAACATAACCTACACTACGGAAGAGGGGAAAACATGGAAAGTTCAAGCTTGATGCTACGAGAAATTCCGAACGATGAAAGACCGCGGGAACGAATGCTACAATTAGGAGCGGGGGCGTTAAGTCATGCCGAACTGCTGGCTATCTTATTAAGGACAGGAACCGTATCGGAATCGGCGATCCATTTGGCAAGCCGGATTCTTAGTGAAAGCCGCGGGCTGCGCAACCTTGTTGATATGAGCAGGGACCAGCTCAAGCAAATCAAGGGGATTGGAGATGCGAAGGCGCTTCAAATTCTTGCGGGCATTGAGCTAGGTCGCAGGCTGGCTAAGAGTTCTTACGAGGAGCGGATCACGATTCGTTCTCCCAAAGATATTGCCGATCTCATGAGCGAGGAGCTTCGCTATTTACAGAAGGAGCATTTCGTCTGTTTGTTTTTGAATACCAAAAATCATGTCATTGCACAAGAAACCTTATCAATGGGCAGCTTGAATGCGTCTATTGTTCACCCAAGAGAAGTTTTCCGTGCCGCTATTAAACGAAGCAGTGCCTCCATCATTTGTGTACATAATCATCCAAGTGGCGATCCCACACCAAGTCCGGAAGATATTAGTTTGACAAGTCGATTAGTAGAAGCTGGTACAATAATTGGTATTGAAGTGTTGGATCATGTTATCATTGGAGATCAGAGATTTATAAGTTTGAAGGAACAAGGCTTTATGTAATATAATAGAACACGCAACAGGAAAGGAGCCGTTAGTATGTTTGGTGGTTTTACGAAAGATCTGGGAATTGATTTGGGTACTGCGAATACGTTGGTTTATGTGAAAGGCAGAGGAATTATCGTTAGGGAACCCTCCGTGGTCGCCCTGCGTACCGATACAAAAACAATTGAAGCTGTAGGCGAATCCGCTAAAAAGATGATTGGTCGTACACCTGGGAACATCCGGGCTGTTCGTCCGATGAAAGATGGTGTGATTGCCGATTTCGACACAACAGCAACGATGATTCGCTACTTTATTCGACAAGCGCAGAAGCAGCGATGGTTATTTCCTCGTCATCCGAATGTGATGGTGTGTGTGCCTTCTGGGATTACAGCTGTCGAGAAGCGTGCCGTTGAAGATGCAACCAAGCAAGCAGGGGCAAGAGAGGCTTATACGATTGAGGAGCCGTTCGCTGCTGCGATTGGTGCGGATCTTCCTGTATGGGAGCCAACGGGGAGTATGGTTGTCGATATTGGCGGAGGTACGACGGAAGTGGCTGTTATCTCCCTTGGCGGTATTGTAACTAGCCGATCGATTCGTATCGCTGGTGACGAAATGGATGAAGCTATTATTCAATATATTAAACGTACGTATAATCTCATGATCGGGGAGCGTACAGCAGAAACGTTGAAGATCGAAATTGGTTCTGCACTTAACACAGATAAGTCGGAATCGTTGGAAATTCGCGGTCGTGATCTTGTTAGCGGTTTACCCAAAACGATCAGTGTTACATCTGTCGAAATTAAAGAATCATTGTCAGATACGGTAAGTGCAATTGTGGATGCGGTGAAGGTTACGCTGGAGAAATGTCCACCAGAGCTGTCGGCGGATATTATGGACCGCGGGATTGTGTTAACTGGCGGCGGCGGATTACTTCGTAATCTGGATCGACTTCTAGCAAAAGAAACGGGGATGCCGGTCATGGTTGCCGAAAATCCGTTGGATTGTGTAGCAATCGGAACGGGACGTGCCCTAGAGAATATTCATTTATTCAAAAATAAATCAGGATCTGGTTCGAGATACAAGGGTTAATATTCGTTAGAAGGTGCTAATTTGTTTAAATTCATGGGTAATAAACGACTTATTTTTCTTATGTCCGGTTTAGTCTGTTTCTTTATCTTAATGGGACTAACACTTGGAAATCGAGGGCCAATGACTTGGCCCGAGAAATTTGTCAAAGACTCCGTATCTTGGACGCAAGGACTCTTGTACAAGCCCGCTGCGCAGGTAGCGGGCTTCTTCGAAGACATCAGACATCTGCGAGTCATTTATGAAGAAAACAAGACATTAAAGCTGACCCTTACGCAGTATGCACGAGATACACAGCGATTGAATGAGCTAGAGTCGCAAAACAAACGTCTGATGGAATCGCTTGGCTTCACGGAACGCCAACGACAAGCCAACAACTATACATATCGGATCGCAGAAGTGGTCACGATTGACCCAGACCCATACAACAGTACCGTAACAATTAATTTGGGTGATAAAGATGGGATCAAGGAGAATATGGCGGTCATGACAGTGGACGGCTTAGTAGGAAGAGTGAGCAAAGTATTCGGCTTCCACTCCAATGTGCAGTTGCTGTCTGAGACGAATGATACGGATAACAACTCGAAAGCAATTGCCGTTACGGTTAAGGGGAATGAGACCCAGCCCTTTGGGATGATTGAATCGTATGATCCCAAAGTAGGCGAGCTAGTGATGAATAAGGTTGAACATGCAGATGACATGAAGGTTGGCGATACGATTATTACTTCTGGATTAGGACAGGTGTTTCCTAAGGGGATAGAAGTAGGAACAATCTCTTCGATTGGACCTGGGGAGTTCGGCATTACTTACAAAGTAATGGTGAAGCCAAAAGCCTCCTTTAACCGCATCCGTGAAGTGTTCGTCGTTGAAGTTCCGGAAGTGAAATGAGGTGAGCCGACAAAATGAATAGACATGTTTTATGGCTCATCCTTCTCGGTTTGTTTATTCTTCAAGGAAGTTTAGTCGTATGGCTGCTGCCGTCTTCGTGGCAATCGATTGTCGTAGTAACACCGCACTTAACCTTGGTATTTATCATGTTTATTGGACTTTTTCATCATCGCCATGCGGCATTAGTTTATGGATTGTTGTTTGGATTATTGCACGATTTCACCTACTATGGTGCGATGTTAGGCGTTTATTCGTTCAGCATGGGGCTTGTAGGTTATTTGGCTGGGCTTGCGCAGCGTAAACAGCCTAATCTGATTTTTTACAATTTGCTGATTACGAGCTTAGGTTTGTTAATATTTGAGTTTCTCAACTATGGGATCAATCGTCTATTCAAACTGATTGCTATCGATTTGAATTTTGCTCTCACCCATTACATGCTCCCAAGTGTTCTTTTCAATTTACTTGCAGCCTTAATTTGCTACGTTCCCATCCGCAAACTGCTTGAAGGCAAGCGACTTGCAGCTTCTGCAAAGGAAGATTAATTTTCCAGATGAGAAGCAGGAGAATTTAGAACAGGGGCCGAAATGTATAGGTTGGGAGGTCGTCATGCCATTATGTCTGTAGCGAAGCACCATGTGATGATAAAAGGGGTCAAAGATGGCCTTGTATTTTTACTAAATGACGCATGCGATTGGCAAGAGCTGTTGCAAGAGCTGCAACATAAGCTTGAGAAAACGCATCAACAAATATTAACGGGTCCTATTATTCACGTGAATGTCAAACTGGGCAATCGCGAGGCCACCGATGAGCAGAAAGAAGAGATTCGAGCTGTTATTAAGCAAAAAGGAAATCTCTTAATTCAATCCATCGAGAGTGAACCGCCTAAGGTGGAGATTCCACCCGAGCCCAAGGTTACCATGACCACGCTAAGAGGTATGATTCGTTCGGGACAAACCCTTCACAATGAAGGTGATTTACTTTATTTAGGTGATGTTAACCCTGGTGGAATTATCACATCTACAGGGAACATTTACATAATGGGTTCACTTCGCGGTATGGCTCACGCGGGGTCAGAAGGGGATGAGACGGCAATCATTGCTGCCTCTCATATGCGTCCTACGCAGTTACGTATTGCCGGAGTGATTAGCCGTTCGCCAGATGAGTGGGGAATCGACGAGGCTTTCATGGAATTTGCGTATGTCAAAGATGGTAAAATGGAAATTGATAAGCTGCATCAGCTTCATCGGATTTGGCCGGAGGCTCCGATCAAATAACATTTTCAACATGTAGAAAAAATTGTGTCTGGGGTGAGGAATATGGGAGAGGCTATCGTTGTCACCTCTGGTAAAGGTGGCGTTGGTAAAACGACGACTTCCGCTAACTTGGGAACTGCACTTGCACTTCTGGGGAAGAAAGTATGCTTGGTTGATACGGATATTGGGTTGCGTAATCTGGATGTTGTCATGGGATTAGAAAATCGGATTATCTATGATCTTGTGGACGTTGCGGAAGGTCGTTGCCGATTACCGCAGGCTTTAATTAAAGATAAGCGATTTGACGAGTTGTATTTATTGCCGGCCGCTCAAACGAAAGACAAGCATGCGGTATCTCCGGAACAGGTAAAGACCATTATTTTAGAGCTCAAAAATGATTTCGAATATGTGATCATTGACTGTCCAGCAGGGATTGAGCAGGGCTTTAAGAATGCGGTTGCTGGCGCGGATAAAGCAATCGTTGTCACAACACCTGAGAATGCGGCTGTTCGCGATGCGGATCGCATTATTGGTCTTTTGGAGAATGAGAAAATATCTTCACCGAAGCTTGTCATTAATCGCATACGCCCGCAAATGGTGAAAAAAGGTGAAATGCTGGATATCGATGAAATTTGCTCTGTGCTTGCTATAGATTTGTTAGGGATTGTGCCGGATGATGAGCATGTCATTAAGGCAGCTAATATAGGAGAACCAACAGTGATGAATCCTTCATCGCGGGCAGCGATCGCGTATCGGAATATTGCTAGACGTATTGTCGGCGATACCGTTCCGCTAATGCAGCTAGAGGACAAAACCGGTTGGGTAAAACGAATGAAAAAGTTTATTGGAATAGGATGATTGTTCTGTGTTTGCCAAGCTGAAAAACATTGATATTCCAATTGTTGTCATTCTATTTGCCTTCATGGTGATAAGCACGATGATGGTCTATAGTTCATCGATTGATCATCCGACGATTAACATCAGCATTACGAAGATTTTAGTCTTATACGCAGTAGGATTAGTGGCATTTCTCGCTTGTAGTTTATTCGATTACCGCGTACTTATTCGAATAGCACCGTACTTGTATGGGATTGGCATTATCTCTCTGATTGCTGTATATTTCTTCGGTAAAAAAATCCACGGTGCGCGCGGCTGGTTTGAACTGCCTGGCGGTTTGACATTCCAACCTGCTGAGCTCGTCAAACTCATTCTCATTATTTGTATTACGGCGCTTTTAGCCAAACGCGGTGGGGATCTGCTGCTTGTTAAGAATGATATTATCCCTGTAGGGTTAGCTGTATTCGTGCCATTTGCTCTTGTGCTCATTCAGCCGGATCTCGGGAATGCGATTATTTTTATCATTATTTTGCTCGGGATGCTCTGGATAGGAAATATCAAATATTCGCAGGTCTTGATAAGCGTTGTAATAGTAGTCGGTGTAGGCTTTCTCACGCTAACCCTATATAAACATTTTCATGATGCTTTGTTTGAGATGCTCAAGGGCTACGGGTTTAGTCACTGGATGGATCGGATTGATACGTTCCTATATCCAACGGAAGTGTCTGATGATGATAATTATCAGGTGCGCAATGCGGTAAGAGCTATTGGATCTGGTGGCCTGGAAGGTGAAGGCTTCCTAAAGGGAACTTCAGTGCATAGTAACTTTATTCCCTTCGCCTATTCGGATTCGATTTTCGTCGTTGTTGGAGAAGAGTTCGGTTTCCGCGGTTCAGCGGTACTGTTGCTTATTTATTTCTTGCTTATCTACCGCATGATCTTGATTTCGATTCAAAGCTCTCAACTTGCTGGCGCCTATATTGTTGTTGGGGTCGTGTCCATGTTCGTCTTTCAAATATTTGAAAACGTCGGTATGATGATTGGAATCATGCCATTGACCGGTATTACACTTCCATTCGTGAGTTATGGCGGTACCTCATTATTGATCAACATGCTCTCACTAGGCCTTGTTATGAGTGTGAAGCTGCATCAAGAACGTGCGCCAGAATTGTTTTAATGGTTGAAATGACCCTTTGCTTGAGAAGTCCGTGACCCTGTGGGGGCTGCGGGCTTTTTTGTTTATGGCGCAAGACAAACGAAGTGCTGTACGGATCACATAATCTTGTCCCTCTGCTCATAGGCTGTACTAATGTATGTTTATAAGGAGGGGATTCTATGGTTATAAAAGATAAAGTCAAGCAGCGCCGATTAGAACGACTTCGCCATTTGCGAGAATCGTCGTCAGAAGTATCAAGTGGAAATGGCAGTTCGCTGAGATCCTCTCCGTCGGCTGATTTCCTGTTGCCTCCACAACCCCCACATCCCTCACATCAGAGGGGCGATGTACCGCTTTATGTGGATTCAGAATGGAAACGGAGGATGGAGGACCCCGAATACGCATGGAGACAGAAGCTAATGATGGATACGGCAAATGATGACGCTGAACGAAATTTGTTCACACCGCCATCAGCTCGGAGGATCGCAATGAAGCTGCTTATCAGCGGCGTGATATTTGTTTCAGTCTATGGTTTATTTCAGATAGACAAGCCTTGGGCGAATCAAGGAAAGCTATTTATAACGGCAGCTCTGACACAGTCCTATGACTTTACGGCATTTTCTGCTTGGTATTCGGATAAGTTCGGAGGAGCACCTTCCTTTATTCCGAGCTTTAACCGAGCAGGCAATGAAGCTGTTATCGTAAGTACATCGAATCGCACCTTATTTGCACCAGCCAAAGGTACGGTCATGATTAGATTCGACGGGACACTTCATAAAGGCGTGCATATAAATACCGCGGAGTTTGCGCCAGTCTATGCGATGGATACAGGACAGGTCATTTTCGCAGGGAATGCGGCGGATACAGGACTGACGATCATGATTCGTCATCCGGGAGGACTGGAGTCCTTATATGGGGGACTAAGTCAGACTTCAGTAACTGTAGGGGATTGGATGAAGGTCGGGGAACCGATAGGCAAGGCTTCTGCCAAAGATCCAGCTAAGGGAACCCTATATTTTTCTGTCATGAAAGAGGGCGTGACGATTAATCCGGCGGAAGTGATTACCTTTGATTAAATGGGCAGGGACGAAATATCGCTTTCATCCATTATTCACGTTAATTATGATTGGCTGTGCGCTTACAGGGTATTTTCTAGAAGCGATCACCTTATTCGGTATCGTACTCATTCATGAGCTCGGCCATTTAACCGCGGCAAAAGGTTTCGGATGGAGGGTTCAAGAAGTCCAGCTTCTTCCCTTCGGTGGTGTTTTGATCGTGGATGAGCTAGGAAGTACGTCTACACGCGAGGAATTAATCGTCGCTATTGCTGGACCTCTACAGCATGTGTGGATGATTTTAATCGCAATCGTGATGAAATCATTTGACATTGGAAGTAGTCATTGGTGGGACTACTTCATTGAAGCCAATCTCATGATCGGTCTATTCAATCTGATACCCGTGATGCCACTCGATGGCGGGAAAGTGATGCAAGGTTTGTTAGGCTATATCATGTCGTACCATAACACGATTGTCTATTCGGTGTGGATCAGTATGACGATTAGTTGCTCGATCATTGTTATAGCTATTGTTCAGCTCATACAGGGCCAGCTGCCGATTAACATCCTTGTCATTGGTTTATTCCTTCTCGTGTCCAATTGGTACGCTTATCGGCAAATACCGTATCATTTTGTGCGCTTTCTCATGGGGCGCGGATTGCGTGTAGGGCAGTTGCTTAGTCGAGGTACGAGAGCGCAGCCTATCGTGATAACGAAGCAGCTTACGATGGCAGAGACGTTGAAGCTTTTTATGCGAGAACGGTATCACTTAATTTATGTAATGAACGAAGCAGGACGCATTCAAGCCGTGTTACCCGAGCAGCAGATCGTCGGCGGTTATTTAGATGGAAAAAAACCGGGGAGTGCAGTTTCCGATCTTTTCATGTAAAATAACTGTTGAGGTGAACGTGTATGAAGCAACTGATAATTCACTGCGCACCCGAGCTTACACAAGCGGCATTGCTAGAAGATGGACGACTTGTGGAGTATGATACGCAGTATCCGCTTGAAACTCAACGGGCAGGCAGCATCTACATGGGCCGCATCGTGAACGTACTTCCTGGTATGCAAGCGGCATTCGTCGATATTGGACTTGCGAAGAATGCCTTTCTTTATATAGACGATCTCCTCCCCGTTCATTTGGACAAGCAGCCTAAGATTAAGCCATCCATAACGGATATTGCTGAAGTTGGGCAAATGTTGATGGTTCAAGTGAGCAAGGATCCACAAGGAACTAAAGGGGCAAGAGTGACTACACACGTTTCCATTCCGGGTCGTTGGATTGTTTATATGCCAGATGCTGATTATATTGCAATATCACGTAAAATTGACATTGAAGCCGAGCGGCAGCGTCTGAAGCAGCTTGCTGAAGGCAATCTCATGCCTGGTGAAGGTGTTATTATTCGTACAGGGGCAATTGGTCAAAGTGAAGAAGCCATTCGCGATGATCTACAAAACTTGCGCGATGTGTGGAGTACCATTCTAGCGAAGCGGGATGAGACAAATGTCCCTGCTCAGCTGTATCAAGATTTAGATCTCTTACCCAAACTTGCGCGAGATGTGATCTCTGATGAGGTTCAAGAAGTATGGATGAGCAACAACAAAGTCTTTGAAGAGATGAGAAACTTACTGCGTAAGCAGCAACCGAGCTGGCGAGGCCGCGTTGCTTTCTACGATCGCAGAACACCGATGTTCGATCATTTCGGTGTTACAGAAGAGTTAAATCAGAGCTTTCGTCGTAAAATTTGGCTGCCTAGCGGCGGGTATTTAATTATCGATCA
The DNA here is from genome assembly GCF_059692055.1 of Paenibacillus sp. J31R109. Lineage (NCBI taxonomy): Bacteria > Bacillati > Bacillota > Bacilli > Caryophanales > Paenibacillaceae > Paenibacillus > Paenibacillus sp. J31R109. Next base: position 515,753 of record NZ_JCAUAR010000003.1, on the reverse strand, counting down.
AACTGAGGCGCTTACGGTCATTGATGTCAATACGGGACGATATACGGGATCTATTGATTTAGAACAAACCGTAACGGATATTAATCGGGAAGCAGCTGTTGAAATTCCTAGACTGTTACGTCTTCGTAATCTAAGAGGTATCATTATTGTTGATTTTATTGATATGCACGCAGAAGATAACCGGGCTAAGGTCATGTCCAACATGGCGGAAGCGGTGCGCAAGGACCGTTCTAAGACGACAATTGTCGGTTGGACGAAGTTAGGATTGCTCGAAATGACTCGCAAACGCAAATAAAAGGTTTGCATATGAAATTATATCTGTGATATAATACTCGGAGTGTGTTGTTTAGGCATGCTGTAACCGCACGAAACAGGTCGAAGTACGAGACAAGATCTATTCTTTTCCGTCACCTGCACAAGGCGAGTCTGAGACATGAGGAGGTAAGTGAAAATGTACGCAATTATTGAAACAGGTGGTAAACAGTACAAAGTTCAAGAGGGCGATGTTCTTTACATCGAAAAATTGAACGCTGCTGAAGGTGAGGTTGTTTCTTTTGATCGTGTGTTCTTGGTTTCCAAAGAGGATGGCCTAGTAGTAGGTGCTCCATTGGTTGCAGGTGCTTCAGTTTCCGCGAAAGTGGAAAAACACGGCAAAGGCGCAAAAGTCATCGTTTATAAGTACAAACCGAAAAAGAACTATCACAAAAAGCAAGGTCATCGTCAACCGTACACAAGAGTAGTAGTTGAGAAAATCCAAGCGTAAGAGACAAGCCTATGATCTACGTGACCATAGAACGTCTTGCACCGGATTCACCTCACATTCTTTCTTTTGTAGTTGAAGGACATGCTGAATATGACGTGCCTGGCAAAGACTTGGTCTGCGCCGCGGTATCGGCGGTTTCCGTTGGTACTATTAATTCGATCGTATCGCTAACCGGTGTGATTCCCATTCACGAAATGGAACGAGGACTTGTGGATGTAACCATCCCAGAAAGTGCGCGTGACATGCCTGAAACGTGGAATCAAGTGCAGTTAATTATAGAATCGATGGTCGTTATGTTACAAACGATTGAACAAACTTACGGTGATTATATAACGATTGAAACAATCTATCACAAAGGAGGATAACACCATGTTTTTGAAATTGGATCTCCAATTATTCGCTTCCAAAAAAGGGGTAGGTTCCACAAAGAACGGTCGTGACTCACACTCTAAGCGTCTTGGCGCTAAACGTGCTGACGGTCAAACTGTTACTGCTGGAAGTATTCTTTACCGTCAACGCGGTACGAAAATTCACCCAGGAACGAACGTAGGCATCGGTTCGGATGATACACTTTTCGCTTTGGTACAAGGCGTAGTGAAATTCGAGCGTTTGGGCCGCGATCGCAAAAAAGTGAGCGTATACCCAGTTGATGTAGCTCCAGTAGCTGCAGCTCTAGAAGCGTAATTAGAATCCCTGGTGAGCGAGAGTTCATCCAGGGATTTTTTCTCAGGCATACAAGGAAAAACCTCTAACCGTGATCACTCATTTCGGATGGTCGAGGGCGGAGGTTTTCTCGTTTGTTTGGTGAAGTTTTCCAGCCATCATGATATACTGGATGAACGGTTACAAAGCGGGGAGAACGGGGCGGGCGGATAATGAAGCAATTGGGCAGCACACAAGTCTATTTATTAGCACTTGTGTTCATAGGCTTGACTGGCATGTTGGTTACAGAACCCTGGATTATCAGAGTGTCGTTTCTACTGATCATTCTCGTGAGTGGTTATACCGCTTGGAGACTAGAGGCGAGTAGAATGGAAGAAAAGTGGCGCTTGGCGCAGAGGCAGCAAGAGCATGACAACGATCTAAAGTTGATTGCCGTAGTCAATCGATTGCGTCATGATTGGATGAATGACACCCAGATTTTATTTGGCTATATTCAAATGAAGAAGTTTGATAATTTAAGGCCTTATATGGAAAAAATAAAAATGACTATGCAGCAGGAAAGCAATCTCTCCAAGCTGGGGATCCCATCTTTCATTGCTTACTTGCTCCAATTCCGCGTGCAGTCGAAGACACTAGAGCTGCAAGTGGAAGTCGAACAAGAAATAAATCTTGGACAACTCCAGATTCAGCACGGACTGATCGAGCGTTTGGTTCGGCAAATGGTGACGTGCATCCAAGAACATACAGCATTTGAAGACGGGGAAAGTGGCACACTCAGCTTGGAGTTTGATGTTCAAGACGATTGCCTACTGCTTGATTTTGTATATCAAGGCCCCTATAGACGGGAGCAACTTGAGCAATCTGTTTTACAACGTTTTTCATCGAGGGGTTCCCAGTATTCGCTTGAGAATGAGGATTGGCATGAAGAAGAAGCAGGTGTCACACTACGATTGCCGTTTCATATATAAAGTTGAGGTGTAGAAATGTTTGTTGATAAGGCGAAGATTTTTGTAAAAGGTGGCGACGGTGGTGACGGTTTAGTTGCTTTTCGTCGTGAGAAGTACGTACCCGATGGCGGCCCTGCCGGTGGTGACGGAGGCAATGGCGGAGATGTTGTTTTTCGAGTAGATGAAGGTTTGCGGACGTTAATGGATTTCCGTTATCAAAAGCACTTTAAAGCAGATCGCGGCGAGAAAGGCCGCAACAAAACGATGCATGGTGCTAATTCGGAACATATGATCGTTCGTATCCCTCCGGGGACGACAATCATTGATGATGATACGCAAGAAGTGATTGCTGACTTGACACGTCATGGGCAAGAGGTTGTCGTTGCCAAAGGTGGTCGAGGCGGAAGAGGAAATGCACGCTTTGCAACGGCGCGCCTAACAGCTCCTGAGATTGCCGAGAATGGTGAAGAAGGCGTCGAGCGTTGGGTCATCTTAGAAATGAAGGTTATGGCGGACGTAGGACTTGTCGGATTCCCGAGCGTGGGCAAATCCACGTTATTGTCGGTCGTTTCAGCCGCGAAGCCTAAGATTGCTGCTTATCATTTCACAACGTTAACACCGAATTTAGGTGTCGTGGATGTTGGGGATGGCAGAAGCTTCGTTATGGCGGATTTGCCAGGATTGATCGAAGGGGCTCATGAAGGCGTAGGCCTTGGCCACGAGTTCTTGCGTCACGTAGAACGTACGCGTGTTATTGTACATGTCGTGGACATGTCGGCTGCGGACGGACGAGATCCTTATGAAGATTTCGTCAAAATCAATGAAGAAATCAAACTGTATAATGCAAAGTTGGAGCAACGTCCTCAAATTGTTGTTGCCAACAAAATGGACATGCCAGAATCGGAAGATAACTTGGTCTTGTTCAAAGAGCAACTGGCTGCTGATGGTAAAGATTACACGGTTTATCCAATTTCAGCGTTAACACGCGATGGCGTTCAAGATCTTCTGTACAAGATTTCTGACATCGTGGAAAGCATTCCGAACGCTCCTGAGGTTGAGGGAGTAGCTGGGACGGAAGAGCGTAAAGTATACCGCTTTGAGAAACGCGAAGAGAACGACTTCACGATTCGCCGTGATAATGATGTCTTTGTTATCGAGAGTCCGTCCATTGAGAAATTAATTAAGCGGACGAATTTCACGACCCAAGATGGGATCGCGCGCTTTGCACGTATTTTGCGTAACATGGGCATTGATGATGAGTTGCGTAGACGCGGTGCTGTCCATGGACAGACGATTCAAATTGGTGATTTTGACTTCGAGTTTGACGAAAATAATTTATAATACAAGAGCACTTATCCCTTCGGGATAGGTGCTTTTTTCATTTTGATATGACAAATGTCATAATACTTGACATGCACTATTAAAAGCATTACCATTTTAGATATATAAACAAATTAATGTAAGTAAATATAACATATGAGATGGGAGGAGGAGCGTGATGAAGCGATGGATTCAAGCAATGGGTTCCGATCAAACACGGATGCGGGATTTAACCTATGATGAGGCGTTGGATGCTGCCAGTGAAATGGCGAAGGGAGATTCAACAGACGCGCAATGTGCAGCATTCTTAATGGCGTTATGTATGAAAGGGGAAGCAGATGATGAGTTGATGGCCTTTATTGATGTCTTTCGCAGCTACGCTTTGAATTACCACGCTCAGCCGAACTCGCTTACTGCCATTGGTCCTACAGAGGGGAGAAAGCGATTCCCTATCACGCTGCCTGTTAGCCTTCTTCTTGCTTCAGTGGGCTTCACACAGGTGATACAAGGCGGTGATGCACTTCCTTCGCGGCAAGGGACAGCACTGAAGGAAATTGTTGAGAGCTTTGGTGTAGCTGTTCAACTTTCTGTGAAGGCGTGGCAATCTATGCTATTTCATTTGCACATTGGATTCCTGCCTACCGAACAGCTGTGTCCGCCAATAGGGCGACTGAAGCAGGTGAGAGAACAATTAGGCATACGAACGGTCATTGATACCATTGAGCGAGTATTGAATCCTGTGCTGTCTACAAATTTAATTATTGGTGTGCAGCAGCGTAAAGCCATGGAGTCCCTAATTCCTATTTCGATGCGATCGGGCTTTCAACAAGCGTATATTATTAGTGGGATTGATGGTTCTGAGGATTTACCCCTCTATGAGAACAGCACGATGCGCATTGTGACTCCTTGGGGAGATGAGTCCCGCAGTGTTGAGCCGTCGAAGTTTGGCTTCACGAGTACAGCCTTACCCTTACTTGCTAAGGAAGATCAGATATCCATGGTGAAGCGAATTATTTCAGGTGAGGATGGCGTGGAAGTCAAACGGGAACGGGATCATGTCATTTTTAATACGGGGCTGCGATTGAAATGGTTTGATAGAGTGGATAGTTATGAGGAGGGCTTTCAGCTTGCGGAAGCCTTACTACAGCGGAAAGAAGCACAAAAAACCATGCAGCGCTGGATTGATCAGAGTCAGTATTTGAAGCTGCAGGATGTATCAGATAACGACGATTCCTCATCGAGAATAGGTTGAAGACCTTACCAAGAAGCTGGTTCTTAGACAGCGAATGGGGGGTCTTTTTTTGTGGGGGTAGCAAAATTGGTAGATGTTACAGCTAAACCTTAATCAATGGATATGTTACCATTTACTAGTGTCATTGTCATTCGTAAGTACAAATCGCTAGGAGGCCTACAACATGAAGAAACAATTACTTGCATTTGCCCTTATTCCATCTCTTATATTTGGGGCTATTACCGTCCCATTACCTAAAGCAGCGTCTGCTGCAACCACTGGTGAAGTTGTTAGCAGTGTGAGCTTTCGACAAAGTCCAGATGAAAATTCACCTCGAATCCGCTATTTAAAAGCTGGTGAGCCTGTCTCCATTATTGAAAAAGTAAATGCTTACTGGTATCGCGTTCAAGTTACGGATGGTACACTCGGATATGTCTCAACGAGTTCGAAGTACATAAAAGCAAACGGTCAAACGACAACACCAGCAACTGGAACTGGACGCATCGTCGCAAGCGTGAGTTTCCGTACAGCTGCCGATCAGAATGCAACTCGCATACGGTATCTGAAGGTGGGAGAAACGGTGCAGATCCTGCAAAAAGTAAATGCCTATTGGTATAAAGTTAAAGCTTCAGATGGTCGTGAAGGATACATAAGCACAAGCCCTACATACGTTACAACTTCTGGTGGTGCAACATCCCCTGGGAACGGCAGTGGAGGATCAACGAGTGAAAAGATTCAAAAGGTGATTGCTGCCGGAAAGAAATACTTAGGAAGACCTTATGAATATGGTTCTAGTCGCGATAATACAGCGACGTTTGATTGTTCAGATTTTGTACGTCAGGCTTACTTAGATGGCATTGGATTGAAATTACCGTCAGACTCTAGAGGTCAAGGCGCGTTTGTAAAGTCACTTGGACACAATGTTACGGATTGGCATAACCTCAAGGTTGGCGACCTGATGTTCTTCATGTCCTACAAAGGCACAGCAAAGTCCAATTATGCAGGCATAAATAAGTCGAACCAGACGATTACGCATGTTGCTATCTACCTAGGCAATGGCCAGATTTTATCCACGTATTCCAAAGAAAGCGGCGGTGTGCGAATCGATTCCATCGCCAATCGCCACTGGGAGTATCGCTTCTTATTCGGAGGCAGTGCGCTATAGGCACTACAAACAAAGAGCAGATAACGAGAAATCGTTGTCTGCTCTTTGTGCAATCTCTTTGTGTAATCCTAGATTTGCATCGGATCCAGTAAAGGATTCCAATGAATAGTTGGAGCGTCGGTCTCCGAATGAATCCCCGCTGAGCCAATCCAGGGATGAGATGTTGGGCCTACGCTGAAATAATGTTCGAGCAAACAGCGAAAAATATATGGCATCGGACGGTCTAAAACAGATGCTTTGGGAATCCAATGCAGGTCACCTTCAGACGTAATGATACGTGGATCTACATCGGTATTGCCAATGTAGAAGAACTGTTGGCGTATTTCTTGGCCATTGAGCCGAAGTAGGACATATTGAAGGCGTAAGTCATGAATTTCGTCCTGCTCAATGCCTGTTTCTTCCCATATTTCACGAAAGCAAGCTGTTCTTGGTTGGTTGATTTCATGCGGTTCGAGGTGACCGCCAATCGCTGCCCATAAGCCAGGGGAGAGCGTGCGCGTGAGTGCGCGCTTCATCATAAGGAGCTCGTTATTTTTGTTCCATAAAAGTGCAGTAGACATCATGCGTAATGTAATCATCGAGAGTTCCCCTCACGTTGTTGGTTCCATTTCAGCTTATCATAGAAAGGGAAGGGGCTGCAAAGGCGAATGCTTGGATGCATTTTGCCTATTGCTTCACGGGGCATGTTTCGATATAATGTCCTCTATAGGGAAACATTAGTCTTTTTGGAGAGGACGGTAGTTAGGTGCCGGAGAGCAAAGAGTTCCTTCCAACCATGAAGCACATCGGACCTGAGCGGTACTACTTAGTCCGCGAGGATATTCTTCCAGAAGGTGTTCTTAAGACAGCACAGGCCAAAGAGTTACTTGCTAGGGGAGAAGTGAAGACAATTCACGACGCCGTTGAGCAAGTTGGGCTGAGCAGAAGCGCCTTCTATAAGTATAAAGATGGTATTCATCCGCTCAGTAAGCTAGAACGCGAGCGAATTATTACGATTTCAATGGATTTAGAGCATAGGTCCGGGATATTATCCCGTGTACTCGCACTTATCGCTAATCTGGATGGCAATGTATTAACCATTCACCAAACGATTCCATTACAAGGCATGGCGAACGTCGTTATATCACTTGAAATTTCATCCATGGGTGAAGAGATCCGAGAAATTGTGGATCGCCTAGGAGCACAAGATGGAGTTAAGCGTGCCATGGTCATCGGTCAAGGCAGTTAAAGATAGCATACAATTCAGGAGGTAATGAAATGAAGCCCATCAAGGTTGGTTTACTAGGTTTAGGTACTGTAGGAACAGGTGTAGTACGTATTGTTGAAGGACATCAAGAGGATTTGCAACGTCAAACAGGTTCAGTGATTGAAATTGCCAAAATCCTTGTACAAGATAAATCCAAGCATCGGAACATCTCTGTGGATGCAGATAAGCTAACAGAGAATGTATGGGATGTAATTGGCGATAGTGACATTGATATCGTTGTTGAAGTCATGGGTGGCGTTGAAGCAACGAAAGCACACATTCTAACAGCACTTGGAAATGGTAAGCACATCATTACAGCCAATAAGGATCTTATGGCGATGCATGGTGCTGAGATTTTGGCGAAAGCGGCTGAGAATAATTGCGACGTGTTTTATGAAGCGAGCGTAGCAGGCGGTATTCCAATTATTCGTGCGCTTGTAGAAGGCTTTTCTTCTGATCGTATCACGAAAATTATGGGTATTGTGAACGGCACAACGAACTATATTTTGACGAAAATGAGTCAAGAAGGCGCGGCGTATGCGGATGTGCTGAAGGAAGCACAGGAATTGGGCTACGCGGAAGCGGACCCGACATCCGATGTTGAAGGCTTGGATGCTGCTCGTAAAATGACGATCCTATCGACACTTGGTTTTCACGCGAACGTTGCATTGAGTGATGTTGAAGCGAAGGGGATTTCCAAGGTAACGAAGGAAGATATCCTATACGGGAAGAAATTAGGCTACGAAGTGAAGCTGTTGGGTATCGCTGAGAATCATGATGGCCATATTTCGGTTAGCGTTCAACCGACAATGGTTAAAAATTCACATCCACTAGCATCCGTAAATGGTGTCTTCAATGCCGTATACGTAACTGGTGAAGCCGTTGGTGAAACGATGTTCTATGGCGCAGGTGCTGGCGAACTTCCAACTGCAACATCCGTAGTAGCGGATCTAGTAGCCGTTGTACGTAATTTGAAATTAGGTATTAATGGTCGTACGGTACAAGCACCTTACAAAGAGAAGAAGCTCAAAACAGACGAACAAATCGCGTCCAAAAACTTCATCTTGCTTCATGTTGAGGATAAAGCAGGGGTACTTGCGCAAATTACACAAATTTTTGCTGAGCATGAAGTTAGTTTGGAGTCCGTCTTCCAACATCCGAATACATCCAATCCAAAGGCTGAAATCATCATTATTACTCATGATGCGAACCAAGCTAGCATGAAGAATGTATTGAATCAATTCAAATCGATGGATGTCATTCATGCGATTAAGAGTGTGTATCGAGTAGAAGGATAAGCTGTTGGACGGCGTATCCGTATATTTTGAGTGAAAAGAGGCGCAATTTCGAAATGAGCTACAAGACAGAACAAAAGGTACGGGTGAAAGTACCGGCAAGCACGGCGAATCTGGGTCCCGGCTTTGACTCTCTGGGGATGGCCTTGAACTTATATGCTTGGATTGATATGGCGATCTCTGATCAGACGAGAATACAATTAATTGGCGATCAGATGAGTGGCATTCCTACGGATAAATCGAATTTAATCTATAAGGTTGCTCAAATGGTTTTTGATAAAGCAGGCGTTTCACATCCTGAGCTTGAGATTACCATGTATAGTGAGATTCCACTTACGCGTGGGTTAGGAAGCAGTGCTTCGGCAATTGTAGGCGCACTTGCAGGAGCGAATGCGCTTATAGGGAATAAGTTCTCAACCTATGAGCTCTTTCAAATCGCATCGCGTCTGGAGAAGCACCCTGATAACGTGGGCGCAAGCATTTACGGCGGGATCGTCGTTGCGTTCTGGGACGAAGTAAAGGCAGAATCGATCCGCATTGAGCCCGATCACAATCTGGAGGTGCTGGTAGCGATACCAGCCTTCCAGCTATCGACTGAAAAGGCGAGAGGTGTGATGCCGCAGCATGTATCGATGAAGGATGCGGTGTTCAACCTTAGCCACTCCTCGTTGCTGGTTGCTGCGCTCAGCACAGGCAACCTCGGCATGATCCGTCATGCGATGAAAGATCGCTTGCATCAGCCCTACCGCGCGGCACTCATCCCTGGCATGAAGACATTATTGGATGAATGCGAAGATCATGGCGCGCTTGGTGTTGCTTTGAGCGGAGCGGGACCGACGATGCTAGCGCTGGTTGATGGGCGCAGTGAGAAGAAAACGGAGCTAGAAGCGTTCCTTCAGGGCACATTGGCTAAGGAAGGCATTGAAGCCCAACTGCTATGGCTAAAGCCAAGCCAAGAAGGTGTGACGACAACCGAACTTCAAAGCGGTGACGAGGGGCTTCTTTCTCTAGTGGAAAAGGAAGTGCTTGCATGAAACGAGTGGCTATACTTGGACCAAGTACCTTCTCAGAGGAGGCTACGCGTCATTTTCTAGGCGAGAATTTTACGTATGTATCGTATAAGTTGATTTCAGAGGTATTTAATGCAACAGCTTCTGGAGAAACGGATCTGAGTGTGATTCCTATTGAGAATACATTGGAGGGTTCTGTACACTTACACGTAGATTGGCTTGTTCATGAAGTTGACCTGCCGATCCGAGCGGAATGGGTATTCCCGATTGATATGAATTTAATTGGGTATCCGAATCCGGATATGGACGTTGATCCTTCGAATCCTTACCGACACATTCGCAAAGTGTTGTCTCATCAAGTTGTTCCTGCCCAGTGCAATCAATTTATGAAGCAATATTTGCGTGAGGCCGAGTTTGAACAAGTGAGCTCTACGGCTGAGGGAGTTCGTATTGTATCTACGCTTCAGGATCCAACCGTAGCTGCAATTGGGACGGCTATCGCCTCGGAGAATTATAACGTGCCCATGCTGCAGCGTGAAATTCAAGATCATAAGGATAATATGACGCGCTTCTTACTCGTTGGTAAAGAGGCATCGGAGTTGAAGTCCTCCGAGATCATTAAGACGACAATCCTTGTCACCTTACCAGACGATTATCCTGGTGGTTTACATCAGGTGTTGTCTGCATTTGCTTGGCGGAGAATCAACCTTTCGAAGATTGAATCGAAGCCGACGAAAAAGAAGCTTGGCATATACTATTTCTATATCGATATTGTTGGTACGATGGACTCTGTTCTTTTACCTTCAGCTATTCAAGAGATCGAAGCGATTGGATGTCAGGTCCGAATTCTGGGTTGTTATCCAAGCTATTCGTATATAAGTTCTTAAGACAAATCCCTTGCGTTTAGGACGCCAGGGATTTTTTTTGTGCGACAGGGGCAAAAGCCTAGGAACGTGCATAAACTGTAATATCATGAGTGTGAATAAGCGAATGCTGACGCGGCCAAGTTACTGTGATTGGAAGAGAGACGCGAAGGAGATGCTTACGAAACCAGTTTTTCTTAAGGAGGTAGGGTTTTGAAAATCCATATTGTCAAAAAAGGCGATACCCTGTACGAGCTAGCAAAAAAATACCACACCACCCTAGACCAGATCATTGCGCTTAATCCGCAAATCGCTGATCCAAATCAGATTGATGTTGGGATGAAAGTGAAGATTCCATCATCCGTTAAACCAGCTGATCCACCTGCATCTGATTTTGTTTATAAACATGTTGTCCAGCAGGGTGACAGTCTATGGAAGCTTGGGAAAGCTTGGGATGTGCCATTGCAAGCGATGATTAAAGCGAATGCGCACCTGAAGAATCCAAATGTACTTATGACGGGAGATATTGTTTTTGTTCCTAAAATGCAGCATGGACATACGCATAGTAACCAGCATGGCATGCATCATCATACTTCCAAGCTATCTACGGAGCCATTTACACCGACACCGATGCCTGTGATGCCGCCAACAGATGCCTATGTCCAGCCTGTGATCCCGAGCCCGCAAGAGCCTGTTGTTGAAGCTCCACCGTTGTCTCTGGGTGAAACGGTACCCGCTGTGCCGCAAATGCCTCAGCAAGTACCGATGACGTCTCCGATTATTCCAGCCCCTGTCATGGAAGAACATGGGCTACATGAGCCTTATGGGCAAGCGGTACATCCGTTTCAACAATTTCACATCACGGCTACAGAGGTTTTCGCTTATCCTGAACAGCAGCAACATGAGGCAATGACGTACCCGTCGGCCTATTCGCCTTTTCAGGAAGAGCCTTGTGAGCCGCTTCCAACGATGGTAGCCCCCGTGACCGTCGTCGATGAAGGCTGTGGGTGCGGTGGCCCGGCAATGAATGAGCAACAGTGGATGAATTATCCAGCCCATCTCGGCAATGTACCTATGGGTAATCCTTGGGACACGATGCCACAAGAGATGCAAGCTATACCAGCTTTCTATCCGCCGCCGATGCCGTATGATCACCCTATGGCACAGCACTATGCCCATCAGCACAACCCGTATGGTATTCCTTATGCAGGAGCAGGACAGCACGCACCTTTTGAAGAGTCATCCTTGTTGCCCCAAGTTCATACCCATGAACTGAAGAAGGTAACTGATACTTTATCAGAAGTGGATATTACGATTCGCGATAAGCAAAAAGCGGATAAACCTAAGTCGAGCGGACATCGCTCAGCACGAAAAGTAAGGCTATCAGGAGCATCGGCTTTGAGCGCATTCTTGCAGCAACAACAAGGGGCTACAGAGAAGCGTGAAGTGAGCAAACCGAATAGTCCATGGATTAACTTCTAAATTGAAATAACAAAAAGCCTCAAATCGCGATGTTCATCGTGATTTGAGGCTTTTTGTATGGGGAAGGGCTCTTAAGCGATCATGCCCAATGTGAAAAACGTCATTAGACCAATTACGAAATTCATTCCCCACTTTTTGCGAAGAAGTTCACGCCCCCGATGTAACCGAGTTTTCACTGTCGTAATCGGCAAGTTCATTCGTTCACTAATTTCTTGAAGGGAAAGCTCCTCGAGATAATACAGGGTGATGATACCTTTATATTTGTCCGCCAATTTATTAATGGATGCGTGCATATGCTCTTGAATTTCAGTTTGAAGCACAGCGTGTTCCGGCGATTGATCTTGGCTGGCCAGTTTACTGTAGTAACTGTAATCATCATCAAAATCATTTAGTTCCGCATCAAGGGATTGTACGGGCCTTTTTTTGCGAAGTAAATCAATGGCAACATTTTTTCCGATCCGATAAATCCAAGTTGAGAAATTCTGGCTTTCATCAAAGTGGTTTAGATTCAAGTAGACCCGGATAAAGGTTTCTTGGACAATATCCTCGGAATCAGGACGGTTATGCAGCATCCGAAACGCTAGCTTTTGTATTTTACTACGGTAGAGCTCGACTAACTCCACGAAAGCGTTGCGATCGCCCCGTCTGGATAATTGAATTAATTGAAGTTCTGCCACATTCATGATGTTTCCCTCCTTAGAGTTGTCGTTTAGAGAAAAGGTGAAGACCAGTCTCATTTGCTTATTTCATATATATCGTCATTCGTGTATGCCTATGAGAGTTTTTCATCTATCTTTGACTATATCATTTCTGTGGCTACAGTCAAATTCAAATGAGAGGAATAGTCCGATTATAACCATTTGTTACCGAATTCATGTAAGTTTCGTGACACTTCATAGGAATCTTTGACGAAGTCAAAGTCTCTCTGCTAGGAGTGGGGACTCGGATTGGACTGCGAGATCGAAGTGGTATTTGTACCAGAAGGAGCTGGTCCGATCTTATTAATTTCGTTCCATAACGCTACGCTTCCCCAGAATAGGACGACACCTATAATCAGGAGAGTTGTTCGTTTAATTGGTTTTCTTTCGTTCATGGTAAGTTCACCATCCGTCTTGATTGGTTTCATTCTCTTCTATGGTAAATGATGTATAGGGCTTCTTGCAAATGGAAACAATACGAAAAAACAAGAAGAAGGGGATAACGTGAACGTATACCGGTTCTTGAAGCAATTAAAGAAGAGACTACGCTGGAAGCGCAGTTGGTTGACCTTAGGGATGTTCGTTCTGGTTGTTGCGATTAGCTGGATTGTAGCAGGTCATCTAGAGCAGTCAAACTCGCGTGTAGCCACCCGAGCAACCATTGCTGGTCTAGCGCCGGAGGATGATGCACGTCTTCAGGAAGCGACCAAATTGTTGCAAGCCATTTCGGATCGCAGGGAAAGCTATTTGCTCAAGTCCTACGTCTGCGGAGAAGAACGCAGTCCATTGGGTTCGCATACGTCACAAGAATTACTCGCGCTTCAGAAACAACATCCTAGTTGGCTGCTAAGCATCAAGGACTCTGGCGAGGTTGTCTTTACAGATAACATTGATGATCTGTCTCCAACCTGCAAAGAAAAAGCCGTATTTGGAATTGATGGCAGCAGTAACTTGTCGTTATTCAACGGTACACCTGCAAATAATCAAATTATTCGAACCTTTTTCCAGCTCAATATTCAGCAGTTAGAAAGCAGTTTGCCAACCGATACGGTTGCTCAGCTGCATGAGGGAATCCGAGTCACTGATATAGAGGAGTATAATAGCGTATTATCTACATTCAGCGATTATGCCATGGAAGTTACAGAAGGTGCCATGTCGCGTCCCTAGTTTCAACAATACCATAGATAAAATCGAAGAGATAGCTTCGGGAAATCCCGAGCCTATCTCTTTTTTTGTTAAAATGTAGAACTCCAATCTGGCCGTTGTAGCTGTTTATTATGTCTGCTATAATGAAATGACTACATATGTTCGCTTTTTTTTAGATGGGAGAGAAATGTTTTGCGTATTCTAGGAATTGATCCAGGGATCGCGATCGTAGGTTTTGGCTTTATTGATAAAATCGGCAGTAAGCTTATTCCGGTACAATATGGTTCGATTCAAACGGAAGCACACACGGATCCTGGTATCCGATTGAAAGATGTCTATGATGCTACAGTGCAATTGATAGAGAAATATAAACCTGATGTGATGTCTATTGAAAAATTATTTTTTAATAGAAACGTAACGACGGCATTCACCGTTGGCCAGGCGCGAGGTGTGATGATACTTGCTGGTGTCCAGGCCGGGTTGCCGATTGCTGAATATACACCGCTTCAAGTAAAGCAAGCCGTTGTAGGATATGGGAATGCAGAGAAGAAGCAAGTGCAGGAGATGGTCAAGATTCTGCTGAAGCTGTCACAAGTGCCGAAACCAGATGATGTCGCTGATGCGCTCGCTATCGCTATTTGTCATGCCCATTCCTCTTCACTTCAATCTATGATAAATGAGGTCAGGAAACGATGATAGATTTCTTACGAGGCAAGGTTGCAGCGCGTGAAAGTGATTATGCGGTTCTCGATGTTAACGGGGTTGGATATCGTGTGTTCTGTCCGAATCCTTATGCACTTTCCCACATGGACAATGAGGATCTCACCATGTTCATTCATTACCATGTAAGGGAAGACGCGCATCTCCTATTCGGTTTCATGACACGTGATGAGCAGTCCTTATTCCGCTTATTGCTGGATGTGAGCGGTATTGGTCCCAAAGTAGCACTGGGTATTCTAGCTGCTGGTGGCAGGCCTGAAGCGGTCATTCTGGCGATCAGCCAAGAAAATCTGGCGTTTCTAACGAAGCTTCCTGGCATTGGGAAGAAAACGGCTCAACGGATTATTTTAGACTTGAAAGATAAGCTGGGATCTGTAAGCTTCTCAAGTCCAGAAGCAGCTGTCGCTCTGAGTGTTGTCGGATCCGCACAATTAACGGAAGGCGGGCTGCCATGGAGCGAAGCCAAGGAAGCCTTAATGACACTTGGCTATACAGAAGCAGAAGTCGATCGAGCTTGGTTGCAGGTGAAGCCAAAAGCTGGACCATCGGATTCCGTTGATGTGCTAGTGAAGCTTGCTTTGCAAGCCTTATTTACCATGTAAGCAACTGATCGTGTGAAAGAAGGAGGGACACCATGGACAATGACCGAATCATATCGGCTAATTTTATGATGGAAGACAATGTGGTCGAGTATAGTCTACGTCCGCGTTTTTTGGCTGAATACATCGGACAGAAGCAGGCCAAGGAGAACCTCAAGATCTACATTGAAGCTGCGAAGCTGCGGAAAGAAGCTTTAGATCATGTACTTCTCTATGGGCCGCCTGGACTTGGCAAAACCACACTATCCAACATTATCGCCAATGAACTTGGCGTGAATATCCGTACAACCTCCGGGCCAGCCATTGAGCGGCCTGGAGATCTTGCTGCCATCCTGACGAATCTGCAGGAGGGAGATGTGCTCTTCATCGATGAGATTCACCGTCTCCACCGAACGGTGGAAGAGGTGCTGTACCCTGCGATGGAGGACTTTGCCCTTGATATTATTATCGGCAAGGGGCCAAGCGCACGCTCTGTGCGTCTCGACCTGCCGCCATTTACCTTGATCGGCGCCACGACACGCGTGGGGCTGCTCTCTGCGCCGCTGCGCGACCGTTTCGGTGTCGTCAGTCGCTTGGAGTTTTATACCGTCGATGAGCTCAGCTACATCGTCAGTCGGACAGCCGACATTCTGCAGGTCGGCATCGTGGGTGAGGCTGCCCGCGAGATCGGCATGCGGTCGCGTGGAACTCCGCGTATTGCCAACCGTTTGCTGAAGCGGGTTCGCGATTTTGCACAGGTAAGAGGCGATGGCGTGATTACGATGGCGCTCGCGCAAGAATCATTGCGCCTGCTGCAGGTTGATGATCTGGGTCTTGATGAAATCGATCATAAAATGCTGCGCGCGATTATTCAGAGCTTCCAGGGGGGCCCTGTAGGGCTTGAAACGATCGCCGCAACGATTGGTGAGGAAAGCCAAACAATTGAGGATGTATACGAGCCTTACTTGCTCCAAATCGGCTTTATGCAGCGCACCCCAAGAGGTCGGATCGTGACGCCGCAAGCCTATCACCATCTTGGTTTACCCGTTCCGGAGCAACGGTAAATCGTACGCAATTCCTCTATAGGTGTATGGACAATTGTAAGCTTTTGCCGCTGCTGGAAGGGCGGGCATTAGCTTTTTTTGTCATTTTTTCTGCGAACGAACAAAACTTCTGTCTCTTGCTAGAGTCTACATTACTAGATGAACGGAGAAAGAAAGGATACGATACCTGTATGTTTGGAAGACGAAAGATGATTTATGCAAAGCATATTGCCCTCATAACTACAGCAGCAGTAACGTTTTCAGCCATCTCTTACGGAGAATCTGAAGCCAATGCGGCGGGAGCTAAGCATCTGGATCAGATTCGTGTTGCCCTTGTCATTAATGCTAGCAACTATAAAAAGATAGAGCCGCTAGTTTCACTTTCCTCTCCTGGTGGATTTGATATTGGTGTTCGTAATTCAGCGAGTGCAGAGGCAAAGCCATGGGCTTCAATCTCGGATACGTCCATTCGGATATCATTGGATCAGTACAGTACGATCATGCTGGAAACGTCTGATTTCAATGCTGCCAAAGCACTGAATGCTAAACTGAACGTTATGCCAGAAGAAAGCTATGTGTTAAGTCGTACCAAGTTGGGTAAAACGGTATACCAAGTTTTCTACGGAAACTTGCCTACGAAAGCTGAAGCCGATGCTGCTGCGACTCAAGCATTAAAGGATACCACGGTAGCCGCCTTGACGAAAAATGCGGTTCCTGCCGTCAGTGGTCCTCTCCACTTGAGTGCGGGGACATTTGCTACAGAGGCTGCAGCACAGCAGCAAATCGCGTTGTACACCCAGGCAGGCCTAGCGGCAGATCTGGTCTTACAAGCGGATAGCGCTGGCACGGTTGGCTATAGTGTTTGGTTAGGCAACGAAGCGACAGATGCCAATTTGGAGGCTGTGAAGCAAGCGGCGCTCAAAGCTGTCCCTAGCGTGCCTCTCCAAAAGGCGAACACGAATGCCCCTTACTTAATTCGCAGGTCGGATGTAACGGTCACAACCTCTCCGACATCTTCCGTAGCTCATTATGTGACAGGAGCAGGTGAACAGAAAACAATCCTGCATCCGAAGAAGTTGGGGATCGCAGTGAAAGAGCGTATGGATCGCAACTTTCGAGGTGATATGGAGTTAAGCATGTATCATGATCGATTAGCTTTAATCAATGTAGTTCCGATGGAACAGTACTTATATGGGGTTATGGGTGCTGAACTTAACTCACAATGGCCAACAGAAGCGTTGAAGGCTCAAGCTGTGGCAGCCCGTACCTTTGCCATTTATCAAGGAAATAAATATGAGATTGCACAGGTGACGGATACCACACAAGACCAGGCCTATTATGGATTGGATAAAGAATTTACGGCAGGCAACCAAGCTGTCGATGCTACGAAGGATGAAGTGATTTCTGATAAGCGAGGCTTGATTTCACCTGTATTCGCGTCCAATGCGGGAGGGGTAACCGCAGATCCTACGGAAGCATGGGGCAATGCAGTGGACTACCTTCGAAGTGTACCTAGCCCGGATGAAGGAGCCGAACAGGGGAAGGCCATCTGGTATCAAATTCAACTGACAGACGGCAGCATAGGCTTTGTACATAGCATGTATCTCAAGGACACTGGACAGAAGGACAAATCTGGTAAGGCGATTTTTGAATCTACGGAGAAGGACGTCAATGTGCGACAATCGCCTTATGTAGATAATAGTGCGAACCCTGCCATTGCGAAATTGGCTCTTAAAGAGAAAGTGTCTATTCTTGGGCAGGAGAAAGAATCGAACGCGTATTCCTGGATACGAGGTCCTTATACATTAAGTGAAATGAAGAGTAAACTTGAAGCGGCAAAGATATCGATTAAAGGCGAATTAACTTCTCTGGAAGTGTCTAAAAGGGGTCCATCTGGCCGAGCTATCGAGATAAAAGCGAATGGTGTTGTCGTCAATGTGAAGAATCCAGATGCAATTCGAACGGTACTTGGCGGATTGCCTAGTACGCTGTTTGAAATAGAAGGTGCAGGCAGTTATACTGGTACTAGCCCGAATGTTCCAAGCATTTCGATTCTGAGCGGCTCGGGGGTAGTCTCGCATACAGCGGACAGCTTTTATGCGCTAGCTGGCAATCAGTCTGGGCCAACTGCGGTGAAGAAACAGGATGCTATGACGATTAGCAGCTCAGGCGTTAGCAAGCTCGCACCGACAGGGCCGGCGACTCCGGGAATTCCATCCAAGGGATCGATTACCTTGCAAGGCAACCAAATACTTTTCCGAGGAACCGGGTTTGGTCATGGTGTAGGTATGTCGCAATGGGGCGCAAAAGGTTTTGCGGAAAAGGGCTACGATTACAAAAAAATACTTCAGACTTACTTTACTGGGGTCAACATAACGAAGGAATGAATCTATCTGATGGAAGTACAAGATTTCGATTTTGAATTACCCGAATCATTAATTGCCCAGACGCCGCTGCTACAACGCACGGCGTCTAGGCTGCTTACGCTGAACAAAGAAACAGGAGAAACCGCTCATCGCTCATTCGAAGATCTAATTGATTACTTAGAAGCCGGGGATTTACTCGTGATGAATGATACACGAGTCATTCCAGCGCGGCTTTTTGGTATGAAGAAAGATACGGGCGCGAAAGTGGAGTTATTACTGTTGAAGCCGCTTGGCGAAGATCGTTGGGAGGCATTAGTCAAGCCTGGCAAACGTATGCAGCTTGGTGCTGTTGCCATTTTTGGCACAACGGCTGACGAGAGCAGTGAACCTCTTTTGACGGCAGAAGTCGTAGAGGTTGGCGACATGGGAGCCCGTATACTGCAATTCCGTTACACTGGAATTTTCAATGAGATCCTTGATCGGTTAGGCGAGATGCCGCTCCCACCCTATATCAAGGAGCAGTTATCTGAACGGGAACGCTATCAAACCGTCTATGCGAAGCATGAAGGGTCATCCGCCGCGCCAACGGCTGGCTTGCATTTTACAGAGGACTATTTGGAGAGACTCAAGGATAAAGGTATTCGTCTAGCTTTTGTGACGCTACATGTAGGCCTGGGTACTTTTCGCCCCGTATCTGTGGACAAGATTGAAGAACATCAAATGCATGCCGAGTATTATATTTTGTCCGAAGAAACAGCCTCACTGATTAATGAAACCAAATTAGCGGGCAAACGCGTCATTGCTGTCGGAACAACATCGGCACGGACGTTGGAGACCGCGGCTGGTTTAGCACGTGAGCAGCTTGGCCACCAAGCAGGCGAGCCATTACTCATTCAACCTTCACAAGGATGGACGTCGATTTTCATCTATCCTGGCTACTCATTTGGTGTCGTTGATGTGTTGTTGACGAATTTTCACCTCCCGAAATCTACGCTGCTCATGCTAATTAGTGCGCTAGCTGGGAAGTCAAATGTGATGCGTGCATATGAAGAAGCTGTGAAAGCGGAGTATCGTTTTTTCAGTTTTGGCGATGCAATGTTAATTTATTAAGAAGTTCAAATGAACGATAGAGCAAGCTTAGAATAGGAAGTGGATATCATGACAGCAGCAGTAACCTATGAACCGATTAAAACTTGTAAACAATCAGGCGCCCGCTTAGGCCGCGTTCATACGCCACATGGCGTTGTTGAAACGCCAGCGTTTATGCCAGTAGGCACGCAAGCCACTGTGAAAACGATGAGCCCGGAAGAATTGAAAACGATGGACGCTCAAATCATTTTAAGTAATACGTACCACCTGTTCATTCGTCCTGGACATGAGATTGTGAAAGAAGCAGGCGGACTGCATAAGTTCATGAACTGGGATCGTCCCATTTTGACGGACAGTGGGGGCTTTCAAGTATTTAGCCTTAGCAATATGCGTAAAATTACGGAGGAAGGCGTCACATTCAAATCGCATTTGAATGGGGATAAGTTATTCCTTTCTCCTGAGAAAGCGATGGAAATTCAGAATGCACTTGGTTCTGACATTATGATGGCCTTCGACGAATGTCCACCGTTCCCTGCGGAATACGAATACGTGAAAAAATCACTAGAGCGTACGACGCGGTGGGCAGAACGCTGTCTGCAAAGCCATGCTAGACCTCAGGATCAAGGCTTGTTTGCTATCATTCAAGGCGGCATGCATGAGGATCTTCGTAAGCTAAGCGCGGAGCAGTTGACTTCCATGGATTTCCCGGGGTATGCTATTGGTGGACTGAGTGTTGGAGAACCTAAGCATTTGATGTATGAAGTGCTTGATTACACAACACCGCTTATGCCTGCGAACAAGCCGCGTTATTTGATGGGTGTTGGCTCGCCAGACGCATTAATTGAAGGCGCTATCCGAGGCATTGATATGTTTGATTGCGTGTTACCTACGCGGATTGCTAGAAATGGGACTTGTATGACAAGTTCAGGACGTCTTGTTATTCGTAATGCGAAATACGCAACAGATTTCGGCCCGCTAGATGCCAAATGTTCCTGTTATACGTGCACGAACTATAGTCGTGCCTATATTCGCCATCTGATCAAAGCAGATGAAACGTTCGGTATTCGCTTGACGACGATTCATAACCTTCACTTTCTACTACAGCTCATGCGTGAAGTAAGAGAAGCCATTAAGGAAGATCGATTACTCGATTTCCGCGATACTTTCTTTGCCGCTTACGGGCTGAATGATAATGAAAGAGGATTTTAAGAGAGGAGGAGACCTATGTTTCTATTGGCTGACGATGCTGCAAGCACTGGTGCAGTAGGATATTTGTATACATACGGGCCTTTAGTGCTCATGTTCGTAGTACTGTACTTCTTACTTATTCGTCCACAGCAAAAAAGACAGAAAACACGTAGTCAAATGCTCGGAGGATTGAAAAAAGGGGATAAAGTAGTAACCATTGGCGGACTTCATGGCACAATTGTAGAAATTACAGATGACATTTGCGTACTTCGTGTCAACGATGCAACGAAGATGACATTTGATCGCTCCGCAGTTAATGCGGTTTCACAAACGCCTGCTGCTAAGGAATAAGAAAATTAAAAAAGCGAGGTCCTATAATAGGCTCTCGCTTTTTGTTTTCTTATACAGTTTTAATATTCGTTATTCTTAACACGGCGCTTGAGGAGTGCGCGCTCACCAAGGATGAGACGACCTTCGGCAATACGAAGACCCATTCTAGCAGCTACGACACCAAGTACAACGCCGGCACACATATCCGATAACCAGTGGATACCTAGATAGAAGATTGTGAAAATAATAAAGGCTGCGGAGCAAGGAACGAAAATCTTCCAAAACTTGTTTTGGCTTTTTACAGCGATGACGGCCATGGAAACAGAAATGGAAGTGTGTAAGCTTGGGAAGCAATTGTCGAGACCTGATAACGGTCTGTAGTCTTGCTCAAACGTTGGGAAAACATCTAGAATAAGAAGATCTACTTTGGGATGGAAAAACCATACTTCGTTCACTGGGAAAAAGAGATAAAACGGAATGGCAATCATATAATTGAACATGAGAGCATAGCAGACCGCATAGAAAAGCTTATGATTCTTCTGGTACGTATAAAGAGCGATGGAAGTAATCATGATGGAGGGGAAAATGATTACATAGAAGTAACTGCTGATCACGGTTAGAACATCATTGTGGAAGAAGTTCTGAATCGATGCTACAAAGTCGCCTTCAATGCCGTAGATAGACTTTGTAAAATCAGCTTTGTATTGCATGCCTTTTTCAATCGCCATTTCCATCTTGTTAAACATTAATATCATAAGCAACGCGATGAAATGAAGAAGGTATTTGCGTGAAGTGAATATCTCTTGAACAAAGGAGCTCGCAATGGTGTATGGACTCTTTCGCGTTGCGATAATTACAAAAGCGAAGATTGTTAGTACAATATAAACTGTCGCATGCGTCATAGATTGAAAAGGGCTCATGTTGTATCCCCCCTATATTTTGGAAGTTTTGTGCGGCAATAACTATGACATTATACCACATTCAACAGGGGGGAAGTGCAATCTTCACGGAAAAGACTTATTTCTGAGTATTTACACCAAGTATGCCACCGAGCGCCCCAGCTGCGAATAAAATGCCAAGTAATTGAAGGGATTGAAGATTCAACCCTGCGTCAAAAGCCAGAAAACCGACCAAGAAAATAAGAATGAAATAAAAGATGCCGACCATGCCCCCGTGGTACCAGCCGCGGTTTCCTGCTCGCTTCCCTGAAACCCATCCTCCAATAAATAAGGAGACCGCATGGATGATTGTTGTGAGTGTGTGCAAGGAGCTTTCTTGCGTGCTTGTTAATAGCAAAAACAGGGAGGTCACAATGGTTCCGATGGTCATCATCGTGAAAGAATAGACAAGTCCTGAAAATAATGGCGATGTTATTCGAATGGGACTGACCGTTTTCATAGGGTTCACAGGCATCATTCCTTTCCTATATTCGAACGCTTCATTACCACATAGGAAAGTATAAGTTTTCGGATGCCGAAAAACTATGCTCCTATTGGCGATAAATCTTACCTCTAAACGCGGTCGCTCATCATTGAACTGCCTCGATAAAGGATTTCTCATCATCATTGTATGGGCAAGTACATAGAATTAGTACAAACTATCGTTCAAAGGAGTGTGATTATTTATGACTGAATTCTCTCAAGGTCCGGCTATGTGGCAAGCCCTAGCGGCATTGCTTATTTTTGCAGCTGCATACGTTTGTATATTGATTGAAAAGTGGGATCGCATGTATACCGCGTTAGGTGGAGCCTGTTTGATGCTGATTTTGGGTATTGTCCCCCTAGATCAAGCACTATCTAACTATGCGAACTGGTCCATCATTATTTATCTCGTGAGCCTATTTATACTATCGACTCTTTTTCAGAAAACGGGGATTCCTTCTTATATCGTGAGTTCGATCGTGCGGAAATACCGTATGCGTGCGTTAACACTTATTATCTGCCTATCCCTTCTAGCAGCACTCATCTCGGCACTTTTGGACAGTCTAATGGCTGTCGTGGTCATCGTTCCCTTTATCATTATCGCGTCTAGAAAAATGAGATTAGTTCCGGCTCCATTTCTAATCGCCATGCTCTTATCCGTACATATCGGCGGCGCGGCAACGATCATGGGCAATCTTCCTAGCCGAATGCTAGGAGCCTCAGGACATGTCTCAGCAGGGCAGATGTTCCTCAAGCTATTTCCGCTAATCTCCTTGCTGTTAGCTGTTGTTTATCTCATTATGTGGATCATCTATCGCAAGCGCTTGGTTGCTGCTGAAGCTCATATGCGAGAACTGCTCAGTTTGAAGCCAAGTTCGTATGTATCAACAAATCGCATCTTTGTATGGGGAAGCAGTCTAATAACGGGAGTGACTTTGCTTGTCTTGTGCCTCCATGGTGTACTAGCTTGGAGCCCAGCTTATATTGCAGCTTGTGGAGCGATTGCAGCGCTCGCATTCAATTACAAAGATATCGTTGAAACGATGAAAAACAAAGACTTTGTGGCGGTCTGGCATCATGTAAAAGAAACGCAATGGCTCTTTTTCTTAGGCTTGTTCATCATGGTTGGTGGCTTAACGTATGCAGGTTTTGCGGGCTTTATTGCCAGCAGGGGACTTGAGTTAAGTCAAGGAAGTATCCCTTTTTTGACGGTATTGTTGCTCTGGTTAAATAGCTTCGGAGCGGCGATGATGGATAACATCCCGTTCATTGCAGCAATGATTCCAATCGTTGATGGGATGGAGAAGCTCGTAGAGGTTTCCACGCAGCCTATTTGGTGGGCACTGATCGTAGGCAGTGGAATCGGAAGTGGCGTAACGCTAATCAGCTCAATCGCAAGTTTATACGCAGCATCATTTACCTATCATGACGGTGTTAAGTTAAAACAAAGTGAATATGTCATCGTAGCGGCACCGATTTGTTTCATTCTACTGTTGATTTCTACGGTATATTTCAAATTATTCTTGTTGTAATTGCCAACAATTGAATACGTAATATCTGCATGATGAAGTGCATGGGCGGTCAGAATACCAGTGAACTCCGAGAACGAGCTAGAGCTTAGATCAGGGAGGTTGCGATGGATATTCTGACCATTTTTTTGCGTACGGTGCTTATCTATTTTGTCGTTTTTCTCATGCTCCGAATTATGGGGAAACGTGAAATTGGTAAGCTTTCGCTTTTCGATCTTGTCATTTCGATCATGATTGCGGAAATTGCTGTGTTTGTGCTGGAGGATGCGAAGAAGCCCCTTATGTCAGGTCTTTTACCTATGGGGACTTTGGTGCTCATTCAAGTTGTCATTGCCTTTATTACGTTAAAAAGTCGCACGATTCGTGTGCTTTTCGACGGAAAGCCGAGTGTTCTAATCAATAAGGGAATGATCAATCGGGATGAAATGAAGAAGCATCGTTATAATCTAGATGATCTGATGCTGCAATTAAGACAGAATAAAATTATGAATGTGGCAGATGTGGAATTTGCGATTTTGGAGCCTTCGGGGAAGTTAAGCGTCGTTGAAAAAGACAAAAATGACAAAGAGACAGAGACGGTAGTAACGAAATCAAATCATGCGATACGTTACGAGGGTTTGCCGCTGCCTCTTATTATGGATGGTAAAGTGCAAGACGATAACTTAGAGAAAATCGGTCAAACGAGGTTTTGGTTGAAAAACCAACTCCAAGAAAAAGGAGCGCGAGACTTTAAAGAAATATTCTACTGTTCCATTGATCATCGCGGTAGAATGTTCCTTGATCGAAAGCGGTAAGCCGCCGCGATTCAACGGATAATTTTTTTACCCATATTCATCACACGCCCAATATCCTTAAGACTAATGAGTCGGAAAAGTGTGATGAAACAGATATAAGAGATGAT
The DNA here is from genome assembly GCF_059692055.1 of Paenibacillus sp. J31R109. Classification (NCBI taxonomy): domain Bacteria; kingdom Bacillati; phylum Bacillota; class Bacilli; order Caryophanales; family Paenibacillaceae; genus Paenibacillus; species Paenibacillus sp. J31R109. The sequence goes on along the minus strand of NZ_JCAUAR010000003.1, from coordinate 490,759 downwards.
CCCCAGAAGTAAAGAGGTGACGAAACGAATCCAAGTTAGGGAAACCCAAGGTGTGTACATGATGAGATAGCAGACAGCTCCTGAAAGCAGCATCGCTACACCGATTTTCCCAAAGCTGCTGCCCTCCATTTTGAACTTAAGTAGTCGAACGACACTATTCCAATGAAGTAAAGTAACCAGTACAATATTCACATTAATAGCGAATACGGCCCCATTAATCCCCATTTCAGGCTTGCTGGCTAACCAGTAAATCAAGATTAACTTCACAGTAGAACCGATGAGGGTGTTCACTAGTGCTGCACCAGGCTTGTTTAATGCTTGTAGGGCAGATTGCAACGGGGCTTGAAAATAAATGAAAATGGCGATCGGCGCCATCATTTTCAGCATGACGCTGACATCAGGTTGATTGTACATATACGTACAAATCGGTTCAGCAAGTACAAACATCAAGACTGCGAATGGGGCACCTGTCACTAAAGCGAGCTTCAGCGATTGATGCAAACGCATATGGATAGTTTTGAGGTCTTTTTGTGCAGCAGCCTCACTTAAGGAGGGAACGAGAGAGACGGACAAGGACATGGTGAGTGCACTCGGCAGAAGGATGATGGGAATAATCATACCTTGTAGAGCTCCATACTGAGCCGTTGCTAGCGAAGTCGTTATACCTGCGATAGCTAAGCTCTGAGCGATTAAGATCGACTCCAGTAAATAGGAGCTGGCGCCAATGAGTTTACTCCCTGTAATCGGAATGGAAATGCGTAAAATTCTACGTAAATTGGAGAAACGACCTACTGTTTTTTTTGATCCAATTGTGGCTAAAGGAGACTTAGGTGCCTCTTTCTTATCCCATCGGAAATGAATGGCCAATACAGCTAGTCCGCCTATTTCACCTGCCAATACGCCGATCATCGCACCTGCCGCCGCATATTCAATTCCATAAGGGATCATCATATAAGAACAGACGAGCACCATGACAATCCGAATCAACGTTTCCATAATTTGCGAGGTTGCCGTAGGAATCATATTCTGTCTGCCTTGGAAATAACCGCGATACACGGCGGAGACGCCAATAATAGGGATCATGGGACTCATACATAAGAAGGTGTAATACACACGGGAGTCTGTTAGTAAATGTGACGTAATCCATGATGCCCCTAGAATACAGATAAGTGTAAAAATGAAGCTTAGGGATATCGTGATGGCTAGCGATATGCGCAAAATACTGCGAATCCGGCTCTCATTCTTCTCTGCCTCCGCTTCCGCAATTAGCTTGGCAATGGCAACAGGAATGCCTCCGGTAATAATGGTTAAAATCACTGACAGGAAGGGCCAGCCCATTTGATAAATGCCAATACCTTCCGCTCCGATTACGCGGGGTAATGTCATTCGGGGTATGAAGCCCAGTATGCGATTCAAAATGCCTGCGGCGAGCAGGATCATTGTACCTCTAATAAACGACTGCTTGGTCACTGCCATACCCTCTTCCGATAATGTCATACCTATGACTATGCGCGAGCTGGCCAAGCTCATGCTAAGATTTTATGGACGAGGGTGTATTTGGCAGGAAATCGCGAGGTGTATCTAGAATGATAAAGCATACAGGTAAAACCTTTAGGAGGATCCCTCATGAATGACGCACAGGATAACGGAAGTGAAGAAGAGCATTCAGGGCTTTCGGATAACGAACTGAATGAAATTATCGAAAGCCTATGTTTGAGTAAGGTAGAAGAGTTTATACTTCTTGGATATGAACATGTTACTGGTAAGGATATATGGGATTGTGTAAGCGATAAATATCGTAAAACAGGGATGCCCTCTCTTCATCAAATCGTAAATGACATTTTGTCCCTCAAATCTACAGCGTTTATGAACTGGATGACGATTAGTATGTATAGAGGAGCCCAATTCTAAGAATGGGCTTATTTTTCATGAAACGACTTAAATTGACTCGTTTTTCAGACCTGAGTATAATAGGCATATTGAGTATTGAAGGGAGACTAGCAACAGATGCTGGATTGGAAAAGAATTTCGTTCTTTTTTCTAACGGTTGTCATTGTTCTTGGCGCAGTTGGAATAACGAGCCCTGGGCTTGTAGATCGTATTAAGCTTGGATTGGATTTAAAAGGCGGTTTTGAAATGTTGTACACCGCAGAGCCGTTAACGGCAGGACAGCCCCTTACGAAGGAAACGCTTACGGAAGCTGCAAAAAGTCTTGCTAAACGTGCCGATTCCCTTGGCGTCGCTGAGCCTGAGGTGTATACGGAAGGATCAGATCGTATCCGTGTACGTCTTGCTGGTGTGGAGAATGAGGAAGAAGTTAGAACCTTATTATCCAAACCTGCTGTTCTTACATTCAGAGGTCCGGATGGAACGGTTTACATGAATGGAACTGATTTTGTTGAGAACGCAGCAAAAGTTAGCTACGATCCGAATACAAAGCAGCCGATCGTTGAAATCAAGATGAAGAGCAGAGAGAAGTTTAAAGAAGTTACGACCAAGCTTACCGGTAGTACGTTATCCATTTATTTGGATGAAAAATTAGAGTCTTCAGCTTCTGTTAATTTTCCAATCGACAGTGACTCTGCGATTATTACGCAAACAAGTGTTGCGGGAGCAACTAGTGTAGCAAAAATGATTAACTTAGGCGCAATGCCGCTCAAATTAACTGAAAAATACATACAACGTGTTGATGCTACTTTGGGTAAAGCTTCCTTGCATGAGACAGCAAGAGCGGGGCTAATCGCTTCCATCTTAATCTTCTTGTTCATGGTGCTTTACTACCGTATCCCTGGTTTGGTAGCAGCTTTCACTTTGATAACGTACGTTTGGGTTTTATTAGCCATCTTCGACTTTATGAATGCCACGCTGACATTGCCTGGTATTGCTGCCCTTGTCTTAGGTGCAGGGATGGCCGTTGATGCAAACATTATCACCTACGAACGAATTCGTGAAGAAATCCGTGCAGGTAAGAGTATTCTTTCATCCTTGAAAGCAGGGACGAAGCATTCCTTCCGGACGATTATGGATGCGAACGTAACGAATTTAATCGCAGGTATTGTGCTTTATTATGTAGGTAACGGTGCGATTCGCGGATTCGCAGTTATTACGATGATGAGTATTATTATCAGTATCTTAACGAACGTTTTGTTCTCCAGATGGCTGCTACATCTTATTATCCGGGGTAATTTGCTGAAAAAGCCAAGTTATTTCGGTGTGAAGGAGGCAGACATCCGTGGACTCTAAGAAAAAATATGATTTTGTAAAACATCGCAATCTCTATTTCATTATCTCGGCTGTCATTCTGATCGCTGGGTTAGTCGTTATCTTAACTTCGAGCATGAATTTTGGTGTCGATTTTAAAGCAGGGACGAATATCGACCTTGTTGTCGGCAAGCAATTGGATAGCGCTAAAGTTGAGGAAATCTTGCATGGTTTGAACACTAGCGGCGACGTGAAGTCCAAATATGCAGATCCTACAATCGGCGGTAACAATAGTGACCGCGTGTCGATCCGTTTCGATGACGTGCTAGACGATGCGACAGTCGATAAGATCCAAAAAGCTTTTGCAACAGCTTATAGTGCAGAAGTATCAAAGGAAATTAACACGGTTGATCCACAACTAGCTAAAGAATTGTTGAAGAAAGCCGTATACGCAATTGCTATTTCTAGCGTATTGATTTGCTTGTATGTCAGCATCCGATTTGAATGGCGTTTTGCTTTAGCAGCGATTATCGCCATTTTGCACGATGCGTTCATCGTTATTGCGATGTTTGCCATTTTCCGTTTCGAAGTAAACCTGCCGTTCCTAGCAGCTGTTCTTACAACGATCGGTTATTCCATTAATGACAAGATCGTTATTTTTGACCGAATTCGTGAGAATCTTCGATTCGCTAAGCTCAAAACAGATGCTGACCTTGTTGCTTTAGTCAACGACAGTATCTGGCAAACGATGGCACGTAACATCAATACCGTACTCGTCGTGTTAATTGCCGCAGGATGTATATATCTGTTCGGCAGCGAGTCGATTAAATTGTTCGCTTTGGCGAAGTTAATCGGTCTAACAAGTGGTGCTTACTCTTCCGTCTTCATTGCTTGTTCCTTGTGGTATCTCTTCAAAAGAAACTCCTTAACACGTTCTAAAAAGAAAGTTGCAGCGTAATAACCATAATAACCGGCCGCGTGATTGTTGCGCGGCCTTTGTATCCGTTCAGGGGGTATGTCCACATGAATGATGAGGGTTTTCAAAAGACAGAATACGGATTTTGGGGAGGTATGATCGTCCTTTCTGTGCTGGCTTGCCTATTGGGCATGATCGGTTTCAAGGCAAACAGTCTGTCACTGATCGCAGCAGCGGCACAGTCGGCGGCAGGAGCTTGCTTACTAGCAGACGCTGGCAACAGAATAAGGTCGATGAGCGTGCAGTTGGCAGGTACATCGATGCGAGGATTAGATAAGCAACTGTCAGTCGGTTCGATTTTACTCATCGTACTGCTCTTCGTAATTGGGGCTGAATTAGGGATCCTATCGATCAAATCCGTGTTCAATCCTACTGAGTTTCATTTGACGATTATGACATTGGCTAATCTTGTTTTCTTGCTGCTCGCTAAGGAAGCGATGTTCCAATTCTTGCGCAGGCTCGGCAAACAAGCTGGTACTGAGGAATTTATTGCCAATGCACGAAGACGCCGTTCCGATATATACTCATCTATTGTGGTCGTGGCAGGCGTTGTCCTGACGATGCTAGCACATGCCGCAGGATCTACCGCTTATTCCTATGTGGATGCCTTAACTGGACTTATCGTTGCTTTTTTGATAGGTAAAATAGCTTATTCTTTGATCGGCAAAAGTGTATCAACTACAGCTGTGAAAATACTTCACGAAGAGGAAACTGCTGATTTTGTACAAACCGTTCAAAAGATTCATGGTGTAATTACAGTGGATGATTTGAATGCGAGAGAACATGGTCATTATGTTGTCATCAACGTGACGATCAGTGTGAATCCTAGGCTTTCTGTTTGGGAGGGGCATGAGGTGTCGAAGAAAATAAAGCAACAGCTGATGAAACAGTATCATCATGTGACACATGTGTTTACTCATGTGAATCCTTATGATGCAGGTTATCCCTATAAGCAACAAGCAGATGTGGAAGCAAGTGAGCTGCCGTCTGTGTTACACTAATTCATTGTTTTCGAAGTTTACGTAACGTGATTTTCTGAGGAAAACGCAAGGAGGAACCACCAAGTGCTAGCACCGAAGGCAAGATGGAACATTGGAAATGCGGATGAAGCGCTTGTTGAAGAGTTTGTTCGAGAGCTGCAGTTGGATCCTTTAGTTGCCCGTATTCTAGTGTTGCGAGATATCCGCAATGTGTCTGAGGCTAAACAATTTATGCAAGGTGGCGTTGGCGATTACCACGATCCGTATTTATTGGACGGAATGTTGCCCGCTGTAGAGCGAATTCGCAAAGCGCTGCACAATAACGAATTAATTCGTGTTTACGGCGATTACGATGCAGATGGTGTCAGCAGTACGTCTTTAATGGCACATTTGTTGCAAGGATTAGGGGCCAATTTTGATACCTACATTCCTCATCGAATTCGCGAAGGGTATGGATTGAATCGTGCTGCAATGGACTTGGCGAAGGAGCAAGGTGTGCAGCTGCTAATCACCGTGGATACGGGAATTAGCGCTGTGCAAGAGATCGCCTATTGTCATGAAATCGGCTTGGATGTCATTGTGACGGATCATCATGAGCCGCCAGAAGTATTGCCTGATGCCTTAGCGGTCATCAATCCTAAGAAGCCTGGCTGTCCTTACCCTTACAAGCTGCTAGCAGGTGTAGGTGTTGCTTTTAAGCTTGCCCATGCGCTGCTAGAGCGGTTTCCAGAAGAGCTTCTAGAATTCGCTGCGCTTGGAACGGTAGCTGATCTTATGCCCCTCACGGGAGAGAATCGGCTGCTTGTGAAGATGGGCCTCGCTCGCATGCAAGATTCCAGCTATGTTGGATTTCGTTCCCTGATCGGTGTGTCTGGCATTGAAAGGAAAGAGATTACTGCCGGGCATATCGGCTTCTCGCTTGCTCCCAAAATTAATGCGAGTGGCCGGTTAGAAGCGGCTGATATTGCAGTAAAGCTCCTTACGACCACGGATGAAAAAGAAGCGGAGCAAATTGCCTTCGAATTGGATATGCTGAATAAGGAGCGTCAACAAATCGTCGAGGACATGGTCCAAGAAGCGTTCGCTATGGCTGAGGAACAGCGAGCGAAGGGTCTGGATAAAGTCATCGTCGTAGCGAAAGAAAACTGGAATGTAGGCGTCGTTGGGATTGTAGCTTCCAAGATTGTAGAGAAATTCTATCGACCAACGCTTGTGCTGAGCATTGATCCGCAGAAGGGCATGGCCAAAGGCTCTGCACGTTCGATAGCAGGCTTTGATCTGCACAAGGCGCTGACAGCTTGTAAGGATCTTCTTGACCACTATGGCGGGCATCAAGCTGCGGCTGGGATGAGCCTAGAGAGCGGTCATTTGGAAGCCTTCGCCATTCGATTAAATGAGCTGGCAGAAGCCACACTGACAGAGCAAGATTACATTCCCGTTTTAAAAGTAGATAATGCGTGCAGTCTTGTAGATGTCCCTATTACCAGCATTGAAGGGCTTGAATTGCTTGCCCCATTTGGGATGGGGAATCCTTCGCCGAAGTTCATGTTTACGGAATTAGGACTTGAGGATATTCGAACCATGGGGAAGGAAAAGCAGCATCTCAAGCTAGGGCTTTCACAAGCGAAGGATGAGGTCAGCTGTACGGTTGAAGCTGTAGGCTTTGGGAAAGGGAATTTAGCAGCGCTTATTGCACCATCAGCCAAAGTGGATGTCTTAGGTGAGCTGTCGATAAATGAGTGGAACGGTGTTCGAAAGCCGCAAATCATCATGCAGGATCTGCGTATCCCACATACGCAAGTATTCGATTGGCGAGGCACCGGGCAGTTGCATCTGAAGCTTGCAGCGCTTTCGGGCAACCTTTCTGGGGGACCTGCTGCGACACTGCGCTCACCAGGAGTTGTGCTCTTTGACGAGGCAGATGTAGTTCTGTATCAGCCTACAGCAGCTCAAGTCGGAGAACAGGTGCCTTATTGGATCGTGCAAGAAGACGGCCCTGTAAGGCCGGGGAATGAGGCAGCTGCTGCGATCGCGTTCGAGGAGCTGCAGGATGTCATTTTGTACACGTTGCCGCGTCGGATTGACAGCTTGATAGGGGTACTCCAACAGGCAAAGGGCATGATGCGATGCTATCCCGTTTTTGCAGAACTTGGGCAAGATAGTGGGAATACATTACCTTCCCGGGACATGTTCAAGATGCTCTATGCTACCCTGCAGAAGGAGAAATCGCTCCAACTGCAAGATACGAGAATGATGACGTCTTTTAGTAAACGTTCAGGTCTTTCCCTCGGCATGATTCATTTTATTATATCTGTCTTCGAAGAATTAGAATTTGTCGTAAAACATGATAATATGATTACATTGAGTGCCACTCCGGCCAAAAGAGATTTAACAACATCACGATTGTACCAGCATCGATTGCATCGTCAAGAAGTTGAAGCCATTGTCATGTACTCTTCAGCAAAAGAGCTGGAGCAATGGATCGCTGATCACATACTATAAAAAAGAGTTAACATTGGAGGAAATAATAATGAATTTCAAAGATTATATTCGCGTTATCCCGGACTTCCCACAGCCAGGTATTCGTTTCAAAGATATCACAACGCTGTTGCAGAATGGTCCTGTTTACAAAGAAGCGATCGAGCAAATGAAACAACTGATTCAAGACAAAGAAATCGACGTAATTGCTGGTCCAGAAGCACGTGGATTTGTGATTGGAGCTCCTCTAGCTACAGCATTAGGGGTAGGCTTTATTCCTATTCGTAAAAGCGGCAAATTGCCTGGTGAAACGATCGAAGCTGACTATGCGCTTGAATACGGCAAAGATAAGCTTGCGATGCACAAAGATGCCATTAAGCCTGGACAAAAAGTGCTGATTGCCGATGATTTGCTTGCAACAGGCGGCACGATTCAAACTTCCGTTGATTTGATCAAACAGCTTGGCGGAGAAATTGTTGGAGCTGCTTTCTTAATCGAGCTTACTTACTTAGATGGCCGCAGTAAATTTGATGGTTTTGATGTTGTATCTCTTGTTCAATATTAAGATAGGGTTGGAGAATCGAAGGTTCGTTATTCGATTCTCTTTTTCATAGCAATTTACGGAGTTTTCAGCATCAATGATGCATTTTGTCGAATGCTTGTACGCGAATAGTTGACGAGGGGCCTGACTAGCAGGCATAATGAATAAAAATCGACTAAAGGGAATGGGTAGATGCATGGGTATAGAGCAGCTGCTGGAAAAGGCCGCCACCTATCTGAAAGAGAATGATTTGCAGAGGATTCGGGAGGCCTATGAATTCGCGGACGAAGCCCATCATGGCCAAGTACGCAAATCAGGTGAGCCCTATATTCTGCATCCACTTGCTGTGGCAGATATATTGGTGAATATGCAGATGGATGTCACTTCGGTGATCGCTGCACTTCTGCATGATGTGGTTGAAGATACGACAGTTTCTTTGGAAACGGTTCTAGATAAATTCGGAAAAACGTGTGCAATGCTCGTTGATGGTTTGACGAAGCTGGAGCGCATTAAGTTCAAATCCAAAGAAGAGCAGCAGAATGAAAATTATCGCAAAATGTTCGTGGCTATGGCACAGGATATTCGCGTTATTTTGATTAAGCTGGCAGATCGTCTGCACAATATGCGGACATTAAAGTATCAATCAGAAGAAAGTCAACGCCGCATTGCGGAAGAAACGTTGGAAATTTTCTGTCCGATTGCTCATCGCCTGGGTATTTCCACGATCAAATGGGAGATGGAGGACATTGCCCTCCGTTATTTGAATCCGCAGCAATACTATCGGATCGTTAATCTCATGCAGAAGAAACGAACTGAGCGTGAGCAATATATTGAAGATGTCATTCACAGCATTAAAGAGAAATTGGATGAAATGGGGATTCAGGGAGATATTTCTGGAAGACCTAAGCATCTGTACAGTATTTACAAAAAAATGAGCTCCCGCGGCAAGCAATTCAACGAAATTTACGATCTTATGGCCCTGCGTGTCATTGTTGACGGCATTAAGGATTGCTATGCTTCTTTGGGAATCATTCATACATTATGGAAACCGATGCCTGGCCGCTTTAAGGATTATATTGCGATGCCAAAACCGAATATGTATCAATCGTTGCATACGACTGTGATTGGGCCGAAAGGTGAGCCGCTTGAGGTTCAGATTCGGACCTGGGAAATGCATCGGACATCCGAATTCGGGATCGCTGCACATTGGGCATACAAAGAAGGCGGTTCAGTTGTTCCATCCGGTACCTTCGAAGATAAGATGAGCTGGTTCCGCGAAATTCTGGAGCTTCAACATGAAACCAACGATGCGTCTGAATTCATGGAATCCATGAAGATGGATTTCTTCTCGGATCTTGTTTTCGTCTTTACGCCAAAAGGGGAAGTCATCGAGCTTCCGGCAGGGGCAGTTCCGTTGGATTTTGCTTATCGGATTCATACAGAGATTGGGAACCGTACCATTGGTGCCAAAGTCAATTCGCGGATTGTTCCGCTCGATCATAAGCTCAAAACCGGCGATATCATTGAAATTCTAACTTCCAAGCATTCCTATGGTCCAAGTCAGGATTGGATCAAGATCGCACAGTCCTCCCACGCACGCAGCAAGATTAAGCAATGGTTTAAGAAAGAGAAGCGTGAAGAGAACGTTGAAAAAGGGAAGGATATGATTGAACGTGAGCTTAAACGCTTAGCGATTGATCCTCCAACCTTAATGAGCGATGATAAAATGCTGGAAGCAGCGAAGAAGTTTAATTTTAGTGATATTGAAGACATGCTCTCAGCAGTGGGCTTTGGCGGCATTACAGCGGCTCAAATCTGTACGAAACTAACAGAGAAGCTGCGTAAGGAAGCAGAAGAAGCCCAAATGATTAAGTTGAGCAGCGAAGTGAAAGAAGTCAAAGCGCCAGCTTCTACGGAACGCAAGAGCCGTCCGACAAATGGCGTTCGCGTTAAAGGTGTAGATAACTTGCTTGTACGTTTTGCTCGATGCTGCAATCCAGTACCAGGGGATTTCATTATCGGTTATATTACACGTGGACGAGGCGTGTCTGTGCACCGTTCAGATTGTACCAACATTCCGACGAGCATGGGCGAAGAAGAACGGGTAATTGAAGTGGATTGGGCGGAAGCGGTTGAATCCAATTTCAATGTGGAGATTGAGATCACCGGTCATGATCGCCGCGGCTTCTTAAACGAAGTGCTCCAAGCTGTATCCGAGAGCAAGACGATGATTTCAGCTGTATCTGGACGTTCGGATAAGAACAAAATGGCTACGATCCATATGACGATTTTAATTAAAAATATCGATCATCTACAGTCTGTTGTAGAAAAAATAAAACGTGTCAAAGATATATATTCGGTTCAACGGATTATGCAGACCTAGCAAGAATAAGGGGATTTAAGAACGATGAGAGTAGTCGTACAGCGTTGCAAACGTGCCGAAGTAACCGTTGATGATCAAATCATCGGTCGAATTGGTCAGGGGCTAATGCTGCTAGTTGGCATTACGCATGAAGATACGGAACAAGATGCCAAGTATTTGGCAGATAAAGTGGCGGGTCTAAGAATTTTCGAAGATGAAACGGGGAAAATGAATCTTTCTGTCATCGAGACAGGAGGGGCCATTTTATCGGTGTCCCAATTCACACTGTACGGAGATTGTCGTAAAGGAAAGCGTCCGAATTTCATGTCAGCAGCACGACCTCAACAGGCGGAGCCGCTGTACCATCAATTCAATGCCATGCTCAGAGAGCAGGGTTTACAAGTTGAAACCGGCGCTTTCGGTGAAATGATGGATGTTTCCTTAACCAATTGGGGACCTGTTACGCTAATTATCGATAGCAAATAAGGGTTAATGCTTCGGATAGGGAGATAGACCGGTGGTTATACTACTAAAGTATAAACTAGCGGTTAGGAGCCTGCAGATGCGTCAATCCGTCAAAGAAAAAATGATGACTGCCCCCGTTCAGCAATTGTTCCATACCTCCATGGCAGAACGGATGAGTCAAGCTTCCGCACTCGCGGATGTTGAAATAAGTGCAGAATTCACTTCTGACCTTGAAAAAATGAAGAGTATACCCAAAAAATCTTATCGGTAATTCATAAAACCACGTGTGTGCTGTACGTCAGCCCTGCGTGGTTTTATTTGTGAAACGGGCATAATTTCTCTACCACTACAAAATGTGGTAAACTAGCCTATGGAATTATTGTATGACAAGCAGGAGATAAGGTGGGTGCTTACGTCGTAATGGCAAATTCAAATCGCAACAAATCCACATCCAAAGGATGGCTCTGGTTGATGGTGACCTTGATTGTACTTACGCTGCTGGCTGCAACGGCTGCTATGTATTATCAATATAATCACCACAAGGGCGCCAAAGGACATAGTGGGCAGCAAGAAGCCCTTGAAGAAGTGAAATCGGTAAAAAAGGCGAAAGACGCCTATGATGTCATTGTCGTTGGTACGGATCCAGAAGGCGTAGCGGCTGCGGTTTCCTCAGCACGGAATGGTTTGAGCACGTTGCTTGTTGACGGTCGAAATCGTGAGATTCTAGGCGGTTTAATGACGCTAGGCTGGATCAATTCTCTGGATATGAATTATTCCACAAGTAAAACCTTGCTGGGTAAGGATGATGTGTGGAACAAAGGTTATTTCTCGGAATGGTATGCCAAAACCGAAGGGGATTCCTTCGATGTTCATACAGCGGCGAATGCCTTCTATGACGCAGTAAAGAACGAAAAGAATATCGATGTTTTGATGAAAACGAAGAAGATTGAGCCGGTACTTTCGCAGAATAAAAATGCGGTGCAAGGCGCGACAATAACACTTGAAAATGGCAGTACCCAAGTTATTAAAGCGGCATCTGTTATCGATGCGACACAAGATGGTGATTTCGCAGCGGCAGCAGGGGTTCCTTTTACAATGGGGCATGAGGATATTGGGGATCCTAAGTCGAAGATGGCTGTTACACTTGCCTTTCGTTTGAAGAATGTTACGCCTGAGGTATGGAAGTTGATGGCTAATCGCTTGAACGGGGATGACAATCCAGGCACAGGTGTAACGGATGTCAGCGTGTTCGGATACAGTGAAATGAGCAATTATCCTGCCCTTAACAAGGATAGAGCCAAAATGAGAGGCCTCAACATGGGGCGGCAAAATGACAATACAGTGCTCATTAATGCTTTGCAAATTTTTGGTGTAGATACCTTTGATCCGAAATCGGTTCAAGAGGCATTTGATATTGGGAAAAAGGAGTTGCCTAATATCGTCGCTTATATGCAGAAAACGTTCCCTGAATTTTCTTCCATTGAGCTAGATGGCTCCGCACCTGAGTTGTATGTGAGGGAAACCCGTCACATGCAAGGGGAATACCGCTTGACGATCGTCGATGTTTGTACAAATGCGGATCAGTGGGATCGCATCGGCTTTGGATCTTATCCTGTCGATATTCAGCGTATCTCACCAACGGACTCCGGTAATGTGGTGTGTAAACCTAAGCAATACGCAGTTCCTTTCCGCAGCATCGTTCCACAGAAGATTGATGGTTTGCTCGTCGTTGGTAGAGCAGCTAGCTATGATACACTTCCGCATGGAAGCGCACGTGTTATGCCAACAGGCATGGCAGAAGGAGAGGCAGCAGGGGCGGCAGTGAGCTTGGCCAAAGCCGAGAAGATGACGTTCCGTCAACTTTCAGCGTCCAAAGATATGATCGCGAAGCTGCAAGCTCAGCTCAATAAACAAGGGATGGAAGTTCAGCCCATGACCATTAAGCCCCAATCTTTCATGGAGCATAAGGCCTACGAGGGTCTGAAATCAGCCATGATGCTTGGCTTGGCATCTGGTGCTTATGACAATAACTTCCGTCTAGATGACGCGGCTAATCCGAAGCGAATGGTCAACGTGGTTGGAGGGGCACGGAAGATGAAGCCGGAGGCATTTGCAGGCGATGTCAATCAAGCCATTGCGAAGCTGGATAACGCGGACAAAATTCCGCTTACCCTTGATCAAGCAAGCTATACGTTTGCGCAAGCACTTGGCATCAAAGCTACAGCGGTTGAAGCCCAAGCGAAGCTCATTGAGGCTAAACTGCTAACCGCAGCAACGGTTAACGGAATTGCTGATAAACAAAAATTAACCAATGGCGACACCTATATGTTGATTCGTGACGTTAAGCTCGGTTTAACAGGTAAGCCTTAAAGATGAACCAATAAAGAGCCTTATTGCCGCAATTGATGTGGCTGTAAGGCTCTTAGTTTGTAGTTGGCGCTGAGAAATAAGTTGAAGGCGGTTACAATTCTTAGTCTGCGTCAGCAGCTTCTTCGTCCGCTTCAGCTTCTGCGGATTCTTCAGCGTCTTCCTCATCCGCGGAATCTTCACTTTCAGCTTCCTCAGCTTCGACTTCTTCCTCATCAGCAGCTTCTTCTTCCTCTTCTTCTGACTCGTCAGAAGCATCCGTATCCGATTCTTCAATGGCCTCTTCTTCGGCTGCTTCTTCGTTAGCTACTTCATCGTCATCAGCTTCGGCTTCGGTTTCGGATTCCTCAGAGAAAAGCACCACGAGATCTTGTCGTTCCTCTTGAAACTCGTTTTGTAGTGTCATTGTTACAGCCTCCAGATGTAATATTCAAGGCCATCTGCCTTGTTGTACATGTATATGTGAAAATGGCGTGAATATACGAATGAAACGAAATGAAAATGCTTGAAATTAACCGAGATTTTGGCGTAATCAAACTGTAATACGAGCTTCATGTTCCTTTAATCTAAGATGGATATACTTATAGACGACCCCCTTTAAAATATAAACTTTTGAAAGCCTGCTGCCCCGTGCTGCAGGCTATTTTCTTTGAGTCGATGCGATCGACTTAATAGAGCGGAGCGCCGCCTTTTCTTGTGCTGTAACTCGAATTTTTCGAGTTACGGGAGCACCATCGCGATTTTCTAGTGCCGTAACTCGAATTTTTCGAGTTACGGGAGCACCATCGCGCATTTCTAGTGCCGTAACTCGAATTTTTCGAGTTACGGGAGCACCATCGCGATTTTCTAGTGCCGTAACTCGAATTTTTCGAGTTACGGGAGCACCATCGCGATTTTCTCGTGCTGTAACTCGAATTTCTCGAGTTACGGGAGCAGCATCGCGATTTTCTCGTGCCGTAACTCGAATTTTTCGAGTTACGGGAGCACCATCGCGATTTTCTTGTGCCGTAACTCGAATTTTTCGAGTTACGGGAGCACTTTCGCGCTCTTCTTGTGCCGTAACTCGAATTTTTCGAGTTACGGGAGCACCATCGCGTTTTTCTTGTGCTGTAACTCGAATTTTTCGAGTTACGGGAGCACCATCGCGATTTTCTAGTGCCGTAACTCGAATTTTTCGAGTTACAGGAGCACCATCGCGATTTTCTAGTGCTGTAACTCGAATTTTTCGAGTTACGGGAGCACCATCGCGCATTTCTTGTGCCGTAACTCGAATTTTTCGAGTTACGGGGATCAACTTCGCGATTTTCAGAAGAAAGCGCCGCCCTGCGGCCGTAAGTCATTTTTTCAACTAGCTAAAATGAATACCATGGCCCTTCCTTCGGCCAATTACATACAAAAAAACCGCCACAGCCTAAGCTGGACGGTTTGATAATTCAATTATTACAGAAGTGCATCTATAGAATAGTCGCCTGCACCGATTAATGCAACGCCAAGTGCAATGACAAGTAGGGCAAGATTATATTCATACCCATTGGAAGTTGCCCAATAACCGTTTTTGCCATGAACTTTAATAATCGCCATGATCATTGTAATAATAATAAGAGCCGCGCCAACTTCTGTCCATAAACCAGCGGCGAATAGTAGTCCACCACCTAATTCGATTAAACCAGCGACGACCGCCATCATGACGCCTGGTTTGATACCAATGGAATCGAAGAATCCGCCAGTTCCTTTTGGTCCATAACCACCGAACCAACCAAACAATTTCTGTGTACCATGTGCTGCCATCGTTAACCCAATCACTAAACGAATAATAAGAAGTCCTAAAGCCATCACTAACATCTCCCTTGTAAATATATTTTGTTTAACTACTTACTTTATGTTAGTATATTATTACGAAGCACTTACTTTTGTCAAGCGACTATGTTAAAATAGTTTTACAGAAGTGATTGCAGCAGTAACCTGCAAGAACTCGAAGGAGATGATTAAGATGGAAAACTATCAACTGTGTCCCAAATTCGAGCATGCATTCGAACTTCTGGGAAAACGTTGGACAGGACTTATTGTTAATGTGTTGCTATCTGGGCCTAAGCGGTTTAAAGATATCTCCGTATTAATCCCAAGTATGAGCGATCGGATGCTCTCCGAAAGATTCAAGGAATTAGAAGCTGCGGAGATTATTATTCGACATGTTTATCCAGAAACACCGGTAAGAATCGAATATGAGTTAACGCCAAAAGGTAAAGGACTTCGTCCTGTTATGGAAGAAGTGCAAAAATGGGCGGACTCTTTTAACTAATTATTAGGTGGTTGCACATTATAAGTATCCCATGTCTCTTGACTTTGCCCTTACCAATGTTTACAATAACCATAATGTAATTTGATATGATTGTGATCCATTGAAGGGACACAGTAATTCGCCCCCACATGTACAGAGAAGGAAGCCCAGGCTGCAAGCTTCCCATGATGAGTGAATGAACAGACCTCCCTGAGGACCAACTGGGAACAGAACATGGCAACATGAGCTAAGTAGCAGTTGTGCGAGTGGCGGGCGTTAACCGCAAAGAGCAGAATTGTTTTTGCTTGCGCAAGCGAGGAAGCAAGGGATGCTGAATGTGGGTGGTACCACGGGTGAATTTGATAAATCAAATCTCTCGTCCCTGACGTAAGTCGGGGGTGGGGGATTTTTTGCTTTTTCAATGAGCTTGTATTAGAGACAAAGGGAGGTTACTTAGATGAGTATTCAGAAGCCAAAAGGAACACAGGATCTACTTCCAGGCGAAGTGGAGAAATGGCAGTACCTTGAGTCAAAAGCGAGAGACTTGTGCCAGCGTTTTAATTACAAAGAGATCCGTTCGCCAATTTTCGAGAGCACTGAGCTTTTTTCGCGCGGAGTTGGTGAAACAACGGATATCGTCGAAAAAGAAATGTACACATTTCTGGATAAAGGCGATCGCAGCATGACGCTTCGTCCGGAAGGTACAGCTGGCGTCGTTAGAGCTTATGTAGAAAATAAACTTTACGGCATTCCTGATCTTACGAAGTTATTCTATGTGGGGCCAATGTTCCGCTACGAACAACCGCAAGCGGGGAGATACCGCCAGTTCCACCAGTTCGGTATTGAAGCTTTCGGATCGGTAGATCCAAGTATTGATGCTGAAGTGATTGCGCTGGGCTATACCTTCTACAAAGAAATTGGTCTCAAAGAAGTTACTGTGGAAGTTAACTCGGTGGGTACACCAGCAGTTAGAACAGCTTACCGCGAGCAGCTTCAGGCTTTCTTTGCTCCAGTGAAGGATCAGCTGTGTAAGGATTGTCAGTCGCGTTACGACCGTAATCCAATGCGTATTCTCGATTGCAAAATAGATCAAAAGCATGGCGTAGGCGCACCTGACATCCTTGAGTTCTTGGATGAAGAGTGCAGCACACACTTTGCGCAGGTGCAAGAGCACTTAACCGCGATGGAGATTCCATTCCGTATTAACCCTCGCTTGGTGCGTGGTCTGGATTACTACACACACACGGCGTTTGAATATAAAGCAGCTGGTATCGGTGCGATTGACACGATTGGTGGAGGCGGACGCTACAATGGTCTCGTCGAACAAATTGGTGGACATGGTACTGATCAGCCAGGTGTAGGCTTGGGTCTTGGCCTTGAGCGCATTCTGCTCGTACTACAAGCACAAGGTGTTGAAATTCCGAAGCCTGAGCCGCTCGATGTGTACCTGATTGGACTTGGAGAAGCAGCGGAGAAAGAAGTTACGAAGCTTCTACACCAACTGCGTGTACAAGGCTTGAAAGCAGAGAAGGACTATCAGGGCCGCAAGATGAAGGCTCAAATGAAGTCCGCTGATCGTTTCCAAGCAACGTATGTAGCCATTCTTGGTGATGATGAGTTAGCACGCGGCGAAATTACGCTGAAGAAGATGGAAACAGGGAACCAAATCACAGTAAGTTTAGTGGATCTTGCCTCACAAGCTGCAAAGACACTATTCGAATAGATAGCAACATCATTCATAAAACTTCGAGGAGGCAACAACAATTATGATGCTCAAAACACATCATTGCGGGCAGCTAACAAAAGCCCATGTAGGCGAAACAGTAATACTTAATGGGTGGGTACAAGTAAGACGCGATTTTGGCGGCCTTCTTTTCATCGACCTACGTGATCGCAGCGGTATCATCCAAACGGTATTTAATCCTGAGTTCTCAGGGGATGCTCTGGCTATTGCAGATCGTGCACGTAATGAGTACGTGCTTGCCGTGAAAGGGAAAGTTGTTGAGCGTGATGCTGAGACCGTCAACAAGAATATCCCAACAGGTGAAATCGAAGTTCAAGTAACCGAAATTGAAATCATGAATGCGGCGAAAACACCTCCGTTCTTCATCGAAGATGGCGTGGAAGTGGATGAAGCGGTTCGTTTGAAATATCGTTACCTTGACCTGCGTCGTCCAGAGATGCAACGTACGTTGATGCTGCGTTCCAAAGCGTCCAACATCTTCCGTAATTTCTTGGATTCCCAAGGCTTTATTGACGTGGAAACACCGATTTTGACGAAAAGTACACCAGAAGGCGCGCGTGATTACTTGGTACCGAGCCGCGTGCATCCAGGCGAGTTCTTTGCACTTCCGCAATCCCCGCAAATCTTTAAACAATTGTTGATGGTTAGTGGTCTTGAGCGTTACTACCAAATCGCTCGTTGTTTCCGCGACGAAGACCTTCGTGCAGACCGTCAACCTGAGTTCACGCAAGTCGACATCGAGACGTCTTTCTTGTCCCAGGATCAGCTTCTTGAGATTCTTGAAGAGCTTGTTGTGAAATTGATGAAAGAAACAGCGAATGTTGATATCCCTCGTCCGTTCCAACGCATTACGCATGCCGATGCGATGGCGAAATACGGTTCCGATAAGCCGGATCTTCGTTTTGGACTTGAGCTGCAAGATGTATCGGATATCGTGTCCACATCCGGCGTTCAAGTATTTGCTAACGTTGTAAAAGGCGGCGGCCAAGTAAAAGCTCTTAATGCTAAGGGCTGTGGCACTTGGAGCCGTAAAGAAATTGACGACTTGCTGCCATTCGCAGCGCGTTATGGGGCAAAAGGTCTTGCTTGGATTCAAGTGAAAGACGGCGAGTTCAAAGGACCAATCGTGAAGTTCTTCAACGAAGCTGAAATCGCATCATTGACAGAACGTTTAGGCGCTGAAGAGGGAGATCTTCTTCTATTCTCTGCTGATAAAAAGAAAGTCGTTGCTGATGTACTAGGTAACCTTCGTCTGAAAATCGGTCGTCAACTTGGCCTAATCGATGACTCCGTATTCAAATATGCATGGGTTGTAGACTTCCCACTTCTTGGGTATGACGAAGATGCGAAACGTTATGTAGCGGAACACCATCCGTTCACACGTCCAAATGAAGACGACATTCATTTCTTCGATACAGATCCAGGTCAAATTCGTGCGCAAGCTTACGACCTAGTCTTGAACGGCTATGAAGTAGGCGGTGGATCCATGCGGATTTACCAACGTGATGTGCAAGAGAAAATGTTCGCAGCGCTAGGCTTCTCCAAAGAAGAAGCGTATGAGCAATTCGGCTTCTTGCTGGAAGCATTTGAATACGGTACGCCTCCACACGGTGGCTTTGCCTTTGGATTTGACCGTTTGGTGATGTTAATCACAGGCCGTACGAACCTAAGAGAAACGATCGCATTCCCGAAAACAGCTAGTGCAACAGACTTGTTGATGGACGCTCCGGGAACAGTTGATGATAAACAACTAGAACAACTATCGATTCGCTTAGCGCTTAAGCAGCCTGCTGCGAAAGCCTAAGAACTTTGAAGAGGAAGTGTTCCCATGCTTCACCAATTTTCGCGAACTGAACTTGCGATAGGACCTGAGGGTCTAGATATTTTGAAAAATAGTACAGTCGTTGTACTCGGTATTGGCGGTGTCGGTGGCATTGCGGCTGAAGCTTTGGCGCGCTCAGGTGTTGGCCGTTTGATCCTTATCGACAAGGATGTCGTCGATATTACGAATGTCAACCGTCAGATCCATGCTCTTACGACGACAGTTGGTCAGCATAAAGCTGATCTGATGCGAGATCGTATCCTTTTGATAAACCCTGAGTGTGATGTCATCTCCCTTCGGATGTTCTATACAGAGGAAACGTATGAGCAAGTATTCGCGTATCCAATCGATTATGTACTGGATGCAAGTGATACGATCGAGTACAAGATCCATTTGATCAAACAATGTTTGGTACGTAAAATCCCGATGATTTCTTGTATGGGTGCTGCGAATAAAATGGATCCGACACAATTTAGAATTACGGATATTTCCAAAACGAGCATGGACCCGGTCGCACGCGTGATTCGTCAACGTTTGCGTAAGGAAGGCATCAAGAAGGGCGTGAAGGTCGTATTCTCGATGGAAGAACCAATGAAGCCGCGGGAAGACGTTACAGAACAAATCGTGCCTGCTAATGCACCAGATAGACGTAAGGCGAAACAACCGCCTGCGAGCAATTCTTTTGTACCTCCTGTAGCGGGGCTTATCATGGTGAGTGCGGCTGTGAAGGATTTGCTGGAGATTGGTGCGAAGAACAAAGCTTAGAATTGAGGGATGCCCATGAAAATGGGTGTCCCTTTTTTTTATCATTTTATATATATCAATAAAGTATATATTGACTCGATATATGTAAAGTGATAAATTGTAAGTAGATCAAGACAGTTATCACCAAAATGGAGGCTTCACAGCATGAATAGTCAAGATGTGATTTTGGGTTTATTAATGCACCATAGCTTATCTGGCTATGACATCAAGCACAAGATGGAGACGGTTCTTTCCTACTTTAACAACGCGAGCTTCGGCACGATTTATCCTATGCTTAGCAAAATGGAGAAGGAGGGCTTGATTACCAAGGAAAGTGTGATCCAAGAAGGCAAACCAAATAAAAACCTCTATTCCATCACGGAGGAAGGGCAGCACCAATTTAAGCAGTACATGTATAGTCCCATTGAAAACGATGAGTTCAAGTCGGATGCTATGACACGGTTGTTTTTTGGCGAGTTTGTAGAAGCACATATCATGATTGGTGTGTTAGAAGAGTTCCTTAACCGCACGAAGGTAAATTTGGAGAGACTACGTCAGTTGTACGTGGACTGCCAGCCAGAGATGTCGCCTACACAGGAAATTTGTATTCAGATTGGCATCCATAATTCAGAAAGTAAAATCCATACCCTGACACAAGGGATAACACGGTTAAAAAATGTAGAACAGAAGTGAGGTAGGTTTCGAAAATGGCGAATAAGAAAACAGGTTTGATTATTTTGGCGATGGCTCTCGGACTTCTCATGTCCGCACTGGACAACACCGTGACATCTGCGGCGATTTCACACATCATTAGCGACATTAATGGGTTTGATAAAATAAGCTGGGTATTCACCGCCTATATGCTTGCCTCCACAAGCACAATGCTTGTATTTGGAAAGCTGTCGGATATGTTCGGTAGAAAGTTGTTTTACATGATTGGGATTTCGATCTTCCTGATTGGTTCTGCTTTATGCGGTATGGCACAAGATATGAATCAACTTATTGTGTTCCGTGCCATTCAGGGTATTGGTTCTGGCGCGATCTTCCCGATTTCGTTTACGATCATTTACACGATATTTGCCGACCCCAAGCAGGCGGCGAAGCTGTCAGGTGTTTTTGCAGGGATATTTGGACTATCTTCCGTTGCTGGGCCGCAAATCGGTACGCTCTTAGCTGAGTCATGGGGGTGGCGCTGGTGTTTCTACGTGAATTTGCCGCTAGGCGTATTGTCGTTCCTTGTCTTGTTTTTTGCTCTAAAAGAATCTCGCTCTGATCGTCGTCCGAAAATCGATTATCTAGGTACGCTGTTTCTCATTATAACAACCGTTTCACTTATGCTGGCCCTTGAGTTCGGAGGGAAGGATTACGCATGGGGTTCATGGCAAATCATTAGCTTATTAGCCGTCGCAGTTGTCATTGGTTTCTTGTTTATTGGGGTGGAGCGCCGAGCGCATGAACCCATTCTACCGTTACCATTATTCAAAAATCGGATGGTCCTAGCCACGGTCTTAGCTTGTCTATGTCAAGGTGCGATTATGTTTTCGGCCATTGCGTATTTGCCTATTTTCTCAACAGCGGTTCTAGGTAATGCGAACTCGAATAGTTTGCTGACGCCTATGATGTTTTCCTTAATGGTTGGTGCTGTTGGCTTTGGGTTCCTGCAACGCTACTTCAGCTTCCGTGCTGTGTTCGCTTTCAGTATGACAGCGGGTATTGTTGTCAGTTATCTGCTCAGCGTAGTCAGTCATGATGCAAGTAAGTTCTATATGATTGTGCTTATGGTCTTACTTGGTGTTGGTGCGATCGGACCTTTAATGAGTGTGGCTCAAAATGCTGTTGCGCAAAGTGTAGACCGCAAGTATATCGGTGTCAGTTCCTCAATCGTTGGATTCTGGCGGAATATCGGCGGGGTTCTTGGCGCTTCAATTATGGCGACTATCGTGAACAATAACTACAGTAGCCTCATTCAGGAGGGGGCCGCTGCGCATCAAATGCCGCTTGATCAACTTGCTACGTTGGGGAACCCCGAGCAATTGATACGTGCAGGTTCGGCGCTGCCACCTGATACAATGAACTTCCTGCGGGACTCGCTAGGAACAGCGATCAATCATGGCTTTATTTTAGCAATAGCCTTTGGTGTTGTAGGGTTAGGTGCTGCTTTTATTGCGGGTCCTTTGCGGTTCGCAGCCCCAGCACCTCGTCAAGATGCTCAGCAGGAGCCTGTTATTTCTCACTAAATATGCCTCCTCCATGCGGAACTCAAGCGCTTTGGAGGAGTTTTTTTATTTGGATAGACATGACATGCCTAATCAGGCAAGGTATAATGGACAGACCAACTTTTAGCTCCAAGTAAAGGAAACTAATCATGGATTTGTTTACATATGCGTCATCCCAAGATCCTGTGGGCAAGCTGCTCGCTGATCGTATGCGGCCAACGACATTAGATGAATATATCGGACAAGAACAAATTGTGGGCAAAGGCAAGCTGCTCCGAAGGGCGATTGAGGCGGATCAAGTGACGTCGATTCTTCTCTATGGGCCTCCAGGGACAGGCAAGACGACGCTCGCAAACATCATTGCGAATCGGACCCAAGGCGAATTCATGAAGCTCAACGCGGTTGATGCTTCTGTGAAGGACGTCCGGGAGATTATCGAGCTGGCCAAAAGCACCAAAGCGATGTACGGGCGTAAAACGACGTTGTTTCTAGACGAAGTCCATCGCTTCAACACCTCGCGGCAGGATGCGCTGCTTCCTGCGGTAGAGCAGGGCATCCTCATCTTCATCGGGGCGACCACAGAGAACCCCTTACACCATGTGAACGGGGCCCTCTTGTCGCGCTCGACGCTGTTTCAGCTCGAGCCCCTCACGGCGGAGCATGCGCTCATCGCCATGCGCAGAGCCATCGCCGATCCCGTCAAGGGGCTAGGCTTCATGCGCCTCCACGTGGACGAGGAGGCGCTGCAACACATCGGGCAGATGGCCAATGGCGACATCCGCCGATCCCTGAACGCGCTGGAGCTCGCAGCGCTGACGACTTCACCTGAACCGGACGGCACGGTTCATATCACGCGCGAGGTGGCGGAAGAGTCAATCCGCCGCCCCATCGTGAAAGCGGACGAGTCGACGCAGTATGACGTCTTGTCCGCCTTTCACAAGAGCGTGCGCGGCTCTAGCGACGCCGCGCTGTTCTGGTTCCTCTATGCCGTCGAGAAGCTCGGCATGGATCCTATGACCTTCCTGCGGCGTCTGATCGTCGCTTGCAGCGAAGATATCGGACTCGCCAATCCGCAGGCGATGGTTCAGTCTGTCACGGCGATGGACGCCTACCATAAGATTGGCTGGCCGGAATCGAAGTACATCATTTCCCAGGCAATTTTATTCGCTGTGGAGAGTCCGAAGTCCAACTCGATCCCACTCGCGATTATGCGTGCACAGGAGTTGATGGAGCGGGTGAAATCAGCGGAAGTTCCGCTGCATCTCCGTGATACCCACTACAAAGGTGCGGAGAAACTCGGTCATAAAGGCTATATGTATCCGCATAACTATCCAGGTCATTATGTGCGTCAGCAGTACTTGCCGGATGAGATTCAGCATGAAGTAATCTTTGCGGCAACTAATCAAGGCACAGAAGAGAAGATGAAGCTCAATCAGCACAAAAGAAGAGGGACACCTACAGATTCATAGAATCCGTAGAGTCCCTCTATTTTCTTGCTCCATAAGAATCGTGAATACCTTTTCTGTAACGGGATCATAACGGATGGAGACGATGAGTGGAAATTCAGCGCCATTCTTTTTGACCCAGAAACGGAATTGCTGTTGTACGACACCTGGTGCCACGTTGGACTTTCCAATGTATTTGTAATCCAACAATGTATACACCTTACCAGCTTCGTGAAAAGCGAGTCGGCTCCACTTGGCATAAGAGGGGTCTTGTTTTGGCGCCCATACGGTATTGTCACTTTTGTCATGTTGGATGGTGTCTACTGCAAGTGCAGGAGAAGATCCAACCCAGTTCAAGCCAAACATGAGTAAAATAGCTATGATTTTGCTCAGGATCGCTCACACCTTTCGTTAGTAGCGTGTGCGTGATAGGGAGCTTGCATGCGCAAGAGGGAGCGGTAAATTACAGCATTTCGCCCCGTAAGCCGAGT
The DNA here is from genome assembly GCF_059692055.1 of Paenibacillus sp. J31R109. NCBI lineage: Bacteria > Bacillati > Bacillota > Bacilli > Caryophanales > Paenibacillaceae > Paenibacillus > Paenibacillus sp. J31R109. The sequence continues at coordinate 466,649 of NZ_JCAUAR010000003.1, read as the reverse complement.
TGGCTCTCTCGAGCAAGCAAATTTCGACGTCTCAGAGTAAGAACGGTGCTGAAGTTCTACTGAGCGAGCAAAAATCGACGTCTCAGCAGTCATTTCGCCCCTTAAGCCGAGTTGGCTCTCCCGAGCAAGCAAATTTCGACGTCTCAGAGTAAGAACGGTGCTGATCTTCTACTGAGCGAGCAATAATCGGCCTCTCAGAGTAAGAACGGTACCGATATTCTACTGTGCGAGCAATATTCAACCTCTCAAGCAGTCATCTCGACCTTTAAACGAGCTGGCTCCCCCTGAGCCAACATAAAAAGGAGCACCAAAGTGCTCCTCCCCCATTACAACTTAAAAATCTTCGTTAAGTACTTCCTAGCAGCTTCGCTATACTTGTCCTTCAGCAGTGTTCGCAACTGAGTTTTAGCTTCAGGAGTTGGCAATGTGTTCTTCTCCATCCGATGCAGTTCCATCCAATGGGAAGCGGTCATGTAACAGGTGCCGTTCCAGCCGTTTTTTGTACCATTGGCATTCAAACGCTCACTAATTCCCGCAATTACGATATCCGCTTTACTCTGCAAGTCGATCAGAGCACGGTCGAACTCGGCCTTCGATTCTTTCGATTTCAAATCGGTCGCAGCTCGCAAAGCTTTTACATCGATCCCTTCATTGCCAGCAATAGCGTGATAGACATCAACCGCCGCTTTGGACAGTTCACCGTCAGAGTAGCGCTCATCTACGGAATAGGGATCTTCAAGTAAATTTTTGATCAAAGGAAAAAGGTCGGAAGAAATCAACAAGGGTTTCTTGGCAAAAAATCGTCCATAAGCTGCAAGCCCATCACCTGGAAGGCGATCTCGCCATAGCCACGGATCTGTTTCTAGTCCCGTATGCCACTGTTCTGGAAGCGTCAAAGAGTCCAGAGAAGGATGCTCAGGGATGAACGAAGAGAGAGGAAGAATCCCAATCTCTTTAACGAGCCTCATTACATCTTCATACGTATCAGCTTTGATCGTTAACTCATTCATAGTCATACACATTCTCCTCTACACTAATCTGTGTACTCATTTCTTGCCCTTATGCTATCTGTCCTCTTACTTGTGAACCTTATCAATCACACCGCCGCCGAGACAAATCTCTCCATCGTAAAATACAACGGATTGGCCAGGCGTAACTGCTTTTTGCGGCTTATCGAAGACAACTTCACAGCTGCCATCTGGCTGCAAGGTGATGACAACCCCTTGATCCGCTTGACGATAACGGAATTTGGCTGTACACGTAAATGCACCCTCAGGCTTCTTAGTAGAAATCCAGTTTACGTCAGTAGCTGTTAAACCTTTGGAATAAAGACCTGGATGGCCCTCGCCTTGCACGACGAGCAATTCATTCTTCTCCAAGTTTTTGTCTACAACGAACCATGGTTCACCGGAACCAGATCCACCGATCCCAAGTCCCTGTCTTTGGCCCAGGGTATAATACATCAATCCGTCATGGCGCCCTTTGATTTCACCGTTGCGAACATCGACCATGTTGCCGGGACGTGCTGGGAGGTATTGGCTGAGGAACGTTTTGAAGTCGCGTTCGCCAATGAAACAAATCCCCGTACTATCTTTCTTCTTCGCTGTTGCAAGACCAGCAGCTTCAGCGATCTCACGTACCTTGGACTTGGGCAAGTGACCGATCGGGAACATCGCTTTGGCAAGCTGCCCTTGATTAAGGACGTTAAGGAAATAGGTTTGATCCTTATTGGAATCATTGCCACGCATCAATACGAATTCACCGTCTTGTTCCTTCACTTGCGCGTAATGTCCCGTTGCGATGTAGTCGCCGCCTAGATCGAGAACTTTTTGCAACAATTCTCCGAATTTGATTTCACGGTTACACATGACATCTGGGTTCGGCGTGCGACCCTTGGTGTACTCGTCCAAGAAGTAGGCAAAAACTTTGTCGTAATACTGCTTCTCGAAATTTACTGTATAGAAAGGGATGTCGAGTTGGTCACAAACCCGTCTGACATCCTCTGCGTCTTCTTCTGCGGTACAATGACCAAATTCGTCAGTATCATCCCAGTTTTTCATGAAAATGCCAATAACTTCATACCCTTGCTCCTTAAGCAGCAGCGCGGCAACCGAAGAATCGACACCTCCAGACATCCCTAGAATGACACGTTTTTTTGTTTCCATAGCGTGAACCTCTTTTCCATCTTGAAATAGTAGCAGGCATATGTTTCACATATACTTGGTTCTATTTTTGATAATCTCTCTCGTCCTTGGAGAACGGCGTAGTCGTTTATTTCACTTGACTTGGGTGGAGCTGTTCATTTTGAACACTACTATTATACATGCCAATTGCTCAAAATTAAAATATTTCATGAGAATGTCATTGTTTTTCCCCCACATTACTAGGGTTTTGTGATAACATAGATACGATATACGGATGTTTTGGAATGTTTTTGCGAAAAATGGAAACGCTGTTTACCTAGATAGGGACGACCCTGGTTGTTAAAACGTAGGGAGCGAGATTGGTAAGCATCTCAAGTTTTAGCGATATATACAGACTCCTTGATGGCATATCATGTTGAATGAGGTGTTAATTTTGAAAATTTCCACAAAAGGTCGTTATGGTCTAACGATCATGATGGAACTAGCTAACCGAGTGGGTGAAGGACCAACTTCACTAAAGAGTATTGCTGAGAGACATCAGCTTTCGGAACATTATCTTGAACAACTTGTAGCTCCTTTGCGTAATGCGGGTTTAGTTAAAAGTATTCGCGGAGCTTACGGTGGCTATATTCTCTCTAAATCTGCTGAGCAGGTAACTGCTGGTGAAGTTATTCGTGTACTTGAAGGGCCGATCTCCCCCGTAGATTTTACGGAAGAGGATGATCCTGCCAAACGGGATTTGTGGATTCGCATTCGCGATAGCATTGCGGAAGTGCTGGACTCCACAACATTGTCAAACCTGATCTCTTTTGAGGATAAAGGCAAAAACGATAATTACATGTTTTACATTTAAGGTGACTCATGGAACCTATTTATCTAGATCACGCTGCTACAACGCCCGTACATCCTGATGTGTGGGAGGCGATGTTGCCTTTCTTTACAGCAAATTATGGTAATCCTTCGAGTACGCATAGCTTTGGTCGTACAGCAAGAACAGCGCTGAATCGCTTCCGCGATGGTATGGCGAAATCACTAGGCTGCATGCCTAGTGAACTGATCTTCACAAGTGGTGGAACCGAAAGTAATAACATGGCGATCTTTGGGGTTATGCAGGGGGAGCAAGCTGGCAAGAAGCATATCGTGACAACTGCGATTGAGCATCATGCCGTGCTGCATCCCTGCGAACACTTAGAACGTCTTGGATTTGAAGTCACATACGTACCCGTAGGTTCAGACGGGCTTGTTCAACTAGAAGATGTGGAAGCATCCATTCGTCCCGATACAGCTCTTATCTCTATGATGTATGTGAATAATGAAGTAGGTACGATTCAGCCAATTGAGCAAGTTGGCTTGCTCGCTAGAACGCATGGCATTCCTTTTCATGTCGATGCGGTGCAAGCACTAGGAAAGATTCCCTTGAATCTTGCTGAGCTGCCGATTGATCTTATGAGTCTGTCCGCTCACAAAATTTATGGCCCCAAAGGTGCTGGAGCCCTGTACGTCTCCAAGCATACGAAGTTGCTTCCTCACGTATTCGGCGGCTCACAAGAACGAAAACGCCGTGCAGGTACTGAAAATGTCCCCGCCATCGCCGGCTTCGCCAAAGCAGTTGAAACCATTCTTCCGCTCCAAGAACGCAACTACACACAGGCAAGTGAGCTTCGTGAACACATGATTTCGATCCTAGAACAGCAATTGGGCTGTGATGCGTTTACAATTAACGGGCACAAGGAACAGTATGTTCCGCATATTCTAAACATTTCATTTCCAGGTATATCAACGGAAACACTTTTAATGAACCTTGATTTAAGTCAAGTAGCGGCTGCAAGCGGCTCCGCATGTACGTCTGGCTCTCTAGAAGTCTCGCATGTGCTACAAGCCATGAAACTTCCAGAAAATGTGACACACTCCGCGGTGCGATTTAGCTTTGGAATGGGGAATTCTAAAGAACAAATCGAAACGGCTGCCCATAAAGTTGCAACCATTATCCATCGGTTGCGTAATAAGTAGTACTGGGCGGTTCTAGGAGGCGTTGCGTTTGCGCAGAGCGCATGAATTGATAGGACTTCCCGTGTTAACCGTTGAGTCGGGTAAGCAAGTAGGCGAAGTAAAGGATTTATTGATCGACCCAACTTGGAACATAAGCGGCATTGTGCTCGAAGCGAAGACGTGGTTCTCGTCCTTACGATACATATCGTGGGAGGGAATTGTCGCAGCTGGAGAAGATGCTATAACCATACCGAACGAAAGTGTCATTTGCGAATTTGGGCAGAAGAACGAGTGCCATGCTTTTCTTGAGGGAAGTGACAAGATTAAGGGGCTCTCAGTCATCACAGTGGGAGGGCACGAATTAGGCGTGGTAGAAGATGTTTATTTAAACCAGAATTGGGGTAAACAAATAGTAGGTTATGAATTGTCCGAAGGGTTTATTTCTGATTTAAAAGAAGGGCGAAAGTGGCTTCCCATGCCAGAATCGGCAACGATGGGGGAAGATGCGATCATCGTGCCTGGACATTGCGCTCAGGAAGTAGAAGAACTCTTCGTATCCAAAGAAGAATAGGGTGAGCATGATGCGTTGTCCAAACTGTAATTCCAAAGATATTGGAAAGATCGGTTCCCACCAATTTTACTGTTGGGGTTGTTTTATCGAACTTAGCGTAAACGGAGACAAAATGTCCGTTTATCAAGTTGAAGAAGATGGTACGTTAAGTTCTCTGGATGATTTGTTTTTTGAGGAAGAAGTTTCTCATATCCATGAACACGTGAACTAAAGATAACATATGGAAACGTTAGCGTTCGAGCGAGAAATCGTTTGGGCTCTAACGTTTTTTTGTCATTCCGCGGCAACCAAGGGTTAATTTGGGTGAGTTGTACACATACTGTATGAACGCTGCGTTGAATTTCTAGTGACAGAGGTGGAGGTCGTATGGAACGATTTTTAAGTAATAAATGGTTTGTGGGTATGGTTTATGCCCTACTCATTCTGGTCGGATTATACTTGCTTGTACTGATAAAACCTATACTATTTCATCTTTTTACTTTCATCAAAGCCATCGTAATGCCGTTTTTCATTGCGGTCATCATATCGTACATACTTAATCCAGTGGTCACGATTCTGAATAAACGGAAAGTGCCAAGAACAATTGCGGTTCTTTTGATTTATAGTGTGTTCATCACATCCGTGACAGTCATCATCATGAATATGACCCCGATGTTTATTGAGCAGGCTGCAGAATTGAATGAGCATATGCCACAAATGGCGATGCGCGCACAGTCGCTTGTTGACGGTTTTAATCAAAATCAACTACTGCCCGACAGTGTGCGAAATGGGTTTAATCACTCAATCGGTAAGCTGGAATCTAAGATTTCTATGGCTGTCGCCGATTACATGAATCAAATCGGGACGACGATCAATATGTTGTTCATTGCTTTTATCGTGCCATTCCTCGCTTTCTATATCTTGAAAGATTTCCAGATTATTGAGAAAACAGCGCTGGCTATCGTGCCAGTGAAACATCGAAAAAAAACCGTCTCTCTCCTGATGGACATAGATACGGCGTTGGGCAATTATATTCGCGGACAGCTCCTTGTATGTATCATTATTGGCATTCTGGCTTATATAGGCTACTGGCTCATAGGAATGCCATACCCGTTGCTTCTAGCCAGTGTGGTCGCCATCTTCAATATCATCCCCTATATGGGGCCTTTCTTTGGTGCAGCGCCTGCCATCATTATGGCTTCAACCGTCTCTTTGAAAATGGTACTGTTCGTCGCATTGGTCAATTTGACCGTGCAGATTCTCGAGGGGAATGTGATTTCTCCCCAGGTTGTTGGCAAAACCTTGCACATGCATCCCCTGTTTATCATCTTCGCCTTGCTAGTTGGGGGAGAAGTAGCGGGCGTAGTTGGTTTAATCTTGGCTGTACCGTTTTTCGCTGTGATGAAAGTCATTATCCAGCATGTGTTCATCCATTTTGTACATAAGCCGACTGCTTAATAGGGAATTGCCGTTACAGTCAGAAGACGCACAAAACCCCCTGAGCCATGACTTGCGGGATCATGGTCCAAGGGGTTTTGCACGAGGGTTGAGGAGTTAGAAAAGGTTGTGGCCCATACGTAAACCATGAAATGGACTACGGAATAAGTGAGTAATATGCAAGCTGTTAGTGTTTCGTGCGATAATGAAAATCATTATCAATAAACTTAGTATACTTCTATTGAGAATCATTGTCAATGGTGAATTTTTCTGTGTAAGGGATGGGATGCAAGTCCTTATTTTAGATGCTTATCTTTATCATCACCCTGGCTGTCGTCTTCCTCTTTTTGTTCTTTTTGTTCTTGAAACTCCACATGCGATTGACCTGTAATGTAGTCAAAGGGATTGTAACGACTGTCTGGAATTTGTTTTTTAATGAGTGTTTTCACCATGATATAAATGATTAATACGAAAATGGGGAAAATCAGACCGAGCAGTGTTAGGGTAGACATATCCATTTAAAGCACCTCCGTTGTTTCTATTGTAATATAGATGGCTGTCATATTGACAGGCAACATCCATAAAGTTATAATTTGCCTTATCTATATGTGAAATAAAACGTTGATGAAACTAAGTAAGTCATAGCCCATCGATCAGAGAGAAGGTTCCACTTGGCAGTTAGCGCTGCGAAGTCGGCTGGAAGAACCTTTCGGTGTTAGGATGGCCCAAAGCTCGTTTCGGAGTGTGGATGAACTCCACCGGTTGGACCCGTTACAAGTCCGCACAAGGAGATTGGATTCGCCCTTGCCTCTAAGGCAACGGGAGCACGGATACAATAACCAGGGTGGTACCGCGATGATTCGTCCCTGTTAGCTGCAGGGGCGTTTTTTGTTTGTTTGTAAACTTATCCTAAATATGGAGGCTTGACTTCGATGAAAGCAAGTGAGATTCGTTCAAAATGGTTACAGTTTTTCGCAAGTAAAGGGCATAAGGTTGAACCTAGCTCCTCTTTAGTCCCTCACAATGATCCATCCCTTTTGTGGATTAATGCGGGTATTGCTCCGTTGAAACCGTATCTAGACGGGCGTGAAATTCCTGAGAATCCGCGGATTACGAATGCTCAGAAGTGTATCCGTACGAATGATATTGAAAACGTAGGTAAAACACGTCGTCACCATACATTCTTTGAAATGCTGGGGAACTTCTCCATCGGGGACTATTTCAAAAAGGAAGTTATTCCATGGGCATGGGAGTTCCTAACAGATCCGCAATGGATCGGTTTTGATCCGAATCGGATCTCGGTTACGGTTCATGAAGATGACGAGGAAGCTTTCGACATTTGGAACAAGCAAATTGGCATTCCAGAAGAACGTATCTATAAGCTGAAAGAAGATAATTTCTGGGATATTGGTGAAGGGCCATGCGGTCCGTGTACGGAAATTTTCTACGATCGCGGCGATAAATACGGTGATTTGTCTGATCCAGAATGCTGGCCAGGCGGCGAGAATGAGCGATTCCTTGAGGTGTGGAACTTGGTGTTCACACAGTTCAACCACAATTCAGATGGCAGCTACACACCGCTTCCGAATAAGAACATTGATACAGGTGCTGGCTTAGAACGTTTTGCTTCCATTCTACAAGATGTGGATTCTAACTTCGACACCGACTTGTTCTTGCCGATTATTGAGAAAACATGTGAGCTAACAGGTGTTGCTTACCATGTCAATGAAGAGCATGATGTTGCGCTAAAAGTCATTGCTGACCATATTCGTACGGTTGCTTTTTCAGTAGGTGATGGTGTACTTCCTTCCAATGAAGGTCGCGGTTATATCATTCGTCGTTTGCTTCGTCGCGCAGTACGCTATGGAAAAGTGCTTGGGTTGGATAAACCGTTCTTGTTCAAGCTAGTGCCAACGGTTGGGGACATCATGGGAGTCTATTATCCTGAGGTTGTCGATAAGCGCGAGTTCATTGAGAAAGTTATTCGTACCGAAGAAGAGCGTTTCCATGAGACGCTGAGCGATGGCTTGATCATTCTTGCCGAAATGGTACAGAAAACGCAGCAAGCTGGCACGAATCAAATCAGCGGACCTGACGCATTCAAGCTTTATGATACGTATGGCTTCCCATTTGATTTGACGGAGGATTTCGCGTCAGAGAAAGGGCTAACTGTGGATCGTGCTGGTTTCGATGCTTCCATGCAAGAGCAGCGTGATCGCGCACGTGCAGCAAGTAACAAAGAGGGCGGTATGAAGGTTCAAGGCGGGCCGCTGTCGGAATTAACGATTAAAAGCGAATTTGTTGGATATAATGAATTGGTAGTTACTGCTAATATCGTAGCCATCGTGCATGAGAATGAGCTCGTAGAGCTTGTTGGTGTTGGTGAAACATGCCAAGTCGTTCTAGACCGTACGCCTTTCTATGCAGAGAGCGGTGGTCAAGTTAGCGACCATGGTACAATTCGCAACGATCAGGTAATTTTGCAGGTTGTTGATGTGATGAAAGCTCCACATGGTCAGCATGTCCACAAAGTCATCGTTGAGTCCGGTGTACTGCGCCAAGGTGAGGCTGTAGTCGCTACAGTTGCTTCTGCACCACGTACAGACATTATTAAGAACCATACGGCAACACACTTACTGCACAAAGCACTTAAGGAAGTGTTAGGGACGCATGTCAATCAAGCGGGTTCCCTTGTAGAGCCAGATCGCTTGCGTTTTGACTTCTCCCATTTCGGCTCCATCACGAGTGAAGAGCTGCAAGACGTGGAACACCGTGTGAATCAACAAATTTGGAATAGCACGAACGTAGATATTTCCCTCAAAGCAATCGCAGATGCGAAAGCAATGGGCGCTATGGCGTTATTCGGTGAGAAGTACGGCGATATCGTTCGTGTCGTACAAGTTGGCGACTATTCCTTAGAGCTTTGCGGTGGTTGCCACGTTCAAAATACAGGCCAAATCGGCTTGTTCAAAATTGTAAGTGAGTCGGGAATTGGTTCCGGCGTACGTCGAATTGAAGCTGTTTCTGGGCGCAGCGCGTATGAGTATTTGGATGGTCAACTGCAATTGTTAAAAGAAGCAGCTGGCTTACTGAAATCGAACATCACGGATGTTCCCAAACGTGTGGATGCTACTTTGCAGCAAATGAAAGAACTGGCACGTGAGAACGAGTCACTTCGTGGTAAGCTTGGTCGTATTGAGGCTGGTTCGCTTACGGATCAAGTGAAGCAAGTTGCTGGTGTTGCCGTTCTGGCTGCACAAGTCAATGCTGCGGATATGGATTCTCTTCGTAACATCGTTGATGAGATGAAAGGGAAACTGGGGTCGGCAGTCATCGTTCTTGGCGCTGCGACAGAAGATAAAGTGAATCTGGTAGCTGCTGTTACACCTGATCTCGTTTCTAAAGGCTTCCATGCGGGTAAAATTATTAAAGAGGTTGCACAGGCAGTCGGCGGAAGCGGCGGCGGTCGTCCAGATATGGCACAAGCTGGCGGTAAGGATGCATCGAAATTGCAAGCTGCTTTAGCTAGTGTCGAGGGGCTCCTTTCCCAATTTGTATAATTATTTTTCTAATGGACAGGAATTTTTAAAACCATAGAGAATATATCACATGTATAACGCAAGTTTTTTACCAAATATTTTACAAGGTCACAAGGAAGTGGGGTGCTCCTGATGAGTTCCATGGACAAAACAATGAAGTTCAATGTGAAGGCGGAAGAGATCGAAACTTCGCCGAAGGATGTGTTGCTGGCGGTGTATGATGCTCTTCAGGAAAAAGGGTATAATCCGATTAACCAGATTGTTGGTTACTTGCTTTCCGGGGATCCTGCCTACATTCCGCGTCATAATAATGCCAGAAGCCTCATTCGTAAACGGGAACGGGATGAACTAATTGAAGAATTAGTTCGTGCTTATCTGGGCCAACACAAATAGAAGAAAAGAGAACCAGCATGAGATGGATGGGCTTGGATTATGGGGATAAAACCATCGGTGTCGCATTAAGCGATGAGCTCGGGTGGACGGCTCAAGGACTTGAAGTCATTCGCCGTAATAAGCCGGGAGAAGACATTGAACGGCTTATACAGATTGTGAATGAATATGGCGTATCGCAGGTTGTTGTCGGGTTGCCGAAGAATATGAACAATACGATTGGGCCCCGCGGCGAGATTGCAATTGCTTTTTCAGAAGAATTAAAACAAAAGATTAGTGTACCTGTACACCTATGGGATGAGCGTTTAACTACGGTAGCCGCTACACGGACGCTTCTAGAAGCAGATGTAAGTCGGAAGAAACGGAAGTTAGTCATTGATAAAATGGCGGCACAGCTTATTCTACAAGGGTATATGGATGCCAATATGAAGAGGTGAATGAACATGTCCAAAGAAGAATTGCGTGAAGAAGAACCAGAAATCATTTACATCCCGGACGATGAAGGCAACGAAGAAGAGTTCGAGGTTATCATGAAATTCGAAGTGGACGGTTCAGATAAGAAATATATGATGGTTGTGCCTACGGATGGCGGAGATGAAGAATCCGATGAAGTGTATGCCTTCCGTTATGAAGAAGACGACGACGGCGAGGATTTGAAGCTTTTCACCATCGATGATGAAGAAGAGTGGAACATTGTTGAAGAAACGTTCAACACCTTAATGGCGGAGTTCGATGAGGAAGAAGAAGCATGAGTTTGACAACACCTTCTGATGTATTGCGCAAAACTTACGGGGATGATATCCTGTTGTCTGACGACCAAAGTGAGTCGACGGTGTATCATCTTCTAAAAGAATTCGTTTATGAGAACCAAACGTATGCCGTTATGCAGTCCGATGCACTGAAAAAGGATGAGGAAGTTGCTCTTTTTCGTGTTATCTCGAACGATGACGGAGAATACGAACTAGTGACCATTGACGATGACGATGAGTGGGAAACGGTTTCGGAGCTATACGACGAGATGGTTTTTCCTGAGCAAGACGACTTGTAAGAAGAAGATAACCGAGCGGAGATTATCCGCTCGGTTTTGTTGTGCATATGGTTAATACGAGTAAGGTAACCTACAGCCAAAGACTTAACGAGCGAAATTCTTAGGAGGAATCAAAGCGTTGTGAATATGGATGATGGACGAGAAGAATCAGTCAAGCCTAAGCGCAGTAAACTAAAGTGGGTATTGCTTATCATCAGTATCGTTGTGCTGCTAGCTCTGGGCACGGCAGCTGGCGTAGGATTGTTTATCGCAAGTGCATTGCAGCCAGTTGAAGCATCAGACCAGGAAGTCCGAGTTTCGATCCCACAGGGCTCCAGTTCCATACAGATTGCCAATGAATTAGAAACCAAAGGTCTCATTAAGAATTCTTCCATTTTCACGTACTATTTAAAGTACAAAAAGCAGGGATCCAAATTTCAGGCTGGTGAGTACGCGATGAAGCCTGGCATGACATTTGAAGATATGATTGATAAGCTCAACAAAGGTGAAGTTGTGAAGGAAGAAATGATTCGTATCACAATTCCAGAAGGATATACTATCGACCAAATTGCGGCCAAAATGAGTGAGCAGAGTACTTGGAAGAAAGAGACGTTTCTGCAAGTCGTTGATGATCCATCCCAATTCAAAGTGGATACGACAGCGTCGATTCCCGACAGTAAGAATTTAAGACATCGGTTAGAAGGCTATATTTTCCCTGAAACCTATGAATTCAAGAAAGGCTCTACGGAAAAGGAATTCGTCGAGCGTTCTTTAGAACAACTAGACAAGATGCTTGCGACGCTTCCTCCTGATTGGAAGGACAAGCTAAAGGCTCGTAATCTGTCCATACACCAAATGCTGACGATTGCTTCCTTAATCGAACGAGAGGTTGTTGTCGATACGGAACGTGCACTAGTATCAGGTGTCATCGTGAACAGAATGAAAATGAACATGCCGCTTCAAATTGATGCGACAGTCCAATATTTATTCGATAAGTCGAAGGAACGTTTACTTGAAAAAGATTTGCAAATTCAAAGTCCATACAATACGTATTTGAATACAGGATTGCCTCCTGGTCCCATTGCAAGTCCTAGTCTAGCCTCTATTAAAGCAGCGATTTATCCAGAAGAAACGAAATATGTATTCTATGTGACGAAGAAGGATGGAACCATGGGGCATTTGTTTGCGGAAACCTATGAGGAGCACAAGAAGAATATTGCCAATAGTAAGAAGACTGCAAATTAAGTTGACAGAAGGTAGGTTAGTATGACGTGAAAAGACCAGAATTAGTCATCAGCTGCGGTTCAATTGCTGAGTTGAAAAAAATGATCCTTGCAGGTGCAGATGCTGTTATTATAGGAGAAGATCGCTACGGGCTTCGGTTGCCTGGCGAAGTGAAGCTGAACGAGATTGGAGAAGCAGTTGCTTACGCACACGAACGGAATGCAAAAGTCTATGTCGCGGTTAACAATATTTTAGATAATCAAACGCTTGAAGGATTACAAGATTACTTAACTGCCCTTCAGTCACATGGCGTAGATGCTATCATTTTCGGTGACCCAGCGGTAGTCATGACGGTACGTCAACTGGCTGCACCATTGCCTCTGCACTGGAATGCCGAGATGACCTCTACGAATTATGCCACTGCGAACTATTGGGGGAAACAAGGCGCAGTACGCGTCGTATTAGCAAGAGAGCTGAATATGGAGCAAGTATTAGCTTTTAAAGAAAAGGCTGAGATTGCTGTTGAAGTACAAGTTCATGGGATTACGAATATTTATCATTCCAAGCGTGAGCTTGTCAAAAATTATATGGCCCATCAGGGGAAACAAGCCGAAGAAAATCGCTCGAAGGAGCGGGGGCTATTCCTTATTGAGCATGAACGCCGCGACCAACGTTATCCCGTCTATGAGGATCGCAATGGTACACACATTATGAGCTCGGAAGATTATTGTATGTTAGAAAATTTGCCTGAGTTCATCGATGGGAATATTGATAGCTTGAAAATTGAAGGATTGCTCAAATCCTCCCAATACAATGAAACGGTCGTGAGAAGCTATCGCGCCGCGATTGATGCGTATCTTGCGAATCCTGAAGGTTACGAATTTCAGCAAGAATGGCTGGATGCGATTGTAGCGCTGCAGGATCCAGAGCGTGAGTTGAGTTTCGGATTTTTCTATAAAGAACAGGTATATTGATTGAAAAAGAAAGAAGGTGCTCTCCCAGATGACGACAGCCGTAGAAGCACGAGCCAGGGGTAAGCGTGTAAGACTTGATAAGCCGGAGCTGTTAGCTCCAGCAGGTAATTTAGAGAAACTGAAATTTGCGATCCATTATGGCGCAGATGCGGTATATATTGGTGGACAGAAATATGGTTTACGCTCCAATGCGGATAATTTCTCCAAAGAAGAAATGCGTGAAGGCGTCGAATTTGCTAAGCAATATGGGGCTAAGGTATTCGTGGCAACGAATATCTACGCACATAATGAAGATATTGAAGGATTAGATGAGTACTTGCGTGGATTGCAGGAAGTGGGGATCTCGGCGATTATTGCTGCAGACCCTATCATCATGGAAACGTGCCGACGTGTTGCTCCTGACTTAGAAGTCCATGTGAGTACACAGCAGTCTGTCATGAACTGGCAAACGGTGCAGTTCTGGAAAGATCAAGGGATCGAACGGGTCGTATTGGCGCGTGAGGTTAGCATGCAAGAGATCGATGAAATTAAAGCGCATGTAGAAGTTGAAATTGAAGCCTTTATTCATGGGGCTATGTGCAGTTCTTACTCGGGGCGTTGTGTTTTGTCCAATCACTTTACGGATCGTGATTCGAACCGCGGCGGTTGCTCGCAATCGTGCCGTTGGAAATATGATTTATTCACAAAGGATCAGCCGCTGGATGCGCCACTCGCGACGGATTTCCCAATGTTTGCAGAAGATGACGATGCATTTACGATGGGCTCTAAGGATTTGAGTATGATTGATCACATTGCGGATATGATCGAATCGGGCGTAGACAGTTTCAAAATCGAAGGCAGAATGAAGAGTATTCATTATGTGGCTACAGTCGTGAACGCCTATCGCCAAGCGATTGATGCCTATTTCGAGGATCCAACGCATTTCGAGCTGAATCCGCTCTGGCAGGATGAAATCCATAAAGCAGCGAATCGCCCTTTAAATGATGGATTCTTTTATGAAGCGCCAGGTCATGAGGATCATATTTTTGAACCGGAAGATAAGGTTATCGGCTTCGATTTCGTAGGTTTGGTAATGGACTATAACGCAGAAACCGGAATTGCTCTTGTTCAGCAACGAAATCATTTCAAACCCGGTCAAGAAATTGAGTTCTTTGGCCCAGATGGTACACATTTCAAGCAATCCGTTGGTGTTATTCAAGATGAAACAGGCCAAGAATTAACAGCTGCAAGACACCCTTTGCAATTGATTCGACTAAAAACCGAGAATCCTGTAAAAAAGTGGGATATGATGCGGAAGAAAACAGGCAAATAGTACCATGGAAGCTTTCTCCAGTGTAGGTTATATTGGAGAAAGCTTCCTTTTTTATGCCTAACATGACGAAATAATTGTTGGTTTGTGTCGATAATTGTCGTATTGGTGGTAAAATTGCCTCAATATGCGATCACTCACCCCTGGGTAGCCGCGATGAAAGTTTTTCTCGTGCTTTTAGATCGTTTTATAGAGGATATTGGAAATACATGTCGAAATCAGTTTATGACGAAGCATGTAAACCTTTTCATGAAGAGCGTAAGAATTATAAAAGGTTAATTAGAAACTAATGGTGGTGAACGAAATGACAAAAAGACTTCAAGGTATCCGCGCTATTGTAAACAAAGTAGTTCAAGCAACTGGACAAGTTCGAAGGGGTCGAACTGATGAGACTACGAATGGTGGCTCAGCATCACCGAATGGTACATATGCATTCAAAGGTCCGAGCAACATTAAGCTCGAAAATCCAGTGAAATCAGTTGGGATGAAGTTATTTCTGATGTTTTTCGTAAGTATCCTGTTTTTCGTACTTACAGTAGGGATGATTTCCTATTCAGTCTCCAAAAGTGTCATTAAGAACAAGGTAGCAGAGTCCAGTTTACAAACGGTAACACAAGCAGGTCAGAAGTTAGATTTCCTATATCAAACTTTTGATGATGTCTCACTGCAAATTATGCTTAACAAAGAGCTGCAAGAACTGTTGGATAAGGTTCCCAAGTTAGAAGCATCCTCTTATGAAGCACTGGATGTTACACGTCAATTAACGGAAAAGTTAAACGTCGTTACGTTCTCTAACAAATCAATTAAAACTCTTCATTTGTACCGTCCAGATGGTAAATTGATCGTGATTACAGGCGCTGGCGGCGCTCCTGTGAATGACAATTCAGCATCAACGGATTGGTTTAAACGCACAGTTGAGAACGCAGGTAAAGTGACATGGTTAGATAGCCAAACCAAAGGTTACTCCAGCAGCTCTACGAATACATTTGCGATCAGCCGTCTGATGCGCAACACGTTAACGAACTCGTCAACTGCTGTACTGGTCATTGAGCTTAGTACGGATATTTTGACGAAAGAGTTAAGTGGCATGTCGTTAGGCGATGACAGTAATGTCATCATTACGAATGCGGCGAATAAGAATATTGCTGTTAAAGATTTGGCTGAAATTGCAAAAGACTCACCCGTACAACTCACGAAAGAGCAACTTGAAGAAGAGCATGGATCCTTTATTACGAAGGATGATCACTTAGTAGCTTTCTACAAATCAGCAATTTCGGGATGGAACTTGGTTGGTGATATTCCAGTTAGCGCACTTGTGAAAGATGCGAAGAAAATCTATAACTACACGCTCCTAATCGCCTTGTTGGCGGCTATTGCTGCGGTTATCATCGGTATTATCGTTGCTAGAATGATTGGAACTCCACTCATTAATCTGCGCAATCTGATGCAGCAAGGTGCCAAAGGGAAGTTAACCGTTCGCGCCAATTATAAGACGCAAGATGAGATTGGGCAGCTGGGTGCAAGCTTCGATGTGATGATGCAGCAGATTACGTCACTTGTACAACAAACAAGTTCGTCTGCTCAAGCGGTATTTGAGACAGCGCAAGAATTAACGAATTCCTCAAAGGTTACTGCTACAGCAGCTAGAGAAATTGCTGTTGCGACAGATGAGATTTCCAATGGCGCAGGCGGTTTGGCGACGGAGTCGGAGAAAGGCAACGAGCTAACGCACCATATCGGCATTCAAATGAAGCAAGTTATTGAAGCCAACCTTGAGATGGGAACTGCGGCAGCTGATGTACAAACGTCCAGTGAGCTTGGAACGAAGTATATGTCTGAGCTCATTGCCAAGACGAATCTGACGGAAGAAATGATTCGTTCTATGGTGGATAAAGTCGATCGTTTAAAAGAAAGTACACGTTCGATCCGTAAAATTTTGGATCTTTTGAATAACATTTCGAAACAAACGAATATCTTGTCTTTGAATGCTACAATTGAAGCCGCACGTGCGGGTTCAGCGGGTAAAGGCTTCATGGTCGTCGCGGATGAAATTCGTAAGCTTGCTGATCAGTCTAAACAATCCATCGATGTTGTTGGACAAATTACGGAAACGATTCAAGGCGAGATCGATGAAACGGTTAAGGTTCTTTCGACAGCAACCCCAATCTTCCAAGAGCAAATTATGGCTGTTAAAGAAGCAGATACGATTTTCAAACAAGTAACGAATCATATGGGCGGCTTTATTGTTCAGTTGAGCACAGTGAGTGATTCTATTTCTACGTTAGAACAATCACAAGTGGTTCTGTCAGATGCCATGACAAACGTCAGTGCAGTTGCCGAGGAATCACTGGCTACATCCGAGGAAGTTGCTTCCCTGAGCTCCGAACAGCTGAGCATTAGTGATGGCTTGGTGAAATTGTCGGACAAGCTAGATCAATTGTCGCAATCATTGACCGATACATTATCCAAATTCGAAGTGTAATAACGAATGGCATCCACTCTCCGTTAGGAGGGTGGATTTTTTTGTCTTTTCACAGCGTAGAAGCAGTTTGTTGTGATGCCAGAATGCCGATACTGGAAGGAGTGACGGTTATTTTGGAAGTTAAAAGGGGTTCATGCTATGAAGGATAATCAATTATCTGCGATGGAAAAAAGGCGTATGTTTTTGATGCTCTTTTTGATTCTACTCTTATTTCTTGGTATTTTAGGAAAGTTATTTTGGATACAAATCGTCGCATCAGAAAGCTACTCATCTCGGGGAATCAATCTGGTGAAAAATTCTGTGATCCAGCGACAACGTGCCCTTGTTCTAGAAAGTGGGCGAGGTGAAATTCTGGACCGGAATCTTCAACCTTTGACTGGGAAAATTGTGAAAGCATTGGTCGCGTTTCCTATTAACAGCGATTATGCGATGAATGGGCAGGAGGTAAGTAAGCTAGCTCGTATTTTACAGACGAGTACAGATAGGTGGGTTGCTTTTGCGCGTAATTTGAAAGAACCTCAAGTATGGGGAACGCAAGATGGGGGAGAAGCACTCTCACTCAGCGCACAGCAAGTAACAGAGATCGATGGGTTGGGGTTAGCGAACGTAAAAGTTGTTGAAATGGAGAATCGCTATCCAGCTGGAATGACCGCGCGACAACTAGTTGGCTTTATTGGACAAAATCCTGATCGTGTGATGCAAATCTACGGCTCGGACCTGGACAAAGGAAAAGTATCGCTGACAACGAAAATTGGAGGGTCTGGACTGGAGAAGTCATTCGACACTTGGCTTCGTGGTGTTGGTGAAACCTCCATCTCCTACTTTACAGATGCAGGCAAGAGGCCTCTGGCGGGATTAGACGCACGGATGATAGCCCCGGACAACTCCTTTTACCCTGTGAAGTTAATTACCACGTTAGACAGCCGTGTACAGCTGCAAATAGAAGCACTGATGGATAAGCTGGGGATTCGCGAAGGTGCTGCGGTCGTTCAAGAAGCTTCGGATGGCGATGTCATAGCGATGGCAAGCAGACCCAACTATAATCCCTTGCAAGTCGATCTTGCTAGTAAGAATTGGAGTAATTATACGCTCAAAGCGACGGCGCCTGGTTCTATTTTCAAGACCATTGTGGCAGCGGCAGCACTGGATGAGAAAGTGGTTACGCCAACAGAAACATTTGATTGTGAAGGGGCGCTTGGGAAGTATGGGTTCACTTGCTGGCGAAAAGAGGGGCACGGGCCTTTAACCTTAGAAGAGGGCTTTGCACAATCTTGTAATATTGTATTTGCGAACGTCATGCAGCGACTTACGGCTTCACAATTAGAGGCGTATGCGAATAAGCTTGGTGTTTTGAATGAAGTAGGTTGGACAGGGAAGACCGATACAAGAGCCGTGTTGGAACAATTCGATGCCGAGGAGGCAGGACAATTATTTGCTGCTCATACCCCTGAGAATGATGAAGGTGTTCTGATGCAAACCGCTATTGGACAACGGGATGTCCGAATGACACCGCTGCAAGCATCGAATATGGTCGTGACATTATTGAATGACGGGAAGGGCTTTATGCCTCGTATTGTGCAAGAAATTCGCTATCAAACGGGGCGTGAGATGGAATCATTTCCTGTGAAGTCATTAGTTGCAAAAGAAGGTAAAATATCTGCCGCAACGAGTCGTACACTTCTCAATTGGATGCGGGAGGTCGTTACGGAAGGAACGGGTCAAGGATTGCAAAATGCCAAGTGGAAGCTGGCAGGCAAGTCAGGGACTGCCCAAATTCAAAATGGGACTCAAGAGAAAGTGAACCAATGGTTTATCGGCTATGGCCCCGTGGAAAGCCCGAAGTATGCCGTTTCGGTTGTTATCAAAAATACAGACCCGACGGAAAGTAATAAGGCGATTCCGTTATTCAAGGGGATCATGGACATTTTGGCAAGCCAAGGGTTGTCAAACAGCAAATAACAGGTATGATGAAGGATAAGCCTATTTGGCTGCCTACGCTGGTGACACATATACTAAAACTCAGGAGACTTAAACCTTATGGCGATCCAACTGCCTTCATCCTTACGAATTCTTGATCGTTCCAATGACCAAGAACCTAAACCTATCTTATATGCTTTTGCTTTAGAAGAACTCTTGTGCCGTGCAATTGGGCAAGGAGCACCTCCCATCTTACATATATGGCGGCACCCGCGCGCCTTCGTTATGGGGCTAAGAGACAGCAGATTGCCCCATGCAGCGCTAGCGGACGAGTGGCTGCGAAGCCAAGGTTATGATACAGCTGTGCGCAACTCTGGTGGAGCTGCGGTGCCCCTAGATGCGGGAGTCGTGAATATTTCGTTACTGCTTCCGAAAGAAGCTGGAGGTATGGAACATCGCAAAGATTTTGATCTTATGGTCGAGTTGATTCGAGAGATCATGGTATCTGTTACGGATCGTATTGACCAAGGGGAGATTATCGGTTCTTTCTGTCCAGGGGAATTTGATTTGAGCATTGGAGGGCGCAAATTCTGTGGCATCGCACAGCGCAGACAGCAGCTCGCTATCTCTGTACAAGCTTTCCTAATCGTAGAGGGCCGCGGCGAGCAGAAGGCTGCCTTAGCTCGTGGGTTTTATGAGAGGGCTGCAGAAGCAGCTGCCAAACAAGATTATCCGATTGTCGTGCAGGAGAGCATGTCGAGCCTTACAGAGTGTTTAGACCTGCCATTAACAGCAGAGCAGTTTGTCGAGCAGTTACGTCAAGTGATGACTAGTCGCGGTATACAGCTCAGTCAAGCTGAGGATATCGCCGGTTATCCCGACGAATCCCAGATTGAAGCGATGATTACGCTGATGAAGGATCGCTATGCTATCTCATCCTAAGAAATAATGCAGTGTTTCAGGCAATTCAACTTGCCAAAACCCCCATATATGTTTGCCGGGCTTCTCTATATAGTGAAGCGTGGCTTTTTTGTCTTGGAGAAAGGTGTGTGTCAGTCTGTTTTCTCTAACAAAATCGAAAGTACCGCGCTCCGTAGTCACATCTGTTTCATCAGTTCCAATGAGCATATATATCTCAAGCCAAGACAAGTCGTCCTCTTGCTTGATGCGTTCACGCGTAATGTCGAAAAATGCGCCGGACAAGGATATAACTCGGCAAAAAAGGCTAGGATAATCTAAGGCGAGATGCAAGGAAACTGTTCCTCCAAGTGAATCCCCTGCCAGGATGCGTTCGGATCGCTCGGTTCGGACGGGATAACGACTTTCTACATAAGGGAGGAGCTCTTCTGCGAAGAATTGACAATAAGCATCGTGACGTTCGCCTTCAGGCGCATATTCGGATGTTCGATTCGCATTATTCACATCGACACCTACGACAATGGCAGGTTCCAAATCCTCATCAAGGATCAAACGTGTCATCGTGGTAGCAATCCGACCGAAATTAAAGAACTGTTCACCATCTTGACAGTAAATCACGGGATAGGAGAGCAGCTCGTTATAGCCAGGAGGAAGATAGATCCGCAGGGGACGATTTTCTCCGAGCAAGTTCGAGGTTACTTCATCTTTTACAATAGTACGCTTATACAAACGGGAGTCATCTGACATTGTGGATCTCCTTGTCTTAGGGAAAGTGTATTATAGCAGTTGTTAATTCTTTGTAAACTGTATTATATATTTTCGCGAACTGTACTATTCATGATCGTGAAAAAAGGTGAGATACCCCGCCATTGCTGGTGTACAATTCACCAAAACAGGATTATAATAATACTATAACAGAAGTCCAGATAGTAGGCACCAAAATCATATAAGAGGTGAAATGGTATGAGTAAGCCACTTGTCAGCCAAGCAAATTATGAAGTGACCACAGAAAAGGTTGAGCCATTGCAGGTTCTTGCTCCAGACGGCACAATCGTAAATCCCGATAAAATGCCTAAACTTAGCGATGAACAACTAAAAGAATTAATGAGAAGAATGGTCTTCACACGCGTGTGGGATGAAAGAGCAGTAAATCTAGGTCGTCAAGGACGCCTCGGTTTCTATGCTCCTGTTTCCGGTCAAGAAGCATCCATGATTGGTAGCGAATTTGCATTGAATAAAGATGATTTCATCTGCCCAGGATACCGCGATATGCCGCAGCTTGTATGGCACGGTCTTCCGCTGTATCAAGCATTCTTGTATTCCCGCGGTCATCAACACGGCGGACAAATTCCGGAAGATGTTCATGTACTTATGCCGCAGATTATTATCGGCGCACAAATTCTTCACGCAACTGGTGTTGCTATGGCGTTCAAGAAACGCAATCAACCGCGTGTAGCGATTACTTACACAGGTGACGGCGGAAGCTCTGAAGGTGACTTCTACGAAGGCATGAACTTTGCTGGAGCATTCAAGCTGCCTGTCATTTATTTTGTACAAAACAATGGTTACGCGATTACAACACCTTACTCGAAACAAACAGGAGCACTTTCTGTTGCACATAAATCCGTTGCTGCGGGTATCAAAGGCGTGCAAGTAGACGGTATGGACGTTCTAGCTGTTGTTCAAGCTGTTACAGAAGCTGCTGAAAGAGGACGCAGAGGTGAAGGCGCTACGTTGATCGAAGCGTTGACATACCGTTTCCGTCCACATTCCTTGGCCGACGATACAACGAAATACCGTACCAAAGACGAAGAGTCCGATTGGGAGCCAAGAGATCCGCTTACACGTATGCGTTTGTTCTTGACGAAAAAAGGTCTTTGGAGCGAAGAAGAAGAAGCTCAAGTGAAAGAAGAAGCGAAAGCTACTGTTGCTGAGCACATCAAAAAAGCAGAAGAGACAGAGAAAATGACAGTCGCTGGTTTGATCGACTCCATGTTCGAAGTAACGCCTTCTCATTTGGAAGAACAAAAAGAATTATACAAATAGAGTGAACGTTCGAAACAAGTTTTCTTACGAAAACATTTAGGAGGCACAGAGTAGTCATGGCACAAATGACAATGATTCAAGCGATAAAAGACGCGATGCGCGTAGAATTAGAAAGAGATCCTAATGTTATTTTGTTCGGTGAAGACGTTGGTAACGTTGGTGGCGTGTTCCGTGCAACAGAAGGCTTACAAAAAGAATTCGGCGAAGAGCGCGTATTCGATACGCCTCTTGCTGAGTCCGCAATCGGCGGACTTGCGGTTGGTTTAGGCGTTCAAGGTTTCCGCCCTATCGCTGAGATCCAATTCGTAGGTTTCATTTACGAAGCACTTGACCAAATCTGCGTACAAGCAGCTCGTATGCGTTACCGTTCCGGTGGTCGTTACAACTCACCAATCGTATTCCGTACGCCATTTGGCGGCGGTGTAAAAGCAGCTGAGCTTCACACAGATGCACTTGAAGGTCTTTTGGTTCAAACGCCAGGAATTAAAGTCGTTGTTCCTTCCAACCCTTACGATGCAAAAGGACTTCTAATCGCAGCAATTCGTGATAATGACCCTGTATTTTTCATGGAGCATTTGAACTTATACCGTGCTTTCCGCGGCGAAGTACCAGAAGGTGAATACACAGTCGAGCTTGGTAAAGCGAATGTGGTTAAAGAAGGTTCTGACGTTACGATCATTACTTACGGCGCTATGGTTCACACGTCCATGAAAGCCGCTGAAGAAATCGAAAAAACAGAAGGTGTGAAAGTCGAAGTTATCGATCTTCGTACACTTCTTCCATTGGATATTGATACAATTGTGGCATCCATTAAGAAAACAAATCGTGCCATCATCGTTCAAGAAGCGCAAAAAACTTCTGGAGTAGCTGCAGAGGTAATTGCTCAAATTAATGAAAAAGCAATTCTTCATTTGGAAGCGCCAGTTCTGCGTATTTCACCACCAGATACGGTATATCCTTTCGCACAAATCGAAGATGCTTGGTTGCCAAGTCCAGCTAGCGTAATCGCTGGAATTAAGAAAGTACTCGAATTTTAATTCACCCAGTCGAAGGTACAGGAGGTCGTACACGTGGCATTGTTTGAATACAAGTTCCCAGAGCTTGGTGAAGGCATACATGAAGGCGAGATCGTGAAAATGTTAGTTAAAGCGGGTGATACCGTAACTGACGAAACGATTCTTATGGAAGTACAGAATGATAAAGCAGTCGTTGAAGTTCCTTGTCCGGTTGAAGGCAAGATCGTCAGCGTTGCTGTCAAAGATGGACAAGTCTGCACAATCGGTGAGCTTGTGATGACGATTGAAGTGACTGGCGAGATGCCTGCAGCTTCGATGCATCACGGCTCCAGCCACGCGGCTCCAGCCGTGGCAACAGCTCCACCTGCTGCTGCACCAGCTCCAGCAGCAGTAGCGGTAGCAGCAGCGCCTGCGGTAGCTGCTCCAGCAGCACCAGCGCCGACATCAGTTGGCGCTGGCCGTGAAGTGCTTGCGACGCCTAGCGTCCGCAAGCTTGCAAGAGAAAAAGGCATCACACTCGCAGAGGTGACGCCTACAGGTAAGCACGGCCGCGTGACACGCGAGGACGTGGAAGGCTTTGGCGGAGCTGGCACAGCCGCAGCTCCAGCAGCAAGCGAAGCAGCTTCAGCTCCAGCTGCAGCTGGTGAAACAGCACCTGCTGCTGCAGCGCAGCAGGTAGTCGTAGGCGATCGCGTCGAAGAACGGATTCCGTTCAAAGGCATCCGTAAGATCATCGCGAACGCGATGGTTAAATCCGTGTACACGGCTCCGCACGTGACATTGATGGATGAGATCGACGTATCGGCACTAGTCGCTCTTCGTACACGTACGAAGCCACTGGCAGAGAAAAAAGGCGTGAAACTGACTTACCTTCCTTTCATCGTGAAAGCATTGGTAGCAGCTTGCCGTCAATTCCCGGTTATGAACGCCATGATCGACGAAGAGAAGCAAGAAATCGTCTACAAAAAGTACTACAACATCGGAATCGCTACAGATACAGACAACGGATTGCTCGTTCCTGTTATCCATGATGCTGACCGTAAAAACGTTTGGTCCGTCGCAGCAGCGATTAAAGACTTGGCTGTTCGCGGTCGCGAAGGCAAATTGTCTCCGAACGAAATGAAAGGCGGCACGATTTCCATCACGAACATCGGTTCTGTTGGCGGTATGTTCTTCACACCAGTTATCAACTTCCCAGAAGTTGCGATCTTGGGTGCAGGCCGTATCACAGAGAAACCAGTTGTGAAAAACGGAGAAATCGCTGTTGGACACGTTATGGCGCTTTCCTTGAGTTTCGATCACCGTATCGTAGACGGAGCGACAGCACAAAGCTTCTTGAACTACATCAAACAGCTTCTGGCTGATCCAGAGCTTCTCGTCTTGGAGGTGTAACAACATGGTAGTGGGAGATGCTTCTCTAGATATAGATTTGTTAGTCATCGGTGCAGGCCCTGGCGGTTACGTAGCTGCCATCCGGGCTGCACAACTTGGGCAAAGCGTTCTAATTGTTGATAAAGATGCTTGGGGCGGCGTATGTTTGAACCGCGGCTGTATCCCATCCAAGGCTTTGATCTCAGCAGCGCATACGTATGAGCACGCTCAGCATGCGGACAGCATCGGGATCTCCGTAGAGAATGTGAAAGTGGACTTTGCGAAGGTACAAGCTTGGAAAAACAGCATCGTTGCCAAACAAACTGGCGGCGTTAGTGCATTGCTGAAAGGCAACAAGATCCAAACGTTCCAAGGTGAAGCGATGTTTATCAATGAGCACGAAGCACGTGTGTTCAATGATGCAGAAGCACCGCGTTACCGTTTCAAAAACTGTATTATCGCAACAGGCTCCCGTCCGATTGAGTTGAAAGCTTTCCCTTACGGCGGAAGAATCATCTCCTCGACAGAAGCTTTGAACTTGCCAGAAATTCCGAAAAGCATGGTCGTTATCGGCGGTGGCTATATCGGAATCGAGCTTGGTCAAACGTACGCGAAATTCGGTACGAAAGTAACGGTGTTGGAAGGTTCTGATCACGTGCTTCCAGGTTTCGAGAAAGAATTGACGAAGCTGGTTGCTAAGAACTTGGAGAAAGTTGGCGTAGAGGTTCATACCGAAGCGTTAGCGCAATCCTGCACCAAAACAGACAACGATGTAACAGTTACATTTACTGTAAAAGGTGAAGAAAAACAAGTGACTGCAGATTACGTTCTTGTAACTGTAGGTCGTCGTCCGAACACTGACGGCGAGCTTGGTTTGGACCTCATTGGTTTGAAAATGACAGATCGCGGTTTGATCGAAGTTGACAACCAAGGTCGCACAAGCATTCCTCACATTTTTGCAATCGGTGATGTAGTCCCTGGTATGTCTCTGGCGCATAAAGCTTCGTATGAGGCAAAAGTGGCGGCTGAAGCGATTGCGGGTCAGACAAGTATCGTTGATTACAAAGCAATGCCTGCTGTTGTATTCTCCGATCCGGAGATTGCTGGTGTAGGTCTAAGCGAAACCGAAGCGAAAGCACAAGGTATCAATGTTACCATTGGTAAATTCCCTTACGCAGCTAACGGACGTGCGAACTCTTTGAACGCGGCCCAAGGCTTCGTGAAGCTTGTTGGCGACAAAGAAACAGGTCAATTGCTTGGTGGTCAGATCGTTGGTCCAGAAGCATCAAACTTGATCGGAGAGCTTGCTCTTGCGGTTGAGATGGGGGCTAATCTGGAGGACATCGCGCTTACCATTCATGCACATCCTACATTGACTGAAATGATCATGGATGCTGCTGAAGGCGCACTTGGACATCCCATTCACCAACTTGGCAAATAAGTTTTAGTTTCTTACGGTATTTATGCCTTTAGATAAAAGTCCCGAGAGTATGGCTGCAAAGCCACTCTACGGGACTATTTTTATGAATAGAGATACGTGGATTGACGCCCCGAATCGACTGCTTATATAATTTGTAGAGCAAGTCATGGAAGTTAAAACGTTGGGAGCGTTGAACATGCCTACATCGAAACCAATTATCATCGGTCACCGCGGCGCGGCGGGGGAAGCCCCAGAGAATACATTAGCTTCTTTTGCATTAGCCTTGGAGCAAGGGGCTCAGGCAATTGAACTGGATGTTCATCTCACGAGAGATGGGAAGATCGTCGTATGTCATGATTGGACGTTGAATCGAACTACGAATGGTTCAGGGCTTATTGCTCATCAATCGTGGGAAGACATTCAGAAACTAGACGCAGGGGCTTGGTTTTCGGAGAAGTTCATAGGGGAACGCATACCGCTGCTGAGTGAAGTATTTGATTTAGTGCCGAAGGGTACGCTGATTAATGTGGAAGTGAAGGATGCTTACGAAGGACGCATGGAGAGTGCACTTCTGGCGTTCTTGCGAGAGAGGGATGACCGGTACGAAGATGTCGTCGTTTCTTCTTTTGACCATAAAGTGATTCAGCGCTTAAAACGGGCAGAACCAGCGTTGAAGGTGGGCTTACTGTATGCAGCGAATCTCATTGACCATGCGGGCTATGCCAAATTGCTTGAGGTTGATGTCTACTCCTTGCATCCCCATTATCATTCGTTTGATGAAGCGGATATTGCCATGGCAACGACAGCGGGGTTGGCGGTCTATCCCTATACGGTGAATGAACTTTCCGACTATCAAACGATGATCACCGCCGGCGTCACGGGCATTATTACCGATTTTCCTGGCCGATTGAAAGCCTATTTGAATACATAAAAAGTGATTTCATACGACATAGCAAGAATAAATGGGACCGAAGCATACACATGCCGAGGTCTTATTTCTTTTTCCCGCATACAATGAACTATTGACAGACTCGCGAGAGATACCAATAGGGGGAATTCCCATGATCAAATGGATGTTCGTTGCGTTAGTAAGGCTTTTACTTCCGTGCTTGCGTCTGTTTGTGCTGCTTGCTTTTAAGGTGAAAGTAACAGGGATGGACAGTCTCGTGATGACGGGAAAAACTGTGCTTATTCCGAATCATGTGTCGTTGTTGGATGCGGTGCTTTTGGCCTTAATTTTGCCTAAAGATGTGGCCTTTGTTGTGAATACGACTATTGCGAAGCGATTTGCCTGGGTGCTCCATTTCAGGGCTCATATCACGGTGGATCCTTTGAATCCCTATTCCGTTCGTACAATGTTGAAAACAATCCAAAGTGAAACGCCGCTTGTTATTTTTCCAGAGGGACGTATTTCTACGACAGGTGGCTTGATGAAAATATATGGAGGTATCGGGTATCTTGCTCTCCGCTCTCAAGCGCGTATCGTACCGATTGCGATCGAAGGTTTGGAATATTCGAAGTTCTCTTATCTGCGTGGAAAAATAAAACAACACTGGTTTCCACAGGTGAGCATAACGTTTGGTGAAGCTTTTCAAGTTCCACTGGGGGATGACCGGTTCACACGTAAAGTTCAAAAGGAGCATGCGACGGAAGCGGTCCGCAACAAGTTATTGAGTCATTTGCTGGAAAGCCGACTTCAGCCAGAGGTTAACTTATTTAATGAACTGCTGTCGGCTGCGCATAAAAATGGTCAATCCACCGTCATTTGTGAAGACGTCTTGAGCCATTCTGTGTTAACTTATCGGAAGCTGCTGTTAACTAGCTATACACTTGCGGTTCCGTTAGGGAAGCTTCTGCAAGGACAGAAGCGTGTAGCCGTACTGCTGCCGAATGCCGCGGGGCATGTGGTGACGTTATTTGCGCTATTTCGATTAGGCATTACCCCCGCGATATTGAATTACTCTGCCGGCAGGCAGGCGATGCTGGATGCTTGTGAAACGGCTGAAGTGAGCATCGTGCTAACATCGAAGGCTTTCATTGAGAAGGCGGGTCTTTCGGATTTTATCCAGGCAGTAAGTAGTTGTGTTCAACTTGTTTATCTTGAAGAAGTGAAGGAAGCGCTCACTTTAGTTGACAAGCTGCATGGTTTGTTCGACTTTTTGCAACGGAAAAAAGGGCCTGTAAGTGCTGGTCAGAATGAAGTTGTTCTCTTCACTTCAGGTAGTGAAAGTAAACCGAAGGGTGTTGTGCTGACACATCGTAATATATGCGCGAATCTACAGCAGGCGAGGCTTGTTATCGCTTTTAATAGTTCCGATAGCGTGCTTGGCAGCATGCCGATGTTTCACTCATTTGGATTAACTGCGGGAACGATGCTCCCGATACTTTCGGGGGTTAAGTTGGTATTATACCCCAATCCTTTGCACTACAAAGTGATTCCTGAGCTCGTGTATGATCGGAATATTACGATACTATTCGGCACGTCAACGTTTCTAGGTGCGTACGCGAGAACCGCGCATCCTTATGATTTTGCCCATTCGCTACGCTATGTGGTAGCAGGTGCTGAGAAGCTGAAAGAGGAAGTGCGTCAAATTTGGCAGGATAAATTCGGAATTCGTATATTGGAGGGCTATGGTACAACGGAGACTACCCCTGTTATCTCTTTGAACACACCGATGTACACGAAGAAAGGATCCGTCGGTAAATTACTGCCAGGGATGGACGCTGTGGTGGAAGAAGTGGAAGGAATTGCGACAGGAGGCCATTTGCTCGTTAGAGGTCCGAATGTGATGAAGGGGTATTTGATTCATAGTAAAGGCTTCGTTCCTGCTTCTGAGTGGTATAGTACCGGGGATATTGTAACCTTGGATGATCAAGGGTACTTGTTCATTCAAGCACGTTTGCAGTCTTTTGCTAAAATTGGTGGTGAAAAAGTCTCGCTTCTTATGGTGGAAGAGCTGGTGTCGAAGGTTTTGATGTCACCTGCGGTTTGTGCTGCAGTACATGTGCCTGATCGACGAAAAGGTGAGCGAATCATTGTGTTTCATACCAGTAAGGTGAGTCCTCATGAAACGCTTCGTGAATTGATGAGACATGAAGGGCAACCGGCCATGTATATGCCTTCTGAGTTTCGTTATATCGAGAAGCTGCCATTATTGGGAAGCGGGAAGATTGACTATGTCACGTTAAAGCAATGGGCGCTGAAAAGCGGAGCTGCCCATATAGATGAGGATAAACCCACAGTTTAGGCTGTGGGTTTTGCACGGATGACGGTAATGGCTGCAGGAAGGAGTTCGATTTGAAGCGGTGTGGAGCCCGCGAATTCCCCGTCCGCCTGGACAAGCAGTGGCTTTTCTGTCTGAATGGAGATGGATTTTCCTTTATAAAAAGATACGGCTGGATGCTTGGTATGCTTTCCTTGATACACCGTGAAAAGAACAGGCAGGAGGCGGAAGCGGCCTTTGCTTTGAATCACAACAACATCCGCCATACCGTCGGTTGGACTAGCTGTTGGACAAATTTGAATCGCGCCTCCATAAAAAGGAATATTCGCTACCGCTGCCAGCCACATGTCAGGTAGTTCCGTTACGTTGCCGTCGACTTGTAGCCATGCTGTGGAAGGTCGATAGGTTGCGAACACTCGCAAAATAGAAATGAAATAAGACAGCTTGCCTAGCCCTAAGCGGTTAAGGAATTTTTTGTAGCTAGCTTCGTTCGTAATTTTGGCAACCATGCCGTCAAAGCCGGCGCCAATACTATTGACAGCCACTTGAGTAGGAAGGGCATGCAGCAGATCAATTTGCACCGTTGATGGTGTGGTTAATGCAATCTCAAGAGCTTCAAGCGAATGATTGGGTATGCCATAGGCCTTCGCGAAATCGTTCCCTGTCCCTGCTGGAATCACGGCGATAGAGCAGATTGGGTGGGGATTAAGGCTGTTTTGAAGCTGCCAAACACCGCCTGCTGCTTCATGAACGGTGCCATCCCCGCCAATAATGATAATCCGTTCTACATGATGTTCTTGGATCAAAGATATAGCATGCCGGGTCGCTTCGCCAGCTTTGGTTGTCAATTTTGCTACAAATGAGATTTGATGCGCTTGCAGGTAGGATTGGACTTCTCCCCAGATGTTAGCTCCTCTGCCATTGCCTGAAAGCGGGTTCACAATGATTCCGATGGATGACATGTGCATTTGCCCCTTGTCTTTTGAATGAAGTGGTAGGATTTGGTAGATGAAAGGTGTATTCTAGTAAGCTTTATACGAATTTTCCTTTACATAAGAGAGACTGTTTTGTAAAATAAACCATAGGTAAATTAATTTTTACTTATGTTAGGTTTAATGCCATGAGTAAGAAAGTTGTTGATTTACACTCGGGGGGAGAATGGGTAAACTTGAAATTCACATCGAAAATGAACAGCATGCATAACACAGGAAAGCTCAACGTCAACCTGTCCATCCTTCGTAATCTGAAACTACGTTTTAAATTGTTAGCCATGAACGCGATTGCAATCCTATTCTTATTAATTGTTGGGATTACCGGTTATCATTATATGGACAAGATGTCTAGTAATTCTACTAGAATGTACGAGGAAAGTCTGCTATCTGTCAAATGGATTAATCAATTAAAAACAAATTTCAATGAAACCGAGTCTAATTTGCTTGAAATGATGCTGTCAACGGATGTGAAATATAAAACGAAGTTGAAAGCGAAGCTTGATGAGAACACCGGTACCAATAAAGATTTGGTTTCGAAAATCGCGGGGATCGCCCTGAATGCGGAAGAGGCTGAAGCCTTCAAAAGCTTCGAAGAGCTGAATCTGAAATACCGTGAAGTCGTCACCAAGACCATAGAACAAGCTACGCTTAACAATCAAGTGGCGTATCAAGTATACAACAATGAAGTATCTCCACAAGGGGACAAGACTGTTGAAGCGCTAGATAAGCTCGTTGGGCTAAAGGAATCTGCTGCGGAACAATTCCAAAAATCGAGCAGCTCGGATTCGACGACTTCGCATTGGGTCATTATTTTAACGATTATCGTTGCGATTATTGTGATGACTTTGGGTGCGTTAACGTTGAATATGCTCATCTCGACACCTATTCGTAAACTTCAAGAAAGTATGGAAAAGGCAGCCAGTGGTGATTTATCGGTTAACATGGACTACCCTTATGGGGATGAGGTTGGTAAATTAACGAATTCCTTTAATGTCATGACGGGGAGCTTGCGCAGCTTAGTTATGCAAATCTCTGATAATGCGCTAACCTTGTCCGCGAGCTCAGAAGAGCTTCTGGCAAGCTCGGAACAAAGCTCATTGGCAGCGAGGCAGGTTGCAACGTCCAGTCAGCAGTTGTCGGAGGATTTCGATAAACAATTTGCGGGTGTGACGCAAGCGAATGAGGCTGTTGGTCTGATGCTAACGAGTACGAAGCAGATTGATGAGTCGGCGCAAGTGGTTGCCACGCTTGTGAATCAAGCGACGAGAGCCGCGAAGAACGGGAAGCAATCGGTCGTTTCGATCGCGGGGCAGATGTCGGAGATTTCAGACGCGGTTCGTGACGTAAATGTGGTAATTGAAGCTTTGGGCAAAAACGCACACAAAATCGGTGAAATCGTCAATGTGATTAATGAGATTTCGACACAGACGAATCTGCTTTCTTTGAATGCAGCGATTGAAGCGGCACGCGCGGGTGAGGCAGGACGGGGCTTCGCAGTCGTTGCGGGGGAAGTTCGTAAGCTTGCTGAGCAGTCATCGACTTCGGCGCGTAATATTACGGAGCTGGTATCCTCGATCCAACGGCAGATTAATCAAGCTGTAAGCTCCATGCATACAGGTGCTGGGAAAGTGCAAGAGGGTTTGACGATTTCGGAGGAAGCGCAAGAATCGTTTGTACATATTGAGACTTCGGTCGAGAAAGTAAATATGAAAGTGGAAGATGTGAATCGGAACATTCACCAGCTCGTGGATGCGAACCTGCGAATCGAGCAGGTGATGCGTATTGTGAGTTCCGTCTCGGAGACGGGAATCTCCGTTAGCCAAGAGACGTCTGCCGCGAGTCAGCAGCAAATGTCGACCACGGAGGAGATTGAAAATTCTGCGAAGTCGCTGGCAGGACTGGCGGAGGAATTGCAAATTTCGCTGCAGAAATTTAAGGTGTAAATGGGGAACCCGCGGGCATTGTGCTTGCGGGTTTTTGGTTTGTTGTTCTGAGACGTCGGAATACGACGTCTCGGAGGTGAATAAGCGGTGGAGTGAAGCTGAGCGGTAGATAATCGACGTCTGAGTAGGCGGAAGTGAGTAGGAGTAGGTAGTCGGTAGACTGAGACGTCGGAAAACGACATCTCGGAGGTGAATGAGCGTTGGAGTGAAGCTGAGCGGCAGATAATCGACGTCTGAGTAGGTGGAAGTGAGTAGGAGTAGCTAGTTGGTAGTCTGAGACGTAGGAATACGACGTCTCGGAGATAAGTGTGCGGTGAAGTTACGCTGAGCGGTAGATAATCGTCGTCTGAGTAGGTGGAAGTGTGTAGGAGTAGCTAGTTAGTAGTCTGAGACGTCGGAATACGACGTCTCAGAGATGAATGAGCGATGGAGTTACGCTGAGCGGTCGATAATCGACGTCTCGGTATGTAGAAGTGTGTTGGAGTAGCTAGTTGGTAGATTGAGACGTAGGAATACGACGTCTCGGAGGTGAATGTGCGGTGGAGTTACGCTGAGAGGTCGATAATCGTCGTCTCCGTAGGTGGAAGTGTGTTGGAGTAGCTAGTTGGTAGTCTGAGACGTAGGAATACGACGTCTCGGAGGTGAATGTGCGGTGGAGTTACGCTGAGCGGTAGATAATCGTCGTCTTAGTAGGTGGAAGTGAGTTGGAGTAGCTAGTTGGTAGTCTGAGAGGTCGGAATACGACGTCTCGGAGGTGAATGCGTGGTGGAGTTACGCTGAGCGGTTGATAATCGTCGTCTGAGTAGTTGGAAGTGTGTGGGAGTAGCTAGTTGGTAGACTGAGACGTCGGAATAAGACGTCTCGGAGGTGAATGTGCGGTGGAGTTACGCTGAGCGGTTGATAATCGTCGTCTGAGTAAGTGGAAGTGTGTTGGAGTAGCTAGTTGGTAGTCTGAGACGTCGGAATTGGACGTCTCGGAGGTGAATGAGCGGTGGAGTGAAGCTGAGCAGTCAATAATCGACGTCTGAGTAGGTGGAGGTGTGTTGGAGTAGCTAGTTGGTAGTCTGAGATGTCGAAATACGACGTCTTGGAGATGAATGAGCGGTGGAGTTACGCTGAGCAGTCAATAATCGTCGTCTGAGTAGGTGGAGGTGTGTTGGAGTAGCTAGTTGGTAGATCGAGACGTCGGAATTCGACGTCTCGGAGGTGAAGGTGTAATAGAGTGACGCTGAGCGATGAAGGAGCTATTACACACGTCGTATATCACCAGTGTATTGACATACTTGTACAACTGGTATATACTATTGGAATTGATTGAAATGAAACCATATAAACACTTCATATTTAGCCTCAATTTACCCCACACGAACGATTAGCGAGAAGAAAGTAACCCCCTCTCCTTGTTTGTTTTTCTCCCAATGCGCAGTCCATCAGCTCATTTATGGTAAACCCGAGGCAACGTAAGTGTTTCGGCAGTAAGTGTTTGTAACGCAATTCGCACTGGCGCGGTCATTGGAGCCGCAAGGATGGAAGAGAGGTAGGGCTTTCATTGTTTTGATTCCAACACATGAATTACGCAATTTCATAGAGATCAATTGATTGTAGATAATCGTTTTCGTGCTGATTTGGTGCGGGAACGATTTTTTTGTTGTTGATGTGCACAGGGGAACAACCAATTTGCAGCTTTTTGACAGAAATCATCAAACTGCTGGTGAAGCGTGCTCTCATCCTTTACAATAAAATCAAATCAACCAGAGATTTGCGAGAAGTATTGAGATTTATAAGTATTAAATTTTTGTAAGTATTGAATAGAAAGAGGCGTAGATAGCGATGTCAGAACAAAGCTTTATGCTAATGGCAACCTGGACAGGCGGCCTTGATGGCACAGGTCACATACAAGCGGATGGCCTCCAATCGCCCATTTCCGTACCTAGTCCATTTGACGGTCCTGGTGTGGGGACGAACCCCGAAGAACTGCTGCTCGGTGCCGCGGCAACCTGCTATGTCATTACACTAGGCATGCTCTTGCAACGAGAAGGCATCCAATCCCTAGAGCTCAACTCCCAGATCTACGTCCATAATCGGCCTACGATGAAAGTAAATGCAATCGTTCATCGTCCACTCATCACTGTCCCGTCGGATACGACAGAAGCGCAGTTGGATAAAATAAACAAAGCCGCATTCCGTGCTGAACAAACCTGTATGATTAGTAAAGCAATGCGCGGCAATGTCGCTATAAGCGTAGAGCCTGAGATCCGTTTTGCCTAAATGTCCAACCTATACAGAAAGAGAGCCGTGCAGCGATGAATTTGAACAAAAAAGTATTTATCGGTTTTTTGCTTTTTATCATCATCCCATTGTTCGTACTCGGGTCCGCGGTATACACGGTCTCTCAGCAGCTAATTGAGAAGAAGTACGGTGATTTAACAGAAGTAACGCTGCAAGCGATCTCACGAAATATTTATTACATGTTCAAGGAAGCGAACTATTTCTCTGATTTCTGGATGGTGAAAGATAGTATTCAAGGGATTTATCGCACGATAGATTCGGCAAAACCGAACACAGACCCTCTTTCCTCTTATGATTTAAATACGTTTGATACGCTGCTTCGCGGCTCGATCCTTACGTACTCCCCAGTACAGTCAGTTGTTATCTACAACAATGCAGGCAAATCTTTCAGTGCAGGGAGAACGAGTGGGAATGCGATTCCATGGGCGACGATTCAGCAAAGTGTGGCGTTCAAGCATATTCAAGAGCTGAACGGCAGTCCGATTTGGATAGGACCATCCGAATTCAAGGAGTTCGGTTCAGGCCGAGGTGAGTTTTATCAAGCGCGGATGGTGAAAGACTTTTGGACGATGGATAATCTCGGCTATATGTTGTTGAAATTTAAATTTAATGAGCTCGATCAAATTTTCAAATCCTTTAATACGAATGAACAAAGCTCCAAGCGTTATCTGTTGATAAACAAAAATGGACTCATTTTTTACGATAATAAGCAAAGTTTAGAAGGAGCCAATATCCTGCAATTAACCCAAGGTAAATTAGAACTTGGGATGAATAATTACAGTTTCCAAGCCAATTTTCAAAATGAAAAAAGCCTCATTTCCTTGTATCATTTGAATATTAATCAGATGGGTGTTCAGGACTGGAGTGTTGTATCCGTCACCTCGTGGAAATACGTCGCTGGGGAAATTGAGACGATTATGAAGCTGGTAGCAGGAATTACGTTTATTTGTTTATTCTTTGCGCTCGTTTATAACCTCGTCTTCGTAAGACGGATTATTCAATTGATTCTTCGCATGCTCAATTCTATGAAGAAAGTAGAGCGAGGGGATTTGACTACACGGATGGAAGTGAGCGGCAAGGACGAGACAACTGCGCTGGCAAGAGGTTTTAACAGTCTAGTCGTACGTGTCGAGGATCTACTCGACGAGGTGAAGCGACAGCAGGACCGGAAAAATAAGGCGGAACTCATGCTGCTGCAAGCGCAGATTAAACCTCATTTTTTATTTAACACACTCGAGTCGATCAATGTGCTGGCTATCCAAAACCAAGGGAAGAAAGTTAGTCAAATGGTCATTCGTCTTGGGAATTTGCTGCGGATCGGGATGGAAAACCGGGAAGAAATTACGCTGAAACAAGAGCTTGAGCATTTGCGCAGTTATTTGGAAATCCAAGAGTTCCGCTTTGAGGATCAGTTCCAATATACGATTGAAGCGCCGCCAGAGCTGCTCCATGAAGAGGTTTTGAAGCTGACGCTTCAGCCGCTTGTCGAGAATAGTTTGCAGCATGGTTTTGAACCTATTGATTATATGGGCTTGATTACGATAAAGGTCGTGGACGAAGGAGAGCGTATTGGGTTGTATGTAACGGATAACGGCATCGGCATAAGTAATGAGAAATTAACGAAATTCCATTATAAAACAGAGCTGGAGACGCCTTTTCATGAAATTCTGGAATCGAACGAAGAGCGTAGAGGGCTTGGGGTAAGCAATGTAGCGGATCGTGTTCGAATTCAATATGGGGAGCATTATGGCATGTTTATTTGTTCGCTCGAAGGTCATGGCACGACGATGAAGGTTGTCATTCCGAAAAGGAAGGGGGATATCACATGAGACTGAAAGCCATATTGGCAGATGATGAGCCGAATATTTTACGTAATTTGCAGGCGGTCATCCCTTGGGAAGAACTCGAAATTGATCTTGTAGGCACAGCCAAAAACGGTCTTGAGGCCCTAGAACTTTGCGTGCAGCATATCCCTGACATCGTGATGAGTGATATTCGGATGCCGCAAATGGACGGAATTGCTTTTATCCATAAGCTCCGGGAAATTAATGAAGATTGCACCGTGCTGATGGTGACGGGGTATCAGGACTTTGAATATGTGCGTTCACTTCTACGAGTGGGTGTCAGTGATTATATTCTGAAGCCGATCAATTACGAAGAGCTTGAGAACTCGATTCGTAGATTGGCTGTTGAAATTCGAGCTAAAAAACAGAACGAGCAAGAAGAACTCCTCAAATTGGGGAAGCTAAAGAGCTTGGCCTATGAGAAGATTTTGCAGGATATCCTGTTAGACTATACCGATATTACGGCGAGCACAAGGCTTCCCATTGATCAAGGTGATTTGGATACACTGCGCTATGTCTTTGCCATGATTGACGTCGATCATTACTCGCAGAAATCACTGCTTTGGACAGAGCAAGAACGGAAGTTGTGGAACTTTGCCGTGCGCAATGTCCTGCAAGATTCCTTGGCAGAGGAAGAATCACAGTTTACTGTTTTGCAAATGCGTGAAGGGGAATGGTCGCTGTTGATGGCGTGGGAGGGTGCTGAGCATGATTCTATGGCGTCGAAGCTGAGCGAAGTCGCAGCGAAACTGCAACACAATGTCCTTCAATCTGTGAAGCTAGGGATCAGCGTAGGCTATTTTCCTGGGCCTGTTGGCTTGCAACAACTTGCGGACACGTATCGAAAGCTGCAACGTTTCATGCAACTGAATTTAGATAAGCATCAATCTGTGCTGCCATACAAAGAGGTGAGAGAATCTGCTGATGCCAACAGCTCACTTTGGTTTTTGGTGGAGGAAATTGTAACCGGACTGAAGCAGTTGAACCGTCTCAAAACGGAAGATGCGCTGGATCGTCTCAAATTGCAGCTGGAAGGATTGTCAGAAGGATCAATCGCCAGAGTATATCAAATGCTGCACTATCTGATCTTGCATGTCCTGCGTGAGTTGCGCGAAATGAATGCCCTCGACAGCGGAGAGGAAGAGCAGATTTGGCGTGAACTGGATAAAAGCGAAAGCATCTCGCATCTCCTGCAGGTAATGGTACAGCTTGTATCAATCGGGCTGGAAGGGACGAACAAGAAAAAGAATAGTGAGCTGCTGATGGCTGCGGCCAAAGAGTATGTGCGTACAAATTATTCGACGGATTTTGGCATTGAGGATATTGCAGGCAGCCTAGGGATTAGTTCCAGCTATTTCAGTTTGTTATTTAAACAACATTTTGGGGAAACCTTTGTGGAGCATGTGACGAAGCATCGGATGGAGCAGGCGAAATCCTTGTTGCTGCATAGTGACAAAAGCATTACGGATATTGGGAAATGCGTAGGCTACATGGAAAGACGTTATTTTACGAAAGTATTTCAAAAGTTCACAGGCGAGATTCCTTCTGAGTATCGGGATAAGCGAAAGGAAGGGAACTAGAGGAATTTGCCCCTAGATTAGGAATTTATCTATCTTTAGTAAATATAAGGGTTCAATTATACTTAAATGGTAAGCGTAAAGGAGAACCTAGTTGATGAGAAAACGAACACTGATGTTTAGCGCTGGTGCCGTAGCTCTCACCCTCACATTGTCAGCTTGCAGTATGTTTAATGACAATTCGGATGCACAGAGTGATACGGCGGGCGGTAAAACGGGACAGAACGCACCCATTCTGCTAACCATCCGGCATACACAGGTGAAAGATACACAGAAGAAGCGTTTGGCCATGCTGCAGGAGGTTGTGAAAGCGACCGAAGCGAAGGTGCCTGGCTTGACGATTACACTGGACGGCGTTGAGGATAAGGTGAATCGTTTCGAAAAGCTGCGAGCAGAAATGGCTGCGGGCAATCCGCCAGAAGTTTTTGATCTGTTCGGTGGCACGGATACGAAGGATTATGTGAAGGCGAATCGGCTGCTCGACCTCACACCTATCTTACAAGAGCTAGGCTTAACGGATAAGTTTTATAGTTTTGATGAATTCACCGTCAATGGCAAAATTTATGGGATTCCCATGGCTGGTTATGTGGAAGGCTTATACTATAACAAAAAGATTTTGGCCGATCAGGGGATTCAAGCGCCTCAAACATGGGATGAACTTGTCGCGGCCGCGGCGAAGCTGAAAGCAGCCAAGATCACCCCTTTTGCCATGGCAGCCAAGGATTCATGGGTCATCAATATGATGATTAATACCATGTGGGTGCGTACAGCAGGAACAGATTCGATAGAGGGCTTCCTGAATGGAAGCAAGCATTGGACGGACCCCGATGTATTGAAAGCTTTTGAACAGTTTCAGTCGCTCATTCAGAAGGACTACTTCCAAGATGGCAGTCTAGCGCTTGCCTATGCGGAACAGCAGAATACATTCAGCAGCGGGGGCGCTGCCTTTATGTTTGATGGCAGCTGGGCGAACACGCCGCTCCTAGATCCAGAGAAATCTGTGATTGCTCAGAATGTTGGCTTCATGAACTTCCCTACCATGGGTGGACCAGGTGATGGATTTATTAATGGTGGATGGTCCAATGCCTATGGCTTCTCTCAGAAGGTCACGCCAGAGCAACTAATTGCGATCAAAGAATTTATTAAGCAAATGTACACCGAATCCATGCAGAAAAGGCAGCTCGTTGAGGAGGGAATGCCGCCTGCTATGAAGCTGCAAGATACGAATCAAGTAAATCCGTTGATTACTGAAATTTTGAATGTATTTGCGAAAAGTAAAGGAACCTTCCCTGCCTTCGATTCCCGCATTCAGACGAAGGTTCGTGAAAAGCTTGAGCGCGGAATGCAGGAGCTGCTTGGGGGAAGAACAGATCCGGCATCGTTGATGGCGGATTTGCAGAAGCAGCAGGAGGCTTCGAATAAAGAAGAAACCCATTCCAAATAGTAGTAGGATGACATATGAGCAAAATGGGAAGAAATGCATGGGCCTACACACTCTTTACTTTACCGACACTGTTCATGTTCGCGATATTTTTCATCTATCCCATGATCATGTCGCTGCGTTACGGTTTCACTTCGTGGAACGGCATCTCCCATGCAAAGTTTAATGGGCTGGACAATTTCATTGATGCTTTTCGAGATCCTTATTTTTGGATTGCTGTGCGTAATAATCTGTCTTTCATCGGTTTCTCCATCGGGATTCAAATTCCCATCATACTTGTCATTGCGCTGCTGGTGAGTCGCATAAAGCGCTGGATCGGGTTTTATAAAACGATGATTTTCCTGCCTACGATTCTGTCGACAGCGGTGATAGGTGTGCTCTGGGAATTTATTTATCATCCTCAGGCTGGACTCTTAAACCAAGCTTTGGAAGCGATCGATTTAAAAAGATGGCAGCATGCCTGGTTGGCTGACGGAGCGACGGCGATGCTCTCTATTTTAGTCACAAATGCATGGCAATGGATGGGGTTTTACGTGGTGCTTGTGGTATCGGCCATCTACGCCATCCCGAAACATTTGGTTGAAGCTGCCCAATTGGATGGAGCTGGCAGCATCAGACAAGCATGGTACGTAATTCTGCCCCTGCTAAGACCGGTTATTTTCGTGATGATGCTTCTATCTATTACGGGGGGCATGAAAGCGATGGATATCGTAGTGGTCATGACGGGTGGGAATCCCTATGGCATCACGGAAGTTATGGCTTCCTATATGATAAAAAAAGCGTATCGGATTGGCGAATATGGCTATGCAAACAGCATTGCAGTGTTGATCCTGCTTTTTACATCACTGTTAACGTCAATATTCAGCTGGCTTACTAGAAAACAGGAGGAGGTGCGATTGTGAGAGGAAGCCTCCTTCGTCGTGTGTTTCCGCATGTGATTCTGCTGATCTATATAGGATTGATTCTATTCCCACTCGGGTGGACGCTGAATTCGTCTTTTAAAACCAATAAAGAAATCATTACGGCCCCATGGTCCCTTCCGACTGAGTTCTTATTATCGAATTATTGGAACGCCTGGACGGGTGCGCATGTGGGACATTATTTTATGAATAGTGTGATCAATTCCACAGTATCAGCGGTTATTTCTCTCGCTTTAGGGACGGCAACGGCTTATGCATTAACACGCATGTCATTCCCAAGGCTAAGTCTTGTTCTGAAAAGGATTCTGATCTTGGCACTGCTTGTGCCCGCGGCTTCGCTATTAGTTCCCCTCTACATGCTGATGCGGAATTTGCACATATACAACACCCCGTTTGCACTCATTCTGCCCTATATCACACTTGCGTTGCCATGGACTGTGTTCATGGTGAGCAGCTTTCTTACCTCGATCCCAAATGAACTGGAAGAAGCGGGCATTATAGATGGTCTTTCCATTTACGGGCTTTTGTGGCGACTTATCGTACCGATATCTATGCCGTCCCTGTTTACCGTATTTATGCTGAACTTTCTAACAAGCTGGAATGAATTCATCATGGCTAATTTGTTCTTGACCAAAGAGAAGCTGCGGACGCTGCCCGTAAGTATGGTCGCTTTCTATGATCAATTGAATATGAACTATGGCTCACTTTGCGCGGCGATCATGATCAGCATAATTCCTGTGGTCGTGATGTATCTCCTTTTACAAAAAGGTATTATGGAAAATTTGAAAGCTTAATATAAATCACTCATGGAGCGTGAACACACATGTCAACAGCACGAACTACGAACCATAAACCACTTACGGTACGTCAAAAGGTAGGACAACTCTTCGCATGTGGTTTTGATGCCCTGACACCTAATTCACACATTAAGCAATTAATCGAGCAATATGGGATTGGCGGCGTTATTTATTTCCGTCGGAATGTGATGGATGCGCATCAGCTTGCTCAGTTGTCGTCAGACTTACAAGGGGTAAGTTTGAAGAGCGGCGGGCAACCGTTATTTATCTCTGTGGATCAAGAAGGCGGCATGGTATCACGAGTCGAAAAAGGAGCAACATTATTGCCGGGCAATATGGCATTGGGTGCAGCCTTTTCACCGTCTGGCGTGTACGCCAGCGCGAAGGTGATGGGGAAAGAGCTTCGTCAAATGGGTGTGAACATGAACTTGGCTCCTTGCTTAGACATTAATAATAATCCACTTAACCCTGTCATTGGCGTTCGCTCGTATGGTGAAACGGCGGCCATTGTGGGGGATATGGGAACTCATGCGGTCAAAGGCCTGCAAGACATGGGTGTTATTGCAACGGTGAAGCATTTCCCTGGACATGGGGATACAACTGCGGATTCTCATCATGATTTGCCCGTTGTACCTCATAGCATGGAGCGACTAATGGAGCTGGAATTAGCGCCATTCATCAAGGCGATAGAGGGTGGCGTAGATGCCATCATGTCCGCGCATGTCGTGT
Organism: Paenibacillus sp. J31R109; assembly: GCF_059692055.1. Lineage (NCBI taxonomy): Bacteria > Bacillati > Bacillota > Bacilli > Caryophanales > Paenibacillaceae > Paenibacillus > Paenibacillus sp. J31R109. The sequence continues at coordinate 425,140 of NZ_JCAUAR010000003.1, read as the reverse complement.
TTGAATCGTTGGAAGATAGCAGTGTGCCTTCAACGTTGTCCTATAAGATCCTGACAGAATTACTGCGCGGCGAGCTTGGATTCAAAGGGCTTATCGTGACGGATTGTTTAGAGATGAAGGCAATTTCGGAAGGCGTTGGCGTAGCGGAAGGGGCTGTACGTGCGTTTGAAGCGGGAGCAGATATTCTGCTCGTTAGTCATGAGTTGGAGCGTCAGATTACTGCAATCGAAGCGGTCATTGCCGCTGTGGAAAGTGGTCGTATTTCTGAGGCACGCCTTGATGAGTCTGTACTGCGTATTATGACGTATAAATATAAGCGTGACATTCGTTTTGATACACTTACCCCGATTCCGGAGGGGCCGATCTCGACACCTGAGCATCAGGAACTAGCGAAAGAATTGAGTCGTAAAAGCATTACCAAGGTTAAGGATGAAGTTGGCAAGAATCTGCAAATAAACGATAAAACGTGCGTGATTTGGACAGAAGTGCAATCGGGGACGGAAATCGATGAGGTTGTTGATCGCGAGGGAACTTTGGGCAGCGTGTTGTCTGAGTTGACTGGGGAGCCGGTTCGTGAAGTTTATTTAGGGCTCCAGCCGAGTTATGAGGATATTGCAGAGATGATCAAGCTTTGTGAAAACGTAGAGCAAGTCGTTATCGTTACCTACAATGCAACCTTCTCCTTGGGGCAAACAGCGCTGGTTAGAGCATTGGCCAAATTGGATGGGCTGCATCTCATTGTTGCAGCAGGGCGTAATCCATATGACTTGCTGGAATTCCCTGAAGTGAAAACGTACTATGCTTGTTATGAGAATCGCCCACTGGCGATGGTTTCTCTAGCTAATGTGCTGCTGGGACGCGAAGCAGCCGTTGGGCGGTTACCTGTGACTTTGTCTGAGCAATATCCGATTGGTTGGAGACAGGAATAGGGAAAGTTAGGTATAGCGAATTATTATCTAGCTAAATGAATCATCTTCTTGTAAAATCAGAAAGGCTTGTGTAACTTTTACGCTACTTTCACGTAGGAACTATGCACGCATTTCACGGTACACAGGCAACCTATTTTACAAAGGGGTGTATTCTTACTCATGAGTCTTGCAAATGCTCAATCTGAGCCAACGATGCGATCGTTTTTTAGCAATCGATTCGTTCAAACGATTATGCTTTCAGGCGTTCTCCTTCAAATCGGAATTTGGATTCGTAACTTCGCAATTCTGCTCTATGTGACAGATATGACGAATAATGATCCTTACTCATTATCTTTAATATCTGTTGCCGAATTCGCGCCAATCTTTATCTTCTCTTTTATCGGCGGGGCGTTCGCCGATCGGTGGCGGCCTAAGCTGACCATGGTCTGGTGCGATTTGCTTAGCGCAGCTTCTGTGTTTGTTATTTTGATTACCTTGTATATGGGATCTTGGAAGGCGATTTTCTTTGCTACTTTAGTATCCTCCATACTTTCGCAATTCTCGCAACCTTCCAATATGAAGCTATTTAAAGTACATGTCCCTGCTTCACAAATGCAAATGGGGATGTCCATGTTTCAGTCGATGATGGCGATATTCATGATTCTGGGACCTATGCTGGGCTCATTCATCTACTATCGCTTCGGAATCGAAGTGGCGGTTGCTATCATGGGAGCTTGCTTCTTGCTCTCAGCCTTCGTACTTACCTTCCTTCCTAAGGATCGCAAAGATGATGCGTCATCCGAGCCGCGGACAACGCATATTTTCACAGAAATGGGTCAAGGCTTCCGTTATGTGATGAAGAACAGAATGCTTGTCATCCTTGGTGGTTGTTTTGCAGCAGCAGGTTTGGCGGTTGGGTTAATAAGTCCTTTAGGTATCTTCCTTGTAACGGAGCATCTGGGCTTAGAAAAAGCGAACTTACAGTGGTTCATGGTAGCCAATGGGGCCGCTATGATCGTCGGTGGGGGCGTTACAATGGCTTTTGCCAAAAAAATAACCCCGCAAGCGATGCTCACGGTCGGTATGGCAGTTAGCGCACTGACTTTTGCCATGATTGGGATGACTCACCTAGTGTGGTTAGCTCTTCTCATGCAGTTCGTCTCAGGTCTTGTGATGCCAGCCATCCAGATCGGAATTAGTACGCTGATCCTTGGGAATACCGAGGAGTCTTTCGTCGGGCGCGTAAATGGTATACTTACACCGCTCTTTATGGGGTCCATGGTCATTACCATGAGTTTGGCTGGGACACTAAAAGCAGCATTCTCACTAGAATCGATTTACCTGACATCGGCGTTACTCTTTGTGATTGGTGTGCTTATTATGGTGCCGTCTCTGAAAATGAAGTCGGCTCCAATTCCACAGGCGAGCAGTGAAATGAAATAATCAACGAAAAAGCGATATCTCTTGGCCAGATGGCTAGGGATATCGCTTTTTGTTTTAAAGAAATGGCGCTCCTGATTCCTTGAAGGCCAGCTTCATTTCGGGCGTGATGGAGGAGTCGCTAATGATGCCGACGGCTTCTTGTACTTCGCCTATCACAAATAGGGAGCTTCGGCTAAACTTGGAGTGATCGGCTACGAGATACGTTTCCATGGATTGTTTCATCATCCGGCGATTCGTCTCGGCTTCTAATTCATTGTAGATCATCATGCCGCGAGAAAGAGAGATGCCGTCACAGCCCATGAACGTTTTGCGGATGCTTAGGTTCTCAAGTGTGGCATTGGCCAGCGGGCCGGATAATTCAAAGGTTTGTGTGCGAATCACACCACCTGTCAAAATCAGCTGCAACCCTGGTGTGCCGATGAGCTCGTAGGCAATATTCACGGCATTCGTAATGACGGTTAAGTTTTTGAATTGGTTCAGCTTTTTGGCGATAAAGGTTGTTGTCGTTCCGCCGGTTAGGCCGATAATATCGCCATCTTCGATGTATCGAAGAGCTTTGTCAGCGATTTCTTTCTTCTCGTCGGTATAGAGGTCCATTTTATTAAAGAAAGGGACTTCCACTTTCAAACTCTCCAGTACAGCCCCGCCAAAGGTGCGGATACAGCGCTTCTCTTGCTCAAGAATTTCTAAATCACGACGTGCTGTCGCTTCAGAGACATTGAATTGCTTCACAATATCGGTCAAGGCAATGGAGCCTTTATCTTTGATCGCATGCATGATGGCATCTCGGCGAACATCGGTCTTTCCCATGGTACCCCCTAACAGCTTTCGGTCTGGAAAGCTAAGTGACGATTCTATGTAATCATGCTTATTCTGCCAAAAATAATACTTCTTACATCTTATCATGGGAACGAATGGTCGTCCATCTGATCCTGCGTGTAACAGCCGTTTATGGCAGCGTTTTTGCTTGAAGTGAGCATTTCTAGTAAAGCAGTGAAAAACAGAGAAAAGCAAGCATCCGTTTTAAGGGGAATGCCTGCTTTCGTTCTTAGTGCGTATGCTCATTTTTTGGCTGCGAGCCAATTCGCTAATGCTTCGATATCCTCTGCTTTCAACTTGTCTTTGAAAGGCGGCATTTCGACTTTGCCGTTCATGATCTGCGCGGCGATTTGATCTTTCGTTCTGCGCGAACCGACTTTCGTCAGGTTGGGACCGTAGTCACCCGTAAGGCCTGCGCCATGGCAGGCTAAGCAGTTGTCTTTGTACAGCAGCTCGGCCTTCGCGCTGGTGCTAGGCGTGGTGCTTGCCGTCGCCTCCGGCTTGACGGTAGGCACAGGGGACGGCGATGGCGAAGGGGTTGCAGGGGCTGGCGTAGGCGATGGTGAAGGGGTTGCCGCCGCTTGCGGTTGCGGCGAAGTGCTGGCAGCAGGCGGCGGGGTTGCCGTCGCCGCAATTAGAGCCGACACTTGTGGAGTCGGCGTAGCAGATACAACCGCCGTCGTTACAGGTGACGGCGTGGTGGTGACAGCGGCTGGGGAGCTGGCCGCTGGTTCGGCAACTTTCTCGCTGCACCCTGTGGCAGCGAGTAGGATTATTCCACAAATGCTGATATGTATCCATTTGTTCAAAGCAATCCAACTCCTTATCGTAGATTCTACTTTAGGTAACGTTGGAAAATGGCTTTTGGTTTTCTCCTTATAGAATGTGTCAAAAAATGAGTGCAAAAAGCCCAGCAAAGCCCTAGGTACCACGGGCTTGCTGGGCTGTACTCGTTGCGCTGGAAGGGCAACCGCGAGCTACACTGTAGCTCCGGTCAAATCAAGCCAGGCCAGCTCCTGCGCCGAAAGCACAAGCTCTGCGCCATCGCGGCAGGAGACCATCTCGGCCTCTGTGCGCGCTCCGATCAGCGCGCACGCCGGGAACGGCTGGCTTAGCACGTAAGCGAGCGCGATTTGAATCGCGCTGACGCCTTTCTCCTGCGCCAGCTCTTTTGCGCGCTGCAGTCGTGTCCAGTTCGCGTCGCTGTAGAATACGCGAACCAGATCAGCGTTATCGCGGATTTCCGGCGTGAAGCGGCCCGTGAAGAAACCGCGCGCTTGTGAAGACCAGGACAGCAGTGGAAACTGCTGATCTTCGTGCCAGCGCAACGTTTCCTCGTCTGCGGATACACAGCCCGCCCAGAATGGCTCATTGGGCTTCGCGAGACTGAGGTTAGGCGAGCTGAAGCTAAAGCCGACAAGGCCATGCTTCGCGGCATAGTCATTAGCTTCTTGCAAACGCTGATGCGTCCAGTTAGAACCGCCGAAGGCACGAATACGGCCAGCTTCTAGATGCTCATTCAGCGCTTCAACAATGACACCGACAGGAGTTGCAGGGTCATCCCGATGTAAACCGTACAAATCGATATAGTCCGTGCGTATCCGATCTAGACTTGTCAGGAGGTCGTGGCGAATAGCTTCCGCATTCACACGTGGACCATGTTGATCATGGTGAGCGCCTTTCGTGAAGATCACCATTTCTTCTCTTTTACCCGTTTCTTCCAACCAAATGCCGATCGCTTGCTCGCTTTGACCACCGCAATACACGTGTGCAGTATCAATGGTGTTCCCGCCAATTGCGAGATAATGTTGAAGGATATCACTTACCTCTTGCTTGTTGTCCAATCTAAAAAAATCAGAGCCCATCACCAACGAAGATACCGGTTTATCTAATCCTTTAATTTGAATATGTTTCATGAGTTCCCCAGCCTCTCGATTAATTATTATTAAAGTTTCACGCGTGAACGCTCTGAAGCAGATTGCAAGCAGGCGTCGATGACTCGCATATTTAAAATAGCGTCTTGAGCAGGGAAACGCAGAGCTTTCTCACCCCATGCTGCATAAGCCATGTCGTCAGCTTGCAGGGAGTATTGGTTAAGGAATGGCACTTTTTCCTCGCGCTGCTCATTGCCAACATACACTTGGAAATGACCGGATTCTTCCGTTGGTGTTACAAAAGCCGAAGGAATAACGATGCGACCTTTTGAACCGAGAATTTCTAGCGTGTTACGGAACGAAGCCCACATCCCACAGTCAAATGTAAGAGCAACATTGCCGCTGAACTCCACAAGTCCGGACATCATCATGTCGACGTTATCATGTTCGGGGGAGAAGAAGGCATGCGTGGTAACAGCTTCAGGCTCACGCTCTAGCAGAAATCTAGCCGCACTTAACGGGTAGCAGCCAACATCATAAACCGAGCCGCCGCCCCACTCGCGGACGTAACGAACGTTTTTGCTATCATTGGGATTGCTGAACGTAAATGCGCCGTGAATACCACGAATATCTCCGATTTCGCCGGATTGGATGATGGCTTTCACACGCTCGTAGCGAGGGTGGTGGCGGTACATGAAAGCTTCGGCAAACAGCACGCCGGCTTCTTCACTGGCTGTTACCATTTCTTGAACTTCGGCTGTCGTTAAAGCGGCAGGCTTTTCGCAGAGCACATGCTTACCAGCCCCAGCTGCTCGGATTGTCCACTCTTTATGTAAATGGTTCGGGAGTGGAATATAGATAGCGTCGATCTCGGGATCGGCGATTAATTCTTCGTAGCTTCCATAAGCTTTCGGGATATCAAGACGAGTTGCAACCTCTTGTGATTTTTCCAAGTTGCGGCTTGCGATTGCGCTTACAACACCTGTTTGCGATTGCTGAATCCCTGGAATACAGGCACGGATGGCAATGCCCGCACAGCCCAAAATTCCCCAACGTAGTTTAGTCATGATCGTATTTCTCCTTTTTTGAAGCGGAATGTGTAACGTTATATTGCTATTATAAAATGAGTTATTTAAAATGAATATAACAATATATTGAATAGACTATCGTAATATTGTCATTAGAAAAGAGGCCTGATTAGATGCGTCGTCATGTCATGTTACCTACCTTACAGCAATCGGCTTACTTCCTATTCCCAGAATCCGTAGGTTGGTATCGCGAAGAATCCAATCATGAAGTGGAGCGCCCAGAGGGCTTGTGGTCGACGTATAGTTTGCATTTTGTCATCGCAGGGAAGGGATACGTGGAACTTGAAGGGCAGCTGTACACGTTGCAGAAGGGAGATGCCTTCTTATTTCCGCCCTATCAAGAGCAGCGTTATTACAGTTCGAAAGATGATCCGTGGGATATTCGCTGGGTGCATTTTTATGGGGATCAGATTAAGGAATTTCTGTTGGAGAAAGGTTTTTTGCGCAATCTGTGGACGTTAAAACGAAGTGCCGAGCTGGAGAAAGCGTTCAATGAACTGCTTTTAGAAGCCGAACATTACCAAATTCTTCGTCCGACACAATTGAGCACATTGAATTATATGATTTTATGTGAATTCATGAGCTATGCTACCCCGTTAACGGTCAATCGCGGAACGGAATCTGTGGATCGGATCCTTGCTTTGCTTCCAGAGATGCAGAGCAGAGCCTGTGAGCCTTTTAATCTGGAGGAGTGGGCGGAGCTAACAGGCGTGAGTACGTACTATTTTTGCAAAATATTCCGCAAAGCGACCTCGATGACACCCCTCTCGTTCATTACACTTTGTCGGATTCAATTCGCGAAGCAGCGGTTGATTGAGAAAGAAAATTGGCCGATCAAGGATATCGCGATGGAAGCGGGCTATACTTCAGCAAGCTATTTCAATCAGCGATTCCATGAGCATGAAGGGATGACACCTAGTGAGTTTCGCAGCCTCTATATGAAAGGTTTGTTCAATTAAAAGAGCGAACGGCTCTGTGCGGGTACTAGAAAAAGTTAGTACTTTTGGAAGTCAGTGATGCACGTTACCCTTAGTCTGTAGAGATCAAAAGGGGGGCGTAAGATGCAAAATAAAGCGATTAAGAAGCCTTTTAGAACGAATTGGATACTGCATGGGATGATGGTGATCTGGCTAGGTGCATGGGGATGGTTAGCCATTAGTCCTCATAGCCGAGGGGATTGGGTATTGGAAAATTTATTGATTTGGGCAGCATTACTTGGCATTGTGGCTACGTATAGGTTGTTTACTTTTTCCAATCTTACTTATGGATTACTTGCTAGCTTCTTGTTGCTGCACAGCATTGGAGCCCATTTTTCGTACAATGGAACTTGGTTCGATCCTTGGTTGCGAAGCCTATTCGGGTCTGAACGCGATCATTTCGATCGGCTGGTTCATCTGTGTTTTGGTTTACTATGCGCCTATCCGATTTATGAAGGTTTGGCAGCGTGGACGAAGCTGGGGAGAAGATGGATTTATGTAATAACGTGTGTTATCGTGTTGGCTATGGGCGCATTCTATGAGCTTATCGAAATGTGGGTAGCGAAGATTGTAGCTCCAGAAATCGGTACGTTATTTGTCGGTGCACAAGGGGATCCATGGGATGCCCAGCATGATATGGAGCTTGCCTTATACGGGGCAATCATCGCGATGTTGGTGACTGCTTGCAGTAAGCGATGGAAAGCGAAAACTAATCCTAGTGATATTGGGGAGGCAAAATTGTAAGATGACAAAATGGGTTTATATCGGTTCCTACACAAATGAAGAGCATCCGGAGGGCATTTCTTTATATAGCTTTAATGGTCAAAATGGAGAGATGACGCTGGTTGAAAGGTATAGCGATTTACCTAATGCTTCGTTCTTAGAGGTGAACAAAGAAGGAACGGTTCTATACGCTGTGAGTGAAACTGAAACGTACGAGGGTCGTTTTGGAGGCTCTGCTGCAGCGTACGCAATTGAAGCGGGCACAGGGAGATTGAGCCGAATTAATCAACAACCGGCAGATGGTTCTGCACCCTGCTATATCAGCTTGGATGCCACGAACCGCAAAGTGTATGTGGCCAATTATTTAAGCGGCGATGTGACTGTGTTCCCCGTAGAAGCGGGCGGCGGTTTGGGTGAACATACACAACTGATGAAGCATGAAGGTGAACTTGGACCGCAAGCGAATCGCCAAGAAGCGCCGCACGCACACTCGATTGTTCCGTCTCCGGACAATCGGTTTGCAGTTGCAGCCGATCTCGGCCTGGATCGGCTGATCGTGAGTCGCATTGACGCGGAGAGCGGCGATCTGCTGCCGCACGGCACAGCGGCTTTGAAGCCGGGCGCGGGCCCGCGGCATTTGGTGTTTAACGCGAACAGTACCTACGTGTACGCGATCAATGAGCTGGACAGCACCGTGACGGTGCTGTCTTATGAGGCGGCCGCGGGTAGTTTGGCCGCGGTCCAGACCTTATCGACGCTGCCGGAGGACTTCGGAGGCGTCAGCTATTGCGCGGACATCCACCTCTCCGAGGATGGCCGTTTCTTGTATGCCTCGAACCGCGGACACGATAGTATCGCGGTTTACGGGGTTGACCGAGACAGCGGCACGCTGTCGGTCGTGGGTTGGCAGTCGACGCGGGGGCGGACGCCGCGGAACTTCGCCCTTTCGCCGCAGGACGAGTTCCTGCTCGCGGCGAACCAGGATTCGAACAGCATCGTTGTCTTCCGCAGGGATGCGGAGACGGGGATGCTGCAAGAAACCGGGCACACGGCAGCGGTATCGCGGCCGGTTTGCGTGAGGTTTCTGTAGGTAATAGGAAGGTGCAGGTAGTTCCTGCACCTTCTTTTACATGAGAACTGCAATAATACATCTTTTTAAGGGAAATAGCCCATTTATTGAAGAATTGCTGCGAAAATACATCTTTTTTTACCGAAATTCCATAAAAAGCATAAATGCGGAGGGAAAGGATGCGTATTCGCATCTTTTTTAATAGAACGCGACCTCTCTAGTGGAAAAGGATGCATATTCGCATCTTTTTTAGATTCTGGCTACCCGAGGACGAAGCAGCCGTGCTTCTTAATATGCTCGCAAGCTGTTTAGGTTGGTTCACTGGAAGCTATTCAAATTTCCGCTAAAAATTAGTTGCAGATGCAACGTATTCGGCGTAAACTAAATTAGTGGCAAGTGCAACGATTCGGCAGGTTAGTTTGATTTTAGGAGGGGTTGCGATGATAGAAACGCGGAATTCGATACCGAGGTGGGTCTCGCTGATTTACCGGTACGGGCAGATGTACATCGGTGACCATTTAAAGGAGTTCGAGATCGGCAGAGGTCAACATATTTTCCTCAATGCGCTTTATAAAGAGGATGGCTTGACGCAAGAGGAGCTGTCCGACTATTTGAAAATCGATAAAGGAACGACGGCGAAAGCGCTTAAAAAGCTAGAAGAGCAGGGCTACATAACGCGCAAGGTGAGTGAAAAGGATAAGCGATGCAATGAAGTTTTTTTGACGGAAAAAGCTCGTGGCATTAAAGAGGATGTGCGGAAGGTACTAACCGATTGGCGGGAACGATTGACGTTCGGCATGTCGGATGAAGAGAAGCAGATGGCCCTTATTGTTTTAGAAAAAATGGGTCATAATGCGGCACACTTTGCTGAGGAAGAGGGAGACCTATGAATGTGAGGGCTGCGGGATCTGTATTTATTAATCGTCATTTCCATGCACTGACACACAAAAATTATCGGTATATGTGGTTAGGGCAGTGTGTATCGCTCATCGGTACTTGGATGCAAAATATCGGTCAATCTTGGCTGGTGCTGACGCTAACGGGATCGTCTCTCAAACTTGGGATTGTAGCGGCATGCCAATTTCTACCCATTCTATTATTCTCGCTGTTTGCCGGTATTATTGTTGATAAATTTCCCAAAAAGAAGATTCTTATCCTGACACAAACAGTTTCAATGACACTCGCTTTCGCGTTGGCTGCTTTGGTGCTTACGGATACAGTGAAATATGAATATATCCTTGTTCTGGCACTACTTCTGGGCTTAAATAATACCTTGGATATGCCAACAAGACAGTCGTTTAATGTGGAAATTGTAGGTAAAGATGATCTGATGAACGCGATTGCGCTCAACTCGACGACGTTTAACATGGCAAGAATTGTGGGACCTTCCATTGGCGCCGTGATGATGGCGTGGTTGGGGGCTGGCTGGTGCTTTTTGCTGAATGGGTTCAGCTTTCTGGCTGTTCTCTATGGATTAATTCATATTGAGGCAGCGCCTTATGTTCGTAAGATTAGAGCGAAGGAAGGCATTTTGAAGGAAATTAAGGATGGTATCGTTTATATTGCCAAAGATCCCATATTGTCGCCAACTGTCCTGCTTGTGACGGTTATTGGGACGCTTGCTTTTAATTTTAATATCCTCATTCCGGTGTTTACGAAAAATGTGCTGCACATGGGAGAGACGACTTATGGAACGCTGATGTCCTGTTTGGGGGTGGGATCGCTTGCGGGAGCACTCACGATGTCATTTCGCAGTAAGCGGGGTCCGAAGCTGAAGGTGAGCATGTTTGCGAGCTGTATGGTCGCTATTTGCTTAATTCTGAATGGGCTGAGCGGCTCGGTCTGGGTGTGTGGAGCACTACTTGCATGCACGGGATTCTTTAACATTTTATTCGCGACGAATAGTAACTCTGCACTGCAAATGTATGCGAAGGATGAGTATCGCGCACGTGTTATGAGTGTGTATGCGCTTGTATTTGCTGGATCTACGCCGATTGGCAGCTTGTTTTCTGGATTCATTGCAGATCGTTTTGGAGCAAATGGGGCATTCGTGGCCTGTGGGGTTCTGACGAGTCTTCTCTGTTTGTTCATTACGTGGAAATACAAGTCATCGCTCACTATGAAATCTCTTAACGAGCAGGAACTAGCTTGAAATACGAGTGTAATCAATATTTTATATTATAAAGATTCTATCATTTGGGTTGTCAATTTACTAGGGATTCGCTACAATATGAGCATAAGTTCATGTGTGAGGAGGGATCTTGTGCTGGGGATATTGAAGAAATGGATGCAGAAACCTATGCAGGAACCGAAGCACACTGTGGATTACAAAACGATGGAAATCGACGTTGTCATTAAATGTTTTGTTTCGGATAAGGAGAAACCGTTTCGCGTCATTTTTAAAGTGGAGAAACAGGGATCATTCTTTTCGAAAGATATTTTTGTGAAAAATGTGGATTCTAGAACATCTCATGAGCTCGTTCATAACTTTTCCACACTTGGCATGAACAATGAAGAGTTGAACAAGTATGAAAGCACTGATTATGCTGAATACGGTTTCGCTACGTTGGAAGAAGCCAAGAAAGTGAAAGATACAACCGTCGATTACATACGCTTTCTGATCCGCGAGCATCAGCAAGAGACACTTGCCAAAATTTCATAATAAGATACATGCAAAAAAAGGGGCCAGCGAACTTCATCGCTTAGCTCCTTTTTGCTGTTCTTCCGTATGAATGAACCTAGGCTTCGGCTTTTTGTTGAAGGACAAGTTCTTTCAGACGATATTGGCGAAGCTTAGTAACAGACGTGTATTTGGATTCAGATCCTCGAACTTCAAAAAATACTTTACCGTCTTGAATATGTTGGATTTTGCGTGTATTCACATAACAATCGGTGTTTACTTTGAAAAAGCTGCTGTCTGAGGTCATCTCTTGGATTTGCTCTGTATTCAGACGCTTCTTGATATGGTAGTTCTTCCCATGAAAGGAGACTAGGCCATGTTCACCAACGCGGAAATACATGATATCCTTTTCTAATATAAAATCCTCATACGTATTCTTTACTTCGAGCGCCACATTCATTTTATCTGCCCCCTTTTTAAAATGATAACGCTTACATTACTTAAGACGGTTTTATCTTACCATAATTTGTGAGGCATGGGAAGGCTTTTTGCATGGAAAAAAACCAACATATTTCGTCCTCCAAAGGTCGAATATGCTGGTTTTATGATGCTTTTTGACGGATGAACGAATATTTCCCCGGAAATGATTTACAGCGGAATGTTACGAGCTACCCATACGCCAGCAGCACCTGCTTGTGCTAATCCCCGCGTGATGCCTGCGCCATCGCCGCCACAGTAGAGGCCATTAATTTCCGTCTCGAAGCTCTCGCTCAGCTTAGGACGTGCGGAGTAAAACTTCGCTTCAACACCATAGAATAACGTGTGCTCGGATGCGATACCTGGGGTTACCTTTTCAAGAGCATGAATCATTTCAATTAAGCTTTTCATTGTATTGTAGGGAAGAACGAGGCCCAGATCCCCAGGAACTGCTTCAGATAACGTAGGTTCCAAGAAACCTTCGCGTATGCGTTCAGCTGTAGAGCGGCGTCCCCGCATAATATCTCCGAACTTCTGAACGATAACTCCGCCGCTGGATAGGTCATTCGCGTGCTTACAAATTTCTCTCGCGTACTCGTTCGGCTTATCGAATGGCTCTGTAAATTTGTGAGATACGAGCAGGGCAAAGTTCGTATTTTGTGATCCAAGTGCAGGATCCTTGTAAGAGTGACCATTAGCTGCCATAATGCCGCTGTGATTCTCAACAACAACGTGTCCAGAGGGGTTGCTACAGAATGTCCTCACGCGTGTTCCAACTGACGTGTTATACACGAATTTACCTTCATACAAATGTTGATTGATTTCACGCATGACGACATCCGAAGTTTCAACACGAACACCCACATCGACTTGATTGTTGGACATCTTGAGCCGGCGTTTCTTGAGAACCTGGGTTAACCAGGCAGAACCGTCTCTGCCAGGCGCCAGCATCACATAATTGCTGTGAAGCTCGGTGCCGTCCTTCAAACGAATACCTTGAACGACATTCTTATCTTCTTTCTTCGTTGTGAGGATATCATCGACTTCCGTTTTGAACTGCATATCGATGCGTGTTTTCAAATATTCATAGATGGACTTGAGAATCATGAGGTTTTGCTCCGTGCCCAAATGACGGACTTGAGCGCGCAGCAGCTTCAGACCAGCTGCATAAGAACGTTGTTCAATGTCTTTTACAGCTTCGGTAGTAGGATCGGTCATATTCTCCGTTGCGCCGTGCTGAAGATTAATGTGATCGACATAGCGGATCAGTTCCATGACTTTACTCGGAGCCAAATAATCGGTCATCCAGCCACCGAATTCGGTTGTAATGTTAAATTTCCCATCGCTATAAGCGCCTGCTCCGCCAAAACCAGAGGTAATGGAACAGGCAGGAAGACAACCGGAGAAGTCCTTCTTACCAGCTGGAGGTGGGCAAAGTTTGATTTTATTTTCAAGAATCGGACAACTGCGTTTATAAATATCGTGGCCTTTGTCAACGAGTAAAATGTTCGCATTAGGATGAAGTAAGGTCATTTCATAACAAGCAAAAATACCGGCAGGTCCTGCACCAACAACGATAAAATCATAAGCTTTCATATCAGTACTCTCCTTGGGAACAGTCATATTTGGACGCAAAAAAACCTAGCCACACGGGTATGCAAAAAAGAGCACCCGTCGTAGCTAGGAAGTTATGGCTTCCTCTAGAGACCCTCAAGCCAATTCTCGAGGATATACGAACGTTTCATAGTTATGTGGCTGATTGGTATCACCTTGACTATCATAATACGAACAATATTCAGTGTCAATGGGATAATGTTCGTTAATTATAATGGGATTTGTTTCCAAAGTTTTCTTTGACTCGTGCGCAGATTCAAAATATAATTACGTAGTTATCGCTTTTAATTTCGTACTCTTTGCACATGAGGGAGGTACTTTGAATTGAAATTTGGGTGGATACTTCTCAAATACATTGTTCCGCCTGCCTCGTTAGCCTTATTGCTATTTGCTATAGGGCTTTGGAGTAATTACTCCGAACAGGCAAAGACAGCTGGTGAAAAGTTTATTGCGCCTCTATTGGATTTTAAAGTGCCGATTATCTTCTCCTTTTTGATTTTGTACTATCTTTGTGTCGCATTTTATGACTACAGCAAGGGGATCGTGAACAAGAAGGATGAGGAGTTAGCTCAGAAAGATGAAGAAATGAAAGAGGAATTGAGTATCGCCATTAAGCTTAACAAAAAATATTCTGCTTATAGACGAAGTGAACTATTATTACATACCATACAAACATTTGTTAATGATCAACCCTATATTCAAGCCATTCAGGTTTATAATTACGAAATTAAACATATGGGTAATAAAACAAGAGTGAAAATAAAGTATCAGAATGGATTCATCGAAGAAGGCATAGATTTAAATGCAATGGACCAAGCCTATTATTTGCTGGATAAAAGAATGTTTACACACTTCCAGAGCGCGTATGATCGATTGAATGAAGGGGACTTTAATCCCATTGTGGATTTTATTCAAGAGCATGGTGAGCAGTTGCGTTTAGTAACCAATCCTACAGATGATGATGTCCTTACTTTTGCCTTTGTAGAACTGGCCCTTGGTCTGATTGAAACACGATACGATTTAAGACTTCATGAAAATTACTTAACCGCGGAACAAACCGTTGCTTTGGAAGAGCATAAACGGACTGGGGTCTTAAGGACGATTCTATTAAAAGATGATTTTTTCATTTTCAAGCATCTAGCAATTGGCTTTAAACAAGGTCGAGTGTATTCAGCTCGGCAATTCAATCTATGGGGGGATAATATGGTGTATCTGATTACCCTGCACCCAGATATCTTAGTTGACCGTGACTATTACCCGGTTATTCGAAGAATAGATGAAATGTTTATGGAAAGATTACGTGGATTGCTATATAATGGTGAGACCGACAGATTGTAAGGAGGTAGTGCTGATGACTAAGCTGAATAAGCAGAAGCAGCAATCCCAGTTCCAACAGCAGCAAAAAAGTATCATCGAGCGCCTCAGTAAATTGGGGATTAAAGCTGAAATCGGTCGTAAAGCGCCAAATGCTGAAACGGAGTACTTCTCTGTTGTTGGTAACAGACGAGACGAAGTTATCGTATAAGTTATAGATGTAGAAGGGGGGCCATGCGGTCCCTCTTTTCTATTTGAATAGAGCAAAGCTTAAATGTTAAAGATGAGAACACGATGAAAGAAGGAGTGTTTCAGACGAAAGAAGACATGCAACGAGATGAGATCATAAGGAAGTTAGAGGGGATTAACATTAAGATGAGTAAGGGGCATAGATTGAAAGACATACGTCCGCCTTATTTCTCCATCGTAATGGGAAAAGAGTTAGAACAAAAATGAAGCGTGTACCGAAGATAAAAACCTCCTCGAGAAGAGGAGGTTTTTAGTTAATTTGCCTAGAGAAAATCGTACAGGCACATCTAGGCTTACACCTACATAGACTAATACTACTCTAAATAGCGGAGGCTACCGAAGGCAATATGCTCCGCAATACGCGCAAGGGGGTAGCTGGAATGCCAGGATTGTTTGGTACGATTGCCATGTTGATAAAACAGCTTACATTACTTGTGTCCTACGTCAAGAACAACGCGTTTCCTCAACCACTTACCGAGGCAGAAGAAGAATTACATCTGAGGCTTATGGCAGAAGGCAATGATCATTCTAGGAACAAGTTAATTGAACACAATTTGAGACTTGTCGCCCATATAGTAAAAAAATTCGACAACACAGGGGAAGATTTGGAGGATTTGATCTCTATTGGGACGATCGGTCTGATCAAGGCAATCGAGTCTTTCTCTCCGAATAAGGGCACGAAGCTGGCGACTTTTGCTGCACGTTGTATCGAGAATGAGATCTTAATGCATCTGCGTTCCTTGAAGAAAACACGTAAAGATGTGTCATTGCATGATCCGATCGGAACGGATAAAGAGGGGAACGAGATTACTTTGATCGACATCCTCGGCAGCGAGGCGGACGATGTGGTGGATGCGGTGCAATTGAAGATTGAGAAGTCGAAAATTTACAGAAATCTGGAAATATTGGACGACCGGGAGAAAGAAGTCGTAGTCGGAAGGTTCGGGTTGGAGCTTGGCGGCGAGGAGCGGACGCAGCGGGAGATCGCGAAAGAGCTGGGCATTTCGCGTTCCTATGTGTCGCGGATTGAGAAGCGGGCGTTGATGAAGTTGTATCATGAGTTTTATAAGGCGAAGCGGTAAAAGCATGAAAGGCATTACAAGGTTAAGGGAATCGCATGTATCGCAGACTTCATTCATTTAGTAATGGGGGGCGAAAACAATGACAGCCTTAA
The DNA here is from genome assembly GCF_059692055.1 of Paenibacillus sp. J31R109. NCBI lineage: Bacteria > Bacillati > Bacillota > Bacilli > Caryophanales > Paenibacillaceae > Paenibacillus > Paenibacillus sp. J31R109. Next base: position 408,791 of record NZ_JCAUAR010000003.1, on the reverse strand, counting down.
TTCAAATTGAGCATGTGAGTAAATTTTACCATATGGGCGGGGAAACCATACGGGCGTTGGATGACATTTCGTTAGATATCGCGCATGGTGAGTATGTTGCCATTATGGGGCCGTCTGGATCTGGGAAGTCTACGCTGATGAACATTATCGGGTGTTTGGATGTGTCGGATGAAGGCCAGTATGTTCTGGATGGAAAGCAGATTCACTCGTTAAAGGATTCACAATTAGCCGAGATTCGGAATCAGAAAATCGGGTTTGTTTTTCAGAACTTTAACCTGCTGCCGAGGTTGAGCGCGTATGAGAATGTGGAGCTTCCGCTGATTTATCGGGGCATGACGCGAAAGCAGAGGGAGCCGATGGTCATGCAAGCGTTGGAAGCAGTGGATCTGCTGGATCGAAGGAAACATATGCCCTCGGAATTATCCGGCGGGCAGCAGCAGCGTGTTGCGATTGCGCGCACGTTGGCAGGCGATCCGCCGATCATTCTGGCGGATGAGCCAACGGGAGCGCTGGATTCGAAGACGGGCGCGGAGATCATGGATCTTTTCACAAGGTTGAATGATCAGGGGCGGACGATTATTGTGATTACGCATGATCGGCAGGTTGCGGAGCAGGCGAAGCGGGTTGTGCGGTTTAGGGATGGGCAGTTGTTGCATTGAGTTCGAAATGAAGCAAATAAACCCGCGCAAATAGCGCGGGTTTATTTTACTTATAAAGGAGAATAAGTTCGTTAGTTGGTTAACATAAATAGCCGAATTAATAATGTCATTTACTTATTCGGTCTCGTAAAAATACGACCGCGTGTCTTCCCAGCCGTGAATTGCACTAACGCATCGTTCAATTCATCGAATGAAACTTCGGTCAGTTCGGGGGATATTTCACCTTGGGCTAACAACTCGTATACGCGAACTAGATCCTCGTGAACGCCGCCAAGTGAGCCTTTCAATTCCAGTCTACGAGCAACGATCATCATCGTATTCACTGTGGCTTCTGTTTTTCCTAATCCGACGACCACGACGCGTCCATTTCTGCCAGATACTTTTACGGCTTCAGCCGTCGTTGTACCCATGCCGGCAAAATCAATAATCACCGTCGGTTTTACTGTTTCTAGATCAGCAATAGCTGTGAAACATGCGGCTGCGCCATTCTTTTTAGCTTCTTCAAATAGATTTGGATTCAAATCTACCGCATATACGGTGGCCCCGGTAAGCGCCGCAATACGAAGTCCGTTCATGCCCAATCCGCCGAGTCCAATAACCCCAACAACATCATCGGACGTTACTTGGCCTGTAGTCATAACCGCATGATAAGCAGTAACAATCGCATCTGTAGCGACTGCTGCTAATTCGAAAGATACGCTATCTGGAATCGGAATCAAGCGAGAAGCTCGAATCGCCACTTGCTCTGCATAACCTCCGTTAATATGGATACCCGGCACACTGTCACCCATGAGGCCATTGCCTTCTAAGACAGTTTCATCCTCGCCAGCGCTTGTCGCGACACCGACTCGATCCCCGATTTGAAAACCAGTTACACCTTCACCGATTTCAGCGACTACTCCAGCAACTTCATGACCAAGCACGATTGGCATGCGAGACAACATATGCGTTAATGAACCATCCGTAAATCCTACGTCCGAATGACACATGCCTGCTGCCTTTACATCAATGACAACCCAACCGGGCTGTGCTTGTGGTTTAGGTAATTCGACTAATTTCATTGGTTCTCCGACTTTCTCAAATAACCATGCTTTCATAGCTAGTCTCCTTTAAAATAAAAATTATCATAATGATAAATCCCGGAATTAGTCATTATTCGTGAATGGAATCAAAGAATCGTGATCATTATAATATACAATTAGGATTAAGGTGGATTTAAACATTATGAAGAGCTATTAAGTATTTTTAAAGGGGAGTCCGTGATGAAATTAGAGCAACTGGAATGTGTGGTGGAGGTTGCGAAGGCAGGATCATTGTCCAAAGCTGCTAGCCGCTTAAATGTAACTTTATCTGCGGTAAGCCAATCCATTTCTAATTTAGAAGCTGAGTTAAACATAAAACTATTTCAACGAACCAATGTAGGGGCCGTTCCTACCGCAGAAGGGCAGGCTATTATTCGAAAGGCAATAGAAGCTTTGCATACATTCGACGAAGTAAAGAAGGAGGCAGCTCGGTTTGCAAGTCCACAGATCAGAGAGCTTCGCATATCTGGCATGGCGGGTCTGCTATTTCTAGCCATGAACACGTTTATTGGCATGAGAAAAGACTATCCTCAGATACAGCTTTCCATGACAGAGAAAACGAGAGCGGATATTTTAGAAGATATTCAAAATGGTGAGGTTGATATCGGATTAATCATTGTATCTGATCAAATGATGCTTAAGAATACTAAGTTAAAAGCCGGGCGACTATTAGAAGGCAAATTATCACTAATCGTTCATAACCAATCGCCTTACGCCGTCCGGAAATCCATTTCGATTGAAGAGTTGCTGCAAGTGCCACTCGTGATTCACAACGATGAAACGTTGGCTAAATTCCTCGATGATTTCAGTAATCAGTATGGCCCCTTGAATGTGCAACTCTATACGAATCATGTCGCTACTATGCTTAAAATGCTATCAGATGGTACCGTAGCAACGCTAGGGACGGATTTATCTTTCGTGAACAATGCCGCGCTTAAGGACGAGTTCGTATGTATCGATCTAACCATTCCATGTTGGAAGCCTTTTTATATCAGTTGGGTATGTGCGAAAGATAAATTGGGATTGGAGCCATTGAAATTGTTTTTGACGAGATTGGAGAGGGATTTGTTGTAACGACAAGACGACGGTGAAAGTTGACACTTTTGGATTACAGTTGTAATATATAAATGTGAGGACTACAATTGTAATCCAAAATCCATTTGATAAAGGTGGTATGTCAATGAAAGAAACACCTAAAATATCGGAAGCCGAGTGGCAAGTCATGCGTGTACTTTGGTCACGAGCTTCCAGTACGGCGAATGACATTATTGAAGAACTTGAATCATCAACGGATTGGAGCCCCAAGACGATACGGACGCTGCTAAATCGGTTAGTTCAGAAGCAAGTTATCGGCTATCAACAACATAATCGTAATTATGAATATTACCCGCTTGTCAGTCAGGATGAGTGTGTGATGCAGGAGACGCAGTCTTTTATGAAACGAATTGTCGGTATGGGACGGTCTCCGTGGCTTGTGAATTTTTTAAAAGATGAGAAGTTGACGACAGAAGACATTGAAGAGTTGAAGAAAATTTTGGATGAAAAGAAACCGATGTAACTTGTCTCATTCCACAAGCACCAGGTGCAAAGAGGGAGGTGTTTGACTTTGGTGATGCACGACCTTCAAGTAGTCTTTCAATGGGTAATATCCACCTCGATGATGGCTAGCGTTATCGTTACGTTGATTCTTTTGGCCAAATGGCTGCTGCGAGACCGACTTAAACCAAGATGGCAGTATGCCTTATGGATGTTAGTGATCATTAAGTTGGCTGTCCCTTGGGATCCTCCCTATATGTTAAGCATTTACAACTTGCCTCATATTGACCATGTGATTGCTTTTCAGACAGACACAATGGATCCTAACAAGAGGTTAGTCAATGAGCTTCAAACTACGACGGACACAGAGCCGGCTCCGGATTCACTACAAGGGCATATCGTTTTATCTGAATCCGAAACACAAATTAGCGAAACAACACCAAACTTTCATTTTAGCTTGATAAGCATCAGTGTTATCCTTTGGCTCTTCGGCATGCTGGTGCTGATGTTATACACCATTGGCATGAACCGACGTCAACATCAACGGATATGGAATGGAAAAATAAATCGGAACGAGACGCGAATGTTGGAAATTCTAGCGCGTACCAAGAATGTAATGTCGATCAGACAGAACGTCACCTTGGTCCAATCGACCGATGTACGGAGTCCCTCGTTGTACGGCATGATGAAACCAAAGTTGCTCTTACCTGTTAACGAGATCGATGCGATGAGTGATGAGCAATTGCAGCATATTTTCATGCATGAGTTAGCACATCTGAAACGCAAGGATATTGCAGTGAATTGGTTATTTTACATGCTGCTACTTATTCATTGGTTTAATCCATTTCTCTGGTACGCGTATTCGCGCATGAGAGAAGATCAAGAGTTAGCCTGTGATGCGCTTGTTTTAACTTACATGGAGCCCCAGCGGTCATTGGAGTATGGGCGAACGATTATTACATTAATGGAGAAACTCTCGCACACCTTACAAACGCCGGGATCCGCATCCTTCACGGGTAACAAGGCTCAACTGAAAAGGAGAATTCATATGATAAAATCATTCAAAAAAGGTTCTTATCGTTGGTCCATTCTGGGCCTTGCAACCATTGTAGTCATTGGTGGGATCGCGTTGACAACGGCACGAGGCACGCATGCGCAGACCTCATTAGCTGCCCCAATAAGTTCTGTTTCACCGATTGCAACGGCTTCGCCAGATACGAACGTGACCGAGCAAGATGCAGTGGATTCGAAGGAAGATAACAATCAACCTGCGGTCAAGGAACCGGCGCCTGTATCGGCAACGGCAACTGCAGCACCAACTGCGTCTACAACTGCAGCACCAACTGCAGCACCAATTGTGTCTACAACAACGAGCAGCTCCGCGTCACTTTTGAAGCAAATGAAGGACCTAGCGGCAAAAGGTGAAGCCAAGGGAGTGACTGGCATTATCGTAGGTAAGTCTTTGATTGATGATGTTCATAACGCATGGGGAACTCCTGATAAAGCTTCTTCAGCCGGAAACCCTTATGAGGCCTATGCGCCTGGCATGAACAAAGGGACGATTGAATTTGCCGCAGGGCATGGAGATGTCGTGTATGAAATTCGCTTAAGCGGCAGCGCGTTGGATGCGGTAAAGGAAGGCAATGTTGTGACTTATGGAGATGTTCTTCAAGTACTGGGTAAGCCGGCTCAAACGATTACCCAAGGTAAGCAGCAGCTTCTCATTTATCCAACAGGGAGTTATGAACTGAGAGTCGTACTTCCAGATCTTTCTGGCAATCAGAAAGCGAAAGTGGCCTCTATCTCGGTCTATTCACCGAAAGCAGCGACATTTGATAAATAGTAAATAGACGAAAGACCTTACGACTTCTTGTAAGGTCTTTCGTCTTTATATATTAACGTTCTGAAGTCAAAATCACTTCCTGATTCGTCCCTACTGCATACTGAATGGTTGCAGAGGAATAGGTCATCTCCGAGTCATGAACAATAAAAGTAAACTCTGTCTTTGCATTACCATGAATCATGCCTTGATGCTCTGTCGCAAGGGTAACTTTAACTTGATCCTTCACTTTGCGACAGCTCAAACGAATCAACTCATAAGCCCCGTGCTTATAATCCAGACTTAGTCCATCATCATGATAGAGATCGAAGCTGCTTTCTGTTTCTGAAGGATAAAAATGAATCTCGAAACGGTCTCCCGAATAGTCAGAGGTGTTATTGATTTGCTCGATATATGGAAGGATAGCGCCTTTCCGCACGAATAGCGGAATGATGTCACGTTCTGCCTTGTAACGAATCGTTTGAGCACCTTGATAGACGGTATCAGTCCAGTAGTCGAACCACTCGCCCTCTGGCAAATAAACATCGCGAACTGCGGTGTATAGCTCATGGCCGCTTTCCTCATAGATCGGAGCTACAAGGAAGCTAGATCCTAGGAAATACTGATAATCCGCTTTGTAAGTCTCAGGATCATGAGGGTATTCAAGCATCATAGCTCGCATCATCGGAATGCCAGTTTGCACGGTCTCATACGACAAGCTGTACAAATAAGGGAGTAAGCGATACCGCAGTTTAATCATATCGCGAACAATATTCGTCGCCATCTCGCTGTATGCCCAAGGATTGGATCTAGGCCCATGTGCCCGAGAAAGAGGTGACCACAGTCCCCATTGGAAAGAGCGGAGTAGGTATTCTTCCGTCATCCCCGGACATTCTCCGAAACCGCCCATATCATGGGACCAAAAAGGGATACCGATAAGTCCAGCCCCTTGTCCAGCTTTAATTAAGACACGCGTACCTTCGAAGTCGCCATTCTGATCTCCGCCCCAGGAGCAAGGATATTTACCGCTGCCGACGAATCCCGTTCGCTCCCAGACAACGGGGCGGACGTTCGGACGCTCTGCCAGCATGGATTCGTAGATGGATTTAGCGAAATAGACCGGATATAGGTTGTGAAACTCACTGCCGCTACGTCCAGCAGCATTGTAAATCGTGGCAGGTACTTCGCCACCATCACCACCATCAATCTTCAGCGCCTCAACTCCGAGATCAAGTAACGGACGCAATTGTTCGCGCCACCAATCAACGGCAAGTGGTTGGGAGAAGTCAAGCAGACCTGCACCGAAGCCCTTCCACCAAACGATCGGATAGAAGGCACCCTCTTTATCCACGCAGAAGAACGATTGGTTAACCCCTTCTTCAAATTTGCCACAAGAATGATTAACGAATGGCGTTGTCCAGAGCATAAGTTTGATGTCGTTTTCCTTGAGAAAATCCATGAAAAGCGCTGGATCCGGGAAGTTTTGCTTGTCCCATTGCAGATCACACATATCATGCTGCCAAGCAGGATCAATGCAATAGACATCGATGGGGATGTCGTCTTGCTTGAACTTTTGAATCGTGCTCATCGCGAGATCCGTCGTGTCTATACCTGTTTTGGATTGCATATACCCGAATGTCCAACGTGGGATCATCTTGGATCTGCCTGTAATCGCTGTGTAACTCGATACGATTTGTTTCGGTTCTGGGCCATAGAGGAAGAAGTAATCCAGCTTGCCACCCATCGCCCACGCAATGGCTTGGTTCGGAACAAGTTTCCCCATATCAAAAACAGAATGATACGAATTGTTCATGTAAAAACCGTAACCTTGGGTACTGATGTAGTACGGAACGGGAATATCACAGGTAATCCAATCATGATTGACCCAAATATCTTCACGTTGACCACGTTTATCTATGGTTGGCGTCGCATTTTTGCCTAGTCCAAAGATATGCTCGTCAGGTACCAAATCGATGGATGCCCCTACAATTTGTCCGTTGATTAAGCCAGAAGTATGTTGACGGAATAAGACCCGATTCTCGGCATCTTGAACAGTCAGAGCAAACGGCTTGGAAGTAACACGAATTGTTAGATTCTGAAAGGAAATGATGTAATCGCCGTAGCGTTCCTCAATTTCTCCCCATGCTTCCTCCTGCAAATGTTGTTCCAGCTCATCGAGACATAGTTCATCAATAAGCGGCTGCCCAGAGGAGTCTGTCGGTTGATTCAGCGTGAAACGGAACACACCCTGACTCCAAGCCTTCAACAAACCTTGGCTCCCGGAATCAAAGTCAATCACAATCGTGCTGTCGTCACGTCGAACTCCTGTTACACAACCGAGTCCATCTTTCGCTACGAGCCCTACGGTGGTTGGCAATTCATGAAGCATACTAATAAAACCTTCTGGCGTATGAAGCTCCATACCTCTGCCTTTGATCCACGTCTGAAGCTGTACGCTATCTGTAATTACAGCGAGTAGGGAGTGTTTGCCTTCCTCCAAAAGCATATAACTCGGAACGACGAACGTGCACTCAGAGCCGTAATTGTTGGACTTACCGATCTCAACGCCATCCAAGTAGATGGAAACCTTTCGCAGATTTGCGAATAAACCAAAATCGAGACTTACATATTGGACACGCAAGAGCGCATGTCTTTCTGTATCCGAAAGCGTGAAGCTAGTATAGAACCAATTAGCTTCATCTAGATCTTGAGCTTCGCTTGTTAAAGAGGCTCCTGAATCTAGATCGATCTTTTTAACACTACGAATGTTGGAGGTAATGAACTTTTCTTGCTCTGTTAATTGAAGCTGTACATCCCTGGATAACCCTGAATGCCATTCTAGTTGGAGTGTTGTGTTCATGGAAAATCCTCTTTTCTTTACATGTATATCTTTTACTATATTTTCGCAGATGAGAGATGTCTGCTAACGATTCTGACTAATATAAGGACGATTTTTACCTTGTTCTCCTAACGAGGTCTTGTTAACTTTTTGCTAGTTGGCCTAGGTAAAAATCGTCTGTAAAGAGGTCAGAATCGTAAGCAGACACGTAACCGTCTCTGAATTTATAGTAGTCATACAGACAACAAACAGTACTGGAGTGGACGAGATGGAGCTTACAACAGCAATCAAAAGCGAGAAGAGAAGGAGCACCAAAACCAATTCGCTATGGCGTCAATATTGGAACTATAAGTATATGTTTATCATGCTTCTTCCCGTTTTGGCGTACTACGCAATTTTTCATTATGGACCGATGTACGGGGTGTTAATTGCTTTTCAGGATTATCAGGTCCTGCAAGGTGTGTCAGGAAGCCCTTGGGTAGGTTTAGCCAATTTTAAAGATTTGTTTACTGGTGAGTACTTTCCGCTAGTTTTAAGAAACACATTACTGATTAACTTCTATAAGCTGCTGCTTGGATTCCCGGCGCCAATCTTGCTTGCCATTTTAATTAATGAAGTCAAGCATGCCGCTTATAAGAAATTCGTACAGACGATTAGCTATGTACCGCATTTTCTTTCTTGGATCGTCCTTTCGGGCTTACTTATTGAAATTTTGTCTCCAAGCCGTGGGCCGATTAACATTTTACTGGCACAGCTAGGAATGGAACCGATCTTCTTCATTACCGAGCCAAGCTGGTTCCGCAGCATTCTTGTTAGCTCAGACATTTGGCGCAATATCGGGTTCTCCACGATTATATATCTGGCTGCAATTGCAGGAATTAATCCTGAAATTTATGAGGCAGCTGAAGTAGATGGGATTAATCGCTTCGGCCGCATTTGGCGCATTACACTGCCCTCGATGTTTCCGGTCATTGTTATTATGTTGATCTTATCAAGCGGTTCGATCATCAATGATGACTTTGAGCAAGTATTCAATCTGTTGAATGCCAAAGTACTTGATGTCGGTGATGTGATTTCTACTTACACCTACAATGAAGGTTTGGCCCGTATGAACTTTAGCTATGCAGCTGCAGTAGGCTTATTCAAAAATGTCGTTGCCTTGATCCTCGTCCTAAGTGCAAATTTCATTGCAAAAAAAATAGCCGACGAGTCCATCATCTAACAGCTTAGAAAAGGAGAGAAGAGCTTTGAAAATCAAACAAACGATGACAGATCGCGTATTTATTACCTCTGTTTATGTGCTGCTTGGACTGTTATGTCTGACGTTCATCATCCCCATTCTGCAGGTGGTTACGAATTCACTGAGCCCGCCGGATGTCATTAATAGCTATGGCTTTCATCTCATTCCGACGAAATTTGACTTGAGTGGTTACAAGACTGTTCTGCAAGACGATCGGATTTGGACAGCTTACGGCTATACGATTATTCGGACGTTACTCGGAACCTCGATTACGGTACTGCTAACATTTCTAGGTGCGTACCCATTGTCCAAAGCACTCTTGCCGAATCGCAAGCTCTGGACGAGTCTAATTGTCGTCACAATGTTCTTCTCCGGGGGTATGATTCCTTCTTATCTACTCGTGAAAAATTTAGGCATGATGAACAGCATGTGGGCGTTGGTACTGCCAGCTGCTATTAGCACATACATGTTGCTCGTTACTAGAAGCTTTTTAGCTGGATTGCCAGAAAGCTTGGAGGAGTCAGCGAAAATCGATGGTGCGAATGACATTGTCATCTTGTTCCGAATTATTCTTCCGCTCTCCTTACCGATTATTGCGACTGTCGCACTGTACTCCGCAGTTAGTAACTGGAACGCATGGTTCGATGCCATGGTCTATATCCAGGATCAGAAGAAGCAAGTGCTTCAAATTATTTTGCGCAATATTTTGCTAGTAGGCACAGACCCCATGTTGGAACAAGCTTCTTCGGGTAACAAGTTAACGGTGAGTGCGGAAAATTTGAAAATGGCCACACTGATGGTATCCATTCTCCCTATCCTAGTTGTGTATCCATTTTTGCAAAAATACTTTATCAAAGGCGCTTTGATTGGTTCGATCAAAGGCTAGTGAATGGTTAGTCCCCTATGAATAGGGATAACATATGATAGAATGATTATGGAGGGGTAACATTGACAAAGAAATGGAAAAAGGCTTCAACAGTTGCACTTGGATTAACGCTTAGCGCTAGCTTGGTTGCTTGTGGCAACAATGACAGCGGAGATAAGACTGCTGCTGCAAGCGCAGCGCCGTCGACAGCTCCAGCAAAGCAAGAACCAGTTAAAATTGATTGGTTAGGTTACGATTCAAATGCGCAAGTTGAGAATCCGGATACGAACCCTGTTGTTAAAATGGTTCAGGATAAGTTTAATGTGAAATTCAACCTTTGGTATGCCGATGCTCAGAAATGGGACGAAACACTCAATATGCGCTTTGCCGCTGGTGAAATGCCAGACTTTATGAAAATCTCTAACATTCAAAACCTGCCAAAGTTAATTACTCAAAATGTAGCGGCACCAATTGACGAAGCGCTTATTCGTAAAGTGGCACCTAACTATGCCAAATATATTGATTCTGTCAATAAAAATGCTTGGGATTTCGGAAAAGTTAACGGTAAATTGTATGCCCTTCCAGGTACAAATCCGCGTTCCATGTATCCGACAGTTATCGTTTGGCGCCAAGATTGGTTAGCAAAGGTAGGGATTACGAAAACGCCTGAGACGCTAACTGAGGTTGAAGATGCGTTGACGAAGTTCCGTAACAATGATCCAGATGGCAATGGTAAAAAAGATACGTACGGGATGTCAGACTTTGCGATTCCCGTTGTCATGGGGGCATTCGGTCGTCCAGCCTTCGATGATGTGAAAGCAGCTGCGAAGGAGCCAGCTCGTGCCTTAATGCCATTACTGAAAGATGGCAAAGTCGTAACAGCAGCAACACAACCAGAAATGAGAGATGCACTGGATGTGTTAAGCAAATGGTATAAAGCCGGACTTATTGATCCTGAATTCATCACTTCCGAGAATACAACAGGTTATTGGGCGGATTCGCAAGCCTTTTACAATAATAAAATCGGTTTGACAGGCAAAGGGATGTTCTATCACTGGCGCAATGTGCTAGAGCCGAATAATGCAGCCGATACATTAGGCGGTCAATATGTGAACTTCAACAAATCGCAGCCTAACGCAACGATCGCATTCGGGAAAGCACCGACGGGTCCTAAGGGAGCATCTGGCGCGCCACAATGGGCAACCTACGCGAACTCTTACATCTTTACGACTAAGGGAGCGAAAGATCCGAAAGTTGTCGAAGCAACATTGAAAATGATTGATGCCACGTTCACCGATTATGATTATTTCCTTACAGTAACACAAGGTATTAAAGATCAAGATTGGAAGTTGAATGGTGAGCAATTCGTCAACATGGACAAAGATCCAGCGAAGAACGCAAATGCGAAGGGTTGGAACGTATTTAACCCTACGAACGGTGGATTCTCACAGAAGAGAGACAAATTCTTGTTCGATTTTGCTGAGAAAAATGTAAAAACCAAAGGCTATGAGCCGCTCGCTCTTCCAGCGACAAATGCGTTTGCTAAATCAAGCAATGCGCTTGCGAAGTCAACGATTGAAGCTTATTTCAAAATTATCACGGGCGAGCTTCCAATCACTGCCTTTGACGACTATGTAAAAAAATATTATGCTAACGGTGGTACAGAAGTTGAGAAAGAATGGACAGACGCATACAATCAAATGCTTGGTAAATAATAGGTGGTAATGGGGAGGGGATAACCTCCCCTTTTCCCTATGGAAAGCTACGAGATGGAGGACGTACATTGAGATATTTTCAAGCTATGACATTTTACAAGAGGCTTCAGATGTCTCTACTATTACTTGTTCTCCTCCCTGTGGCTGGAAGTGCTATTTTCACCTATTATCTCATTCAAGCCAATATCAATCAGAGTATGGAAGAAAGAAATAGCGCATATCTTAATCTGGTCTCGCAAGAAATTAGTAAGACATTGGATGTTATCGATATATCGTCCCGTTACTTGGCTCAAGATACAGCTACGTTAACTCGGATGAGAACGCTGAAAGATACGACGGCCATCAGAAGTTATGGTGAGTTTGAAAGTGCTGACGAAATCAAATTATCCTTTCAATACTTTGGTGAAAAGGGTTTAACCAATCATATTCAATTTTTCATTGTGAATCCGAAAGGCCTTATCGTCCATAACCAAAAGACGGTTGAAGATTACAGTCGACTATTGAAGGATTTACCTGTCATTCAAAGCCGACTCCAGATGCATACGTACATAACCTTACAATCCCTGGGTGCCTCTTATTCGTATCCCTTGCAAGAGAATTTGCCATACGCTTTATATTTTGGTCGTGTGATTCAAGATCCATGGAATACGGAGGACTTGGGCGTTATTTACATAACGCTGTCGAATGCTTATTTCAAGCATCTATTTACACAACAGCATTTAGGAACGATGGCTCTCTATGATGCTGCTGGACAGTACGTAGCTGGAGATACGAATATTTCGTATATGCGTGATGAAAAGAAAGGCAATACGTTGCGAAGTGAGGCTAGCATCCCCATTCATGAATGGAAACTCATTTATGAAACATCGCGAGCACCGATTGCTGGTGATGTCAAAGGGATTTATCTGCTTGCTAGCACGGTAGTTGTCCTGTTTGTTGTCCTGTTCGGTTGGCTCTCCTTCTTAATTGCCAAAAGATTGCATCGTCCGATACGAAAATTGGAACTCACAGCTGTTCAATTCGGAGAAGGACATACTGAATTACGCTTCCCAGACCAAGGACAGGATGAGATTGCCCGATTGGGTCGAACCTTGAATCACATGCTTGAGAATATTAAAGAACTCATGGAAAAAAATAAGCAAGAACACGAACAGAATCGCATTCTTGAGTTGCAGGCGTTGGCCTCTCAGATTAGGCCGCATTTTTTGTTGAACACCTTAAATACGATTAAGATTAGCTTGAGTATGGCGAAAGACTCCTTTCATAGTGGCAAAATCCATTCGTTAACGCGGTTATTGCGGAATTATTTACATACGGGCGAGAATGCTACCCTACAACAGGAGTGTAAGCTGTTAGAGGATTATGTGGACATTATGAAAATGCGGAATCAAATGCAACTCGTATTCACGGTAACACTTTCAGATGAAGTGAAAACGCTTGAAATGCCCAAACTTCTGCTGCAGCCACTCATTGAGAATGCGATTGTGCATGGATTCTCAGAGCGGAAAGCGGATGCACAATTGGAAGTGATCGGTGAGTTCATCGACAAATGCATATGCATTACGGTTAGAAATAATGGCGTTGGCATGGATCCAGAACGATTGACACGGATGAACCAGCTGTTAACAGCGAGTGAGGACGAACTCGTGGACGATGTGAAACGGGTTGGTCTGTATAATATTGCCCAGCGACTTAAGCTAACTTATGGGCCAGAAGCTACGATTCAACTGCAGAATCAACCTACTGGCGGTATTGATGTCTATATGAAAATTCCAATTGGATGACATGTTTGAGGGGGATACTGAGATGTATCAAGTGATGACCATTGATGATGATGTACTGATGCTTCAGTACTTACGCGACATGATAAATTGGGAAGAGCTGAATCTACAAATCGTTTATGAAACGTATTCAAGTGTCATTGCGTTGGAGCAGTTCCGTAAATTACTGCCAGATATCGTGATCACGGACATCGGATTGCCGCAGATGGACGGTCTAGAGTTAGCCGCTCAATTACGTTCGATAAAGCCGGATGTCGTTATTCTTTTTCTGACTTGTCATGAGGAATTTCAGTACGCCAAACAAGCGTTTCAACTGGAAGCTGTAGATTATCTCATTAAAGTAGAACTCACAGAGGAACAACTGCAGGCAAGTTTACAGAAGGCGATCCGATTGCTGCAGACGCAGAAAACACACCAAGAAGAACAGCCTTATCGGGAAGATATGCGCCGAAATCGCGAGCTTCTTGAAGTTACTTTTATGAATCGGTTCATGAAAGAGGGCCCTTCAAAAGATCTACTGGAGTATGGTGCCCGACTAGGTGTTAGCTGGAAGCATCCTGATTTCATTGTAGGTATGATTGCGCCTTTTTATTCGTCCTATTCCCCAAGATATATGTATCGAGATGCATTGGCCTCTTACGGTATTTATAATATTGCGGATGAGTTGAAAAGTTCGTTCGAAGGGATGACTGTATTTTCAACGGAGTATGCAGTCGTTTTGGTTTATAATTTTAAAAATAATCTCCATACGAATCCGATGGATACATTCCGTAGCTATGCGATGGAAGTGATCGAGAAAGGCAAGGAATACCTCAAAATTCGTCTGAGCTTGCAGTACATGCAGCGGAAGCATGAGCTTTCCAGTTTAGCTGCTGCTTTACTCCTTCTGAAAGAAAAACAGTGGGATGGATTTTATTCTTCATCTGTTATTTCAGAGATTCAAGATGGCACTAAACCATGGTCGAATGAGCCAAGCACACGATTAGTTAGCCAATTGGAAACGTATGCCTCCTCCTTTGATGAGCAATTCGTAGAGAAGCAAGAAGAGCTGCTTTCCAGTGTTGGTGTTATTGCGGAAGAGAACAAACTAGCTCCTAACGTATTTTTGAAACTTATACAGACAACTTTACGATCGATTGAGATGAAAAAAGGTCATTTGGGGGCCAATTCGGAAGCGTTCTACGAGTGTCTAGCGTATGTCCTGAAAATGGACGATCTGCTTAAACTCGTCTCGCAATACGTACAACGCCTAATTGATCATGAAGATTTGAAAGACAGTATGATCCAAGGTGATTTTAAACTAAAGGTCATCAACCAGTATTTGCAAGAGCGGCTTTCGGAAAATGTAACAACGGTCGATATGGCTGAATACTTGCATCTAAATGCAAGTTATTTCTCCAGATATTTTAAGAAAGTGACGGGCACGACTTTTACGGACTTCGTTCATCGTCACAAGATGGATAATGCCATTAAAATGCTGGAACGACCCGAAGCGACGATTGAAGGCGCTGCTTTGGCTTTGGGATTTTCTGATCGGAATTACTTCTCGAAAATCTTCAAACGATACATGGGGATGACACCAGGGGATTATTTGCAGAAACGAAATAAGTCCAGATAAGCGATTACTTACGGAACACGAATTCTATCGTAAAGGACGATATCATAAATGAATACAAACCAGGAATTGTGGTACCGCGAGCCAGCTAGTAGTTGGGTAGAAGCACTACCTATAGGAAACGGAAAAATGGGAGCTATGGTTTTCGGTAGAGTGGAAGAAGAGAAAATCCAATTAAATGAGGATTCGGTCTGGTATGGTGGACCGAAGCAAAGAGCGTATCCAGAGGCATTCACGCAACTAGCTGAAATTCGTCGGTTGCTGTTCGAAGGTAAACCACAGGAAGCAGAGTACTTGTCTCGGATGTCACTGACAGCTGCACCGAAATATTTGGCTCCCTATCAGACACTAGGAGATTTGAATTTGTTCTTCTATGGGGTGGATGGTGAAGTTAGCAAGTATGTTCGTAAGTTGGATCTAGCTAGTGGCATAACTAGCCTTTCATTTGTTCGAGAAGGCGTGACATATCGGAGGGAAATATTCGCAAGTGCTATCGACGGTATGATCGCCATTCGTTTGGAAGCAGATACGCCAGGCAGCCTGACATTCAGTGCTAGCTTGAGCCGTCGCCCCTTTGAAGGTGCAACAGGTAAAGTTGGTCATGATGGGGTACTGATGAGTGGACAGTGTGGACCTGATGGCGTACACTATGCAGTCATGCTCAAGGCTGTCGCAGAAGGGGGAGCCTTAACTTGTATTGGAGATTTTGTATCTGTGGAAGCCGCAGATACGGTAACCTTATATCTTTCGGCGTCTACATCCTTTCGTGAAGAAGATCCTATTCGTGCTAGCCAAGAGAAGGTCGAAGCAGCTGCGCGGAAAGGTTACTTGGCGATCAAAGAGGACCATGTGACTGATCATTCTGCGCTGTTCAACCGGGTATCGCTCGAATTGGAAGACACGGAGGCGAATACTTTGATGAGCCTCCCGACTAACGAACGACTGAGACGTATGCAAGAAGGTAGAGAGGACCTTGGATTAATCTCGCTCTTTTTTCAATATGGCCGCTATTTATTAATGGCGAGCTCACGACCAGGATCACTGCCAGCCAATCTTCAGGGGATATGGAATGATAGTCATACACCTCCTTGGGAAAGTGATTATCATCTGAATATTAATTTACAAATGAATTACTGGCCTGCTGAGGTTTGTAATTTAGCCGAATGTCATTTGCCGGTATTTGATCTCCTGGATAGACTTCGGGAAAATGGTCGTATTACGGCGAAGGAGATGTATGGCGCCAAAGGATTTGTCGCCCATCATGGCACGACTCCGTGGGCAGAGACGGAAGTTTGTGGTACCTATGTTCCTGCGGTATTTTGGCCGATGGGTGGAGCTTGGCTATCTCTGCATATGTGGGAGCATTACCGATATGGCTTAGATCATACGTTTCTTCGAGATCGTGCGTATCCAACATTAAAAGAAGCTGCGGAATTTTTCTTAGATTTCCTTATTGAAGATGAGTATGGACGACTTGTCACATCGCCATCTCTCTCTCCAGAAAATAAATATCGGTTGCCAAATGGAAATGAAGGCTGTTTATGTGTGGGCCCTTCCATGGATTCGCAAATCATTCATGCCTTATTTGCAGCTTGCATAGAAGCGAGTGAGATCCTTGTTTTGGACGAAGATTTCAGGGAGAAGCTTGAAGCAGCGCTTGGTAGGCTTCCTGAACCTCAAATTGGTAAGCATGGCCAATTGATGGAATGGTCTGTGGATTATGAAGAAGTGGAGCTGGGGCATCGCCATATCTCTCACTTGTTCGCTCTTCACCCTGGGGAACAGATTACGATTGAACATACACCAGAATTAGCACAAGCGGCTAGAGTGAGTTTGGAAAGACGCCTTTCCCATGGCGGAGGTCACACAGGTTGGAGTCGGGCCTGGATCATTCAATTTTGGAATCGACTGCAAGATGCCGAGCAAGCCTATGACAATTTGCAGGCTTTGTTAGCTCATTCTGTTCATCTGAATTTGTTCGGGGACCATCCTCCCTTTCAGATCGATGCTAACTTTGGAGGCACAGCAGCTATCGCCGAGATGCTTCTTCAGTCGCATAAAGGCGAGATTTTGCTGCTGCCAGCACTTCCATCGGCATGGTCGAATGGTCGTGTAACAGGATTAAGAGCACGTGGGGGTTATGAAGTTAACATAACGTGGAAGAACGGCTTGTTGAGGGAAGCCGTCCTTCATGCGGAGCATTCTGAGATATGTACAATAAGAAGTAAAGTGCCCATTCAAGTACGGGATGAGTCGGGGCTTCTGATTGCAGAATGCGCAATGCCAAGCTTTGTTGTACGTTTTAAAACAGAAGCGGGTAAAAAGTATGTCGTGATTCCCAATAATTAGGCAGTAAAAATCGTCTGGAAATAGGTCAGAATCGTCAGCATACACCTAGTGGTTCATGATGTATCATTGATCCTATCGCAAGAGGAGCATCGGGTAAGATGTGAGGTGCTCCTCTTTCATTTCAATAATTTGGAAGCGATTGCATTCATGACATTGGAGGGTTTTCAGATGAGGATAAGTAAAATTTGTAGAAAGATGACCTTGTTGCTGCTAATTACGTTCATGCTAGCCATGATGCTGCCGCAGAACACAATGCTTAAGGCTGAAGCTGCAGCGGTAGCAACAACAGGTACGTTCTACGTAGACTATTCAAATGGGCTGGATACGAATGATGGAACTACACCCGAAACGGCTTGGAAAACCTTAGATAAGGTCAATGCAACCCAATTTGCTCCGGGAAACAAACTATTATTTAAATCGGGCGAGATCTGGTTTGGGCAGCTTTGGCCGAAGGGTTCTGGTACAGAGGGAAGTCCCATTATTATTGATAAATACGGTGATGGGGATAAACCAAAGATTGATGCCGAAGGACTGATATCGAGTGCTGTGAAGCTGGATAATCAAGAATACTGGGAAATTAACAATCTAGCAGTAACGAACTGGCGCACGACGAAAACAACGGTCCAATTAACGTCGACCACCACATTTGATGTGACTGGGTATTTGGCGGGGATTCGTGTAACGGCATCTGGTAGAGAAGGTGCTTATAAACACATTGTGATTCGGGATTGCTACATCCATGACATCAATGGTTTGCGAGAGTTTGGACCCAATGACACCACTGGAGGGACGGTGGCTGGCGCATACTCGAATCCACCAGCATTAGGTGGTTATGATAGCTCATGGTTTAAGGGAACCGGTGGTATATCCATTGCGACTGTGGATACGCGTCCAGGTTATACGGGTACTCAACCTCCGAAAACGTATTTTGATGGCATTACCATTGAGAATAATACGATTGAACGTGTATCTGAAACGGGGATTCGCATTGCACAGGGGGTTACCTTGGCAGCTTATTCCAATGCAAACCAATCCACGGTTGTTCCGAATCGAAATATTGTGATGAGAAACAATATGTTGATGGGTGGTTTGGAATACTCCGACTTTGGTCAATTAATCTCACCAGCCTATGATCCTATTAGTGAGTACAATATTGCGCACGACTGGCGAACTTCAGGGTTAGAAGTTACAAACACAACAAATGGCATTTACCAATTTAACGAAGTTTATAATATTAGACAGTGGCCAACAACTAGAACTGCTGATGATACCGCTTTTGACGCGGATTTAAACAGTAGTAATGTCATTTTTCAATATAACTACGCACATGATTCAGGTTCAGCCTTTTTAATCTGTGATTTGCAGGGGAATAAGACAAACTATAAACCTATCATTTATCGCTATAATATTGCGCAAAATATAACGAATCGCCTGATTTATGGCGGTTATGGTGGACTGGTTTATAACAATACGTTCTATTCACCGAATAATGACACTAGAGTGCAACCAGATAACAATACGGTTGTATCTAATAATATATTCTATGTGAAAAGCCTTGCTAATAGTGGTGGTACCTATAAGAACAATCTATATTATCTAACTGCTCCACTCGCAGCAGATACGTCTGCAGTTGTAGGAGATCCCCAGTTTATCGATCCGGGTAAAGGTGAAACAGGTACAGTTCCTGGGCAACCGAAGATTGATACGTTAGTAGGGTATAAGTTAAAGAATACATCTCCAGCTATCGATACGGGAATTAGTATTGCCAATAACGGTGGCAGGGACTACTTTGGAAATCCGTTATATTTAGATGCTCCTGATATTGGGGCACATGAGTATTCGGATTCGGATAAACCCGTAGATCACGTGGCGTATGTAGAGATGGATAGCTATAAACGTTTTATGAATGTGCAAGACACGGGAAGTATAAAGGCTACGGTTAAGCCAGATTCCGTTAAAAATAAATCTGTAACCTATACGTCAAGTAACGAAAGTATTGTTCAAGTAACGGAATCAGGTTTGTTAACTGCGATTTCTCCTGGAACAGCAAAAATTAGGGCTACTAGTAAATCAGATCCTTCCGTGTATGTTGAAAGTGAGATTGTCGTTTCTCCTGCATCGAATGGGATTAAGATCGTAACACCTTCCGATGATGGGTATGTAAGAGGAGTGAGTGTATCCCAATCATCAATTGTTTCACAAACAGCAGATCCTAATAATTTGCAAATACAAAATAATGCCGACACGGATGATGGATGGAATAAGAAGGTGTTCCTCCAATTTCCTACAACGGATATCAAGGAGGACTCCAACAATAAAACATTTATTTTTAGAATTTTCGCCCATAAAATTGAAGCCGTATCACCTTCAGACGCCAGAGGGTCCTATAAGCCAGTTTCCATATTTCCAACAATTACAGGTTGGTCCGAGTCAAGCCTAAGAGGAAATAATAGGCCTGCTAGAAGTCAAGCTGCTTCCATCGGATCCTTTAATGTTCCAGTAACAAACGCACAAGTATATTCATGGTTCGATGTGAATGTGACGGATTATATGAGAACTTACTTAGCGAGTGGGAATAAATCGCAGGTCTCCTTTGAACTTAGCAATGAACTGCTAAGAGCAAATACAGACTCAAAATTTATTGAATTCTCTTCGAAAGAGTCACCAGATAACATGCCACCACAGCTTGTTGTTAGCACATTACCGATTCAAGCACCGACAGGTCTATCTGTCACAACAACAACAGGAACATTACCTGTTCTTCCGACAACCGTTAATGCGATTCAACTAGCGGATGGCAGACAGCTTCCTGTGACTGTACAATGGGAAACGATAAACCCAGCTTTGTACGCAACCAATGGAACATTTGATGTAAGAGGTTTCATAACTCAGCCGGAATATGCATCTTTTGAAATTCCAGTCATAATAAAAGTAGTTGTTGAACCTAAAGTTCTATCCGTTGCACTTGATGCAAATAAGCTGTACTTGAATGTTGGCGGCGTTAAAACAGTAACAAGCCAAATAACGCCAGCAAGCGTGACTAATAAAAATGTAACATTTTCATCAAGCAACAACGGAATTGCAACGATTTCCGCAGATGGCAAAATTACGGCCGTTTCTGCAGGAACAGCCATCATTACGGCAGCAAGTGTCAGCGATCCGAGCATCATGACAACTTGTGAGGTCATTGTAACAGCAGCAACGGTCGATTATCCTAAACAGGTGTTCAAGGCAACACAAGATGATTATGTGAGAGATCGAACGAATGTTGAAAATTTTGGTGGAGAAGCCATTTTACATGTCAAATCAGCGAATCAAGCTGGCTTTTCTAGAGTAAGCTACGTTCAATTTAATATGAGTACATTCCCAAGCAATAGTACTTTATCAGCAAAGCTTCGATTATATGGGAAGAATATTGATGGGAATTCAAAAGCTTTGACGGATTTGTCTGTATTTGAAACAGATTCTGGCTGGAGCGAAACG
This sequence comes from Paenibacillus sp. J31R109, assembly GCF_059692055.1. Taxonomy (NCBI): domain Bacteria; kingdom Bacillati; phylum Bacillota; class Bacilli; order Caryophanales; family Paenibacillaceae; genus Paenibacillus; species Paenibacillus sp. J31R109. Next base: position 387,808 of record NZ_JCAUAR010000003.1, on the reverse strand, counting down.
AGCTTAAATTGGACGAACAGAAAGCCATTTAAAGGAAGTGCAATCGCTTCTTTTAAAGCACCGACTGTAGCTGGTGGTGCTTCAATCACGCCACATGGTGTATGGTATGAGGTCGATATCACGAATTTCATCAATAGTCGATTACAAACAGGACTTTCTTTATCCGATGTATCTTTAGGCCTAGCTTACACGGAGTTTGTAAACAATGGTCTGTTGGCATCGGCAGCATTTAATTCAGGGATTCAATTCTCCTCAAAGGAGGATTCATCTGGCGATTTTGCACCTCGCCTCGAATTGGCCGTTATTCCTTATTCGGTGCTAGGTGATAAAACAGTACGTACTTCAATTGGGACAGCACCAACGCTTCCGCTTACGTTGGATGTGCGAGATACAACGTCAGGATTGACAGTATCAAAACCTGTTACCTGGGAAGCTATTCCTTCGTTCCGGTATGCAAATCCTTCAAGCTTTGACGTGCAAGGTACATTTGACTATAACGGACAACCGCAATCGGTCATTTACAAAGTTATTGTGGAGGCACCTGTAACGCAATTACTGTTCAACGCTAGTTCTGGAACCGTTAACCCGACGGTTACTACAGTGACTTACGGCAATTCGGTAGGATGGATGCCGACGCCAGTTCGACCAGGATATGAATTTATAGGCTGGAATACAGCCATAGACGGTACTGGACTGCAATATCAACCATTAACGGTCTATATGAAGTACACAGATACGATGCTATATGCACAATGGAAAGCAAAAACGTTCACGTTAAGCTTTAATGCACAAGGTGCAGCCTCTGCACCAGCCAATCAATCCGTCATATTCGATACTCTGGTCGGAACATTACCCGTAGTAACACGCAGTGGTTATACATTTAGAGGCTGGAACACAGCTGCGAATGGGACTGGAACGACGCTGACGGAAAGCTCTCTTTATAACGATCCAAAGGATACGAATCTTTATGCAAAATGGGAAGCGAATACGTATCAAATTACATTTGATACGCAATCAACACCATTCACAAAGCAAGTTACGTACGATGCAGCTGTAGGAACTATTGAGCCCATTGACCGTGATGGTTATTCGTTTAGTGGCTGGAATACTGCGGCTGATGGAACAGGACAAACCTATACCGAAGCGACGATCTATCAGTTAGCAGGAAATCTAACTTTGTATGCACAATGGTCGGCCGGGGCGTATACCTTGCGTTTTAATGCCAACGGTGGTCAAGATGTGTATGCGGATAAGAGGGTCAATTATGATGCACCTGTTGGTAATTTGCACACGCCGATTCGCATCGGTTATACGTTCAGAAGCTGGAACACAGCTAGTAATGGGACAGGTGTGGCTTATACAGCTGACACGATTTATCGAGCAACATCCGATACGTTATTATTTGCCATTTGGGATGCAAAAGCGTATACGTTAATCTTGGATGCACAAGGCGGCATCATAACCCCTAATTCATCCGTTATCTCGGTGACTTATGCCACGTATGTAGACTCACTACCAGTTGCTACGAAGATGGGGTATACATTTACGGAATGGAATACCGTTGCTAATGGAACGGGAGAAACGTATACAAGTCATACTTGGTACCATACGGCAGCGGACTCGATCTTGTATGCAAGATGGTCGCCAAATCCATATATCTTGCATTTTGATGCACAAGGCGGGGAAGTAAACGTATCTGAAAAGAGGGTAACTTTTGTAGCTCCAGTTGGTGTTCTACCCGTACCGACCAAACCTGAACATATATTTATCGGCTGGAACACGAAGCAAGATGGCAGCGGAATCCTTTATACAGATTCTACAAACTTTAACACAGCATCCGATGTGACGCTTTATGCCATTTGGAGAGTCATTGACTATAATGGCGGTTCTTCAAGTGAAGATTCGACTTTTACACCGATTGCACCGAGTACACCTAGTACACCGAATACAATTCTGCTAGATCGCGTTGAAGTGACATCCGAGTTAGAGAAAGATACGAAAGTAACAACGGATGTTCATGGTACTACCGTAGCACAATTGAAGATTGATGCGAGTAATATTCAAACATCACTAGATCAATTAAAGTATGGCGCAACCTTAGTACTTACAACGCCAAAGGCAATTGAAGGGAAAGAAGATGCAGGCATGCAGGTGAATATGCATGTAGAGCAACTAAGTTTATTGACGGATAAACAACTTTCATTAGAGGTCCAAGCAGGTAATAAATCGTATATCTTAAGTGCCGAAGAGATGCTTGCTCAAGCTAGTCTTCTTTTCCCGAAAGCTTTACCAAGTGAGATTTCACTTACCATCATGACGACACCTTTCAATGAAGAAGAAACGGCAGAACTCAAACGAGAAGCTGAAAAGCAAGGCTATACGTTATTAGATTCCCCTGTTTCCTTTGAAGTGCGGTTATCGAATAATCAAGTGGATAAGCCTACTGAGATGTTTGAAAAGATGGTAGGTCGTGTTTTAGGAGAAACGACGAACAAAGCTGTTATTGCACTAAGAATTCAAAAGGATGGCACATTCGTCCCCGTGCCTTTAACAATAGTGAACGGCAAATATGTAGGTATGAGTTTAGTAAATAGTACTTATGTATTAGCGGCAGCGAAACAAATTACGTTCAACGATATAAAAGGGCATGAAGCAGAATCAAGTATTCAAGCTTTAGCCTCTAAATACGTGGTTACTGGTTTGCCGAATGGTGATTTTGAACCAAGTCGTTCGGTAACCCGTGCAGAATTTGTGCAAATGTTAACCGCAGCATTAGGTCTATATGACAAAGGCGTAGCAAAGCCACGCTTTAAAGATGTTGACGTGACTGCTTGGTATGCAGATGCTATCACGCGAGCCGTAGATGCTAAGCTGATAAGCGGTGTTTCGGCGGAGCTGTTTAATCCAAGTGGTATCATCACCTATGAAGAAGTCTACACCATTCTTGGTAGAACATTACCGATGTTAAGACTTGAGGGTAAAGTAGATCCAAGTAAGACATTATCTAAGATTGCAGAGGCCGCCACATTATCAGATTGGTCTTTAACGTCAACTGCAGCACTTGTAGACCTAGCTATTGTTACAGGTGATAAGCTTCATGCAAAAAGCATTATTACGCGAGCAGATGCTGCTGTCTTCATTCAACGGCTGTTAGAAAAAGCATTTTAAGTTACTGAATAGGGATAAGCCATTGTCCGATTAGGGGTCAATGGCTTGCTTTTATTCATGGAGGATGATGGTTATGAAGAGTAAGCTTATATTACCAATTATTTTAATTATCCTAGTGTTGTCCATACTCATAATTTGGAATCACGATAAAGACAAAGCGATGGCTTATATCAATGGTGAAGAAATAACGGTACCCGAATTCTCATTAATAGAGAATAATACGAAATCCGAAGTCATTACGTATTTTAGACAAAAGTATAAGGCGGATATTGATACGAATTTCTGGAACCGTAATTACAGCGGAGAAATTCCTCTAGAGATTTTAAAGCAAAAAGCAATGGATAAAATGAAAAAACTGAAACTCGAGCAAAAGCTAGCCAAAGATAAAGGCCTTATTAAAGATATCAGCTATGAAGCTTTCCTCGATGCTTGGCATTATGAGAATATCAATCGCCAAAAATCGATCGATAGTGGAAAAGTTGTTTACGGGAACAACCACTTCGAAGAATGGGATTATTATACGTATCGCCAAAGTAACTTGGTGTTAGCGTTGAAAAAAAAGCTGGCAGAAGTTGAACTGAAACCTAAAGATGAAGAACTGAAAGCTTTCTATATGAAGTATAAAGATAATTTGTATAGTTTGGGGACGAATTTGGGGTATAGGGAATTGTCAGAGGTGAAAGAAGATGTTGCTATGCAACTTGTCAATGCGAATTATGATGCATTCATTGAACGGAGGATTCAAGACTCGGTTGTGAACATAAACGACAAACAATATAGTCGGTTATAAACAAGTAAAAATCGTATAGAAGGAAGTCAGAATCGTCAGCAGACATCTCTCTCTTAGTTGGATATGATGATGTTAATCGCGAGCCATTACTGACGACAACAGGGGAGCACCACACATTCGATGATCGATGTACGGTGCTCTTTTCTATTTAGTTAGAATGGAAGCGATTACAAGATGCAGAGGAGTGATTATTAATGAACAGCAGCACGCTTTATAGGAGTATGAGGTTGGTTGTCATGGCCATGTTTGTATTGGCAATGATACTACCCGCACAAGTGATGCCCACGGCTGAAGCAGCGGTAACGGGTACTTATTATGTGGATTACTCGAATGGACAAGATTCGAATAACGGAACTTCTCCTGAAACCGCATGGAAAACGTTAGATAAGGTCAATGCCACAACATTTGCTCCAGGCAACCAAATTTTATTCAAATCTGGTGAGATCTGGTTTGGACAGCTTTGGCCGAAAGGTTCTGGTGTAGAAGGAAGTCCGATTGTCATTAATAGCTATGGTACAGGAGATAAGCCGAAAATTGATGCTGAAGGTCTCATTTCAAGTGCTGTTAAATTGGATAACCAAGAGTATTGGGAAATCAACAATCTAGCTGTAACGAATTGGCGCACGACTACAACGACGGTTCAACTGACTACGAGCTCAACTTTCGAGGTAACGGGTTACTTGGCTGGCATTCGGGTCACAGCATCGGGGCGTGAAGGTGCTTACAAGCATATTGTGATTCGCGATTGTTACATTCACGATATTAACGGGTTGCGCGAGTTTGGACCGAATGATACGACGGGGGGAACCGTAGCGGGGGCATATTCCAATCCACCTGCGCTAGGCGGGTATGACAGCTCTTGGTTTAAGGGGACCGGTGGTATTTCCATAGCCACTGTTGATACACGTCCCGGATATACAGGCACGCAACCCGCAAAAACTTATTTTGATGGCATTACGATTGAGAACAATACGATTGAACGGGTATCGGAGACGGGAATTCGAATTGCACAAGCTGTAACGTTGGCAGCGTATTCCAATGCGAACCAAACGGCAGTTGTACCCAATCGAAATATTGTCATGAGAAATAATTTGCTGATGGGAGGATTAGAATACTCCGATTTTGGTCAGTTAATCTCACCATCTTATGCACCATTAAGCGAGTATAACATTGCTCATGACTGGCGGACGTCGGGTATTGAAGTTACGAATACGATTAATGGTATTTATCAATTTAATGAAGTTTATAATATTACGCATTGGGCGACAACGAGAACGGCTGATGATACGGCGTTTGATGCGGATTTGAACAGCAGTAATGTTGTCTTCCAATATAACTATGCGCATGATTCAGGATCAGCATTTCTAATCTGTGATTTGCAGGGGAATAAGACGAATTACAAGCCTATTATTTATCGATACAACATTGCCCAAAACATAACAAATCGGCTGATCTATGGAGGAAATGGCGGACTTGCTTATAACAATACGTTTTATTCACCGAATAACAACACGAGAGTGTCACCCGATAATAATACGTTGGTCGCCAATAATATCTTTTACGTAAAAAGCCTTACGAATGGCGGAGGCAAGTATCAAAACAACTTGTATTATTTAACCGCACCAGTAGCGGCTGATGCAACTGGGATTGTCGGAGATCCTCAATTTGTTGATCCTGGAAAAGGGGGGACGGGTACGGTACCTGGTCAACCGAAGATTGATACTTTGGTCGGATACAAATTAAAGAACACATCTCCAGCTATTGATGCAGGGATGATTATTGCTAACAATGGAGGCAGAGATTATTTTGGCAATCCGTTATATGCGGATGCACCTGATATTGGCGCACATGAATATGTAGGTTTAGATAAACCGGTTACTCCGGTAGATAAACAAGTCATTAAAGTGAAAGAAGACGCTTATGTAAGAAGTGGTGGTTATGCTGGAAATAACTATGGGACAGCTACCATGCTTGAGGTGAAAGAAAATCCAACGGGCTATGGGCGAAAAACATTCATGAAGTTTGATCTTGGCGCTCTATCTGGCAGTGATATTGCTGCTGTTAAATTAAAAGTGTACGGTGCTATGACAGATGCTGTGGGCACTGTTACGAATGTAGGCGTCTATGAAGTACAGAACGACAGTTGGACGGAAAGTACGCTGAATTGGAACAATATGCCGACGATCGGTAATTTGTCGGGTACAGCCACTTTTGATGGGACCTATCAATGGAGGGAGTACGATCTTACTTCCTATGCGATTGCTCAAGCCAATGGGGATAAGACACTCAGCGTAGCTTTACAGGATGCAACGGGCTATTTAAGCAGTATTTTAAGCAAAGAAACGGGTGCTGGAAGTGCGTATTTGGAAGTGACATTAAGTCAAGCTAAATTAAGCGTAAAAGAAGATTCTTATGTGCGCAGCGGTGGTTATGCCAGTACTAACTATGGAACGGCTACTAGCTTGGATATGAAGGAGAACCCGTCTGGCTTTGGGCGTAAAGCTTTCTTGAAGTTTGACCTCACCCCGATCAGTCGGCCGATGGACTCCGTCATTTTGAATGTATATGGCGCATTGGCAGATCCGAATGGAACTAGCTCTAATGTCGCTGTTTACCAGGTGCAGAATGATACATGGTCCGAAAACGGACTGAACTGGAACAATATGCCGGTCATTGGCAGCTTAATGGCTACTGCAACTTTTGATTCTACGTATCAGTGGCGCCAGTATGACATTACAGCGTATGTGCAAGCGCAGGCAAGTGGTGACAAAATCGTAAGTCTTGCGTTGCAAGATTTAACTGGTTTGTTTAGTACAGCGAAGAGTAAGGAAAGTGATAGTGGTATGTATAAGGCTTATTTGCAGGTTACTTTTCATTAAAAAAAGTACAGAGTAATTTCGTTATAAAAGAACGAGAGCAGTATCATTACTGCTTCTCGTTCTTTGTATTGTACGAATATTCGCTATAACTTAGAGGAAGTCATACTGTCAAAAAGTAAAAATGAGATACGTATGAGTAAAAATCCTTATCAGAATAATATACGACTTGACGCTATAGTAAAGTAGTGATTTTTTCATGTCATTCACAATCATCTATAAAAAGAGGGGTTCATAAGGTGGGAACTGCATTTGATCAAATTGACTGGAAGTCTTTCCTAGAATGTCAGGATTTATATTGGAATCAAAAACCAAGCTCATGGAACGAGGGAGCCTTTATTGGCAATGGCCTGCTTGGGGCGATGATTTACAGTGAGTTAGAGGATGAGATGGTATGGCATGTTGGAAGAACGGATGTTACACAGCATGTTAATCATGTAGATGCAATAGAAGGAAAATATCGCATTCCTATTGGGAAGCTTGTATTGAAAACAAAAGGGAAAATAACAGGTTGCCAGATGCGCATGGATTTGTGGAACGCTGAAGTATCCTGCACGATGAATACTACGCTTGGGAAAGTAGTGTGGAATTCGTTTACGCATTCGGAACAGCATGTAACGGTTATTAGATGTCGTAATACTGAAGGGGAGCAAGAGGCAACTTGGACTTGGGTTCCTGCTAAAGCCGAAAACCCGAGGGTGGTTTTCCATTCAACGCCTGAAGGAGGCTATTACCCATGTCCAGAGAGGATAGAGAATCCCGGGGTAAGGTGGGAGTGGGATGGTAATGTACAGGTTACGGTTCAAGAGTTGGCGGATGGTGGTACATATGCGACAGCGTGGATGGAATCTAGTGTGGATGAGAGTGGCTTCAAATCTGTGTTTGTCAGTGTAGGACGAGATTCATTTGATCAAACGGGCAAACAGGAATGCTCAGAAGCCATAAAGACAGCAGTTTCTCAAGAAATTGACCAATTACGGGCAACTCACCGTACATGGTGGCATGCTTACTATCCAGCAAGCTTTATCTCTTTGCCTGATAAAGAACTAACTAAATTTTACTGGATTCAGATGTACAAGCTTGCTTCGGGAACACGCGCTGATCGTCCCATGCTTGATCTTATGGGGCCATGGATGGATCTGACACCGTGGCCAGCCATTTGGTGGAATCTTAATGTTCAGCTCACTTATTCTCCCATCTACACGGCGAATCGATTGGAGATAGGGGAATCGCTCTGTCGTACGCTCGACGGACAGTTGGAGAACTTGATTGCAAATGTGCCAGAACCATTTCAATATGATTCGGCTGCAATCGGGAGGGTTAGCAGTTACGACTGCGTTAGTTCCGTGAGTGGGGAGAGAGGCAATCTTTTATGGGTATGTCATAACTATTGGCTGCAGTATCGATATTCTATGGACGAGGACATGCTGCGTAATCGTTTATATCCTTTGCTCCGACGTGTAGTGGGGTACTACTTACATCTTGTAAAGCTTGGCAAGGATGGCAGATATCATCTGCCTCTCTCGGTATCACCAGAGTATTATTTAATGGCCGAGGATACACATTATGATTTATCTCTACTTCGGTGGGGATGTGAGACATTGATCACAGCTTCTCATCATTTGGGGGTGGAGGATGAACTTCTAACTCGTTGGCAAGATGTATTAAATAAGCTTACGGATTATCCTGTTGATCAAACTGGCTATATGATCGGTAAGGATGTTCCACTGTTGACATCACATCGACATGCTTCGCATCTAATGGCATTTTATCCCCTATATACAGTGAACTGGGAACAGATAGAATCTCGTGAACTCATAGAAAAGTCATTGGAACACTGGATCCAATTTGAAGGGGCATTAAGAGGCTATTCCTTTACGATTGCGTCTGCCATGTTTGCTTCAATGGGGCGTGGCAATGAAGCGCTGCAATATCTGAAGCAATTTATGAGTGAACATGTGCAACCTAATACGATGTACCGTGAGACAGGACCCTGCATGGAGACCCCGCTTTCGGCAGCATCTTCCATTCACCAAATGCTTCTACAAAGCTGGGGGAACTGTATTCGTGTATTTCCTGCAATTCCAGAAGAGTGGGGAGATGTTGACTTTCAACATTTACGAGCAGAGGGGGCATTCCTCGTTAGCGCCGTTCGTAGAGGCGGAATTACACAGTGGATTCGTGTGGAGAGTCTTGCTGGCGAACCTTGCCAAGTACAGTGTGACTTGGAGCTTCCCTTACATGTGGAAAACGATTCGCGAAATAGTGTCAGCTATAAAATACTGGATATCCAAGATGGAAAGACTCGAATTGAACTGGATCTGCTGAAAGGAGAAAGTGCCTATCTGTATAATGAGAATAACCGTCCATCAGCGCTAATAAGTAAAAATAGTACACAAATCAGTAAAATATAAGATTCATGAGTTAAATTGAAAAAGTTTTATAGTATACCTATACAATCTTATTAAACCAAGGTAGGTGTACTGCGTGTCAATCAATAACGTAAAAAGAGTTGCAATTGCCTCATCATTGGCAAAACCGAGAGCTTTTTGGAATCAACCCAAAAAAGAAGCTCTTGCGGGATGGTTATTTCTTTCTCCTGTATTCATTTGTATTCTGGTGCTCGGTGTATTTCCGGTCTTATTCTCCTTATTTTTAAGCTTCTGCAATTGGAATTTAGTTGGGGGGCTTTCGAGTATCAAATTTGTGGGATTGGATAATTTTAAGATGTTATTTGAGGATGATAAGTTTTATATGGCCTTAAAAAACAACTTAACGTATACGGCAGTAACTGTGCCAATTGGACTATGCCTTGCCTTAGTTTTGTCCGTTCTGATTCACTCAAGAGTGTTTGGTCAAAGCTATTTTAAAGTCGCCTTTTTTATACCTTATATTTCTTCAATAACAGCGTTAGGGGCCATTTGGAGTGCTTTGTATCATCCCTCATTAGGTCCTATCAATCAATTTTTGATTCGCATTGGGATCACCAATCCGCCTAAGTGGTTAGCAGATACACATTTTTCCCTAACATCGATAATGATTATCGCCATCTGGGCCGCACTTGGATATCAAATCATTATTTTTATCGCGGGGTTGACGAATATCCCGGATGAGCTTTACGAAGCTGCAGATATGGATGGAGCCTCATCTGTCCAGCAATTTTTCCGTATCACGTTGCCATTACTTGGACCAACCACGTCTTTCTTGTTTATTACGACGCTAATGTCCTCCTTCAAGGTGTTTGATTTAATTGCTTTTCTTACTGGCGGTGGACCGAATGACTCATCAACTGTACTCGTCTATCGGATTTATGAAGAGGGCTTCCAAAACTTCAGGATGGGTTATGCATCAGCAATATCATGGGCTTTGTTCATTATTATTGGGATTGTCACTTTGATTTCTTATAGACTACAGAAGCAACCAACAGAGGGTTAGAAGAAAGGAGAGAGCTTGTTTGATATCAAAAAAAATAGATATATCTAAATGGATTACGACACTGTTAATGGGAGTGTTTTCGCTAGTTTTCCTTATACCACTGATATGGATGCTTTCAGCTGCTGGTAAGTATGAAAAGGATGTCATGGTCTTTCCAATACAATGGATTCCAGTCAAGTGGAATCTAATGAATAACTTACATGAAGTCTGGTTTAGCAGTGTACCGTTTTCGTTATTTTATTATAATTCTTTAAAGCTTTCTATTACGATTACGCTTGCGACTATTGTTTTCTCTTCCATGGCTGCTTTTGCTTTTACAAAATTGCAATTTCGTGGTCGTAACCTGGCATTTGCCATTTTACTTTCGTTAATGATTATTCCGGCAGAATCTACGTTAGTGCCACGTTACCTTTTACTTAAATGGATGCACCTTTACAATACACATGTCGGTTTGATGTTTATGGGGATGTTCTCGACGATCTACTTTACGTTCCTATTAAAACAGTTCATGGCCTCCATTCATAGCGAATATCTAGAAGCGGCTAAAATGGACGGAGCGGGTTATGTTAGAATGTACCTACAAATTATATTGCCTTTATCCAAACCAATTCTTGCGACGGTTGCTATTATTAAATTCATCTGGGTATGGAACGATTACCAGAATCCGCTGATTTTCCTTATTACGAAAAAATTGTACCCAATTCCGCTTGGCTTGCAGTTGTTTAAAAGTGAGTATGCAGACAATTATGCCGTACTGATGATGGCTTCTGTTGCTGCGATTCTGCCTTTATTAATTGTATTTATTATCTTACAGAAGCAAGTCATTAAAGGAATTTCAATTGGTGGAGTAAAAGGGTAAAGGTAAATAAATCACACAAATAGCGCAAAATTTTATACGGTCTATCTAAAAAAATGCATGTACAATTCAGCTATCAACAAAAACTATGCTACTTATTGGGGGATGTCACATGAAGAAAAGAAATGCTTTAATTTTGAGCAGCGCCTTGGTCACAATGTCCATTTTGAGCGCTTGCGGTTCCAACGCAGAGAAGAGTGCTTCAGGGTCGGCGACACCTGCAGCGAGTGCTGCTCCAGCTGCAACACAGGCTGCTGCAAAGCCAGTAACACTTAAATTCTATACTTGGGACAATGAGTCCAATCAAGCAGCTCGCCAAAAAATGATCGATGCGTTCCATGCGAAGTATCCGAATGTAACGGTGCAAAACATTGCTTTAGTTCCAGGTAATTCCGTTGATAGTATGAAAAAAATGGACGTGTTAATGTCATCGGGTGAAGAGGTAGACGTTCTTGCATACAGTAATATTGATGAGACGTTAGCGAGAGCAGCTGCAGGCGTCCTTGCTCCTCTTGATGAATTTTATGCCAAGGGGAATGTAAAACCGGAAGAAGAATACTTCATTAACCCGAAAGTAAATGGTAAGTATTATGCAACGATGCTGACTTCAAGCCCGTACTTTGTCCTAATTAATCAAGATGCGTTGAAAGAAGCAAATCTTCCATTACCTTCATTCGATTGGACATGGGATGATTTCCGTGACTACGCGAAAAAGCTTTCGAAAGGCGAAGGCAATGATAAACGTTACGGTGCTTATTTCCACTCTTGGGGTGAGTATACAAACCTAATTGCTTATTCGGGACTCAAGAGTCCATACCTGACAAGCGATCTAAAACCTGCTTTCAATGATCCTTCTTTTACTTATTTCTTTAATCTGCGTCGTACCATGGAACAGACTGATAAGTCAGCAAAGCCATTAGCCGACGTGGTTGGTGCTAAACTGAGTTATGTAACCGAGTACCTGAATGGGAAAGCAGCGATGCTTGCAACAGCTCCGTTCATGTTGGATAATGTGATGAACAAAGAGAAGTATCCACATACGTTCAAATCTGTTATTGCTCCACTTCCACGTGCATCTAAAGATAGTGAACAAGGAATAACGAATATTGCAGGATCTTATGTTTCTGTAGCTTCAATCTCCAAACATAAACAAGAAGCCTACGACTTTATTCGCTTTATGACGACGGAGCAAGATGCTCGAATCGAGTTGTCTGGATATAAAAAGGCGGATCCAAAAGCAATTGTAGATCGTTTGTATGGCAAAGCATCGGATGTGGTTGATGTAGCTTCGTTAACTGCAACCATTTTTGATAAAAAAGTGAAAACTAATTTTGATCCAGCGGTTTCTGCTCCTTATGGTAACCAACTGAAAGCTGTATTGGAAAAAGGGTTTAGCAAATTCATGCTCGATAATGCTTCAGCGGCAGAGGCTCAAAAGTGGATGATGGAAGAAGCAGACAAGATCGCCAAACAGAATACAAAATAACATTGTCCTAATGGACAGCATATAGAGGGCGTTTATAACGCTCTCTATATTTTTCAGTTAAAGCTGCATTTGTTATTATGCTATGATGGGGTCATGCAACTTCTTGCAATTTGAAGGAATATGAAGGAGATAATATGAGAATAAACCTGCTATCAAGATTTTCTTTCTATCGACGCATACAGCTCTCCTTTCTCTTCTTAATTTTGCTGCCTACCGTTATAGCCTCTTTTTTTAATTTTTCGATCACTCAGAAGAATGCAATGGAAAAAAATTTTCTGAGTAATCAAACGTTACTTACGGTTATCGCAAAGGATTTGTCCAAGATGATTGACGATATGACGTATGCATCCAACTTTTTTATTCAAGATGAGAATATTAGAAAACAACTTCGCAGTTTTATGAATATGGCGCGAATTGAAAGCTCCAATGATCTCGAGACTTATATGAAAATTAAGGAGTTTTTCAATCAGGTTGATGTAAAAACCATGAACCCAGATATTCTGATGTTCTGGACTAATCGAGAGGGGTTTATTGTTCAATCGATTGAGAATCCTAGTTTTGAACCTGAAGTCATCAAACAGCAATACGAAACCGTTAAATCACGTGTAGACTTGTCTAATCCTAATATTCTACAATGGCTTGGCACAGCCCCCACGGTAATAAACGCCAAGACAAATAGTAATTCCTATTTACTAGCTAGGGTACTCAAATCTCCTAACGATGCTCAACCAATAGGAACGTTGTTTATTGCAATCCCAGACCGCTACTTTATGAAAGCCTTTACCCAGTTAGAGTCTTCTAAACTAGCTGCTTTTGATACGGAAGGAAAATTTATTGCAGGAAATCCGGATGTTTCTTATTCGATCTCCGGTAATAAAGGTGAAAATATAAGAAATGAGAGCGCCATACAATATTCGGGTTGGAAGCTCATTAGTGAAACGCCAATATCATTAGTTACGGGTGAAATTAAGAAGACATTTTTTCTAACACTTCTAATCGTAATTCCATTTTTTCTTGTTTTTTTTCTAATCTCGATTTTTGTCGCTAGAAGGCTGCATCGCCCCATACGTCAATTACAATCCGGGGTCAAGCAATTTGGAAATGGCAACCGCAGTATTCGCTTTGAAGAAAGCGGGAAGGATGAGATTACTGAGCTAGGGAAAACCTTGAATATTATGTTGGATCAAATTAATCAGCTCATAAAAAACATTGAGCAAGAGCAAGAACAAAAGCGAGAATTGGAGTTTCAGGCACTGTATTCCCAAATCCGGCCCCATTTCCTACTGAATACACTGAATTCAATCAAATGTAACTTGGCCCTTGATAATGAAATGATCCACAGTCAAAAAATTGACTCTTTAATGAGCTTGTTAAGAGCCTACATGAAATTCAATGAACCTACAAGCCTTCGAAATGAATGTAAATTGTTAAATAGCTACTTAGACATTATGCAAATGCGCAGTGATATGGATGTAGAATTAGATATACAACTCTCATCGGTACTTGCTGATATGGCTTTTCCCAAATTACTGCTGCAACCCATTGTAGAGAATGCCTTTGTACATGGCTTTAACGAGGAGATAGTTCAGCCAAGGATAAGTCTACAAGCTGAGATAGAAGAGGATTGGATAGAAATTCGAATCGCTGATAACGGCATAGGCATGAATGAAGATAAGATGAATCAGCTCAATTTCAACCTACAGATCTCGGAGGAGGAAGAATGGCAATCGTCGTATAAACGAGTAGGGCTGTGGAATGTCCTACAACGTTTAAAAATGACATTTGGCAGCCAATCATCCATCCATTGTGTACGAAATGAAGTTGGAGGATTGACCATTGTGCTTGGTTTTCACCAAAAACTAGATGAGGGAGGATCCCTATGTTGAAAGTCATGTTGGTAGACGACGATGTGCCAATGATCAAGTACTTGAGCAAATTCATTTCGTGGGAATCGTTGGGCTTACGTATCGTTGCAACTGCTTATTCAGGGAAAAGGGCGTTACAGAGCTTCCGCGAAACGGATCCTGATGTGGTTATAACAGATATCGGAATGCCGCAAATGGATGGTTTGGAGCTGGTGGCAGAGCTGAAAACACTAAAACCTGAGCTTCAGGTTGTATTTTTGACATGTCATGAAGAGTTTCATTATGCCAGAAAAGCTGTACAATTAGATGTAATTGATTATTTGATTAAAGATGAATTAACTTCTGAACAGTTGGAAGGTAGTCTTCGTAAGGCTATTCATGGGTCTAATGAAGCCAAGCTTCATGTGGAGGAGATTGTTTATAAACAAGATTTAATAAAGAATAAAGATTTGCTTAAACAGCAGTTTTTTCAACAACTCTTAAAAACGTCATCTGCAGAGGAGATGATGAGCTACGGGAAGCGGCTTGGTATAGATTGGATGCATTCGCATTTTGTCATGGCAATAGGCTATTTTCAGGGAGCTTCTTTACATCATCACTATAATTCTGAAGATCTGAATCTGTTGCTTTATGCTGCCGGAAACATATCTGATGAAATATCCTCTCAGTATCAGCAACAAGTCACGTTATTTACTGATCAAGACGGGCAGTTGATTTGTATATTTAATTTTCAGCCTAACCTTAGCGTAAATACGTTGACCCTTTTTCAGGACTATCTTTTGAAATTGAGGGACTTGATTAAACAATATTTAAAAATGGATGTGTCTCTCCATTTCGGATCTCCATTTAAAGGGGGGGAGGGGATAAAAGCAAATTATAAGATGATGAGGCAATGGCAGAAATCTTCTTTTTATGAGAATGACGTATTTGGACCAATTAAACAGCTAGAAACTCCATTATGGGACGAGAATTACTCCTTGGAAGAACAATGGAGCCAAATTATTGAAGCATTTAGAGATTCCAATACAAGTGAGATGGCCCAATCATTAGACGTCTTAGAAGACTTCGTCCGTAAAGGAAGAATGGAACCTGTAAAGTTTCTTGCAACATGCTCTCACTGGATCCGCCAATTAGAATTAGAAACAAAACAGCATAGTCAGGAAACTTTTCATAGTTGTTTACTCAAATGTAAGCGGCTGGGAGAGAGCTTAGATTTGCTGAAAAGCAAATTGGAGGAGATGCTTGAAGTAAAGATTAGTATTGCGATTGACAAAAAGCCTAAGCTGCAACAGATCGACCGCTATATTACGGATCATTTGTCTGAAAATATCTCAATGGTGGATATTGCCGATTATTTATTCCTGAATCCAAGCTATTTCTCTCGATATTTCAAACAAGAAACAGGTGTTAATTTCGTCGATTACTATCATCAGCTGAAAATGAAGATTGCTTGTACGATGTTAAAGGAAAAACAGCAGAATATTGAAATGATTGCGTTAAAGTTGGGCTATATGGAACGCACATATTTTTCAAGAATATTTAAAAAGTATGTAGGAGTGAGCCCGAAAAATTATAGGTAGAACCGAGAGAAGGTCTTCTCCGGTTCTTTTTTATGTTTTAATGTTATTTCCGTGGATATTATTTCCATGTAAAAATTATTAACGTATAGGTAAAAATACGTTACATTCTTTCTCAGCTAAATTGTTTAATATGGGGTAAGACGAATATTATTTCACATATTTAGGGAGGTGTATGTATTGTCAGAACGATTGTTTTTACGTGGCAAGAATAGGAGGGCTGTATTGGTTACGCTATTCATAGCTGCTGTAATGAGTTTGGTTGCATTTAATCTCGAGTTCACGAAAGCAGCAAGCGGAGCACCTCAAGGAGGCAATTTGCTTACCATTGATGGCGTTGGAGTGTCCGAACAGGAATTCCAATTGTTTTTGTATGATGAACGTGCGTTAACAGCCAATACCTTTTATCAAAAATATGGAGCAAATGTCGACCATGATTTTTGGAATCGTGAGTATGACGGGCAAACGCCTTTGGAAGTTGCCCGAAACAGTGCGCTTGAAAAGTTGCTGACAGCCAAAATGGAAACGATTATTGCTGTGGAACAAAAACTAATAGATAGAGATATCAGCAGCTTTGCTTCCATCATGACTGAACGAGAGTCCAAGAATATTGAACGTGAGCGCATGCAGAAGAGCGGTGAGGTGTTTTACGGTTTGTCATCCTTTGATGAGTACCAGTATTACAATTATATCCGAAACAACGTTAGGTCGGAGATGAATAAGTGGTATTTAAATAAGTCCAAGGTGACAGATGAAGAGTTGAAACCTATCTATGAAAAGAACAAAGCTATGTTTACGCTCGGTACTGAACTGCAATACATGCTTTTGAAGAAGGGCGGCTCTACGGAAGTAAGGACGCAGACGGAGAATGATGTCCCCAAGGGTGACACACAATCGCTCGGCTTATGGTATGAAGTGAAAAAGCTGCAGCCAGGGCAGCAATTGAAACAGATTGAGTACAAGGGCGAAGTTCTTGATGCGCTGCTGATGTCTAAAAAAGAATTAGGTGACAAGCCTTTTTCAGAAGTAAGACAATTTTTGTTACAACTGTATGCGGAGGAGCAAGTTGGGTTAATGGTGAAGGAGCGAGTTGAAAGCGCCAACATACAAATTGACCATCAGAAGTTTGACTCTATCCGGTTTTCCAATTAGATGTTAATTTTAGGGGGAACGAAATGAAATATTATGGACGATTTAAAAGGGTTTTGGCGCTTATTCTAATCATTTCACTCATTGGCTTAAATGTAGCCCAAGCTAGTACGCAAGCAGCGGAAATGCCTACTCTTGCTGCTAGCTTTGATAAGCCTGAGGGAATTCAAAAAGGGCAAAGCGGTCGTGTTGTTCTTGGTGCAAATAACTATGTCATTGATCAATTTGTTGAAAAGACAACAGCAGACGGCAAATTATCCATCGACAAATTTGGAAATGTGACAGTTGCATCAGGGTATAATCCGACAGCTACAGAAAGATTGACTGTCACTGCGGATGTCTATTATTACAATGATGCAGATGTGATATTTAAAGACAATTTTAACAGTTCTTCATTGGCCACAGAATGGAATACAAATGCGAGTTACTATTCCATGCTGGCAGGAAAGGGATTTACCGGAAATTACGGTCTTACACGGACAGCGTCTAATGGGTCATCTACCGGACGTTCTATTAATGTGAGTAATGAATCCACTATTTTGTCTGGCTGGTACTATGATGAATTTTCCGATATAGGGCTCTCACAAACAGAAGCAGCCATCCAATTCGGATTTGGTCCGCAGGGAAGCGGCACTAGCGTCATTGGCATTTCCACTGGTGAAACAGGCCTTGCGCAGCGTGCTTATTACGCAGCACGTGTTAATAGCGGTAGCTGGATTACCACGAATGTTCCGAGAAGCAAGGGCTGGCACAAATTTCAGTTTAAAATCGATACGGTAGGAACGACATATTGGATTGATGGACTTCAAGTTAATAATGGGTCAACTCCTATTATCAATACCGCAGTTAAATCCAGTACATTTAATCTGCTCACGATCGCAACGAATTGGGCGAAAACCGGACACAATAATTATCTCATCGGCAAACACTTTATCGATGACATTTCCGTTGTTAAAGCACAAGCTATCCCATCAGTAGCGCAAATCACTTTTGATGTCACGCTGATCGGCACGAAAAATTATTCGATCTCACCTGTAAGCGCTAACTATGAGCATGGTTCCGCTCAAGACTTCGTTGTGACCGTATCCCCAGATCTAGCGGATTTTACGGATTTGAAATTGAACGGTACATCCATCGGCAGTCAAAATTACGCTACGAATACTTCTGCGAATACCGTCGCTATTTCGAGTACCTATTTGGACAGTCTGCCAGTTGGAAGCTATACGTTTACATTAAACTTTGGGAATGCTAATCAACAATTGACGATTACCAAGGTTATCAAACTGAATGCGGTAACGGGTCTTGCCTGGTTGGGTGCAACTTCTACATGGAACGCTTCACCAGATGCAGTCAGTTACGTTGTTGAACTATTGAAGGGTACAACATCGTTGGGTACGTATGCGACATTAACTAATCAATATGATATGACGGACCTGATTAGCCAACATGGACAGGGGGATTACTCTTTCAAGGTCAAAGGAGTGACTGCTGATAATCAGCATACGCCAGATTCTAGTTTAAGTGGTGCAAAAAGCTTCGCGGTGTCGATTACGCAACAACCACATCTTCAACTGCTGGCGAATCCGGGTAGTGTGACGTTTTCAGTAGCAGCCACTTTAGCTAATGGAGATACGCCTAAATATCAGTGGTATGTTATGGGAAAGGAACCGGATGCCGTACCTGTAAAAATTGACAGCGCAACAGCCAGCAGCTACACGTTTATGGCTGCAGTAGCGGATAATGCTAACCGTTATTACTGTGTTGTTACAAACGGGGTATCTGTCACATCATCGAAAGCGATGCTGCTCGTTGGTGACACGCAGTCTAGTCACATTTTAACAACACCAACAGCTGTTACCTTAGGTGAAGTGAATGGTAAGGAAGCAGTTGTTGGCTATAGTTCAAATCTTGCAAACTATGACTATTGGCACGCATTTATTGTGTATAAAGATAATGTGGCCGTTGATGCTTTTGTCTTCAATACGCAGGCTAACAGGCAAAGTCTGATTTCACAGATGCGAGCGTTAGGAACGGGTAATTATCAAGTATCGGTTATTGCACTGGCCACAAATTATGAAGGCAATGCTTATGCGAATAGCCCAGAATCGAGTAAATCGAATACACTTGCCATTCAATCTCTTAATACGCCTGTTCCTGCGGGCTGGAAAGGAAAAACGGCAAGCTGGAATGCGGTAAGCAATGCCTGGAAGTATGAGCTCCAGCTATATCGGAACGATGTTGCCGTCAATGAACCTGTGTTGATTGATGCTCAGTCAACGCAGTATTTGTTTACTTTTACCGATACAGCGGCTTATACATACACGGTAAAAGCAATAGGTGATCCGAATAAACGATTTGCTGATTCCGATCCATCCGAGAAAAGCGCAAGCTATAGTGGAGATACTCTGACCTTAAGTTTCGATCCTTCCGCGCTTGAGAAAGGCAAAAGCGACAGGGTATTTGTCGATGGAGGTTTGAACTACGTAATTGATAACGTCACCTATAGTCTGAGTGATGAAGATGCGGCAAAGTTAGAGGTAGATCGAGACGGAAATATTCAAGTTAAGTCCTCATATATCCCAGATGAGACAACGAATGACCTGGTAACGGTTAACGCAAATGTTTCCTATTATGAAGGCAACGATATTCTCTTCATGGATAATAGTGAGGGTGATAAAAAGTTTACACTTGGAGTTCCGGCCTCCTATATGCATTCCACGCTGCAGTCACATTATGGGCGTAGTGCAGCTACCGCTGTAACT
The DNA here is from genome assembly GCF_059692055.1 of Paenibacillus sp. J31R109. Lineage (NCBI taxonomy): Bacteria > Bacillati > Bacillota > Bacilli > Caryophanales > Paenibacillaceae > Paenibacillus > Paenibacillus sp. J31R109. The sequence continues at coordinate 367,844 of NZ_JCAUAR010000003.1, read as the reverse complement.
GGTACTACAGGACCTGCGAAAGCACTAATCAATTCCAACGCAGGCAGTCCAGTATACGGTACGGTAACAGCATGGTTTTATGACCAAGGCGACATGGATCAATTGATTAAATTGGCATTTAGTGTCCAAAATGTTGCCAATAATAATAGTACCAGCAACTATTATGCATTGGGTGTTGTCCAGGATACTGGGGGGACCAACTATATCTGGCGAGCAGGCAGTACATGGAATTCTGCAAACGGTACGAGCGGCAATAAAATTGAACGGTCCGTAGGCTGGCATAAATTCGAGTGGGTCGTTAATAACGTAGGTATGACCGCTAAAATCGATGGAAAGGTAGCGTTTGAGACCACAGCTGTTAAGGACATCGGCTCCCTTATTCTCATGACCAACTGGAACTCAAACCCGGGCAATATTAAAAACCGATACTTTTTTGATGATATCTCCGTAGTTGCGCAATCGCCTACACTTAAATCAAAAACGATTTCAACACAGGTTAAATTAATTGGTAAACAATATAAAGTAACACCTGATACCGTTGAGTTTGATCTGGCAAACAAGAAAAATATCAACTTGAACGTGACGCCAGATCAGATTGACTTAACTGGTGTGCTGTATAATGGCGCGAGGCTTATTGAAGGTGTCGATTATAGCATGGTAGATACTTCAAGTATTACTTTATTGGAGAACGGTTTCTTGAGCTCGCTTCTTGTGGGTCAAGCTGCAGTCACGTTTGAATTTAGTAATGGAGAAAAATCAAGCACCATTTATATCGATATTAGGAATAATAAACCAAGAGAATATTATGTTTCAAACAATATCGGAGATGATGGGAATGATGGCTTAACGCCAGAAACTGCTTGGAAATCTCTCGATAAAATTAATCAAACTAGGTTCAATCCGGGGGATGAGATCTTCCTGGATGCCGAGTCTATATGGAACGGACAACTAAAACTGCATGGATCTGGTTCCGAGGGCAAAGTAATCAAGCTAGGTAAATATAATGACGGAGGGCAAAAGTATAAAAAACCTGTCATTAACGGCGGAGGCACCATCAGCACGGATCTGTACTATATGATTGATGTTACTCCAGTAGAGAGACGTGTAGCCTCAGGCGCTGTAGAGTTGGTAAATGAGGAATATTGGGAAATTGACGGGCTTGAAGTAACAAACTTGGGCTCTCAGTGGGAAATGGGTCGTAACGGCATTATGATTATGAATAATTATGCCGAGTCTATGGAAGAACGCAATAACGCTCATTTTATTGCCAGTAAGAAAAATCACGTTTATGTGACGAATAGCTATGTACATGATGTTAATGCTCTTCATCAGAGTTATGGGGGCTCAAAACTGGCCGGAGGCATCATGTTCTATGGATACATCGACGACATATTAGCCGAGGGGAATACGACTGTCCGGACGGACAACGAAGGAATTCGCAATACAGCATTCCATCCAGCTGGCTGGTCTGCAAGCGGGTATCCTGCCATTATGAAGGTTCGTTTTTTGAATAATTACATGGCTAACGGCTCAGGAGATGGGATGGTTCTATCCAATGCTCTTAATGGTGAGGCTCGTTATAACTATGTGACGGGGTTTGGGAAAACCTATTTAAGTGATGCGAAGTCAAACGGAGAGGGGCCGAACATTACCACTGGGGTCGGCAAATATATCAGCGTAGCCAATTATGCAGCTCTTTGGTTCATGGGTGACAAGGACTCCGTGATGGAGTTTAATGAAGTGGTGGATAACCCGTATAATTGTGCGGATGGAGAAGCTTTTGACATCGATAGTTTTTCTGATGGTGCGGTCTACCAATATAACTATACTCGCAACAACTATGGTGGCTTTAGTCTGTTCATGCCAGATTCGAAGAATAGCATTGTCCGTTATAACATCAGCATTAATGACGGCAGTCCTCAGGAAGGATCAGCAGCATCCGCACATCTGTTTTATTATGCCGTGGGTAACAGCTCAAGTAGCGCTGCCTATCCGCTTATATACAACAATATATTTAAGTTAGGCCAAAATACGACGCGAATTTTTGGCACAAGCGGTAATGGTACAATCTGGAGCCATTTTTATAACAATATTATATATGGCAAGGATAATATCAGTGTGTTTGATGTAGGATCAAACAGTAGGATGACGAATGGCAGCTTTGATAACAATATCATTTATCCGCAAACGCTGATTGATCCAACCAAATTTGCACCAGGGGTTTATGGTACGCACAATATGTATACGGACCCTGCAAGTATTCTGGAAAATATAAGTCAGTCTTTGGATATTGATATTATTCCCAAAGACATTATTCCAACAAAAGGAACGGTTATTACTAACGGTGATAAGAATACAGTTCTGTACAACGCAAGAAATACAGGGGATGGTAAAGCGATAGCCCGTTCCGAGTTCGATGTGTCGAAGCTGGCAGGTTTTAAACTCAAAGCAGGAAGTTCGAACGCTGCGATAGGGGCAGGCATACGTGCAGATCAAACTTTGGAAGGCTGGCGTGATCTGAGCAAGATTTTCCCGCTGACCCGTGACTTTTTCGGAAATGCTATTCGTCCTGACGATGTGCTCGATATCGGCGTTCATCAAATTGGAAATGAAGGCTTAAAGGCAGTAGAGTTCAATACGGGTCAAGGAGGAAGTTACATCCAGTATCAGGTAGTACCAGTTGGCGGTTTAGTTACCGAGCCGTTAGTGGCCCCAACTAGAAACGGATACAAATTTGATGGATGGTATTCAGATGAGAGCTATATGACTGCGTGGAACTTCGGGGCTCATACGATCTCTGATAATATGAGTATTTACGCAAAATGGATTACGTCAATGGATACTACTTCTATTGAGAAAGTAGCAGCGGACAAAGAAGCACTTGAGGTAAGTTTTGCAACAGGGGATACTTCGAGTGAAGTAACCGGAAACCTGACTTTGCCAGTGACAGGCTCCATATATGGATCCGTGATTACCTGGACGACAGATCATCCGTCTGTTATTGATACCAATGGTACGGTAACGCGTCCAGAGAATGACGGAGAAGATGCCAATGTCACGCTAACGGCCAAAATTAACTATAGCGGCGCGGAAGCAACCAAAACATTTGTAGTAACGGTACGTAAGCTTGAACAGTCGGGTAGTAATAATGGCCATAATGACTACACGATTGCGGCAACTGCAGGCAGCAATGGTTCGATTAGCCCAAGCGGTAGCGTTACGGTGACAGAAGGAACGGCTAAGACGTTCACGATTACGCCGAACGACGGATATATGATTGACACGATTAAGGTAGACGGTCTGGATGCGTTGGTAACAAACAATACGTACACATTCTCTAACGTAACGAGCAATCATGTGATTAATGTCACGTTTAAGCCGGTCCCGCCAACGGTCTACACGATTATGGCAACAGCTGGCAGTAACGGTTCGATTAGTCCAAACGGCAGCGTTACTGTAATTGAAGGAACAGCTAAGACGTTCACGATTACGCCGAACAATGGATATATGGTCGACACGTTCGTGGTAGACGGTACGGATACGATGGTAACGAACAATACGTACACGTTCACCAATGTAACGAGCGATCACACGATCGAGGTGTCGTTTGAACCAATTCCGATTGTTTCGGTACCACCAGTAGAGCAAAAACATGATGAACCTACGAAAGAAGAAGATCCTAGGAAAGTCATCGTATCGCAAGATGAATTGAAGAAATCCCCTGAGTCTGACAAAGTCGTTATTGAAATTTCTGAAGATGTGAAGGAAATTGTGCTTCCATCCAATGCGGCTGACTTGCTGGGTAAGAATCAATTATCAATTTCTTCAGATCAATTTACGATGAATATTCCTGCTGATCTCCTCAAGCAACTGGCTGATAAGGCTGAGGATCAGAAGGATAGCAAAATTGTAGTCAAAGTAGAAACATTGAATGAAATTGAGGCACAAGCTTTGCTAGCGAAAGGTAAGATTTCCAAGCAGGAGCAAGTGAAGCATGGTGGTCAAGTGTTTGATTTGAAACTTTTACTAATTTCGCAAGACGGGACTGAAACGAATTTAATCAATTTCAACAAACCTATTACAATTCGGTTAAAAGTAAGTCCTACAGCAGATCCAAATTTAAGCGGCATTTACTACATTGGCGATAACGGTGAACTTGAATTTATTGGCGGAAAATTTGGAAATGGCGAGTTTGTTGCTGAGATTCATCATTTCAGTAAATACGCAGTGCTCGAGTACACTAAATCGTTCACTGACGTTGCTTCCACGCATTGGGCTTTTAGTACGATTCAAGTAATGACATCTAAACATGTAGTAAACGGCACATCGGAAACAACATTCGAACCTAGCCGTGAGATTACCCGTGCGGAGTTCACGACGATGCTCGTTAATGCGTTGAACCTGAAGAATGAAAGTGCTATGACATTTGCTGATGTATCGAGTCAAGCTTGGTATGCAGATTCAGTTTCCAAAGCAGTAGAAGCAGGCATTGTAACCGGTAGAGATACGCATACATTCGATCCGAACAGTTCGATCAGTCGTGAAGAGATGGTAACGATGATGATGCGTGCTTACTCAGTGCTGCATGCGGATAAAGTAATTGTATCTGGAGCGCTAACGTTTAAGGATGCTGCTAATGTTGCTTCTTGGTCACTTACGTCCGTTCAAGCTGCGGCTTCACTGCAGTTAATCAACGGACGTACAGCAGACGAGTTCGCTCCGCAAGGAGTCTCGACTCGTGCAGAAGCAACAACGGTTTTGAAGCGTTTATTACAGTAGAACAGTAACAAACGATAAGTTCATACAATGGCAAAGCGGATAGAAGTCTTATGACATCTATCTGCTTTTTTTGCAACGCATGGCGATTAACTAGGTGGTGAAAGTCATTTCGATCAACATTTAATAGGAATCAGATTTTCAGAATTTTAAAACTTACAAATATATCAGGATAAACTCTTCAATTTACCTTGCTTCGTGTCCACAACCTCAAAAAATTCGACAATACCGGAGAAGATTTGGAGGATTTGATTTCTATTGGGACGATCGGACTAATCAAAGCAATCGAGTCATTCTCGCCGAATAAGGGCACGAAGCTAGCGACTTTTGCTGCACGATGTATTGAGAACGAGATTTTGATGCATCTGCGCTCATTGAAGAAAACACGGAAAGATGTATCCTTGCATGACCCGATCGGAACGGATAAAGAGGGGAATGAAATTACGTTGATTGACATCCTCGGCAGCGAGGCGGATGATGTGGTGGATGCGGTGCAGTTGAAGATCGAGAAGTCGAAGATATATCGGAATTTGGAAATATTGGACGACCGGGAGAAAGAAGTCGTCGTCGGACGGTTCGGGTTGGAGCTTGGCGGTGAGGAGCGGACGCAGCGGGAGATTGCGAAGGAGCTGGGAATTTCGCGGTCATATGTGTCGCGGATCGAAAAGCGGGCGCTCATGAAGTTGTATCATGAGTTTTATAAGGCGAAGCGGTAAGGGAATTGAATCGCAATCTTCATTTATTTGGCATCAAATAATGGAGGCGAAGAAAATGACAGCCTTAATTAAGATTGAGCATGTTAGTAAGTACTACCATATGGGCGGGGAGACAATCCGCGCCCTAGATGACATTTCCCTGGACATCGCTCATGGCGAGTTTGTCGCAATTATGGGGCCGTCGGGATCGGGAAAGTCTACGTTGATGAACATCATTGGCTGTTTGGATGTGTCGGACGAAGGCCAGTACGTCCTAGATGGGAAGCAGATTCACTCCTTGAAGGGTTCGCAATTGGCTGAGATTCGGAATCGGAAGATTGGGTTTGTTTTTCAGAGCTTCAACTTGCTGCCAAGATTAAGCGCGTATGAAAATGTGGAGTTGCCGTTGATTTATCGGGGATTATCGAGAAAACAGCGAGAGCCGCTGGTTATAGAGGCTTTGGAAGCGGTGGATTTGCTGGATCGAAGGAAGCATATGCCTTCTGAGTTGTCTGGTGGACAGCAACAGCGTGTTGCAATTGCGCGAACGTTGGCAGGCGATCCGCCGATTATTTTGGCGGATGAGCCGACGGGGGCGCTGGATTCGAAGACTGGTGAGGAGATCATGGATATATTCAGTAGGTTGAACGATCAGGGGCGGACGATTATTGTGATTACGCATGATCGGCAGGTTGCGGAGCAGGCGAAGCGGGTTGTGAGGTTTCGGGATGGGCGGTTGCATTAATAGAAATAACATCGGCCTTACGATAAAATCGTAGGGCTTTAAACATTCTTTCAATAATTATGAGTAATTATCTATTTCTTTAGCCCTAGTGGATTTTGGGGAGGATACGCTTGGACTTTTGCCAAAGGGGGAATTCAATATCCTCCAAGCCCCAATTAACAGTAAAAACAAAGCTCAAAAGAGTGTCAGCTCTTTTTTTTATTTTTTACATGATTGAATTTGCCCAAGCTTTATCTAATCGCTGAACTCCGAGCTCTAACTCATTTTCATTTAGTCCACCAAATCCCAAATACAAATTGACGCGATTTTGTTTGAAACTCTGTTGAACCTCCTGTTTACCATAGATTATTACGCCTTCTTTATAAGCTGCTTCAATTAGCTGATTGCTTGTACAGTTTGCTACAACTGATAGCTCAAGGTGTAGTCCGGTGCCTTTACTCTCAATTTCAATATTGTTAGGAAAATAGCTTTGCAGCAGCCGAACAAGAGTTTCATACTTAGTACGATATACTTTTCGTAATCGTCTCACATGCCGATACCAGTGCCCGCGCGCAATAAACATTGCCATTGCCCACTGATCGATTCGAGAAGGACAAGATAACGTTTGATCGATGGACTGTAACTTAGCAAGTAATTCTGTCGGTAGAACCATATAATTTAAACGCAAAGCTGGTGTAAAGGATTTGGAAAATGTCCCGATATAGATAACTTTTCTAGTTCTATCTAAGCCTTGAAGTGAGGGAACTGGCTTTCCAAAAAGACGAAGCTCACCATCATAATCATCTTCAATAATATATCCTTGATTTACCAATGCCCATTGAAGAAGTTCAATTCGAGTTCCATAAGGCATTGGTTCGCCGTTAGGCTGGTGTGAAGGCGTTACATATAACAATTGGATGTTATTATTCTCAAGCTCTTGCTTGGTACTGTTCCCTTGGTTAATAGAAACAGGTGTTAATTGAAGACCACTTTGCTCAAACATCTCGAGTGTTTGTGCGATACCAGTTTTTTCGATTCCAAGACGATATGCTCCCTCTAGAATGTTAGTTAAAAGACGAATACTATATGCTATGCCAGAACCAATTACTATTTGATCAGGGTTACAAACAACTCCTCTTGATTGGCGCAAATATTGCGCTAGACACTCCCGCAAAACATGTTCACCTCGCGGATCACCGTACTGGTGAATATCTTGAAAATTAAATTGCAGTGCTTCACCAAGTAATGACTTCCATAGTCGAGTCGGAAAGTTATCTTTATCTACATGAAGTAGATTAAAATCAATTATGTTTGATTGCATACAAGGGTGTGATTCAGCTTGTTTAATTTGTACTTCAGAGGCTTGGGGACTTGTTAATTGGAAAATATTTGGGTTTATTACATGCAGTCCTGATCTTTCTTTGCTACAGACATACCCTTCTTCAATTAACATATTATAGGAAGTTTCAATGGTTGTTTTGCTAATCTTTAATTGTCGCTGTAAAGAGCGAATCGAGGGTAATTTCATTCCACTTGTTATATTCCCCTCAATAATTAAAGTTCGTAAATGTGAATATAGCTGCATATAGAGTGGACTCTTTTTATCGAAAATAATAGTAAGATCGATGACAAGCTCCTCCTATTTTCATCTGACCCTTAAAAAGCTATCGATTCTGTACCTTTTTATAATGACAGATATATTATAGACTTCTTCTAGGTTCTCATCAATTATTTGTGTGGAGGGATATTCAGTGAAAATCGCTTTTATTTTATTTGATGATATGACGACTTTAGATTTTTCAGGTTTTCATAATGCAGTTACTTGGTTAAAAAAGCGAAATATCTTGAATGATTTATCCTGGGATTATTGTTCAAACAAGCTTGAGGTTACGGATGACCGAGGTATGACGATTAGAGTAGATCGGATATCACCGGATCTTAGCGAGTATGATATCATTTTTATTCCTGGTGGGATTGCAACACGCACACTAATCCACGATCAGGAATTTGTGAAATGGATTAGAACAGCAAAAGGAGTTACATATAAGGTTTCTGTTTGTACGGGAGCACTTTTGCTTGGTGCCGCAGGTTTTTTAGAAGATAAACGAATAACGACGAATCCGTTAGCTTTAGATGAACTGAAGCCCTATTGTAAAGAAGTTGTCCATGCTCGTGTATTAAGAGACGGAGATGTCATCACTGGAGGGGGCATTGCGGCTTCCATAGACTTAGGCTTATACTTCGTTGAGACACTTACATCTAGTGAAATCGCACAAGATATTCAAAAGATTATGGATTACCCTTTTTACAAGAAGGGGGAGTACTCTTCAGTCAATGTTCTATAGAGTAAAGCAGTCTAATCACTAGTAAAGTGGAATAGAAGGAGACGGTCTTTAATGACTGTCTCTTTTGTATGTAGTGGTGAATTTTAAAATTATGTGGGTGTAAAAGGTTTATACAAGATAGAACATATGGGTACGGATGCCGCACATTATTCACTGGTGCCGTTTACCTACTGAAAGAAGTTTATTGTAGGAATAATTGAGTGGATATTATAACTACTAAGATACATTAACTTTTTTTAATATACTTTGGTTTTCACCAAAAGGTTGGCACAACGCAGCAGTGGACAGGAGTCTACGAGTTTAAAGTTTTTGGACAATGAGCGTAAAGTGCAAGGAGGTAGCCCTAACGGGCTATCTTCTTTAATTTTTAAAAGCAATCTCAGAACATTCCCCAGCAATCATACGAAATCAAATTCGCCTATACTGGATTCATATCTATTTCATTGAGAAAATAAGGAGAATTTGAAATGAACACTACAATACAGTTGAGTAAGATTGATGTTGAAAATGCATTTGATAAGGTATGGAAAAAGTTAAGCAGTAAGCCGCTAGATATTGGCGATGATTTGCATTACTGGGAGTGGACACCTGGTGTTGGTATGTATGGTGTGATAAAAGCGTTCGAAGGGACAAAGCAAGAGCGCTTTGCCGCATTTATTAAGCAATGGGCAGTAGACAATGCAAGCAAAATCAAGTTCGGATCGGTCAATTGGGTTGTGCCAGCTAATGTGCTTCACAGCGCTTACCAGCAGACAGGTAATGTCGCCTACTTGGAGGGCTGTAGAGAGGTTGCCGAGTGGTGTGTGAATCGTGCGCTGCGTACTACGAACGGTGGCTTTGCCCATGTGTGGGGCGAAGGCGCTGGAGGGCTAGATGATTACAAGAATCAACTCTGGATCGATACTTTGTTCATGGCAGGCGTATTCATGCTCCGCTTTGGGCTTGCCGATCAAAATGAGGCATGCATTGTCGAAGCGTTGAAGCAGTTTGATATTCATATAGAGAGCCAGTTTGATAGAGAGTTCGACCTTTTTTATCACGGCTATCATTGTTTAGACCGTAAGACACTCGGCGAGCATTGGGGACGAGGCAACGGCTGGGCTGCAGTTAGTTTGATTGAGCTACTAGGGTTGCTACAGGATCAGCCTTATGAAATTAGTGGATTTACAGAAATCTTCCAACGGCAAATGGAAAGCGCGTACCGGTTGAGAAGAGAAGAAGACGGCATGTTGCGTACGCTCCTCAGAGAAGAAACGTCGTATTTGGAAACTAGCGCATCTGCTCTTTTCGCTTATGCGGCGATGAAAGGGCAACGGCTGGGTATTTTAGACGATAAATTCCGAATCTGGGGCAAGCAGATGCTTTACGAAATCATACATTGTCATTTAAGTGAAGAAGGTGCAGTGCTACACGCCTCGGGTGGAACTGACTGTCAGGAGAAGGAAGGCTACCTGAAAGTACCGTATCAAATTAGACAATATACAAACGGCATCATGCTGATGCTGCTGACCGAGGTGCTAGAGGGTGATATGTAGACACTACTCCGAATTCGGTGTGACAACTAGGGACTGTCCATGTGGGCAGTCCTTTTGCCATGATAACAGAATACGGTTTGTCTCCTGAATTTAGTTTATTGTGTAATCGCCCTTGCCCTCGTATAGTGTTGGTAATCATTTAGAGCAATCCTGGAACATTCATAGGCAATTTCAGCCTTGGAATGTGATATATAATTAATTCGGCTGCATGAGGAGGCAAGCGATATGACGATGGAAGATGATTCACTTGAAGGGCTTCATGCACAGGCTTTCATGTTGGAACATAAAGACAAGGATAATTATCCGGTAGCGTTTCACACTCATATCGGTTATGAACTGGTTAGGGTGCAGAGCGGAGAGGCATGGGTCATTTTGGAGGATGAGGTGATCTCACTAGGACCAAACAGCTTACTACTGTTTCAGGGACATATCATTCATAAAGTTAAAAGACGGAGTGCGGCTCCTTACAAGCGAGACATTATTCACTTTCTCACTGATTTCGTCCCTGATTGGGGCGAAGGGGGGAGCGATTCTATCCGGGATCAGCTCGTACAAACTGCAGCGCCGTATTACCATCTTCGATTGTCAGAGGAGGAATCTGAAATTTGTGATCGGTTGTTAGCCGCGCTGTACAGTGAACAGAACGAACCACATTTATGGGGTTGGAGCAAAGCGATTCAATTGAATTTAATGCAATTGCTACTTCTAATATGCAGGCGGGATACCAACAAACAGGCGGAAGAGCCTGTACAGCGTTTCATCAGGCGAAGCGCGATTCCACTTGGCCAGATCATGAGTTGCTTGAATCGGTTGTGGCGTTCGCCATGCACGTTAGATACCATTGCAGACGAATTGCATATGAGCAAGTATTATTTGTGCCATTATTTTAAGCGAGAAGTCGGTATGAGCATTCAACAATATTTAATGCAACGTAAGGTCAATGAGGCCAAGCGACTGCTACTGCAAACGAATTTAACAATGAAAGAAATTGGCTTTCAGGCAGGGTTTCAGACTCCTTCACATTTCAGTAAGAAATTCAAGGAGGAACTCGCTCAAACACCAGAACAGTTTCGCAAGAAAGCACGAAAGTGGTAGCAATTTAAGGCTAAAAGGGGGACGTAAGACATGTCTGAAATGAATTTACACTGGTTAACTCCGAGAAAAGCTTTGCTATCTGCGGTGAGCTTTGGAACACCTTGGGAAAAAGGAGCACTTCTTCCGGAAGATGGTGTTCGCTTGTTGGATGAAAATGGGAATACATGGCCCATTCAGACCAGGATCAACGCTTACTGGCCGGATGGTTCTGTGAAATGGTTGCTGCATAGCTCAGTTTTAAATACTGGGCAGGGGTATCGAATTGGCAAAGGAAAGGGCGCTGCCGCCACAAAACGTCTATTGGCAAGTCAGACATCCGACGGATCGATAACCGTGGAAAGTGAACTACTATCCTGTACGATGGCGACAGGCAATGATCTGATTTCGTCCTTAACTCGCAAATCTGAGAGCCAAGGGCCTCTTTCTGCCCAGTTAATCTCCTTCATAGAAAATAGAGACGAGCAGGAGGATGCTGAGACTGTAACTATTCATAAATTGATTGGAGTTACGGAACGCATAACCTTGGAAGAGAGCGGCCCTTTGAGAGCTGTTGTAAAAGCTGAAGGGAGTCACACGTACATGAAAGGCGGTATGCAACGCTTTCCTTTTACGATCCGAGTCTACTTCTATGCCGACAGCGATGAAGTCCGAATTGTGCATAGTTTTATTTATAATGGAGACGAGAATAGTGATTTCCTAAAGGGGATTGCAGTGCAATTTCACGTGCAAGCTGGTGGGGAGTTATGGAACCGCCATGTTGGTTTTACTGGAGATACTGGCATGTTTTATGAAGCCGTACAGCCGATTTATTTAGGAAAAGATCTTCATCCACTTTATAAAAAACAACAGATAGCCGGACAATTTATCAACATTGATCCGGAAATTGATGCGAAGCTGATGGAGCACGCGAGGGACAATGCATATTGGGGAAGCTTCCAACTGCAACAAGATTCTTGTGATCAGTATAGTATTGTAAAAAGGACGAAGTCCGGTTGTGCCTATATTCCTGCGGTGCAAGGCAATCGCTCCAAGGGAGCAGTATTTTTTGGCAGCGAGCGGATGATAGTAGCAGTAGGGGTTAAAGACTTTTGGCAAAAATGTCCGATGGCTCTTGAAGTCACTGGTGCTGAAGGCGAACAGCCCGTCATAACGGTTTGGCTGCGGAGCAAGAACGTTGAAGCTTATGATTTTAGAGCATACGATACGGTTTCGCACCAGTACTCATATGGCGATCTGGATAATCATCCGCAAGGTATTGCTAATACGAATGAGATGGTGCTCAAGCTGTTCGATTGCATGCCCGGCAAGCAAGCAATTTTGAATTTTGCCGAGGATGTGCAAACGGACGCCTTGTTGATTACAGACTTAAATGTCTATGAAGAAACGAACGTTTTTGGCACCTACTGGTGCCAGCCGAAGGACGAACGTTATCGGACGGAAGCGAACGAGCAAGCGGTGCTAGGTTTTATAGATTTTTATCGACAAGAAGTTGAGCAGCGCAAATGGTACGGCTTCTGGGATTATGGTGATGTGATGCACACGTATGATCCAGTGCGTCATTGCTGGCTCTATGATGTGGGAGGCTATGCTTGGCAAAATACAGAGCTGTGTAACACGTATGTTAACTGGTTGGCATTTCTGCGAACTGGCGATTATAGTATCTTTCGTTTTGCCCGAGCCATGACGCGCCATACGAGTGAGGTGGACACCTATCACTTAGGCAAATACGCGATGCTCGGCAGCCGCCACAATGTACGCCACTGGGGTTGCAAATGGAAAGAAGTAAGGATTTCGATGGCTGGCCATCACCGGTTCTTTTATTATTTAACCGGGGATGAGAGGGTCGGGGATATCATGGATTTTGTTAAGGATTCCGATATGGCAAGGCGAGATGATCAGATTGAAGATGAGCTGGGAAGAATTGAAGCGCGTACGGGGCCGGACTGGTCTTCCTTCGTGTCCAACTGGATGACGCGTTGGGAGCGATTCCAGGATACGGTGTATCGGGATAAAATTTTGACAGGAATTCGTAGCCTTAAGAAGGCGCCTAATCGGTTATCATCTGGTTCTCATTTTCTGTACAATCAACAAACCAGCGAAATGGGCTACATTGGGGAAGGGACCTACCAGTATCACATGGTCGTCTGTTTCGGTGCACCGGAAATTTGGTTCGAGCTAGCAGATCTAATTGAAGATGAAGAGTTTAATGATATGCTTGCGCAGTTCGGTAATTACTATGCTATGACGCCGGAGCAGAGGAAAGAAGCTTCACATGGCCTATTCAATGAGGACAATGATGATGCATGGAGAGGTGAGCGATATGCTATCCGAATGTTCGCATATGCCGGTTACTGGTATTGCAATCCAGGGCGAATGCAACAAGCGTTAGAGATGCTGAGCCAAGCGGCTGATCCGAGTTCGAACACTCCAGGTCGATTTGACGCAGGTGGCAAACTTGTGTACACGACTGTCCCCGATACGGAGTATGTGCGTCCCATCAGGGAAGTGGAACACGCCAATACCAATGGCATTTCGCAATGGAGTCTGAATTATATTGAAACAGCTAGGTTGCAAGAGATGCTTGGAGATGGTGTTTCAAAAGGACTTATATAAACAAATTCAGTGGAGGTGGGCTTTCTGGCTCTCCTCCATTTATTGTTATCAAACCTTATTCCATTGACTAACCTATTTCCGTTTTTGTTTCTAAAAACCCTGTTACATCAAGGTTTCGGAAATCAGTTTACCTTCTGAAATTAGTTTGTTGTGCAGTTGGCATTGTACCTCGTATAGTGTGGTTAATCACCTGAAGCAAGGTGGATAGGAAGAGCAGCGGAGTTTATGGCTGCGTGGAGACATACAGAAAGAAGGGAAGCACATGGACCAAAGTGTTACACAAACGAAATCACAGCCTTCCATGCAGGCGACCGTAAAGCGCCGGCGCATAGCGGGATTTGTAAGGGATTACCAATTGTATTTACTCATGATTCTGCCAATTGCGTATTTCATTTTATTTAAGTATGTGCCTATGTACGGCGCTGCGATTGCGTTTCAGAACTATAGTATTTTTGAAGGAGTTACGGGAAGTGAATGGGTAGGTTTTGAAAATTTTCGTCAGTTGTTTGGGATGAGCCAGTTTTATCAAGTAGTGCGCAACACGTTGATGTTGAATTTTTTGGATTTATTGTTTTCGTTCCCTGCACCAATTATTCTTGCGCTATTGCTTAATGAGCTTAGAGTTGTCTGGTTTAAAAAGGTTTCCCAGACCATACTGTATTTGCCTCACTTTATTTCGTGGATTATTATTGGTGGTCTTGTTTATCAAATTTTTTCCACAAAAACCGGACTTGCAAACATTTTGCTTAAGAGTTTAGGTTTCGAGGCAGTTCCTTTTTTAACTGAAAAAATGAACTGGTTATTTGTATATCTTGGAACTGGGGTTTGGCAGAGTGCAGGGTGGGGAACCATCATTTACTTAGCGGCTTTGACGGGCATAAATAAAGAGCTCTATGAAGCGGCTGATGTTGATGGCGCTGGAAGGTGGAAGAAAATGTGGCATATTACCTTGCCGGGAATTAGGTCAACAATCGTGGTTCTGCTGATTGTGCAGATTGGTCATATCATGACTATTGGTTTCGAGCGGCCATTTGTAATGAGCAATTCACTCGTAATGGACTATGCAGAAGTGATCTCAACATTTGTGTATAAAGCAGGTCTAAGATCAGCTCAGTTCTCTCTCGCAACGGCAATGGGCTTATTCCAAGCACTGGTAGGACTCGTATTCGTTGTTGCAGCTAATATGATCGCCAAGCGCTCTGGTGAACAAGGATTATGGTAGGAGGAAAGCAACATGAAGAATGGGATTGTACTTAGAAAAACAAATCGCTTTCGGGTTTCCGACGCGATCATTATGCTAGTAATCGGTGTTGTACTTTTGTTTTGTCTGTTGCCATTTCTACACATCATAGCAATCTCACTCAGCTCGAAACATGCGATATTATCTGATATGGTGACGATTTTTCCAAGGGAGCTGGATTTTCACTCCTATAGCGTTGTGTTTCAAGATTCGAGAATGTTGCGGTCCATGGTGCTGACGATTTTATTGACAGTCATCTATACTGCCGTGAGTATGATTATGAGCATATGTGCAGCATACCCGTTAACCAAAGAAGGTCTAAGAGGGAGAAAAGTGTTCATGATGCTCATCGTGTTCACGATGTTTTTCAGCGGCGGATTAATTCCTGAGTACTTACTGGTGAAACAGCTTGGGATGCTGGATAGCTTATCATCTTTGATCGTTCCAGGTATGATCTCGGCGTTTAATCTGATTATTTTGCGGACTTTTTTCTCCTCTATACCGGCTAGTCTGGAGGAATCAGCCTATCTGGATGGAAGTTCCCACATTGGAACGCTCATTCGTATTGTTTTGCCACTTTCGATGCCAGCGTTGGCAACATTAAGTTTATTTTATGCAGTAGGTAGATGGAATGGTTTCTTGGATGCGTTATTTTATATCACCAACGCGGAGTTGTATCCGCTGCAACTAAAGTTGTATCAGGTAGTTGTGAATAGCCAGTTAACGGATTTGACTGCGCAAGAAGGCGCCTCACAAATCGAGTCCGTGCCCGAAAGCCTAAAAGCAGCGAGCATCATGTTCGCGACTATGCCAATTCTAATTGTATATCCGTGGCTGCAACGGTATTTTGTTTCCGGCGTGATGATTGGAGCGGTAAAGGGTTGAAAATGAAAATGAAAAAAAATGATTGGGAAGGAGGTAGTTAAATATGTTGGAAAGCTTGAAAGAGGAATTTATAAATACTCCTAAAGATTTCGGTCCTATTCCCTTTTGGTTCTGGAATGACGAATTGTCGGAGAAAGAACTCATAAGACAACTACATGATTTCCATGCCAAAGAAATCAGTGGTGTAGTGATTCATCCGCGTATGGGATTATCTCATGAGACGCCATATTTATCGGATTCATATATGGCATTGGTTAAGATCGTTGTTGCCGAGGCAGCAAAATTAGGAATGTCTATTATTTTATATGACGAGGGTATGTATCCATCTGGTTCTGCTTGTGGACTTGTGGTAAAGCAGAATCCTGATTTCGCTAGCCGCGGCTTGAGAATGGAAGAATATTCAAGCGGGAGTCAAGGCATTGACATTCCCGTTGTGTGTTCCCCCGGTGAAGTGATTGTTGCTGCATTAGCCGTATGCAAAATTTCAAAAAATATGATTGCTCATGAGCGAACAATTAATCTTAGTTTTACCAATGATTGGCTGTCCTATGTTCCTTCAGATGACGGGGATTGGTCAGTACTCTTATTCATTGAAACTAATTCACAGGGAACGATTCGAGGAGTGCATTTTGGGCAAGATGATGGAGAGCCTGATGCTCCGCTAGCAGCAGACTTATTAAATCCTGAAGCAGTTCAAGCATTTATATCTATTACGCATGAGCGTTATTATAACTGGCTTACAGAGGACTTCGGGAGTACAGTTATTGCTTTCTTTACCGACGAGCCTGATTTACTAGGTCGCGGGCACTTACCGGGGTTAAAACCATGGACAAGTGGGTTTTTAGAAGAATTTCTTGCTGGAGGAAACGCCTTGAACGATCTTCCTCTGCTTTGGTTCGATGCTGGGGAAAACGCACGGCGCATTCGCAGTACGTTCGACGCGACAGTGAGGAAGCGACTTGCCCGAACGTATTACAAACAACTTGCTGGTTGGTGCGAAGAACATGGAATTGGACTAACCGGCCACCCAGCAGCTAGTGATGATATAGGTTTATTAGAGCATTTCCATATCCCTGGTCAAGATGTAGTTTGGCGTTTTATTGCGCCAGAAGAAGGTAAAGCTTTAACGGGGCCGCACAGCACGATGGGCAAATGCTCGTCAGATGCAGCGCGCCATCGAGGGCGTAGAAGGAATTTAAATGAATGTTTTGGTGTTTGCGGCAAAGAAAGTGGTTGGGCGCTTAGTGCCGACAATATGAAGTGGTATTTGGACTGGCTTTTTGTTCGAGGAGTAAATTTAATTGTGCCCCATGCCTTCTATTACTCGATACAAGGTGAACGTCGAAACGAGCGACCACCAGATGTAGGACCTAATAATATTTGGTGGCCAGTCTATAGTTCTTTTGCAAAGTATATGAAACGAATGAGTTGGTTGATGACGGATAGCATCAACTTAGCGGAGGTAGCTGTGCTTGCACATGCAAATAAGTTGCCTTGGCGAATCGTTAAACCATTGTATGAAAACCAGTTGGAATTTAATTACCTTGAAGAAGAACTGCTTCTTTTGTGTAGCGTGGAGAATGGAATAATTCGATTGGAGAGTCAGCGTTACAAGGCTGTTCTTATCGAGAATTCAGGCACGTTTGATCCACTAACAGTACGATGGCTTGAGGCGTATGCGGAACAAGGCGGGCTTGTTTTTGAAATGTCAGACACTGGTATACAAATCGTGAATATAGGTCAGGTAGTTGTGGATCAGGAGAGCGAGTTGGTAGAAAAACTCACGTATCGTTTCCAAAGGAACAAATTACTGCACCCAGCTTGCTCGGACATTCGCATTAGCCAGATTATAAAAGATGACGTGATTTTTTACGTAATCGTTAATGAAGGGGAAATGACTTATTCGGGGGAGTTGCATACGGAACTTTTCGGACACGCGGAACTGTGGGATCCATGGACAGGTGATATTAGCGCTGGAACTACTACGATAATGAATAATGGATGTCGAACTATTGCGTTCTCCATTGCGAGAAGAGGAAGCTTGATTATAGCAATTGATCCAATGAAGGAAGCTGTTCATAGTACCGAACTACACCAACAATTGGATTACCTGAGTGAACAAATAAGTATCTCTGGAAGCTGGGAAGTACAAGGCGAACTGATTAATGGGGAGATAGTCGATCTTCAGTCATGGACAGAATATGAAGGTATGAGCCAATATTCCGGTACAATGACGTATTCTACAAACTTTGAACTCAATGAAAATGTAGAGGATTCTCTGGTTAAACTAAATCTTGGAGAAGTTCATGAGTTGGCTACAGTTTGGGTAAATGGGATAAATGCGGGTACGTGTATGTGGAAGCCGTACCAAATAGATATACGCCATATGGTTAGAATAGGCATAAATACGCTGCGAATCGAAGTTGTTAACAGTTTGGCTAACCGTTATGATGGGTTATCGTTACCATCTGGTTTACTTGGCCCAGTAACGATTCAGCATCTAAGTAAATTGGAAAAAGCAAAATAACATTTTCATTTGGTTTTTACCCCGAATATGGGGATGAACATAAAAACAAACATGTAAAGGGGAATTATCTATGAAAGCATTGCAAAGTAAAGTACTAGGAGCTTCTTCTGCATTAATTCTGTTAGCAGGTATTTTGTCGGCTTGTTCCAGCAGTTCCAATGAAGCTTCCTCCAGTCCAGCCTCAAGTGCTGCTGCGACGAGCAGTGTAAGTAAAGAGCCAGTCACTCTAAAAGTTGAAGTATTTGATCGTGGAAATGCACCTGCAGGGGCAGGTCCAGTTGATAACAACTACTGGACACAATGGATTCAGAAGAATTTCGGCGATCCGAATAACATCAAGCTACAATTCGTTCCAGTTCCTCGTAACCAGGAAGTAGATAAATTAAATGTTCTGATGGCTTCTGGAGATGCTCCAGACATCGTATTCACTTACGATACAACAAC
Organism: Paenibacillus sp. J31R109; assembly: GCF_059692055.1. Classification (NCBI taxonomy): domain Bacteria; kingdom Bacillati; phylum Bacillota; class Bacilli; order Caryophanales; family Paenibacillaceae; genus Paenibacillus; species Paenibacillus sp. J31R109. Next base: position 348,965 of record NZ_JCAUAR010000003.1, on the reverse strand, counting down.
AATTAATAATTATGTGAAAAGTGGCGGTTTAACCGATCTTTCCCAAGTGTTAGATCAGAATGGGCCAAATCTAAAGAAATTCCTTGGAGACGATGTATTAAAGTATGGCGTATTCAGTGGAAAACAATATACGATTCCAGGTAAGAGAACGCTTCAATTTACGCAATCTTCTTACATCCGTAAAGATTGGTTGGATAAACTGGGCATGCCTGTACCGAAGACAACAGATGAATTTTATAAAACATTGAAAGCGTTTAAGGAGAAGGATCCAGGTCAAACTGGAGGTAAAGTAATTCCATACGATTTTAGTGCGTTTGACAGCAATGGTATTACTTCATCTTTTGTTCTTATGAATTCATTTGAGACAAAAGTTTCTGAGGAAGATAACTATGCACTATCCACTTCGAACTTTATTCCGGAATTGACTAAACCCGGATTTAAAGAAGGCGTACAATATATGAACAAACTAAATGCAGAAGGACTAATAAATCCTGACTTTGCTCTTGATAAAGACGAAAAGAGTTTCCAGAAAGATGTATCCAACGGATTAGTCGGTTCATTTACAGCACTGGCTGCACATAATAACCTGATGGGGAATGGTCAGGTGTTCGATACACTTAAGAAGAATGTGCCAGGTGCAGAGTACGTTGCGATGGATCCGTTCTTAAACGCCGATGGTAAGGCTATTAAGTCGATCTATGATCCAATTGGTGCCTATATTATGATTCCAAAAACAAGTAAACGTGCTGTTGAAGCAATTAAGTATTTAGACTGGATGTCCAAATCAGATGTATTATTCACCCTGCAGAATGGTTTAGAAGGTCAGCACTATACGCTGGAGAATGGTTTCCCAAAAGCGATTACAACGGATGAAGCGAAGAAAACTTTCTACAATAACTCCGATATTGCAATTATTTCCAATGGTAAAGATTTTGGTTCAAAGGATAAGAACATTGAAGCAGCAACAATTCAATATCCGAATTATAAAGAATTAGCAAAACAAACAATCCTTAACGGATTAAAAGATGGTTTCACGCTACCGCGTTTTGACCGTCCAATTGATTCCGAAATTAAGTTTGGTAAAACGCTTAAAGATAAAGGAAATGAAATTGTCGTAAAGAGTATCATGGCTAAACCTGCGGATTTTGCTAAAACCTATGAAGCTGGTGTTCAAGAATATCTGAAAATTGGTGGTCAGACAGTCATTGATGAGCGTAGAACGGCTTACAAAGAAATGAAAAAATAATAAGAAGCAAGAGAAGCCCCTTTTCTAAATAGGGGTTTCTCTCTATCTTCTATTCGCAAAGTGTGATTACTTTACAAAATGCAAGCGATTACAAAGAAGGTGTGGATTAAACTTCCTTATATTAATGGGATAACATGACTAATTGAAATATTTAATGAAAGGAGATGTATCTATGCTAAAAAAGATAATTTCGTGTTTGCTCAGTGTATTAATACTATTTTTAATTGTATCTACGGGACCAGCTGCGATTGCAGATGCTCAGGAAGATGTAGGGGGAGGAAACTTAGGTTTTGAATCTAATTTTGACGAGTGGAACGTAAGTGGTAATGTTACGATACAATCTACAGGTGGAAAAAGCGGCAATTATGCTCTAATGAAATCCGGTTCTTTTTTAAGCAAGACAGTCAAAGGGATTCCCCAAGGCAGTTATACTGTTAGCATGTGGGTAAAAGGTGCGACTAGCGGTAACTCTGCAAAATTATCGTTAAAGGATACAGGCGGCCCTGATTCCGTCCTTAAAGTGGATACATTTTTAGACGCGAATACATGGCGGCAAATTGCTCATAGAAATGTACTAGTTTATAACGGGCAAATGAGCATCAATATTAATGCGGGAACGTCAAGCGGGCTGCAGATTGATGAGGTTACCATCACGCTTGATTCTAATGATAATAATCCGGTGAAAAACTGGAATTTTGAAGGAGGACTTCAAGACTGGGTCACCAAAGGCGGAGTAAATCTCGACACAGCGAATGCCGATACAGGCGTGAATGCAGTCAAGCTGGCGGATCAAGCTGAAGTTAGTCAAAAGGTGACAGTAAAGCCAGATACAGACTATATTGCTTCGGTTCGCATGAAAGTAGACAAGCAAGACACGTATAAATCAACCCAACAATACAATCTAAGTAACACAAGTGTGTTAGGTCTTTTGGTTGAAAGGTTAACACTCGGTAATCGTGTTAACCTTGGTGTAAGAGGATTGGACGGGGTAGTTCTTCGTCAGGCTCCTGCGAGTACCGAGGGGTACGCACTGGTCACTATAGCGTTCCACACGGGCATGAATCAGACAGAGGTTGAATTGTATGCAAACACAATATTTGATCAAAACTATGTCAAATCTGTCACCGTACATGAAAATAAAGATACTGAACATCCTTATCCAAATGGGTGGCAAAGGCCCAAATATGACGAAATTGACAACATCAACCCTGCAGACGGATGGGCATCTAATGGTAACCAGTTTGCTTATGTTGACAATCTAAATGTGTTCGAAGTATCCAATGATTACATTAAAGGCGCAGACATGTCATTTCTTCAGGCTATTGAGGATTCTGGAGGCAAATATTTCGCAAATGGTGTGCAGCAAGATGCCTTGAGAATTCTTTCGAACCATGGTGTCAATTCCATATTGACAATGTTATGGGTACGGTCTGGAAATCCGATTTACGACTGGTATTCTTTAACGCCATTAACAACCTCTACCCTAGGTTACGATGGAGAGACGGTTACTGGACGGCAAACGATACCTGGATATTTTGATAAAAAACATAGTGTTGCCATTGGCAAACGAGCTACCGAATTAAATATGACGTATACGCCTAGTTTTCACTATAGCGATACGTGGATCAGTGCGGCCAAGGCCCACATGCCGTATGAATGGATTGAAAAAGATTACAATGGGAAGCTGTCGAACCCTGATATCCAGATGCTTGAATCAGCCGTTTATAACTATGTCCATGATACCCTTTCTGATATGAAGTCAGAAGGTGTCAATGTCATCTCCGTTAAAAACGGAAATGAGCAAGATGGAGGACTCGTATTCCCAGTTGCCTTAGGTTCAAATTATACGCAGCATGCTGCGATCATAACCTCTTCAGAGCGAGCGGCAAAAGAAATTTATCCAGGCGCAATTAACACCATACACACGAATACGGGATACGATCCTGCGCAAATTTCGGGCTTTTTCCAGGCTTTTGCAAATCGTGGAGCAGAATTTGACGGGATGGCTTTTTCACTCTATGGAGGACGTGAAACTACAGGTCAATTTACAATGATGAAGACTGCCATGCAAAATAGTGCGACAAAATACTATGATTATATAAACGTAGAAACAGGTTTCTCATTTACGACTTCCTCTACAACTGGTGACACAGAGAGTACCATGGGATTGTCGCAGTATTACAGTGCGGGCACGCCAAATGGACAGTACAACTTCTTGCTGGATTATATGCAGGCTCCTCTTGATATACCGAATCCTTATGGCACTACAAGAGGGTTTTACTACTGGAACACAGAGTCATTAGCCATCTACGGAACAGGTGCTAAGGCAGGAGAAGGTGCAGGACCTAGCAAGCGTAGCATGTTTAACAATGGAACAGAAAGCATTAAGGAAATGGGCAGCACGCAAAGCGGTAAATCCGGCGATATGATGGATAGTATGTATGCCTACTTAATCAGAGGGTATGCCAAGAAAGCGTCGGATACCGTCTATAATCCATTACGATACACCGGAGTCAATTATGATGTTGGCGAAGCTACCAGTCTCTCTTTTGTAACTGACAATGTGTCTCTGGCAGTTGGTAAAGTAAGTCGTTTGCAACCTACCATCGCTCCAATGGATAAATTACTCACCGAGTATAAGATTCACTACAGTTCCAACAATTCAAGTGTGGCCGAGGTCTCCGACGCTGGTTTTGTAATAGGCAGATCTGCAGGTACAGCCATCATCACTGCAACCATAGGGACGATCACAACTACTGTAAATGTGACAGTTACTAATGCAGCTACGACAAGCGGTATGACGATTACCTATGACATCCTAAGAGGCGGAATCAGTGTTGGTACAGGTACTGTAACACAGGGAAGTACAATTAACGCGAAACCTTTTGATAAGATTAAATTTAAAAGTGCTGTTTCGGGTACACCAACAAATAAGGAAGTTATCTATAAGGTATCTGATCCTAAAATTGCATGGTGGTATGGCGATACATTGGAAACCGATGACAATACCATGCGTACACTTTCGGATAAGCTTTCTACCGCTAATTATGAGCCTATTGTACAGCTTAATCCGGTAAAAGGCGGAGTGGCAGCGATTACTGCTGCATCAGAAGATGGCGCGATCAGTGTGAATTTCAATGTGGCAGTAACACAAATCGATGTTACCGGCATATCCATTAATGGTGGGAATCGTTCAGTTCTTGCGGGTAAGAGTTTGCAGCTTACTTCTGCTATAACACCTAATGATGCGTCTTTTTACAAAGTAACTTGGAGCAGTGATGACGAAAGTGTTGCTAAAGTGGATTCCACCGGTTTGATTACCGCAATTAAACCAGGCATCACAACAATTCGAATTGTATCTGATTCAAATTCCGTAATAACAGCTTCCATAACGCTTACGGTAACTGAAGTACTTGTTGAAAAATTGCTGCTCTCAAACAGCAAGATAGGGCTTCCCGTTGGAAGCAGTAAGGCACTCGTCTATTTAGCGCAACCAGATAATGCAGTGAATAAAACTGTGGTCTGGAGTGTGAAACAAGGAGACGAGGGCATTATATCTGTAGACCAGCATGGAGTGGTAACAGGGCTACAGGCTGGTACCGGAACTGTTGTTATCACTTCGGCCGATGCTAGTCATGTGACTGCTGAATGTATTGTAAAAGTGGTGGAAGGTTCAATAGCTGCAACGAGTATGAACCTATCAAAAAATGAGTTATGGATTAAATCCAATTATTTCTCTCCCGATTCAGCTGTAAGAGGAGATAGCAAACCTGTAAATAAGCTAGAAGCCATATTTTTACCAGAGGAATCCACGAATACAGAAGTCATTTGGTCATCGAACAATGATGCGGTTGCATCTGTAGATGCAAATGGAATAATCACAGCACATAAGACAGGTATAGCCGTGATTACTGCTACATCTAAAGATGGAGGTTTTACGGATAAAGCGACCATCTATGTACCTCAAATAAGTGAAGACTGGGAAAACTATAGCTTAGCGTCCAAAGGTGGATTTACAGATGGCAACACTTTTACTTATCAAGTTGTCGACATAGCTGGGAATAAAAAACTTCAGGCTGCTGTAAGCAGTAAGGCTGGATCTGCGACTTCTCTAAGCCGTAGGACATTTACTCCAGTAAGTGACGACAAAGTGGTTGTCGATTTTGACTGGAATGTAGGTTCATTTACAGCAGATAACCGTTACAGAGGCGGAAATATTTCAATAGAGGATACAAATGGAAATACTTATCTGGCATTAGCCACATTCCCGGCACCAACTGCTGGAGCCAATAAAGATATCTACCCTGAAATGACGTATTATTATCATAAAGGTAATAATTCAACGGCATTTCCCACAAAGACTAGTGTCCCAGCGGGAAATGGTACCGTAAATGGAGATTTTAACTACATCCATGGTGGTTTTACTGGGACAAGTGGTGCAGTCGGGAGTTATTCAGATGCGAAAGATGTGGGTATAGGCTTTAAAGGAGCAAACAAAACTTATAATGTTAGGGTCAATCTGGATTTTAAAAACAAAAAGATCAGCTTTACAGTGACAGATAAAAGTGACCCAAACATAACATCCACGGTTTCGGATTTAGCAATGGATTCCCGTATTAGTTATTCAAATAGCCTCGGAGCAATCGCATTTTCACATTATTTCAACTCTGTTGCGTCATGGACAACGAATATTGATAATTTGGCTGTCTATCCGACAACAATTAAGCCAGAGAAGATTAATTTTGATGTGGAAGCTATTAACGTGAACGCGAGTCAAGGAATTAAGCTGGTACCAGTAAAAGATGCTTTGAGTTCTACAGCGAAGATTAATGCACGTGTGGTTCCAACAGTAGCGAATCAGAATGTGGTATTCACGCCGCTAGGTGATTTAGCGGGGGTTGTATCTGTAGATGCAAATGGGATCATAGCCTTAAATCCCACTTCAATGGTGAACTACGGAAATTATGAAGCTATTCAAAGTGCTAGTGGGTACATTCAAGTTGCTTCCGTCAGCTCTCCTGGCGTATACACCGATGTTAAAGTAACAGTAGGTAGTCCCAATGCGTCTGAAATTCTCCAAGAATTTGTGGACGGAGAGGAGTATCTCGGGCCTGTGACACTTGCACCAAATGCAACTCCTAAGTTAACTTTTGCTGCCACTGGTGGAGATGGAGTTTCAGATATTTATTCATATAATTGGCAGGTTACTTCCGGTAATGCCCAAATTGATGCCAATGGTAAGTTATCTGCGTTGGCACCTGGAAATGTCACCGTTACATTTACAATTGATTTGTTCCGGAAGCAAGAAGTTAGAACGCTAGAATTTCATTTTGTAGACCAAACGACCTATCAAGTTATTTATGACGCGAACGGTGGCTCAGGAGTACCACCAGTTGAAACGGATAAAGCAGCTGATGAAACTTTTGCTGCAGCAGAAGTTGATGGAATTACAGCACCACAAGGTAAGCGGTTTAAAGAATGGAATACTGAGCTAAACGGAAATGGTACTGCTTTTGCTGCAGGTGACATCGTGACGATGCCGGCTGCAAAACTGACGCTATATGCGATTTGGCAATTGGCAAACGTCATCACACTTCCTTCCGTGCCGCAGAATGTGAGTGCGACGGCAGCAAGTGCGAGTTCAATCGTAGTGGGATGGAATCCTATTGGTGATGCTGTCAGCTACGACGTATATCGCTCCAATGCGGAGAGCGGCACGTATACGAAGCAGAATGCATCGCCTGTGGCAACGACGGCTTTTACAGACAATGGGCTTTCAGCATCAACGACTTACTACTACAAGGTGTCAGCAGTTAATGCTGGGGGTGAATCGGTGCAATCTACTTCAGCATCTGCGACAACAAGTGCAGTTCCGCCAGTTATAGTGGCTGTAACAGGTGTGACAGTAGCGCCGACGGCAAAAACACTGACGGTTGGCGGAACTTCACAGCTGACGGCTGCTATAGCGCCAATTAATGCAACAAATTCAGCAGTGAGCTGGAGTTCGAGTGACGCGACTGTAGCTAACGTAAGTTCGAATGGTTTAGTCACGGCATTAAAAGCAGGCACGGCTGTGATTACGGTGACAACCGCAGAGAGCTCGTTCACAGCGATAGCTGTAGTAACGGTTGTTGCAGCACCACCTGTAAATACGACGGCGTATTCTTTAACAGGACCAAGCGCTGTGAATGTTGAGCAATCATTCCAATTAACATACGGTTTGTCCAATGTAACAGGAATTGTTTATGCTAAATCGGTCACGGTGAACTACGATCCTGCTGTACTGGAATTCGTGGATAAGAGCTCTCTATTAAATGGCTTTATGGTTGTAGGAAGCACGACAGCCCCAGGCATTGTGAAAATCATAGAAGCGAACACCGGATCTACTAGTCCAGTTACGGGTACGTTGGATATACTCGCACTTACCTTCAAAGCGCTAGCCCCATCGGTGAGTACTAATGTGTATATGACAGGTATCGTACTGGGGGATCAGCTCGGCAATGAACTTACCGTAGCAAGTGGTAGCGGAACTGGTCATTGGCTGACAGTTGCAACACCTGTTCAGATCAACAAATCTGCGCTCGCTTCAATGGTTACTAAAGTGAGTTCAGCCTTAGCCAAGGCCAAGGTATTAAATACTGCATCTCCGCGTTATGGTTACTACCCGCAAAGTGCGATAGATGCGATTAACGTCTCGCTAGCTGCAGCGAATACAGTTCTAGCTCTTGACTCAGCAACACAAATCCAAGTCGATACTGCTGCTGCGACGCTTACGCAGGCTTTAACACAGTTCCTAGGGACTGCCAGCCAGTCAGCTGGTGTTGGTGATTTGGCGATTATTGCAGCCAACTATCATGCAAACAGCAACCATGCGAATTGGCAGATACTCCGACTATATGATCTAAATAATGACGAGAAGTTGGATCTCTTCGACCTTGTCTCCATGGCTCAAAGAATTCTGAACTAATACTATTGTGGTTAGATGGGAGAAGATGTTGTCATCTCCCATCCTCCGCAACATGGGGGGCATATAAAGATGAAACGATTTTTACAATTGCTATGTATGACAACATTATTACTAATTTCACTAGTTCCATTCTCAGCCGCAGCCCAAGAAAGTAACTTTCAATTGGTTCCTTCTACTGTCAGTGTGAAAACTGGTGAAAACGTAACGTTTACGGTCGCTGGTAAATCACTCATGGACTTGTACGGCGCAGAATTTGAGTTTGTCTATGACCCAGCCAAACTGAAGTATATTGGTGTAAGCGGACTCGGAACAGATGAGTTTGTGATGGCGCCTTCTGTGGGAGGCAATAAGATTGAACTTGTCTATACAAAAACGAAACCTGTTGCAGGACTAACAGGCGACCGCAATTTATTCACAGTAACTTTTCAGTCTGTTGGAACAGGTGCTGCTGTGGTTAGCCTTCAGCCTACAACTGTTCTGAACAGTCAGAGTCAGCTTGTGTCTGGAATCTCAGGTAGTTCAACGAACGTGACAGTAACATCCGGTGAGAGCACAAGTACTCCGCCACCAATCAATCCAGGCACAACTCAAACAAACCCGGCGCCTGTATCTGGTGTAGTATCGGTCGAAGCAACAACATCAGAGGATGGTGTCGTCAACATCGAGATTGTCACGAAAGATTTGCTTTCAGCGGCTGCATCCTCGCTAGATAAAACTGTGTTAGTTCAAGTAGGCAATACTACTGGAATGAAGGCAGTGAGTGTTACATTGCCTGTCGGATCGTGGAATCAAGCAGGATCTGCAACAAGTAAGGTAAACACAATTACCCTGAATACAGGTCTCGCGAATGTCTCTATTGATACCAAACTAATTGAAAAACTGCCAGCTGTCGGCGCAAATTCAAAGCTTCAATTAACGGTTGCCAAAGTCGAACCAACGACTCTTCCGGCGGATATAAGACAAACGACTGGCACACAGACCGTTTATGATTTTAGCTTGAGTCTTGATGGGCAAAAGATCACCAAATTTAATGGAGATATTAAAGTTGAACTCCCGTACACGCTTGCTCCTGGAGAGAAGCCGAATCAGGTGGTCATTTACTATATCGCAGATGATGGTACTCTCGAAGTCGTTAAAAATGGTCGTTACAATGCATCAACAGGCATGGTTGAGTTTAGACCGAAGCATTTCAGCAAGTATTCGGCGAATTATACGCCAGTTGCCTTCCATGACATGGATGGAGCCGCATGGGCAAATGAAGCGGTGCTAGGGCTAGCAGCCCGTCAAGTTATCCAAGGAAGAAACGAAGGAAGCTTTGTACCGAATGGAGACGTGACAAGAGCGGAATTCATTCAATTGTTAACGCAGCTTTTTGATCTTCAAACAGCTAATGCTTCAGCTGCCTTTACAGACGTTTCATCAGAAGCCTGGTACTACAATGCCATCGCCTCAGCCCAACAAGCTGGTCTCGTGCAGGGCAAGTTGGATGGCAGTTTTGGAGTCAATGATCGAATTTCCAGGGAGGATATGGCAGTGCTGATCTATCGCTTCTGGAAGATGGTTAGTACGGATACACTAAACGGAAGTAATGCTAGTACGAGTTTTCAGGATCAGAATTTGACTTCAGATTACGCCAAAGAAGCCGTCAAAGCCCTGCAGCAGGCAGGAATTATGAATGGAGTCACCGAGGGACTCTTTGAGCCGAAGGGCACTTCTACAAGGGCACAAGCGGCAGTTGTATTGTATAGAATATACCAACGAATTTAATAGTTAGTTGAGAATGAGTCAAGGAACGCCAGTCTATGTAGCTGACGTTCTTTTTTTATATAACAGGAAATTATAATAATGCGATAATACGCAATGTAAAGCTATGCGAAGCGCGACTGGCGCATCTGGCGGATTGTACAGATAGCTGGAGTCATCTCCTGAGACTTTTCGCAAAAAGAAACCACTTACGAAAGTATTCACTCTCTTACTAGTCTTTTAAACGTTCTTTTTTGAAATTGGCCAACAAAACACTCGTTTCAGAAAATTATTTATCCAACAGAAAGATGTTTATTGCTAAAATAAGTGACTTAATCCTATAGTTTGGAAGTGTGCTAGGAGTCGACACCGAAGAATGCCAAGCAGCTGCGCTCATCTTTTAAAGAGAGGAGGGCAATGTAAAGAAAGGAAGCAATGATTCACGTTCATTTAATTAATAAATTATTAATGGAGGGAACAACAAATGAACCAAGGAAAGAGTCTACAGCAACGTGTATCTTTCTTAAGCTTTCTGCTTCTCTTTATGATGGCATGTTTCATCGGTGGTACTTCTGTTAGCGCAGCTAGTCAAAAGTTAACAAATGACGTTTTTTGGAAGGATACCTCAGGTAATCCTATTTATTCGCAAGGCGGTGGCGTTCTTAAAGTTGGCAGCAAATACTATTGGTACGGTGTGAAGTACAATGGTGCCGTTACCTACTATAATAATCCGACTTCGCTTAACAGCGATGCGAGTTTTAACGCAATAACTTGCTATTCATCTACGGACTTGGTGAACTGGAAGTTTGAGGGGAATGTTGTGACAGCTACTTCGGACGGATCGACTTGGGATACGGATTGGGTGGGGAGAATCGGTGCTGCATATAACAGTACAACTCAAAAGTATGTGTTAGTTATGCAGTATCAAGGACCTAATGGCAAAGGGACGGCATTTGCTACGAGTAGCACGCCGACAGGTACATTTACGTATGATCGTTTACAAACGGCAATAACAAATGTCGTAAATGATCGTACAGGGGATCAAGCGGTCTTTATTGACGATGATGGTAAAGCTTATCTCGTATTCAGTAATGCGGGTGGTCGTGCAAACGTTTACATTTCACCGCTGCGTACATCAGATTATTTGAACGTTGAACCGGCGACACAGATTTTTAATGTCTCCGCTGGGAGAGAAGGCAATGCCATGTTTAAATATAACGGTGTGTACTATGTTTGTGGTTCCGATCTGCATGGATGGAATTCATCGAAGACTTATTGCATATCTTCTACGAACATCTACGGTCCTTATTCAAGCGAGTTTGTAATGGGGAATACAGATAAAGACTTCTCTCATGTGACACAAACGGGATTGTTCGTTAAAGTACAAGGCACATCAGGGACAACTATTTTATTTGGAGGAGATCGTTGGAGTGACTTTGCCGGAAATGGAATCGGATACAATCAATGGATGCCTCTTTCCTTCAATGGCACAACGCCAAGCATGAATTCGCTAAGTGAATTTAATTTAGATGCAGCTGCAGGTACTTGGAGTACGAGTAGCGGAAATAACTACGTACTAAATCCAAGTTACGAGGCGGATCGGGTTTCCCAAAATGCATTGGCGGGTTGGCAAACATGGACGAATGCTTCAACGAATCCTAATGCGAACGTGCTCGGTGGACACTCAGGTCGGTGGGCTGCGAAGCAATCGGGATCCGCAGCGTATAGCGCAACCCGTTATCAAGACATTAGTAATTTGCCAAATGGCACGTATACACTCAAAACATGGGTAAAAAGCAGTGGTGGCCAGACGAGTGCATACATTTATGTAAGTAATTATGGTGGTTCGGAACTAAGATATAATGTTAACTCGGCGATTAGCAGCTGGACGCAGATTACAATTCCGAATATTAACGTTACAAACGGAACTGCACGGATCGCACTTTACTCAGTAGCTAATGCAGGGAATTGGGTATATGTAGATGATTGGTCGTTAATTAAGAACTAAATGGTTAATAATAAGAACATCTGGTTTGCTTTACATGCATACCAGGTGTTTTTCTTTTTAAATGCTTCCTTAAAGTCCATTTCTGAAATTGGTTAATCGAGCAGAAATGAGTTTATTGCGTCAACGCTACCAAGATCGTATAGTGTAGATACTTCTTGAGAATTATTCGGAAATAGCAGAAGCGTTTTCATACTACCTGATGTGTTATAGTAGTAAAAAAAGTTGCAAACAGGGTGAGCCAAACATGAAGAATAATACATATATTAAACGCATGATGTTTTCATATCTTCCAATTTTGTTTCTGACGATTTCAATATTGATTTCTATATTCGTTGCTGTACTTAATGAACTTAATGTTCGTAATGCTGTTCAAGCTAATAAAGTAACCACGGAATATATTAGTAATATGATCGATAATACGTTGAAGACTATTGACGCAGATGTCCGTAAAGTCATCCAGACAAACGGTGATTTGCAAGCGTTTTTGGAAATGCCTTCTGATCGTCTACTCAATTATGCTGCCTCGAACTTATTGAGAGATATGATGGTTTCCCATAATTTTATTGATTCAATTTATCTGTATAGATCGAAAGATCGTTTAGTGTTGGATCAAAGCATGATTCGCTCTGTGGATGTATTTCCCGATCAGGAATATATTACCGAGTTATTAAAACAACCTTATCCTATTAACTGGTCTTCTCCTAGATTGAAGAATAGTGATAATAGTACGAAACTGAGGGTAATTTCGTTAGGTCGAAAAATCCCTTTAGAGACCGCAAGCCTTGGTTATATGGTCATTAATGTTAATCTGAATGCTGTGAACACATTTGTTAATAGTATGATTGATCGTACTATTACAGATGCTCAAATTTATGATGAGCAGCAACAAGCTTTTTTTCCTGACGTTCATGTTGAGGGCAAGGAAACTCGCGTACATGGTGAGATTACTTCTGACTATACAGGCTGGACATACCAAACTGAAATTAAAGGTACCCGATTGTACAGCGTGTTACTTCACGGCAATTTGGTATGGATTTTTGCTGTAGTAGGAGCGATTGTTTTAGCGATTGGCTCAACTTTCTATGTAACGCGTAGGAGCTATAGACCAATTGAAGCTATCATACACAGAATTGATCGTTTTTCTACGACAATTATGTCGAACGATATAAATTCTGATAAGAATGAGTTTGCATTTATCGATCATGCGATTGAAAGATTGATAACGAATAATATGGTATACCAAGAAAAGCAAGAGGAGCACTTAACTATTCGCAAGCAACAATTTCTACAAAACCTATTGAATGGTGAATATGCCGAAAATCAGGAAGTATTTAAATTGGAAAGAGAACGATATGCAATAAAGGACGACTGTCGTTTTATTGCTGCTGTTCTCGAGATTGATAATTATGTCCAATTTTGTTTGAGATATAACTCAAAGGATCAGTCTCTTTTTAAATTTGTAATTAGTTCTGTTGCGGTAGAGTTTTCAGAACAAATGCAGCAGCAAGGATTAATAGAGTGGGTATCTAAAAACCGTCTAATTTTGCTCCTTTTTTCACAAGAGGAAAGGGATTTTGAGCACCAAATGCTGAAGATGGCAGAACAGATTCGTGCTTGGATTGAGGGGCATCTTGATTTTACCGTAACGATCGGCATTGGGTCCATGATTGATGATGTTGCTCTAGTTCGCCAATCTTATCAAGAGGCGGGACAGGCAGTTAGCCGCAAAGTTACGTTAGGAACAAATCAAATTATAGACACGGTTGAAGGCGGAGAAAAATTAACAGATGAGTGGTTTGCTTATTTACAGTTAATTCAAGGAATTGTGCTTCAACTTCGTATGGCGGAGAACGGATGGATCAATAATTACACAAAACTGTTTGATGAAATCAGAATTCACCAATTGCAACGTGAAGATATTCAACGGTTACTAGAATACTTCGTTTTTCAGTTAGAACGAGAGTTAGTAGGAATGTCGTCTGATATTAGCTCATACTGGCGAGATCATTTGAAAATATTGATGTTACAAAGTTTGACCGATATTGAGACGCTACAGAAAATTGAAGCAGAGTATCGCAATGCTTTGCAGATGCTAGCCGAGCAGCTTAATGAGAACTCACAGAATCGCAGACATCACGCTTTATTAAAAGACATTCGTAGTTATGTGGCTGAGAATTTTACAGATCCAAACTTATCTCTGACCTTACTAAGTGATCGTTTTCAAGTGAATTCCAAGTATCTCAGCCAACTGTTTAAGGAAGAGCTTGGAGAGAATTTCAGTGACATACTGATCTCGCTTCGAATTGATTATGCGAAGAAGCTTCTAGAAGAAACGCAAGATACAGTTCAAGACATATCGGTTAGCGTTGGATATACAAATTCAATATCTTTTAGTCGCATATTCAAAAAAAGTGTTGGCTTAACCCCAGGCCAATATCGGGAATCAAGAATTACGTAAGAGTTTAGACATCTTGAAAACAACGAGGATAATCAGGAGGAGAAGTTATGTCTATTTATCGCATTGACACCAGGGAGGCTCGTAAAGCCATCATCGCTAAGCCAAATTATTTGGCGGGTAAGAATCCATCTGGAGACTCGGTTAGTTTCACAAACTATTATATGGAGCGAAACGGGGAGCCCTTTTTTGGTATCTGTGGGGAATTTCATTACTGTCGATATAACGAGGCATTGTGGGAAGATGAAATATTAAAAATGAAAATGGGTGGCATTAACTTGATGTGCACCTATATTTTTTGGAACGTTCATGAGGAAGTGGAGGGTGTATATGATTGGAGCGGGCGACGGGATCTTCGGAAATTTGTAGATCTCTGTGGAAAGCATGATCTTTATGTAATTATCCGTATTGGTCCGTTCTGTCATGGAGAGATCCGCAACGGAGGCATGCCAGACTGGTTATATGGCAGACCGTTTAATCTGCGGTCAAATGATGAGCGTTACTTAAATTACGTTCGTAAGCTTTATGCTCAAATTAGCGAACAAGTTAATGGTCTGTTGTTCAAGCAAGGTGGTCCAATTATCGGTACACAAATCGAAAACGAACATGGACACTCTGCGGCTCAGTGGGCACAAACCACAGGAATTAGTAACGAGTGGATGACACAAGGATATGACGGGGAAGCTCATATGCGAGTATTAAAGCAAATGGCGATTGAAGTAGGAATAGAAACTCCGCTTTACACATGCACTGCTTGGGGAGGGGCAAATGCACCTGCTGACGAAATGCTCCCGTTATGGGGCGGTTACTCCCACTGGCCATGGATCTATTATGAACATGATCGGTTTGGAGAGATGAAAGAGCATCCAGCGACACCTGAGTATATTTTCCGAGATAAACATAATAACGCTATTCCAGTTAGCTATAACTTTGAGCCGAGCTATACACCTGAAGATTATCCTTATGCCTGTTGTGAGATGGGGGGAGGGATGACACCTTTTTACCGATATCGCTTTAATTTTCCTTACATTAGTGTCCCCGCGATGACCGGGATTAAAGTGGCAGAAGGCTGCAATCTTATTGGATACTATATGTATCATGGTGGGTCCAATCCTACTGGTAAGAGAGACCTTTATCTGAATGATTTGGCAACACCTAAAATTTCATATGATTTCAATGCTTGTATAGGTGAGTTCGGTCAAGTCAGAGAGTCTTATCATAGGACGAGGCTACAGCACTATTTTTTTCAAACTTATTCTAGTTGGTTATGTCGTACGAAAACAATTCTGCCGGGAGACACCTCTGGTATGGAGCCAATGGATACGGAAACACTGCGTTATGCAGTACGGGCTTCAGAAGGGACAGGACTTCTTTTTCTTAATAATTATCAAGATCATGTGCAAACACAGGATCTGCATGTTGAAGATGGTGTAAGCGTTTTGGTTGGAGATGGGGAGATACGTTTTCCAAGCGAAGGTGCTTTAAAGTTAGAAAAAGATGGTTTTGCAATGCTTCCTTACCGCTTCGATTTGGATGGAGTGGGGCTTGAGTATGCAATGGCTCAGTTGATTACTTTTATAACTGTGGAGGATACCGTTTATTATTTCTTTGTTTCACCGAAAGGAATGCCGCCGGAATATGCATTATCTGCTGAATCAATAGCAGATATCGATCCGGGTGCTGAAGCGATAGTGCTTAATCGAAATGGTTTAAAGATTGTGCGCCCTACAGCAGGTGAAGCTGGACCAATATCGTTAAAATCCTCAAATGGGAAAAAAGTAAAAATTGTTTCGCTTTCTTATGAAGAAGGAATGAAATTTTGGAAAGTAAATCTTTGGGGGCAAGAGAGAGTTGTACTTACGGATGGTAATTTAATTGTCTCTAAAGAGCAAGTAAAGCTGGAAGTTACAGATCAGAGAGAAGTAACCATTCGGATATTCCCTGATATTAATAATTTGAGTTCTGTTATTGGTGGCGATTTGCTTGAGCGCAAAGAAGAGGATCTATATACAGCATATCGTTTCCTCTTACCGCATCGTGAGATGAATTTTGAGTTGGATCGAGTGAAGGAAGACAAAGCGGTGCTTGCATTTTCACCTCATGTATTCGAAGGGGTGAAGGAAGTACTGTTGCGGATTAACTACGCTGGAGATATTGGTCATGCATATATTGATGGAGAGCTAATCAACGATAATTTTAGTAATGGTGATTCTTGGGAGATTGGCTTGAAAATGTTTCAAGAAAAGCTAATTGAGAAAGGGATGTATTTGTACATCTCTCCAATTCGTAAAGGAAATGTTGTAAATAGTCAAACAACAATGGCAGGCTGGAGCGAGAGTGCGAAAGAACTAATTGCCGAAATTGGGAGTATAACTGCTGTTTCTGTCCGCGAGCTTGTTTGGAATCAGTAATGACTTTATGGCAAGCAATCTTTATTGAGATAAAAGTTAAAGGAGATCGCTTGGCATGTACTTGCAAAAAGGTGAAAAACTTGTGATAATTGGGGACTCAATCACAGACTGTGAACGGAAGCGTCCAATTGGTGAAGGGATATTCGGTGGTGGAGTTGGTAAAGGCTATGTCTCATTGGTGGATGCCTTTATTCAAAGTTCCTATCCTGAAAGAGGAATTCGAATTGTTAATATGGGCATCAACGGGAACACAGTTCGTGATCTTAAGGGGCGCTGGGGAACCGATGTAGAGCAACTTAAGCCAGACTGGCTTGCAATTATGATTGGAATTAATGATGTATGGCGGCAATTTGATCAGCCAACTATTGTTGATTCTCATGTATACCAAGATGAATATGAGAATACACTGCGTGAATTGGTAAAGCAGACTAAGCCACTGGTAAAAGGGGTCATAATGATGACACCGTTTTACATAGAGCCTAACCGAGATGACGCTATGCGAAAGAAAATGGATGAATATGGGGCAATCGTGAAGTATATTGCTGATGAGACTGATTGCCTGTTTGTGGATACACAAGCTGCTTTTGAGCCAGTATTGAAGGGAATTTACTCTGCAGCTTTAGCTTGGGACCGTGTCCATCCATCTACAGTAGGTCATATGGTGCTTGCTAAGGCATTTTTGAGTGCAATAGGCTACAGCCACAAATAATTCAAGTTGTAACGCTAGGTTATGGCAATGCCACGGCTTAGCGTTATTTCTTTTTAACAATAAATCACAATTTGGTGAGAGTAGTTCATTTTTTTGAGATTCCAGCAGCTAAATTGAATTTTGGAGGATTTACTGAAAAAAGTTAATAAACGGAAAAAGGTTTGTTGTTGAATGTATTTATTTATGTTTTAAATGATATCGGGGTCAGTGACAAGAAGGAAGGGGGAACGAGAGAAGTAGGATTAATATTTAGAGGAGTGTTTGTAAACGCTTAAAAAGTGAAAAGAGGAGGCAAGATTATGAGTAAAAGGGTTATGCAAAAGGTATTGTTTAATTTCTTATCAGTCGTAACAATATTAAGTTTATTGATATCAATTTCACCTGAGCGTGTTAGAGCAGCAGATACAACCTTTATTGCGACTGCAGATGCTTATGTGCGATCTGGGGCATATGCGAATGTAAACTATGGTACAGCGACACAATTGCTTAGTAAAAAAGATTTAACGTACGCTGATAACAAACGCATCAGTTACATCAAATTCGATTTTAATGGAGGAACAACATTCAACTCTGCCAAATTGAAGTTTACAACATTATCGGCGAATAACGATCATGTTCTCCATGTTTACGGTCTGAGCAATGATTCATGGACCGAGACTGGGATTACATGGAACAATGCACCAAACAACAATACATCTGGATATGGAATGAAGGGAACCGGTATCACGGATATTGGTTCCGTAACAAACCTAGCGATTGCGACCTATGAAATCGACGTTACCAGCTATGTAACGTCTCAGACAGATAAGATTGTTACATTTGCAATTGTGACGGACACCTTAGATGTCAATTATACAGATACGATTACTTCTAGGGAGGGAGCCAATAAACCTTCACTCGTTTTAAGTACTGTAACAACACCATTAAAATACCATTTGGATGTAGCTCCAGGGAATTATGATGTAACAGTTGTATTAGGTGATAGTGCTACCGCGGCTTCTACATCAATTCAAGCTGAAGCTCGCAGAACTATGATAAAGGAAACTGCGACAGCTGCAGGAAGTACCTCGACTCAAACCTTTACGGTAAATGTCAGATCACCCGAAGGGCAGCCATCTAGCAGCTCTGGGACGGAGGGGTTGGATCTTGTATTCTCTGGTTCTACTCCTAAATATAAAAGTGTAAGTGTTGTGGCTGCTGTAAATCCCGTAGGGATCTATCTAGCTGGTGATTCGACTACATGTGACCAAAGTACAGCACCATGGGCTGGCTGGGGACAGATGTTTCCACAATACTTTAAGAAAGGCACATTTATTGCAAACTATGCGGACTCGGGCGAGAACGCCGGTAGTTTCCTTAATGGGAGCCTGTTTTTCCCGGCATTAATTAATAAAGTGAAAGCAAATGACTACGTATTTATTCAATTCGGTCATAACGATAAAACTACATCTAAAGCTGATTATCAAGCCAATCTTACAAGCATGATTAACCAGACAATGGCGAAAGGGGCTATTCCAGTTCTAGTCACACCACCGGTCAGAAGATTGTTTAATAGTGATAACACAACTTTGAGCACTACTGCGCTGCATGTTAATAGTGTTGGTGTTAATCTACCTGCGGCAATGAAAGAAGTTGCGACGACGACTGGAGTACAGCTTGTTGATTTGACAACTAAAAGTAAGACGCTTATTGAGTCACTTGGTGTTGAAGGATCCAAAAAGATTTATATGACAGTTGAGGCAAACGACAACACACACTTTAATGAATATGGTGCCAATGAAATGGCGAAGCTCGTTGTTCAAAGTATACAAGAGCTTAATCTACCTATTAAATCGAATCTTCGATAATATTATTAGTTCGCAATTGGATAATTAATAAAACTGCAAGGCGGTTACGTTGAGGCATTTAACCACCTTGCAGTTTATTAAAAGAATATTATTGAACAGAAATAGCATTCCAGTTAGGTCTAAAGAATTTTAAATGCCGTTTTTACAAGTTTCAACTGCCCTTTCATAACCAGTATGGGAGGATTTAACCAGGAACTTGTCTCGGCATCATGAAAAGGAGCGGAAGGGCTGTTTATAAAATATTACTTGTAGATAAAGAAAGTTGGGTAAGAGACTCTATACGAGATCTCGTTGCGAGGATCGGTCTCCCATTCATCATTGTACATGAGTGTATTCATGGTATAGATGCTCTAAGATGGTTGAAAACTCATCAGGTTGATCTAGTGTTAACTGAGATTAAGATGCCGTTAATGGACGGATATGAGCTAGTAAAGATATTGAGTGAAAACAAGTTGAAATGCAAAGTGGTACTAATTGGCGTACATTCAGATTTAGAATACGCAAGCAATACGGAGCAGTATAGCGTGGTGGATTATTTATTAAAACCAGTAGAGTTTGACGAATTGGAAATGTGCTTGCAACGATTCTTGGATATGCTGATAGGCATATGAACAATACTATTGAATTGTAAATCAGAGACGATAATTATCATGTCTAAGACATGCATTGCAGATCAAATAATGCTTTTTACTTTGCTTCGTGTCCACAACCTCAAAAAATTCGATAATACAGGAGAAGATTTGGAAGATTTGATCTCCATTGGGACTATCGGATTGATCAAAGCGATCGAGTCGTTTTCGCCGAATAAGGGCACGAAACTGGCGACTTTTGCTGCACGATGTATTGAGAATGAGATCCTTATGCATTTGCGCTCCCTGAAAAAAACACGAAAAGATGTGTCTTTGCATGACCCGATCGGAACGGATAAAGAGGGGAATGAAATTACGTTGATCGACATCCTCGGCAGCGAAGCGGACGATGTGGTGGATGCGGTGCAGTTGAAGATTGAGAAGTCGAAGATATATCGGAATTTGGAGATTTTGGACGACCGGGAGAAAGAGGTCATCGTTGGCTGGTTCGGGCTCGAACTCGGTGGCGAAGAGCGGACGCAGCGGGAGATCGCGAAGGAGTTGGGGATTTCGAGGTCCTACGTGTCGCGGATTGAGAAGCGAGCTTTAATGAAGCTTTATCATGAGTTTTATAAGGCGAAGCGGTAAGACATTAGGAAGGCGCATCGTATTCTTCATTTATTTGGCATCAAATAATGGAGGCGAAGACAATGACAGCCTTAATCCAAATTGAGCATGTTAGTAAATTTTACTATATGGGTGGCGAGACAATTCGTGCGTTAGATGACATTTCGTTAGATATTGCGCATGGTGAATTTGTAGCTATCATGGGGCCTTCGGGATTCGGAAAGTCCACATTGATGAACATCATCGGTTGTTTGGATGTGTCGGATGAAGGCAAGTATGTCCTAGATGGGAAGCAGATTCACTCCTTGAAGGGTTCGCAATTGGCTGAGATTCGGAATCGGAAGATTGGGTTTGTATTCCAAAGCTTCAACTTGCTGCCGAGACTAAGTGCATATGAAAATGTGGAGCTGCCATTAATATATCGGGGAATGACGAAGAAACAGCGTGAGCCGTTGGTACTCCAAGCACTGGATGCAGTGGATCAAATCGACCGGATGAAACATTTCCCCTCGGAGTTATCTGGCGGGCAGCAGCAACGCGTTGCGATTGCACGCACCTTGGCAGGAGATCCACCGATCATTCTGGCGGATGAACCAACAGGGGCACTAGATTCGAAAACTGGTATTGAGATCATGGATATTTTTACAAGGTTGAATGATCAAGGTAGGACGATAATTGTAATTACGCATGATCATGCGATAGCGCAGCAAGCGAAGCGGGTTGTAATGTTTCGTGATGGACGGTTGGTACATTAGTATGAATAATATCAGCCTTACGATAAAAGTCGTAGGGCTTTAAAAATTCAATTAATAATGATGATGAGTAAACTAACTATCTCTTTACATTTTATTATTAGTGTTAATCACTAAAGTAAAATTATATAATTACAACAATGATTTTTTGGAAGGTATACTTCAGACTAAAGGGGAGGTTACTGGGAATATCTTCTGGAATAATAGAGAGGAAGTATAATCTCTGTGAGGGGTGTTTTTATTGAACGAAAATGAAAAATGGCATCGGCATTAAGGTGCTTATGGGATTTGCATGATTGAAAAAAAGCTATTAGTCATTCATAAAGGAAATGGTCCGTACATTGGGAGATATGACCTTCCTGGAGGAACAGTTGAAGCAAATGAATCGTTAGTTGATATCAGAGTGAAATGGACTCGTCCTATGAATCGCTATGGCAATCGGTAGAGCACTTTATAAAGCAAGGTTTCGGTTATTGTATTATGAGGGATGATCATTTTGCGAGTGCTTGCAATTCGATGTTTGTAGGTGGAGGGTATGCGGATATGGATATTGTAACTGCAGATGATTATCAACAACAAGGACTAGCAACACTGGTAATCAACGATCTATTCAATTAGCGACAAAGTTAGTACTGGATCTATCCAATCTACGGTAATCCCAAGTTCTTGAATATGTACAATAAAAGAACACAGAGGAACCCAGATGATGAATGGAATAAAGAAAATAGAAGCAATATAGTTTATTGTAAAACTATATTGACAAATACTATATTAAATTATATATTATTAATGCAAAAACTTTTTTTCATAACCTTTTTTTCAGTGGGATCCGGGTGTAGCCGAATCCCACATTTTTTTATATGTACTATGAAAGAGCACCGAGGAACCCAGATGGTGAATGGAATAAAGAAAATAGAAGTAATATAGTTTATTATAAAACTATATTTACAAATACTATATTATATTATATATTATTAATGCGAAAACTTTTTTTCATAACCTTTTTTTCAGTGGGATCCGGGTGTAGCCGAATCCCACATTTTTTTTATATGTACTATGAAAGAGCACCGAGGATCCCAGATGAGATTGGATTAAAGAAAATAGAAGTGATATAGTTTATAATAAAACTATATTGACAAATACAATATTAAATTATATATTATTAATGCGAAAACTTTTTTTCATAACCTTTTTTTCAGTGGGATCCGGGTGTAGCCGAATCCCACATTTTTTTTATTGCTTAGGAGAAACCAAGATTGATGAATTGAAGGGGGGAGAAACAAAAGTGAACTCAGCTGGATGGGATACCTAGATTGTATAGATTTAAAGTGAGCTGAAACAACCAAACATATTTGTTGGCATGATCGAGTTAGAACAATTAGGACAGTACTTTATGTAATTTATAAAACATTTATAGCAACTGGATGCAGCGGTAAAAGGGAGCGGAAATATATTGTTATCTATTCCTAGATTTTATCTACTGTCTTGGCAAACGCTTGAGCAAATTGAGCTTCATTATTAATAAGTAACAAAAATAAGTATTCTAACCCTCTCAATTATTCAAATGAATGAATTTCTAAACGAGATAATTCCACACCACTACAAGTAATATTCAACTGCAAAGATTTGTATTTATAAAGGGAACTAATGGCAACAGCCTATATAGTATTGACTTAAACTATATTAATTAATATAATAAAAATGTAAAAAGTTAACCTTGTTATTATATTCATTAATACTTTATTTGTTATAACTAACCTACCGGCTATATTTTTGAATGAAGGAGGAATTCTCTCGTGTAAGATTTTACTCGATGTTTTAGGTCAATTGGGCTCAAGAGAAATATTCACTTCTGAGACTAGTATCCGGGTGTTAGGTGATGGGGATTAAAGGTTTAATGTTCGCAACAAGGTTTCTAAAAAAAAATATGTCTAATTCGAATTATCGAATTAGAAAGGAGAAATGAAGTAATGAAAAAAAGTCTGAAAGTAATCACATCTGCTACTATGATTTTCTCGATGTTCGCTTCAATAGCTTTGGCGGATACTACAACAGGAGGATCGACTAGTGCACCAGCGACGTCTTCGACGGTTAGTACTCAAGCTACGTCTACTAAGACATCCCAGGATTTCACGGATCTAAAAGATCTTGACGCGGCTACAAGAGTTAAGTTTGACGCTATGATTAGCGCAGGTATCTTCGATGGAGTTACTGACACAACATTCGGTCTGAAAGAAGAAATGAACCGTGCGCAATTTGCAAAAGTTGCAGCTTTAATCATGGGTCTTGAAATAAACAAAGATCTTAAAACTTCCAGTTTCTCTGATGTAAAAGCGGACGACGCAGCTAACGGTTACGCTCTTCCTTACATCGAAGCTTTGAAAGCAGCTAATGTTACTGACGGTTATGGAGAAGGCACATACAACCCGGCTGGTAAAGTAACTAAAGAGCAACTTGCTACTTTCTTGGTTCGTGTGTTGGGGAAAGAAGCTGAAGCAAAAGGGAAAACAGGTACTGATACTACTGTTTCCGGTTGGGCTCAAGGTTATGTAGCATTGGCATTAGAATTGAAATTGTTCCCTAAAACGGAAGGTACATTCGGTGGTCAATCCAACGCTACTCGTGACCTTCTTCTAACAGGTGCATATGAAGCTAAATCTCAATATGTTGCACCTGGTAAATTAACTGTAACTGGCGCTAAAGCAGCTGGCGTACAAAAAACAGAAGTTACTTTCAACAAACCAGTTGATACAGCGAAAGCTATCCTTACTCTTAAAAAGGGCAGCACTGAAGTTAAAACAACAACAAAATGGTCCGATGACAAGAAAACTGCTACATTGGTTCTTTCCGACGAAAAACTTCGCGCTGGTGACTATACAGTTAACGTAACTGGATTAGATGCTGCTGATATTGACAAAACAACAGCAACTTTCACAGCGGAAAATGAAGTATTGAAAAAAATCGAGTTTTTGTCTGGTAACGACACGATTGCACGTTCCCAAAGCACAGTTGTTAAAGCAAAAGGCGTTAACCAATATGGCGAAAATGCTTCTTTCAACTCTGGCAGCTACACGGTTTATCCAGGTGGAGCTAAATTAACAAAAATCAACAAATTGGATGATGATACTTTAGCTATCACATTGGATACAACGGAAAGCACAGCGGGTGTGGGGATTGTTTCTCTGTCCATCGTTAACAATGATCAGCACGTGACTGCTTCCAAGAACTATAAAGTAGGAACAGCGCCAATTCTGACTAAACTGGAGCTTGGTGAAGCACAATATTCCAATAGTAGCAATGCGATCAGTGGTAAAGGTGACTCAGTTAAGTTTGATCTTAATCTTTTTGACCAATACGGCGGTTATATCACGTATGATTCACCAGAATTCAAAAAAGAAAATATCAACTTGATTTGGAACGAATACATTGGCTCCAGTACAAAAGGAAGCAATGATATTATTAAGGCTGAATACGAAGATAACGGCAGCAATATTCCTCGCTTGAAGCTATCTTTGACTGACAACGTAGATAAGAGTGCTGATTACACATTTACGATCGTCAACCAAGCAGCTACAGCTACAGGTAAAATTAGTATTAAATCAGCTTCCGTTGCAACAAAAATCGAAATTGGCGACTTTAATGACGTCATCGCTGCAGGCGATAAAGATGTGTACATCCCAATCGTAGCGTATGATGCAAGTGGAAACGTATTGAGTGCTGATGATTTGACAAGCGACTCCAACCGCGAAAGAATTCAAGTTACAGCATCCGGTGTGGACGGATCTATTGCGGGACAAGGTGAAATTATGGAATCCGGTGATCACAGAGGTTCCATTCACTTGAAAAACATCACGGGCACTTCTAAAGGTTCCGTATCTCTAACGCTCGTTATCGCATCTCCTAACGCAACAAGCACGGCTACAAAAACGTGGACAGTTGCTGATGTTCGTATTCCAGATCGCATTAAAGAAGTAACGAAGCCAGCGAAAGAAATGATCGGTTATGGTAACCCGGATGCCCCAGATTCAGCTAAAAATGTAGCATCCAATTACACATTCCAATACCAAATTCTTGACCAATACGGCAAAGTTATGGATTACAACTTGGATACAAACGGAAATAGCGGCAACAGCAGTGTAGGTACTTCAGTAACTTACGATGTATATGTACAAGTTCAAAATCTGCCTGACAAAGATAAAAATGTAGACTTTAATGCGTTCAAAGTAACAAGAGCTGATGATGTGGACGTTCCTCTAGCTGATAACAAAACTGTCTACTCCTTTACTGGTGCAGATGAAACGAATGCCAAAGCATTTAAAGAGTTCAATAAAGGATTGAAAGTTACGGCATTCGCAGGCAATGAAGGTAAAAAAGCTAATCTGCGTATTGGTATCCGTAAGATTGACAAAGCAGATCCGACAAAAGCACAAGAGATCACTTATGTAGAACAACAAATTGCTGTAGCGCCTGCTGCTAATTCAAGTACTGGTGAAGATTGGACTTATACGTTAAATACAGCAAGCAAATTGTTTAATTTACTTGATAGTGATGTCCTTGTTGGTTCAGGCCTTGATAATGAATTTGGCAAGGTTGGAGCAATTGCAAACTCTGCGTTAAGCAAAAGAATCAACATTAAAGTTACCAATGCATCTGGCGATGTAGTGGCTGTTCCAAATAACTTTATTACAAATGTAACAAGTTCAAATCCTGCTGTTGTAAAAGTTGAAAAACGTATGTTGACAACTAAAGGAGAGAAATCAGGCAGTGCGGGTAGATGGTATATGGTTGGTAATAAAGCAGGTACTGCTACAATTACAGCCACTTATATCGACAACAAAGGAAAAACGAAATTCCTTACTCAAACTGTGACAGTAGCCGCAGATGCTCCGACAGTTGCATCGATGACAGCAAACAATAAAGTGACGGTTAGCAATACAGGTACCGGAGCTGTGTATGCTGCAACTACTGACTATGTTGCTTTCGGTGAAACTGATCCAGCCGAAATTAAAGACGGTGTTAAGGGAAGCCTTGGTCTTACAAATGTTGTAGTTACTGACTCTTACGGACTTGCTTTTGACGGATCCGATGTTAATAAATACAACGTGCTATACGGTCTAACATTTACTGTTCAACACGTTAATGCTACTGCTGGCAGTGCAGCTGATGTGACGATGGATTCCAGCAATAAAGTTCATCTTGCTGCAGGATTCAAAGGAACATTCGACGTAGTAATCGTTGCACCGAGCGGTAAAACAACTACAACTGAAGTAACAGTGAAATAATTGGATTTAATGATAAATCTAATAAGGATGTAGAAGTGCAAAAGAAGACCCCTTGGGGTCTTCTTTTGTTATTATAAATTGTTCCACCAATGCAAATGTTATATACGGGAACGACTGTATCAAGTTTGCTATCCGATTAGGAATGATTATTTTTAATGACTTTAAGACTGTCCAACGTTTGACGCATCTTCATTAGATACAATGAAAACGTATTCCTTTCCTCCGGTGTGAAGGCTTGATTTACTTTACAAATCCACTCCGTAATTAACGGCATTTGATTCTCAACTAATTGTGTTCCTTTTTCAGTTAGTTTTAAAATGACCTTACGTCGATCAACAGGGTGGCCCGTTCTTTCCAACAGTTGTCTTTTTTCCAAGTCATCAATTACGCCGGTCATTGAAGCTCGTGTTACATTGATTTTCACTCCGATATCGGATGGACCCAAAGGCTCGCCTTCATTAGCTGCTACATAAAGGAAAAATAAAGCGTGAAATTTTTCAGTTGAAAGCCCATGTGAGTTGTGAATTTTTTCAGTTTCAGTATAAATTTCGCGTTCTAAGTTCGATAATTGCAAGTAGTTTTGGAGGAAACCAAGGGTTTCCGTTAACATCTGGTTGTTAATCATTTAAAATCATCAACCTTTCTTCACGGCTTTTTTTGATTATATTATTATGAATTGTATTTGTCAAAATAATATATAAAAAAATAATTTTTGAATGTCTATGTTTTTAAATTTACTTCAATGACATTTCATGGAAGGGTACGAGTGAAGAAAGAAAAACGGACCTATGACGGTTCTTGATACCAGACTTAAGGCGGTGCAGTTACGAAAGCCAAGAAACCCGGCAATTAAGTTCAATGTGAAGTGACGTTTGCTGCGGGAGCATTTTTGCGTAAATTGGAATGAAAAAGATTGTATCTAAATTTTGATCATAACCATGAGGTGAGGGTGATTACAAATGTACAGAATAACGTCAAGGGCCGAATCCGCGAAATGACGGCGTGAACACGTGGTATGGGTTCCCGGCTACTCGTTACAAGGGAATGCTGTGCAAAGCTTCACCTTTGCGGCGCAAGCAGATCGCTATGTGAAGATACAAGGAACAAGCTTGCGTGCGAACCCGAACGATGGCTATTTATATTGTATGCAATTTGCCGAGGCTAGTTTATTGGTAGTCACGGGAGTAAGTACGACAAGCACAGTTGAGGATAGCAGCTGGGGCATTTCGAGATTGACGGACGGCAATTTGAGCAGTGTTTCCAGCTCATGGCTGGACGAGTAGCAATAGTATAGGATCGAATCATACCGAATCCGTCACGTTGGATTTAGGTGCGAGCAAGTCGTTAGCCGGACTGGGTATGCCAAACCAAGTAGTAGCGGCGCACAGTCCTTCACGTTTACGGCACAAACAGCGCGTTATGTGAAAATTGAGGGCACAAGCCTGCGCCAAAATCCAAACGATTACAACACGTATCGCATGCAATTGGCGGAAGCGAGCGTGTATTGAGTTACTAGGGATGCGGAAAAGGTGATCAAGCAAATAGGTTCGAAAGTGAAAGTTTACTTTTATAAACTTTCACTTTTTTTGATTCTAGGCGTTAGTTAATTTGATTGTTTTGGGAAACATGATTCCAGAATATTCCTACAAAATTCCTCCTGTTCGTATTATTGTCTCTGTACGCAAGAACCGTGAAAAACTACAATGAATTCAGAAATGATATCGCTTACATAATAACTATCGATGCCGGAAAGTAAGGGGGCGATTCGAACTGGAATTTTAATTAAGTGGTAGTGAGAATAGTTTCAGATTTCAAAATCGAGGAGGGAACAGTGTATGTTGTTAAATATTTGGTCAAGGAAAAGCATGTTGTCCTTGCAGGCGTTGCTTCTCGTCATTGTTATGTTGGCTGTATGCATTACGGTTCCGGCACCGACTTCTGCAGCGACACAAGCTCAATATTATGCCTCGCCTAACGGCAATGACAGTAATGCGGGAACTCTCGCTTCACCTTTTAAAACGGTTCAGAAAGCTAGGGACGTTGTACGAACGATTAACGGCAGTATGACGGGCGATATTATCGTAAATCTACGCGGTGGCAACTACCCAGTGACGAGTTCTATCGATTTCACTCCTGATTTGTGTCCATATCCTCAAAAAATTCGACAATACCGGGGAAGATCTCGAGGATTTGATCTCTATCGGGACGATCGGACTAATCAAAGCAATCGAGTCTTTCTCGCCGAATAAGGGCACGAAGTTGGCGACTTTTGCGGCTCGTTGTATCGAGAATGAGATCCTGATGCATCTGCGCTCATTGAAGAAAACACGGAAAGATGTATCTTTGCATGATCCTATCGGAACGGATAAAGAGGGGAATGAAATTACGCTAATTGACATCCTCGGCAGTGAGGCAGATGACGTGGTAGATGCGGTTCAGTTGAAAATCGAGAAGAGTAAAATCTATCGGAATCTAGAGATATTGGACGACCGTGAGAAAGAAGTCGTAGTTGGAAGGTTCGGGTTGGAGCTTGGTGGCGAAGAACGGACGCAGCGGGAGATCGCGAAGGAGTTGGGGATTTCGAGGAGTTACGTTTCAAGGATAGAAAAAAGGGCGCTCATGAAGCTGTATCATGAATTTTATAAGGCGAAGCGGTAAAGTAGGCAAGGTGAGGGCGACCCGTCGGTGAATCGTATTCTTCATTTATTTGGCATCAAATAATGGAGGCGAAGACAATGACAGCCTTAATCCAAATGGAACATGTTAGTAAATTTTACAATATGGGTGGAGAAACGATACGGGCGTTGGATGACATATCGTTGGATATCGCACAGGGTGAGTTTGTAGCTATTAAGGGGCCATCAGGTTCAGGAAAGTCCACATTGATGAATATCATCGGCTGCTTGGACATTTCAGATGAAGGTTTGTATGTCCTAGATGGGAAGCCGATTCACTCCTTGAAGGATTCGCAACTGGCTGAGATTCGGAATCGGAAGATTGGGTTTGTTTTTCAGAGCTTCAACTTGCTGCCAAGACTAAGCGCGTATGAAAATGTGGAGTTGCCGTTGATCTATCGGGGATTATCGAGAAAACAACGGGAGCCGCTGGTTATAGAAGCGTTGGAAGCGGTGGATTTGCTGGACCGGAGAAAACACTTTCCTTCGGAGTTGTCCGGCGGACAGCAGCAACGTGTTGCTATTGCGCGAACGTTGGCAGGCGATCCGCCGATTATTCTGGCAGATGAACCGACTGGAGCTTTGGATTCAAAGACTGGCACAGAGATCATGGATATTTTCAGGAGATTGAACGAGCAGGGCAGGACGATTACTGTGATTACACATGATCGGCAGGTTGCAGAGCAGGCGAAGCGGGTTGTGAGGTTTAGGGATGGGCGGTTGTTGGAGAAAGAGTAGAATAATAGTATCGGACTCGAATGAAGTGAAGCCCTAATAAAGTAAGATAGATTTATTTTGTTAGGTGATGTGTTTGGGCATGAGTTAGGTAATGTACCTGACTCATGTTTTTTAGTTTTGTGGTTATGGTGCAAGATATAAACTGAGAGTAATGGCACTATTGGTCTGACTAGGAAGGCTGCTTCGAATATTGCCTCTTGTTCTACAATCGTTGTGATGTTAATTGTGCAACTTGGTCACATTACGACTATTAGATTTGAGAGACCTTTATCGTCAAATATGCAGAAGCTGATTTCCGTGGAAGGGCTGTGAGCTTGAACCAATCGTCGAGTCAATTTGGCATTGTGGTTAGTCCTTTGCTAGGTGGGTTCATGGGTGGTGGTTGGGAATTCGATTCGTATTCCAGTTGACTGGAATAACTCTTCTTGGAGCCGCATGGAATTGCAAGGTGTTAAATGCGAAACGTACGGATCAGATGTTAATCTGATAAAGGTATTGTTTACCAATGCAGTGCATCCCAGTTCGGCCGGCCATTGCGAACGCAGCGTTGGAAGTATATTGTATCGGCCCCTGAAAAGGAATCCGCAATGTAGAGCTGCAATAAATTTCCCAACCTTAATATCTAGAGCATATATTCGCCTTTCTATGGTGGGACTTTGGCAGTAGGCATGCGCATCTTACTGCCAAAGCCCGGTGTGCAACCACAGGTTACTTTAAGAGTAGCCTATAATCAATTAATACTTGGATTTCAACGTATGTAAATGACTATCCTTTCAACGAGCCTGCCATTGCCCCAGCAATAAAATACCGCTGTAGGAAAAGGAATAATATGACCATTGGAGCAGCCGTTATCACAACACCTGTCAGCAACATCGGATAGTCAGTTACATACTCTCCGCGGAATTGCAACATGGCAAGAGGTAGTGTTAGTTTCGACTTGCTATTCAAAAGCAGCATAGGGATTAACAAATCATTCCACACAATAACAAACAGAAAAGTTGCTGTAGCTGCTAAAGAAGGTGCAGATAATGGCAGTGCTATTTGTGAATACAAACGCCATTCACTTGCACCATCAATACTACCTGCTTCCAGAATCTCTTTGCTCAGTACCTGCATAAAACTTTTGAGCATGAATACAGACAATGGCATCAAGATGGTAACCGATACGAGAATCAGCCCAATTAAGCTGGCGAGCAGCAGCTCCAATAACACAGTACTTAGCGTAACTTCAATACTGTTTAAAAAATATTGTCCTAATGGCTGTCCTTTGAACATCACAGCAAAATTATTAAACGTTAACGGTCTCGGCCAACCAAGCGGTGATGTAAAGAACCGTTGTGTCGATTTTAACGACGAGATCAACACGAAATATAAAGGTGCCGCAATAATGACGGCAAAGAGTAACAAGACGAAACGACCGAACCATTTAATTCCCATAATTGCAACAACCTCTTTTGTGAATTAGTACGAATCACGATCTGCTCGCAGCGCCTTGAACTGCAAAGTCGTTAATGTAGACAATAAAATGAGAAATAGGACAGAACTTGCCGTTGCCATTCCAAATTGATAACTTGAAAATGCCGTGTGATAAATATATGTGGTCAAAATTTCAGTCGCATAATTTGGCCCGCCGTCTGTCATTTTAAAAATAAGATCAAATGCTTTAAAGGTTAACCTTAGATTTTTTAACTAAGAGTAGAGCTAGCGCTAAGGATAAAACGGTCTGTGCAATAACAACAACCAACATGAATTTGGTATTGTTCCATAACGCTTTTTGAAAGACAATGCTATGCAGCGTTTTGGCATAATTGTTTAAACCAACAAGTTGATAGGACGGCGACACGCCGTCCCAATCAGTAAAGGAATAAAACATGCCTGATAGTGTAGGAACGATGAACAACACGACGTAGAGCAAGGTGCCCGGCAAAAGAAACAACCATAAGATGGATCGATTATGTGTCATATCATTTTACAAGATGCTGATCAATAATCGCTTGCGCTTCTTTTGCAGCTTCCTGCGGTGATTTACCACTGAGCACTGCTTGAATGGAGTTCGTTCTTGCTTTGGAGTTATCGCCATTCGTAATACTGTAACGTGGTTGGAATAAAGTCTTTTTGGATGACCATTCTAGAGATACTTGAAGTTCAGGACTCGTGTATTGTACGTCTCTTACGGTTACATTTTGTCCTGTTTCATTGGCGTACGTACTAGCATTTTCTTTGCGGCTCAGGAATTCAATGAATTTTTTGGCCTCAGAAGGATGCTTGGATTTACTATTCACTGCTAGCATGAACGTTGCCGTATGAATCCCTTCATACTTGACTTGATCTGCACTTACTGTAATTGGAGCCAATAGTTTTTGCTCTAGATTCGGGTTTTGCTTTTTATTTTGAGCTTATTGGTAAGATCCACTCGCGAGAATGGCTGCTTTTTCTTGACTGAAAAGCGCTCCTGCTGCCGCGTCCTTCGTACCAAGAGCATCTGGTTGGAAATAGCCCTTGTCATTTAATTCTTTAAACTGTGTCAAAGTTTTCACCCAGAATTCATCCGTTAATTTTGCTTGAGCGGCAGAAACATATTGATCAGAAGGAATAGTTTGCATTTCGACTTTTATATTTGGGTTTTCCGTTTGGAATTTACTTATGATACCGTTAAATGAATTCAAAATCCTCACCGCGAAAATGCAGGAAGCTGATCGTGA
The DNA here is from genome assembly GCF_059692055.1 of Paenibacillus sp. J31R109. Lineage (NCBI taxonomy): Bacteria > Bacillati > Bacillota > Bacilli > Caryophanales > Paenibacillaceae > Paenibacillus > Paenibacillus sp. J31R109. The sequence goes on along the minus strand of NZ_JCAUAR010000003.1, from coordinate 316,234 downwards.
CAGGCTTACCTGTGTCAGACGTGGTTGTACTGGACGAAGTAGATGAATTAGCTCCACATGCTGCTGTTAAGATCGATAATACGGTAAATGTGGCTATTAAAATTGTGCTTTTTATTGGATTTTTTTCATGAAGATAGTCCCCCTATTAGTTAGTTTTCACGGTTATAGCTTGAAGTTGCTTTTGCTTCCATTTTTCTGTGAATAGCGGGAGAGTGGTTCGCCCAAATATTTCTGCTTCTTCTAGATGCGGATAACCGGATAAAATAAAGGAGGAAATGCCGAGTTCTGCATATTCGATTAAACGATCCGAGACTTGGTCTGCTGTACCTACGATGAGAATAGCTCCGCCAGAACGAGCAATTGATAATCCAGTCCACAAGTTGGGGCCAACGACAAATTGTTGGTTCTCGGAAAGTGTTCTTAAATCATTCTGACGTTGCTGATTCGTCGCATCGGTTTTGGCTAATTCCGCTGCTGCTAGGGCTTTCACTTCAGGTGAACTGCCTCCCAAGTAAAAAGGAGGATGCGGATGTTGAACCGCACGAGGTGAAGTAACAGGTCGAGTGAATTGATAATACTTGCCATGATATAAATCTTGTTCTGTTTGAGATATAGGGTTGAGTTCATTATTGGCCCATGCCTGTTGAGATTTAAGCCGCATTGCGAGCAAGTCGTTCTACGATAGAACTTTTAAATAGATGAATAGAAGAATTCGATAGAGACTACACTGTGACCAAATGTTGATATATAGTTATCCTACGAAATTAAATCTGATTATACCAATTGGTATTAATGGTTATGGAGGGCTACTATCATGTCCAAAAGACAATTAAAACTAGGTGCTAATTTAAATGGAGTCGGAAATAGTATATCCTTTTGGCGACATCCTGAGGTGCCAACCAATGCGAGCGTTAGTTTAGCTTTTTACAAGGAGCAGGCTCGGAAAGCTGAGCAGGGCAAATTTGATCTGTTGTTTATCGCGGACGGCTTGTTTATAAATGAAAAATCGAATCCACATTTTTTAAACCGTTTTGAGCCGCTGACTTTGCTGTCAGCCTTAAGCGAAGCAACGACTCATGTCGGTCTGGTTGCAACCTTATCTACCTCCTATAGTGAACCATTTACAGTGGCCAGGCAGTTTGCTTCCATTGATCATCTTAGCGGAGGAAGAGCGGGGTGGAATGTAGTCACATCACCCTTAGAGGGATCAGCGCTAAATTTCGGTAAGGGTGAGCATCCTCATCATTCGCTGCGTTACGAGATTGCTGAGGAACATCTGGAGGTTGTAAAAGGGTTATGGGATTCGTGGGAGGATGATGCGTTTGTCCGAGACAAAGCTAACGGGGTATTCTTCGATCCCGCCAAGCTTCACACGCTGTATCATAAGGGCAAGCATTTTGCTGTTCAAGGGCCGCTGAATGTGGCGCGTTCCAAGCAAGGGTATCCGGTCGTGTTCCAAGCGGGTTCCTCGGATTCCGGCAAAGATCTTGCGGCCAAATCGGCGGACGCGGTGTATACGGGACACGAGACATTTGAGCAAGCGCGTGCTTTTTATCAGGATGTAAAAGAAAGAGCTGCAGCTTACGGCCGTCAACCAGATGAAATTCTGATTTTCCCAGGAATTGGCCCAATTGTTGGTAGAACCGAAGCGGAAGCAGAGCGCAAGTATCAGGAAATTGCCGAACTTGTCACAATCGAACAGGCACTGAATTATTTGGGGCGTTATTTTGAACATTATGACTTCACACAGCATGCTTTGGATGACCCATTTCCAGATCTCGGCGACTTTGGTAGCAACAGCTTCCGAAGTACGACAGACAGCATTAAACAGGAAGCCAAGGAACAGGATCTAACACTTCGACAGGTTGCTTTGCGAGCATCCACACCGAGAAGTAATTTCATTGGGACGCCGGAGAAGGTAGCTGATCTCATCCAGCAATGGTTCGAAGGCGGCGCAGCGGATGGCTTCAACATTAGGACAGTCGTACCGAACGGACTTTCCGACTTTGTCGATCTGGTTGTGCCTGTGCTGCAGGAACGCGGAATTTTCCGTAAGGAGTATGAAAGTGATACGCTGCGTGGCAATCTGGGTTTAAATGTTCCAGTGAACCGCTACAAGAGCAATGTTATATGAAGGGACTGAAAACCTTGGTTGACAATCATGTGAATCAATGATTCAGGGATGGGAATGTAGACCATGAAATTTGCCTTATTTAGCCTAATGATGAATATACCGAATGCGGTTAGCGGAGAAACCCTGACAACCAATCAGAAATTCGAGAACGTGCTGAAACAGGCAGTCCTTGCTGAAGAACTGGGCTTTGATGCTTATGGTGTGGGGGAGCGGCATGGCGCACCGTTTATCTCATCTTCGCCCCCCGTCGTTCTAACCGCAATTGCTGCTAGAACCTCCCGTATACGATTGCTAACAACGGTTACTGTACTAAGTGTGCTCGATCCGATACGTGTTGCTGAGGATTATGCGACACTCGATCATCTCTCAGGCGGAAGAATTGAGATGATTATTGGTAAAGGCAATGACCCTCGTCACTATCCGCTTTTCGGTATTACGGAAGAGGAACAGTGGGAATCCCTTGCAGAGAGGTATGCACTTCTGAAACGCTTGTGGAATGAAGAGAACGTCACTTGGCAGGGCCGGTACCGTTCACCATTGGATAATGTGACGACACAGCCGAGACCCTTTCAGCCTACAATCCCTGTATGGCATGGCAGCGCATCAAGTACTTTGTCAACGGAGTTGGCAGCGAAATATGGTGAACCGATTTTCTCCTCGAATACGTTCCATCCACAGGCCAAATACAAAGCGTTAATCGATCACTATCGTGAACGATTGGCCTATTATGGCCATGATCCGCAACATGCCGTTGTAGGTTCAGGATTTGGAAGCTTGTATTTGGCTAACACCACGGAAGAAGCTATTGGGCGCTTTCGTCCTTATTACGATGCTTTCCACGCAACGGCAGCATCACAAATCAACAACTCGCCTTTCAAAAACCTTGAGGACAATGTGAAGAATGGGCCTGTCTTAATCGGAAGTCCAGATCAAGTGATCGAGAAGATCCTGAACTATCATGATGCTTATGGTCACCAAGTTGTCAGTATCAGTGTAGATGGCTTGACCGAAACGGAGCAGCGCGAACAGATTGAACGATTTGCCACCGAGGTTGCACCTATTTTGCGACGAGAGATTCCAAGCACAGTATGGAACCAATCCCACTCCGTTCCATTCTAGGCTAGTGAGTAATCTTAGCCTTCCAATCTCCTTACAGCATCCGCTGTGAGGTTCTTTTTATGCTTAGAGGTTACATAAGGGGTGACAAATGGAACACTATTGGAAACGCAATCTGCATATATTATGGCTGGGATTATTTATTAGCCATATCGCATATACCCTATCTGTACCGTTTTTTCCAATTTTCTTGCAAAATGATCTAGGTATTGAGAATAGGATTGAAATTTGGTCAGGTATTTCCATTTCCATTAGTTTTCTGATTAGTGGGTTGTGTGCGCCCTTTTGGGGGTCGCTAGCCGATAAGTTTGGGAAAAAACCAATGTTAATTCGTTCAGGTATTGGCTTAGCCTTAGCTCATTTTGCCAATTATTTTGTGTATGATTTGTTCACTTTCATTCTTGTTCGTATATTTCAAGGAATAATGGCAGGCTTTGGTCCTGCATCCATCGCTTTGGTTGGCACGAATACACCGGAGAAACACGTCGGATACGCGCTCGGTGTGATATCAACATCAACGGCAGCCGGAGGGATTATTGGACCTCTTTTCGGAGGTGTGTTGAGTCATTGGATGGGACTGCGAGTGTGCTTCGTTGCCTCGGGCCTTATTACGTTAATTTCTGCTCTTATCGTACTTGTAGGTGTGAAAGAAGTTCATAAGCGACAAGATGAAGTTCGTATAAGTGTCTTCAAGGATCTTAAACATGCGGCTCGTAATTCCAAACTAATGGGGCTATTTGGGTTAACTTTACTAGTCTCTACTTCAATTATGATTATGGAGCCGCTGCTGTCACTCTATGTCGTGCAAATCGGGGGAAGTGTAGATAAAGCGACATTAAGTTCGGGGATTGTATTCTCAGCAGTGGGCGTAGCTACAGTCATTATGGGTCCTCGGTGGGGAATTATCGGCGGGCGAATCGGTTATGAGAAGGTATTGTTCATTGGGTTGTTAGGCGGTGGAATTGGCAATCTGCTGCAGCTCGGCGTTCATCATCTTATTGGCTTTGGCATTCTTCGTTTTAGTTATGGTTTGTTTTTTGCTGCTGTTTTTCCAGCTCTGAATGTGCTTATCGTCAAATATACAGATGCTGATTTCCGCGGAAGAGCCGTAAGCTTGAACCAATCATCAAGTCAATTCGGTATTGTCGTTGGCCCTTTACTAGGTGGGTTCATGGGGGGCTGGCTGGGTATTCAATTCGTATTCCTCCTGACAGGTTTAACTCTGCTTGGAGCTGCATGGAAGAGGAAGATGATCAATGCTAAGCGTACGGACCAGCAGTTGCTTGGATGAGGGGCATTTACATCAAAGAAAACTTGGAAATTTATGATGTCGACCGTTGACAAAAGGTTGTCTGAGTTACTATAATTTAAATACGAGTAAATTAATCGGAATTATCGGAATCGACCAGATGACTGGAGATGCTTCATCCTAACGGGGATGTTTGTGTCTCTTTTTTTTGGATAATAGCTTAGAGGAGGAGTTCTTATGAAAATAGATTGGACATTTACATTGGATCAACCTTGGACTCTGGACCGCGTGTTGAATTTTGTGACCATGGCTAATCAATATACGAGTCAGATATATTTAGGTGCACACGGAGAAAAGGTGAATGCGAAAGGCCTACTAGGCATCGTATCCTGGAGCATGACACTTCGAGAACAAGCAACCATTGCTCTGCAACTTGAAGGTATCGATGCACAAGAAGCGTTCGAAGGTGTATCTACCTATCTACAAAATCAGGATGATGCTTTACATACAACGTACTCTCGTAGTTCTTGATGATGGGTAAGTCGGAGAGGAAGTCATTATCAAATGAATATTGAAAATATCGAAGCATTCGTCTATGTCATTCATTATAACAGTTTCAACAAAGCAGCGGATGCGTTGTTCTTATCGCAGCCTTCCGTAACGGCCCGAATTCAATCATTGGAACGTGATTTGAACACGTTACTCTTCGAAAGAGAAGGTAGAAATTTCACGCTGACAGATAAAGGAAAGCAGTTTCTTCCCTTTGCAGGGCAAATCCTCCAATCTTATAAGAAGGGGAAGCAACAGCTTCAACATGTCAATAAGGATTACAATGAACTCAGGGTCGGTTGTACCGTTTCTGTTTCCAATTATATGATCCCCGAAATTCTTCCATGGATTAAAAATAAACATGCTCATCTACAGATCAAAGTAACGACAGCACCAACAGAGGTTATTCTGGAGATGCTTCTTAATAAAGAAATCGATATCGGTTTTGTTCGAAATGTGACTCATCCCCATGTAGACATTCTAGGTTTCTACGAGGATCCTATTCGCCTTTTCGTTCATCCTAGCCATCCTTTTGTGAAAAAGAAACCTTTGACTATACAAGATGTAGGTCGCGAATCGCTAGTCTTCTTTGAGTGTGGATCACTCGATTGGGTGAAGATCCATCGGCTATTTGCAACACTTGATCATCCTCCGAAAATCGAGTATCAAATCGATAACCTGGAAACTGCCAAGAAGCTTGTGGCAAAAGGATTGGGTATTTCCTTTCTGCCGGAATTGTGTGTACGTCAAGAAGTGAAAGAGGGACGTCTTGTACCTATTGATATTCAGGCATTGGGAGGTCTCTCTTTACGTACCATTCTCATTACTCTGAAAGAATCGACCCTCGATTTATCCAACTCGTTTCTGGATGCGTTGCAAGAATTCGATTGGAAAAGGACTGCTAAATAGAACAATTCTATTCATCAATAGAACATCTTTATCTACAATTGACCGACTTATAAGCCGGTGATACAGTAAGTACAAAGTTAAAAACCAATTAAACCAATAGGAATTATTGATTATCAAACATGGGAGGAATTACAATGCCAAAACAAAAACAACTAAAACTTGGGGCTATCATTCATGGAGTTGGTGGCAATATGTCATCTTGGAAACATCCAGATGCCATTGTGGATGCCAGTGTGAATTTCAAGTATTACAAAGAACAAGCACAGAAAGCGGAAGCTGGCAAATTCGATTTACTGTTTATCGCTGACGGATTGTTCATTAATGAAAAGTCGATTCCCCATTTCTTGAATCGGTTTGAGCCGATTACGATTCTTTCCGCACTGGCTTCCGTAACTTCCAAGATTGGTTTGGTAGGTACGTTATCTACTTCTTACAGTGAACCCTTCACGGTGTCCAGACAATTCTCCTCACTTGATCACATCAGTGATGGCAGAGCAGGTTGGAATGTGGTCACTTCCCCGTTGGAGGGCTCGGCGCTGAACTACAATAAAAGACTAGAGGAACATCCGGATCATCCTAAACGCTATCGGATTGCTTCGGAATATTTACAGGTATCCAAAGGATTATGGGATTCATGGGAAGATGATGCCTTTACAAGGGATAAACAATCGGGGCAATTCTTCGATCCAGAAAAGCTGCACCGATTAGACCATAAGGGCGAATTTTTCTCTGTACAGGGACCGCTTAATATCGGTAGATCGAAGCAAGGCAGACCTGTTATTTTCCAAGCAGGTTCATCCGAGGATGGGAAAAACCTAGCCGCTAAAGAGGCGGATGCAATCTTTACAGGTCAACCGACTGTGGAGGATGCGAAACGTTTTTATGAAGATGTGAAAGGCAGAGCCGTAGGTTTCGGTAGAAATCCCGATGAGATTGTTGTCATGCCTGGCATTGGTCCGATTATTGGTGTTACAGAAGAAGAGGCAGAGCGAAAATATCAAGAGGTAGCCAACTTGGTAACGATTGAGGAAGCACTAGCATATCTAGGTCGTTTCTTCGAGCATCATGACTTTACACAATATGACTTGGATGCCCCTTTCCCAGACTTAGGTGAGTTGGGTAAAAATAGCTTCCAAAGCACGACGGATCGTATTAAACAAAATGCACAGGAGCAAGGGCTAACCCTTCGTCAAGTTGCTATTCAATCCGCAACACCAAGACCTTTATTTATCGGTACTCCAACACAAGTTGCAGATCGTATACAAGAATGGTACGAGAGTGGTGCAGCAGATGGATTTATCGTGGGATCAGGCGTTCCGAATGGTTTAAGCGATTTTGTAGATCTGGTCATTCCTATTCTACAAGAACGTGGCATTTATCGAACGGAATATGAGTCGGATACGCTCAGAGGGAATTTGGGTTTACCTTTTCCAACTAATCGCTATGTGAAAGAAACTGTAAGTAACTAATTGGATTAACCAATCAAGGGGGAGCGTTACATATGAATAGATCAAAAGGTTGGATCAAGTTTAGTGCGTTATCGTTAGCTATAGCCCTTGTGTTAACAGGGTGTGGTTCAACAGACAATGGAAGCTCGGATGCTTCGCAATCAGCGAATCCTAAGCAAGAGGCTAAACAAACGGCGGTGGTGGGCGGAGAGCTTACGTATGCGTTGGCAACGTCTCCTGATTCCCTAGATCCGCATCGCAGCGGTCTTGCCGTAGCCGTGAGGGTGCTTCGTACTATTTATGATAGTCTGGTTGTTCAATTACCTGATGGTTCGATCAAACCGTGGCTGGCAACCGAATGGACAGTTTCGCCTGATGGGCTTAGTTACACGTTCAAATTACGGAAAGACGTAAAGTTTCAAGATGGAACGCCATTTAATGCAGAAGCTGTAAAATTCAATTATGATCGGATTCTTGATCCGGCAACGAAAGCGGCCAATTCGGTAGCGTTACTTAAACCTTATAAATCTGCGGAAGTGATTGACGAGTTCACGATCAAAATTAATCTGGAGACAGCTTCCAGAGCATTCTTAGGTAACCTGAGTCAAGCGTTACTTGGGATTGTTTCACCAACAGCGGCTAAGAAATATGGGGACCAATTCGGTAAAAATCCAGTCGGATCTGGGCCATTTTCCTTCGTAAAATGGGAAGAGAATGCTTCCATTCAAGTTAAACGCAGCCCCGATTATAACTGGGCACCTGAGATTGTGGAAAACAAAGGGAAGTCCTATTTAGATCAAATCACCTTTAGTATTGTTCCGGAAGAAGCAACCCGGATCGGAAGCGTTCAAAGTAAGCAAGTTCTTGCTGGCGAGACGATTCCTCCTCAGAATATTGTTTCGTTGAAGTCTGACTCCAGTGTTCAAGTACATCAAGTCAATACGAATGGATTGCCTTATACGTTATTTATTAATCAACGCAAAGCGCCTTGGGGTGAGGTCAAGGCCAGACAAGCGCTTCAAGCAGCAATTGATGTGGATGCCATTGTCAAAACACTTTATTTAGGTACGTATCCACGTGCGTGGTCACCTTTATCTCCTGGTGTATTTGGTTATGATGCATCCCTAGAAAATGGGGTTAAACCTGATCAGGCTAAAGCGAACAAATTATTGGATGAACTCGGTTGGCTCAAAGGTACAGACGGCATTCGTGTAAAAGATGGGAAGAAGCTTACGCTGCATTATGTAGATGGATCACCTAACCGTGAGAAACGAAATGATATTGCTGTCATTATTCAGCAACAGTTAAAACAAGTTGGAATTGTTGTTGAAGTAGAAATTACGAAGGATACAGCCAATGTTGTTTACACCAAAGGTGACTATGATATTTACGGGAACAGCCAAGTAAACTCTGACCCTAATGCACTCTACGCCTTCTATCACACAAGCGATCCGAAAGCTCGACCTTCTCTTCCTGGTCTTGCCGATCCGCAGGTTGACAAATGGCTGGAGCAAGGAGCTATCGAACCGGATGATAAGAAGCGTGCAGAGCTGTATAAACAAGTGCAAAAATCGATTATTGATAATGCGGTCATCATTCCTGTTTATGTGTTCCCTTACACGGTAGCCGCTTCGAAGACCGTGAAAGGGTTGAAATTTGACTCGTTAGGTTATCCACTCTTTAATGATACGTTTATTCAAAAATAATGCTATAGGGAGCTAATTGATATGAGCAGGATATTAACGGAACGACTATTAGTTTCATTGCTGGTCATTCTTGGTTCCTTAATCCTTGTATTCTGTATTCTGTATGTACTGCCAGGAGATCCCGTACTTTCTATGGTTGATCCTTCCTCCATGTCGCCAGAGGCAATTGCAAATTTAAGACATCAACTCGGGCTGAATGAACCCTTCTATGTCCAATTTGGCCACTATTTCATGGCGATGATCCATGGGGATTTCGGTAAATCATTACTAAACAGTGAACCTGTGCTGCCCAAAATTCTTAAGCATCTTCCAGCAACTTTGGCACTCACATTGGCTAGTACGCTTATTTCCACGATTATTGGTGTAGGGCTGGGCGTTCTCTCGGCCATACACCGCAATCGATGGATAGATGTGTTAGCTCGTATCGTCGGGTTGTTCGGCATATCCATGCCGACATTCTGGTCTGGGATTCTGTTAATTCTCATCTTTTCCGTATCTTTAGGCTGGTTTCCAGCCATGGGGTCAAAAGGACTCATCACACTTGTCCTACCTTCACTCACACTCGGATTCGTGGGAGCTGGCTTTATCGTTCGGATGGTACGTAACGCAATGCTCGAAGTCATCAATGAACACTTCATTGTGACACTGCGTGCAAAGGGATTATCTGAACGATTAGTGATGTATCGACATGCGCTTCGCAATGCATTAATTCCAGCAGTCACAATTATTGGCATTCATATCGGAGATTTAATGGCAGGTACCGTTGTCATCGAAACCGTCTTCTCCAGACAAGGAATTGGTCGAATTCTCGCAGACGCCATTATGTCCAAAGACTTGCCGGTTGTGCAAGGCGTGGTATTTTTCTCAGCGATTATTTATGTCACGGTAAATTTGTTAGTTGATATTTCCTATGTCTTCATTGATCCACGTGTTCGTCGAACACAATAAAATTAGGATAAAAAAGCATAGCGGAGAGGAGAAAGGGGACTATGAAAGAGGTTCTTTCTACAAGAACGATTTGGCTGAGACATAAGTGGCAACTTCGATCCACGAAGATACCTAGAACGTTTAATGCTTCAGAAATTCTGGTGTATCTAGCAGCGATCATGGCCTTGTTTATTATTGGATGTGCGCTTTTTCCACAATGGATTGCTCCATATACACCTACAGCGATGCTCGCTGATCAAATTATGCATGCGCCAAGCAAGGCACATTTGTTTGGAACGGACTATTTTGGCAGAGATGTCTTCAGTCTTGTCGTCTATGGCAGTCGTGATTCCCTCATTATTGGTTTCTCCTCAGTACTTGCAGGAGGCATCATTGGAGGCAGTATCGGTGCACTGTCGGGGTACATCGGCGGTGTTATTGATACGATCTTCATGCGGATTATCGATGTGCTAATGACGATTCCCGGCATTCTACTGGCATTAGCTATCGCTGCTGCTCTGGGTCCTCATTTGTTTAATCTGATCTTTGCTGTTGCTGCTGCTTCCATTCCACAATACGCAAGGGTTATGCGAGGACAGATTTTGAGCATAAAAAATCGCCCCTTCATTACGGCTTCTCGGTCGATAGGCGCTTCTTCCGTGCGTATATTTTTCCGTCATGTCTTAACGAATGCTTGGTCGCCTCTCTTGGTTATGTCCACGATCGGTTTAGGTGCATCCATTCTGGTCAGTGCAGGGCTAAGTTTCCTTGGATTAGGCGTGCTCAAAGAGATTCCAGATTGGGGATCCCTCCTTTCGCAAGGGCGAGGTTATCTAACAGTGGCTTGGTGGATATGTACATTTCCAGGCCTCGCGATTACGTTGTTCGTCATATCCGTTAATTTAATCGGAGATAAACTACGTGATTCCCTAGATCCAAAGCAGAGAAGGGCATAGCGAGGAGGAGGAGCAAGTTGAAGCAACTGCTTGAAATTGACAACTTAAGTGTACAATTCACAACGAATAAAGGGTCGTTCACGGCCATTCAAGACGTTTCTTTGAAAATAGGCGTAGGCGAAACCATCTGTCTCGTCGGAGAGTCCGGCAGTGGTAAATCGGTGACTTCGAAATCTGTCATGCGTTTAATCGATTATGAAAATGGGCGTATTTCCGGTGGTCAAATCGTGCTGGATGGCGAAGATTTAACGACGTTGTCACAGAAGGATCTTCGGGCATTACGAGGGAAAAAGATGGCTATGGTCTTCCAAGAGCCCATGGCTGCTTTTGATCCGGTCTTTACGATAGGTAGTCAAATTACCGAAGTCATTACCCAACATAAACAAGGGAATCGAGAACAAGCCTGGGAACGAGCTGTGTATTTATTAAAGCGTGTAGGCATCCCAGAGCCAGAAATCCGAATGAACCAGTATCCTGGTGAGCTTTCTGGCGGGATGTTGCAGCGTGCGATGATTGCTATGGCGCTCACATGTAGTCCACAGTTACTTATTGCAGATGAACCAACAACTGCGCTTGATGTCACGATTCAGGCGCAGATTCTTCATCTGCTGCAGGAACTTAAAGAAGAGTTTAATATGTCCATCCTGCTCATCACACACGATTTGGGGATTGCGGCTGAGATGGCAGACAAAATCATCGTGATGTATGCCGGACAAATCGTTGAACAAGCAAGTGTAGAGCAATTGTTCGCTAAGCCCCATCATCCGTATACGAGAGGGTTACTTCGATCGATTACGACAATGGATAGCAATCGGTCATCCCGATTGTTCTCTATTGAAGGGACGATTCCTCATCTTTCGGATCTGCCAACAGGTTGCCGATTTCATCCAAGATGCCCTTTTGCAACGGATCGCTGTGTGAAAGATAGTCCTCCTTTGCGGTTCGTGAATGAACGTCTTACGGCATGTTGGTACTCCGAAGAGTTAGTTGAGCGTGCAGACTGGCAGCAATTTGCAGGGGCTGTAAAAACAGGGATAGATTCAAGGATAGATCATCAATCTTCCGTTGCCACTGGGGAATTGATTTCAACTAACGACACGCTATTCGAGGTAAAAGGGTTAAGTAAATTTTACCCCATAGGGAAAGGAACATTCGGTCGTTCGAGGTCTTATATACATGCAGTTGAAGATGTTTCCTTCTCCATTAAGAAGGGGGAGACGTTTGGCTTAGTCGGTGAATCGGGCAGCGGCAAGTCAACCTTAGGGCGAGTACTGCTTCAATTAGAACGTGCTACAGAGGGAGAGGTTCTTTTCGAAGGACAAGAATTATCGAAGCTTTCGAGCAGAGGCCTGCAAGACGTACGGCGAGATATGCAGGTCATTTTCCAAGATCCGTACGGTTCTGTGAACCCGCGATGGAAGGTTGGCGATATTATTGGCGAGCCATTTGATATCCATGAATCCTTAAGCAAGGCGGAGAAGCGGGCCAAAGTAGAAGACCTGTTGGAATTAGTTGGTTTGAATCGATCCATGTATGATCGGTTTCCACATGAATTCTCGGGAGGTCAACGACAGCGAATTGGCATTGCTAGAGCCATCGCGCTCAATCCCAAGTTTATCCTTGCGGATGAGGCCGTATCTGCGTTGGATGTATCCGTGCAGGCTCAAATTGTTAATTTAATGCAGGATTTGCAGAAAAAGCTAGGATTAACCTACTTATTTATTGCTCATGGCTTAAACATTGTTCGCCATCTGTCCGATCGGATTGGTGTTATGTACTTGGGAAAACTGGTTGAAATCGCACCCAGCGAAGAGCTGTTTCTCCATCCTTCCCATCCCTACACGAAGGGTTTGCTTTCTTCGATCCCATCGACGGATCCCACACAAAAGAGAGCGTGGATCGAGATCGAGGGGGAGATTCCTTCTCCTGCGAATCCACCATCTGGCTGTAGATTTCACACACGTTGTCCAGCAGCAACTGCAAAATGTAAAGTAGATCAGCCTGAGTTGTTGCCAATTCGGGAAGGGCACTGGACGGCCTGCCATTACCCTTTGTGAACAGAAATTGATCATGATTAAAATAAAAAAATGGAGGGGTTCATCATGAAAAAAATAACGACACTTACAGTAACCACACTTACATTGGCTATGGTCGTGGCAGGTTGCGGATCCAAAACCACAACCACGAATGCATCCCCCAAAGCTGCATCTGAGGGTACAAATGCTCCTGCGGCAAGTCCGGCAGCAACGACGGCTCCTGTAAAAGCCAAGAAAATTATTGTTGGCACAGGCACTCAATTTCCGAATGTAGCCTTTCTAGATAAGGATGGTAAGTTGACTGGGTATGACATCGAACTTGTAAGAGAGCTGGACAAACGTTTACCAGATTATGAATTTGAATTCAAAACGATGGATTTTGCCAACTTGTTGCTCAGTTTGGAGACGAATAAAATTGATTTCGTTGCTCATGAAATTGAGAAAAACAAGGAGAGGGAAGAGAAGTATTACTTTAATAATGAGCCTTACGCTTACTGGAAAACGAAGGTCCTTGTTGCAAAAGATAATACGACAATTAAGTCCATCGATGATTTGAAAGGCAAGAAAGCGTTGACGACAGCTACTAGTGCAGAAGCCACCTTGCTTGAGAATTACAACAAGACACATGATAATGCGATCAAAATTGTGTACCAAAGCGGAGCTGCCAACGATCTTGTCAGTCAATTGACTACCGGGCGTGCAGATGCTTCCCTCGGTGCTGACTTTTTACTTCCACTGGTTGACCCGCAAAGTAAATTAAAAGCGGTAGGTCCAATCATTGAAGAAGCCGAAGTTCGGTTCTTGTTCCGCAAGAACGATAAGGATGCACAGGCGTTGGCGGGTAAAATTGATGAAGCACTAAAAGCAGTGAGGGCTGACGGCACATTGTCAAAGCTAAGCACACAGTGGCTGGGTGGCGACTATACGAAAAAAGATGATTAAGATGCCCAATTAGGCATTTTATGTAAATAAGAAAGGTGAGATCGCCGTTATGGCAACCCAATTCGATATCACCTATGTGTTTGATTTTTTACCCAAATTACTGACTTATATCCACATCTCCCTATTCATTGTCGCTTGTTCGATGGCACTTGGTGTTGTGGTTGGATTTCTAATCGCGCTGCCAAGGTTGTATCAAGTACCCATTCTTCAACGCTTATCGCAGATTTATGTCTCGTTCTTTCGGGGAACGCCAATCCTCATTCAGCTCTTTCTAATTTACTATGGGCTGCCGGAAGTGTTGAAAGCTATACAGATTGACGTGTCGAAAGCTCCGGTTTTAGCTTTTGTTATTCTGACCTTTGCTCTGCATGCTGGGGCATACATTTCGGAAGTTATCCGAGCTGCAGTCAAAGCTGTCGACAAAGGTCAAGTAGAAGCCGCCTATTCGGTTGGCATGACAGGCTATCAAGCGTTTACTCGCATTATTTTGCCGCAAGCGCTGGCGATTGCCCTTCCCAACTTTACTAATTTGCTCATTGCGAATTTGAAGGATACTTCCTTGGCATTTTCCCTTGGCGCAATGGAGCTGATGGGGAAAGCTCAGACATTAGGAACGGCGACGCAGCATTTTATGGAAACGTATATCTCGCTTTCACTCATTTACTTCGTCATCTGCTTTGGACTAGAGAAGTTGTTCTTATACATCGAGAATAGATTACTCCAACACGAACAACCTGTGGTGACAGAAACGCGTCAACCGTTGTCACGTAGATGGTTCAAAGGTGTATGGGCCTCGCAGCCGGATAAAGGAGGCGTTAAGGCATGACCATTGATCCTGAATTTATATGGACAGCCTTTGTTCAGTTGTTGTCTGCCTTGCCGACTACGTTGGTGATTACCGTCGTTTCTGTGTTGTTTGGTCTAATTATCGGTGCTGCCACTGCGTTAATCCGACTATACCGAGTTCCTTTTCTGCATTATTTGGCTGCTGCTTATGTGACGTTTGTTCGCGGAACGCCGATGCTGATGCATTTGCTGCTCATTTATTTCGGATTACCACTGATTATTGACGGCATTGCAACAGCGATGGGGTGGAGCTTTCGTTCCGTCTCTATTCCGATGATCGGCTTTGCTTTTCTTTCTTTCTCTATTACGGCTGGGGCGTATCTCTCCGAGGTTGTCAGGTCAGGCATTTTGGCTGTCAATCGGGGACAGATGGAAGCTGCGTATTCGATAGGAATGACCACTAGTCAAGCCTTGCGTCGTATTATTTTGCCGCAAGCCTTCGCCGTCAGTTTGCCGAATTTATCCAACACCTTAATTGGGATGTTGCATGGTTCCACATTGGCTTTTACGGTATCGGTGGTCGAAATAAACGCCAAAGCGCAAATTGTGGCTACGACCAACTGGAGGTTTTTCGAGGCTTACATTGCTGCAGCCCTTCTGTTCTGGGGAATCACTTTCCTAATCGAAAGACTAACTGGCTTACTTGAGAAAAGAATCAATCTGTATAACCGAGGTGGCGTATCATGATTCAACTGACGAATATCACCAAGTCGTTTGGGAAAAACGATGTGCTTAAAGGCATCGATCTCCATGTGCAGAAAGGCGATGTCGTCTGTATATTAGGTCCTAGCGGTTCGGGGAAAACAACACTGCTGCGCTGCTTGAATTATTTGGAGAAGCCGAGCCAAGGCGAAGTAACGATCGGTGATTATAAAGTTGATTGCAAGCGGCCAACCAAGGAGCAAATCCACACACTTCGGAAGAAAACAGCCATGGTGTTTCAGCACTATAATCTTTTTAAACATAAAACGGTGCTTGAAAATGTCATGGAAGGTCTCGTCATTGTCCAACAGCATTCTAAGGAAAAAGCTAGGGAAACCAGTGTTAAGGTACTGGAAAAAGTTGGTTTAGGCAGTAAGCTTGATGCTTATCCAAGCCAGCTTTCTGGCGGACAGCAGCAGCGAGTGGGCATCGCGCGTGCACTGGCTTTGAACCCAGAGGTTATTTTATTCGATGAGCCTACGTCAGCCCTGGATCCCGAGCTAGTTGGCGAGGTGCTTGAAGTCATTCAGAAGATTGCCAAAGAAGGCATCACGATGATTATTGTAACCCATGAGATGGGTTTCGCCCGTGAGGTTGCCAATCATGTCGTTTTTATGGATGAAGGGATAATTGTTGAGGAAGGCAAGCCCCAGGATATTTTCAGCAATGCGAAGGAAGAGCGCACGAGGCAATTTCTAAAACGCATTACACCGGAATGGAGCTACACCATATAGCATGAAGACTGAAGCGAAAGAGAGTGGACTGTATGGGAATTAAACTAAGTATTTTGGATCAAAGTGTCGTGTTTCCGGGAGAAACAGCTTACGATGCCTTTCAGCATACCATTGCGCTTGTGCAGAAGGCAGAAAAGTTAGATTATCACCGATTCTGGGTATCGGAGCATCATGATTCCGAACTGGTAGCGGGCTCATCGCCTGAGGTACTCATTTCACATCTGCTAGCCAAAACAGAGCGTATCCGCATTGGCTCTGGCGGCATCATGCTCCAACATTACAGCCCTTACAAGGTTGCGGAGAATTTCAACGTGTTGGCATCTCTTGCGCCGGGCCGGATTGATCTTGGTATCGGCCGAGCGCCTGGCGGCCTTCCTCGTTCTACGAAAGCGCTGCAGCAGGGAATTATTGAAGCGCCTGCCTTGGCCGAGAAGCTGGACGATCTGCAGCAATTCGTAAAAAATCAACTGCGGGACGATCATCCACTGAAGGGCTTGCGTGTTTCACCGATTCCAACTGTTCCTGCAGATATCTTTATTCTAGGCGCAAGTACGGCAAGTGCACAATCAGCGGCAGAGGCAGGGTTGCCCTATGTTTTCGCACAGTTTATTAATGGCGATCAAGCCATAGCCGAAGCAGCGTTTGAGACGTATCACCAACATTTTAATCGTGAAAATGGCACTGAACCTCAGCTGCTGCTTGCGCTCTCTTTAATCGTCGCCGAAACGCAAGAAAAAGCTAATGAGTTGGCCGGTGAATATAAGAACGTTAAAATTCATTTGGAAAATGGCAAAACCTTAACGGTGGGCACCTTGGAACAAGCGGAGGAATATGGCCGCCAAACGCAAGCGAAGTTCACGGTTGAAGAGAAGCCTGCTGAGATTACAAGGGGCACGAAAGAAAGTGTACGCAATAAGTTGCTCGAGCTTCAACAGAAGTACAAGATCGATGAATTTATCGTAACAACCTCCGTGAAAGATTTCAGTAAACGGCTGCGTTCTTTTGAATTGCTGAGCGAAGCCTTCTCGGAATTGTTGGTAGAGGGCTGAGGAGGGTTATGTAGATGAGTGAGTTAACGATTGAGCAATCACAAACTGAATTTGAACAGCAACTAATCGGTTTCCGGCGGCAGCTGCATCAGCATCCTGAGTTATCTCATGAGGAAGTGCAGACGACCGCTGCGATTCGTACATGGCTCACCGAGGCGGGGATTCGCATTGCGGAACAGTATCCGCTCAAAACAGGACTTATCGCCGAAGTTGGTGGAAAGCTGGCTGGTCCGGTCATTGCGATTCGTGCTGATATCGATGCACTTCCCATTCAGGAAGAAACGGGTTTGTCCTTTGCTTCCCAAGTGCCAGGCAAAATGCACGCTTGTGGCCATGATTTTCACACGGCGACTGTGCTAGGAGCCGCGCTTCTACTCAAGCGGCAGGAGGCAAAGCTACAGGGAACGGTCCGTTTTATTTTTCAACCTGCCGAGGAAAAGGCGCAAGGCGCCGAACTGGTCATTGGCAGCGGAGCCTTGCAAGGCGTGCAGGCCATCTATGGCCTGCACAACAAACCGGATTTGCCCGTCGGAACGGTGGGCATCAAATCTGGACCTTTAATGGCAGCAGCCGACGGCTTTGTCATTGAAGTGGAAGGTCTAGGCACACATGCAGCAGTGCCAGAAGCGGGAATTGATCCGATTGTCGCTGGCGCACACATCGTGACAGCACTTCAATCCATCGTCAGCCGTAACATTAGCTCGCTGCAAAGTGCAGTCATCAGTGTGACACGCATTCACAGCGGGACAGCTTGGAATGTCATTCCGGATAAAGCGATTCTCGATGGCACACTCCGGACGTTTGATGAAAGTGTACGTCAGCTTGTTATCAAGCGGATGGAGGAAGTCGTTCACGGTGTGGCCGCAGCCTATGGGACGAAAGCAGTTGTCCGCTGGATTAAAGGTCCGCCGGCTGTAGTGAATGATCAAGCCCTAGCCTTGTTGGCTTCGAAAGCCGCAGAAAAGGCCAGTTTAACGGTCATCACACCTGCACCTTCACCGGCAGGCGAAGATTTTGCTTTTTATCAGAAGCAAGTGCCTGGCGTCTTCGTTTTCATAGGTACTGCTGGACCACAAGAATGGCATCATCCAGCTTTTGATCTTGATGAACGTGCTTTGCTTAGCAGTGCTGCATATTTTGCCCGTTTAGCTCAAACATCTTTGGAGGAGTTATCAATCGAGTTATCACAGGAGGTTTCGACATGAGTTCAACGATTCCAGATTTATCTCTATATTTGCTTACACACCAACAATTACAGAACGCTATCGGAGATTTAACCGAAGGTCAGTTAGTTTGGAAGCCAGCTTTGGATAAATGGAGTGTTACCGAAGTTCTATCTCATTTGGCTGATCACAATATTGTCGTCTCTTTCCGAATCCGTGCGATACTTGCTGGGGCAACTGCGCAGTTGCCAGCTTTCGAGCAAGACGCATGGGTTGCTGGGGCGAAGGCTAATGAGGGATCAGCATCCGATATTTTAGCTCTTTTTCAATCCTTGCTCGTTTATAATCATGCGTTATTTCTGCGGCTTTCAGAGGAAGATTGGGCGAAAACGGGTGTGAATTTCAAGGGTCAAACCTTGCGTTTAACGGATGTGGTTCAGTCGTTTATTGCTCATGTTCAAGGCCATATAGGACAAATTGATCGAATAAAGAGTGCGTTGGAAGCACGCGTATAGGAGGAGTTAAGAATGCCGGAGGACAAAGAAGCTCAGATTCGGGAAGCGACGGATGGGGATCGCAATGCTATTCGCAAAGTGTTGGAAGATGCTTATGGACAATATCAGACTGTTTTGCCTCCGGAGGGCTGGGAGCAATACAAGGATAACATTCTTGCTTCTGTAGATAACGAGAAGCCAATTGCGCGCATTATCGCTGTGATTGATGATGAAGTTGTCGGCAGCTCACAGCTGTTTCTTTCTTCAGAGGCTGCCTATGGCGCGCCTGAACTTGCCATCGAATCACCGATTCTGCGTTTGCTTGCGGTATCGCCAAACGCAAGAGGGAAGGGGATCGCAACGGCATTGATTAAGGAAAATGTGAAACGCGCAGCTGCGTTAGGCGCAGAAACGTTGCACTTGCATACTTCAGATATGATGGAATCCGCTGTGAAACTCTATGAGCGGTTAGGCTTTGAACGTGCTTTTGATAAAGATATTCAAAAAGGTGATATTCTCGTGAAAAGCTATCGTCTGCACATACAGACGGCAGCAATCTTGTAAAAGGACGGAGATCAGTATGACTAAACACAAACAGATAAAACTAGGTGCAATCATCCATGGTGTCGGAGGTCACGTATCGGGTTGGAGACACCCAGATGCGATTACGGATGCCAGTGTGAATATAGGGTTCTACAAACAGCAGGCTCAGAAAGCGGAAGCAGGAAAATTCGATTTGGTCTTCATCGCGGACGGTCTCTATATAACTGAAAAATCGATCCCCCATTTTCTCAATCGGTTTGAACCGATCACGATTCTATCGGCTCTTGCGTCTGTCACTTCGCATATTGGCCTTGTTGGGACGCTGTCCACTTCTTACAGCGAACCCTTTACGGTATCGAGACAATTTGCTTCTCTCGATCTAATCAGTGGTGGTCGTGCTGGCTGGAATGTGGTGACATCTCCGCTCGAAGGATCCGCCAAAAACTACAGCAAAACCGAACATCCGTCCCATCCTGAACGTTACCGCATTGCAAATGAGTATTTGGAAGTGACGCGAGGGTTGTGGGACTCATGGGAAGATGATGCCTTTGTTCGTAATAAGGAAAGCGGTGTGTTCTTTGATCCGAGCAAGCTTCATACCCTGAATCATAAAGGCGAGTACTTCTCCGTACAGGGGCCTCTTAATATTGCTCGTTCCAAACAAGGGCAACCCGTCATTTTCCAAGCGGGTGCTTCCGAGGATGGGCGCGCGTTCGCCGCAAAGGTAGCGGATGCCATTTTCGCTGGCCATGAATCAATTGATGAGGCGAAAGCCTATTACGCAGATATTAAAAAAAGAGTTGAAGCAGCTGGCCGTAATCCAGATGAAGTCGTTATTTTACCTGGCATTGCTCCAATCATTGGACGTACGGAAGAAGAGGCCGAGCGCAAATATCAAGAGGTTGCGAACCTAGTTACGATTGACAAGGCACTGGATTACTTGGGGAGATTTTTTGAGCATCACGATTTTTCCCAATATCCGCTGGATGAGCCATTCCCTGATCTAGGCGATTTCGGCAGCAATAGCTTCCGCAGTGGAACGGATAGAATTAAGCAAACGGCTAAAGAAAACAATCTGACGCTGCGACAAGTGGCTTTGCAAGTAACTACGCCGCGCAATGAGTTTACCGGAACGCCTGAATACGTAGCCAATCGCGTGCAGGCTTGGTTCGAAGAAAATGCCGCAGATGGCTTTATCATAGCAGCGGCGCTTCCCAAAGGGTTAGATGATTTCGTTGATCTCGTCGTTCCCATTCTACAAGAGCGCGGGCTCTACCGGTCTGAATACGAAGCCGATACGTTACGTGGAAATCTTGGGGTGCCGGTACCGACTAATCGGTATACGACGGTGAAGGTGTAAGCGTTCCATATTTACCTTGCTTCGTGTCCATATCCTCAAAAAATTCGATAACACCGGAGAAGATTTGGAGGATTTGATTTCTATTGGGACGATCGGACTACGCGGAAGGAACGAGAACCGCTTGTGATGAAGGCATTGGAAGCGGTGGATTTGGTGAATCGAAGGAAGCATATGCCTTCCGAGTTATCCGGGGGACAGCAGCAGCGAGTTGCGATCGCACGTACGCTTGCAGGTGATCCTGCGATCATTTTAGCGGATGAGCCGACAGGGGCGCTGGATTCGAAGACGGGCATGGAGATTATGGATATTTTCACGAGGTTGAATGATCAAGGTAGGACGATAATATTGATTACGCATGATCAACAGATTGCGCAGCAGGCGAAGCGGGTTGTGAGGTTTAGGGATGGGCGGTTGTTGGAGGATGTTCAGTTGGTGAAGGATTATGCCAGGACCCCATGGGAATTTGGGGGTTCTGGTTTTTTTCATTGGATACATAGGATTTATGTTTGTTTTCTAGTCAGTGGTGGTGGACTTTTTGAATGATGTGAAGGTACATTTTGCCATCAATATACAGGCGATAGCTTGCTGTCTTGTCCATTAACATCAATTTTGAGTTGACAAACTATTCAGATGGAGGTTGGTAGGAAGAGGTTGCAGTTGTCCAAAAAATTGTTACTGGAAGATTAATATTCGGAATCTGCAAGGCAGCACATCTTCATTGTTCTTGCTTTGCTCCATGCAGGAACTTGCTTTCGGCAGCTTGTTTGGCGTATTTGCCTGGCGGCATGCCGACCAGCGTGCGAAAGGTGCGGATAAAGTGGGTGTAGTCGTTAAATCCACACGCATAACATGCTTGTGTGGTGGAGATATCCCCTTTTTCAAGGAGCTCCTTGGCCTTGATAATTCGCAGCTGCACCACATACTGATGGACGGAGAGCCCAGTCACTTCACGAAATAATTCATTAAGTTGATGACGATTGATATAAAATTGCTCAGTTATCATATCAGTTGTTATGACCTCGGCGTAATGGGTGTCTATGTAAGCCATAATGGGCGTGATTAACGAGGAAGCGGCAGTCGGTATTCCACTGTTTTCTGGCCCGGGATATTCGTCTCGTGTCATGGCTTCCAATTGAATTAGAATGTGAGCTAATTGCAATTTTACTTTCACATCGGCGGCGAAGCCAGTCTGCTCCAGCAGAAGTTTCAACTCATGGAACAAACCAACCAATGTATCTGCGTCGCTGCTGGACAAGCGGACTCGGTGTTGATTGGCGACGCTCCTACGAGCAAAGCACGCTAGTAGATTAGTATTGGCTGTATTCATCACACTCATATAGAAGGGGTTGAAATACAGAATATACCGTTCAAAATGTTCCCTGTCATGAATAATGGAGCGGTGCATGTCGCTGGTGCTGAGTAAAAGAAGATCGTTCGGCGCGAGTAGGTATTGCTGATCTCCTATCCAGAACTCCGCTCCCGCTGTTACGGCAAGATAGACTTCATAGACATTATGAAAGTGATAATAGTCCATATGCCAGTCGGCTCCGAAGTTATGCTCTAGCCGCACATTCTCGGTATAGGCGTTTTTAACCTTTTTATATACCATCGTCTCGATTCCTGCTCCCTGTAAGCATGTCTCTGTTACACTTGTTAAGAATATCACAAAAATGCATGTAATTCGTCCAATAATGCAAGAATGGTATCACCTTCTTTTCTTATAATGGGCATGAAAGATCAGATGGAAGGATGATTGCATATGGATAAAGCCGCTGTTAGCGCGCTCATTAACAAAGTAGCCTACAGGATGAAGCACCTAGGAAACGATACAGGACTGGTGGAAGAATGCCCGATTAGTATTATCGCAATGGATACGTGGGAATGGGCTCAAGGCGTAGGCTTGTATGGGCTTTATAAATATTACCGGGAGACAGGGGAGACTGATGTACGCGATTTCCTTGTAGCGTGGTTCGAACTCAATATTAGCAAGGGGTTGCCGGAAAAGAATGTGAACACGCTCTGTCCGATGCTGACATTAAGCTTTCTTGCTGAGGAAACTGGACGTGAGGATTTCTTGGATCTTTGTCGGGAGTGGGCGAAATGGATCATGGAAGAGATGCCTCGCACGGAGGAAAATGGGTTGCAGCACATCGTTTCAGGGAACGTCAACCAAGGTCAGTTATGGGATGATACCTTGTTCATGACGGTACTCTTCTTGGCGAGAGCAGGCAAACTATTTAAGCGAGAGGTTTATTTGACAGAATCGGTGCGGCAATTCCTTGTGCATATCAAATATTTAACAGACCGCAAAACCGGACTCTGGTATCACGGTTGGAGCTTTGAGGGGCGCCATCATTTTGCTGAAGCACTCTGGGCTCGGGGAAATTGCTGGTATACGGCCGGGGTCGTGGATTACCTGGATATTGTAGAAGACCTTGATCCGGGTGTGAAACGTTTCCTACTGGATGCCCTGCAAGCGCAGGTAGCTGCACTCGAGAAGCTGCAGCATCAAGACGGCATGTGGCACACTTTGCTGGATGATCCCTCATCGTATGTGGAAACATCGGCTACGGCAGGCTTCTCCTATGGGATTCTAAAGGCTGTCCGATTGGGCTATTTGGACGCCCGTTATCTCCCTATGGGGCGTAGAGCCGCCGAAGCTGTAATCTCCCAAATCTCCGCGGATGGAACGGTCCACAATGTATCTTACGGAACAGGAATGGGAGAGACCTTGGAGGCGTACCGCAGGATTGAACTTTGCCCGATGACGTACGGTCAAGCACTGCCAATCTTGATGCTGACAGAGGTCATGAGGTTTTCATAAGTTTCTTAGTTCATTAAGGAAATATGTTAGATTTAGAGGGAAACGCCGCAGCGCATGTGTAAAGGTGCGCTGCGGCGTTTTTCTCATGAGGCTATTCTACCTCTCAGCAAGCAGCCCAAGTGATACGAGAAACTCATCCATATGGGTAATTGCCTGATTTACCTGAGTTTCAGAAGCTGTATAGTCATACAAAATGAACGCATGCTTCAACTCCGCATATAAAACTAACTTCGCATAATTGCCAGCCTTCACATGAGCCTCATAATATTTGACAGACTCTTCCGGAACAACAACGATATCTTGAAGACCATGCAGAATCAGGATAGGCGGTTGACCAGCAGCTACATGATAATAGGGGGATAATCGTTTGGCTTGATCGTTTCGATATAACCAACAACTCACCTCATCCTCGGATGCATCCTCTTTATGTGAATCTTGTATCATGTGCTTCCATTTTAATGTCAAATCGACAATCCCATTATAATCAATAACGACATTCGCCATGGAGGAAATGGAGAGATCCTCATCCAAATCATCGAACTCCTGAATGGTTCCCAGGCTAGTTGCCAGATGACCTCCGGCCGAATCTCCTGCCACAATGATCCGGTTCGGATCAATCCCTAATAGGTGAGCATTTTTGCGCAAATAGCGAATGGCCGATTTACAATCCGTTAAACAGTCGGCTACCGTAACAGTAGGAGCATCGTCTTGATCGACGTTCTCTGAGTTGTTTGCAAGTCTGTACGCAACACTAAAGGCAACAGCCCCTCTATTTGCAAAATAATCACAATGTCGAAGAAAAAGCTCCGCATTCCCTCGCGTCCAACCCCCTCCGTGAATCCATACGACGGCTGATCTCCGATCGCTTTCCTTCCAGTCAGATGGTCTAGTGCCGTACATATGAAGATCTTGATTGGCTATAGTTTTGTACTTTAAGCTGTTGGTGAAATTCCCTTGCTCTTTCATGCCTTCCCCCCTTGTAGGATTCACAGGTGATCTATATGTCTTAGCTAGGGGATGTAGTTCCACAAATACGCTGACTTCTCCTGCAAAAGGGGGTTTTCGAAAATTGATCATTGAAATGGATAACGTTCGGAGAATAAAGTGTACAATGAGGGGTATTGTATTCATTTTTGGAGGTGTGGGTTTCAATTGGAATCGTTCAAGCGCTTAAGTACCAAAATCATCAGTCTTAAAGTGATATCCATTGTTCTTCTGCTCTCCATTCTACCCGTATTGGGATTCGGCACACTGATTTATACATTAGGTTCCCAACTTATTGAATCGGAAGTCAACCGCTCTTCCTTTGCAGCTATGAATCAAATTAGCAAACAGATGGAATCGACGATCATGCAGATTGAGCGGTCTGCGACACAGCTCTCGATTCAGTCTAATGTTGAGAATCTAATGAATATCGGTATGGATCCCGGACTGGGAACGCAGGCAATCAGCAATGAGCTGCGGCGTGATTTGACGGCTTTTGCAAGCTCGATTGAGGGTGTTGAATCCGTAGTGTTCTATCATGAGGCACAGAAAGTGATCATTTCTTCCTTAGAGATTACATCTCTGGAAGCCGGTGTGTATCAGGATACTTCATGGATGCCGTATTTGGAGACGGCTATGGAACAGAATAGGAAGAGCTTCTGGACAGACCCAAGGAGAGCTGTGAATAAGCAAGGGGAAGAGAGTCGAGTTATTACGTATGTGAAGATCCTGCCTTTCTTCGATACAGAGGTAAAAGCCGTTCTTTTAGTCAACATACCTTTGGATTATATTCAGAGCTTGATGGGTGAGTATCTCAGTGAATCAGATGGAAAGATCGTGCTGTTTAATGAAAATAAGGAGCTGCTTTACGGAGAAGAGGCGTCGAAGAATCGCATTCTGAAAGTACTGCCCGACCAAGCAGTGGCAGGGGACAAGAGAGAGACCTATCGTATTGAGAATCCGGACGAGTTTGTTACTTTTAAGCAATCTAAGAGCAATGGTTGGATTTATGCCATGCTCGTACCCGTTAATACGGTAAGCGAGAGTGTTTTCCTTTTAAAAAAGATTATTATTGTTAGCACGATCTTACTTTCTATACTTGCGCAAATCACAGCGTATTTCAGCTTCTCCAACTTCCGAAACGGTGTTCAGCGGTTACTTCGGTTGTTCGATAGGCCAGGAGATAGGAAGGAAATCTATGCCACGGAAAGCGGATATAGAGGGCAAATTGATTATATTGAAAACAACATCTCGAATTTAATGCGGGAAGTCATGGAAGTGAAAGCCTCTTGGCAGCAACAGTTGCCGTTGCTCCGTGTGCACTATTTGCTATCTGCAATTGTAGGTAATCTCAATGCGCTAGATAAGCTGGATGAGCAATACAGTTCAGACTTTCATTTGTTTAAGGAGCCCCGATTCGCAGTGTTCTGCGTGGAAATGGATACAGGCAAAGAAAATATGCGCTTTACAGAGAAGGATAAATCGTTGTTCCTCTTTGCAGTGTCCAATATTATCAATGAATGGCTGGAAGGAAAATATCATGCAGAGACGCTGATTACGCATGAGCATGCTGTCGTCATTCTGAATGTTTCGGCAATGACGGATGTGACTTATGTAGAGGATGCGGCCGAGCAGATCCGCAAGGTTATTCACACCTATTTGCGCCATACGGTTACGATCGGCGTCGGTAGTTGTGTAGATGGGTTCCGTGAGCTGTCGCAATCCTATCACGAATCTTTGCGCGTCCTTCGGTTGAATTGGATGAAGCTCGGTAATGAAGTACTCTCCAGCACGCGGATAACAGGTGCATCCCCTAAACTGATTCCGTATCCATCCTATGCGGAGGACGAGATCCGCAATCGCTTGCTGGAAGGGGACCGCGAAGGCACCGCAGCAGGCTTGGATCGATTCGTGTCGGAGCTGAATCGCTATACACCATCGTTTCCTATTGCCAAAACGTATTATTTGCAACTGCTCGTGTCCATGATGCGATTAGCACAGGAGTATGAGGAGGATCTAAGTCGCTTCTTTGGAAGCAGCGATCCTTACGACGATTTCTTCAGGCTTGAAGATCAGGAGCCTATGTTGGATTGGTTCCGCAGCTTGATCATTCCGCCAATACTGGATCGTATCCTGAATAGCAAGAAAAAGCGGAGGGAAGAAGTGGTCGTCCAGACGCTGCGACTGGTTGAGGAGCGATTGTCGCAAGATATCTCTCTTCAAGCACTGGCGGATGAATTGAACATGAATCCATCCTATGTGAGCTTAATATTCAAGGAAGAGACAGGCGATACGTTCATTAATTATGTGACTCGGATTCGCGTCGAGCGATCGAAGAGTCTGCTCTGCGAGACGGAATTGACGATAGCCCAAATTGCCAAGGAAGTTGGGTATGCGAACGCTCAGCATCTCATACGCGTGTTCAAGAAGCAAGAAGGGAAAACCCCTGGAGAATACAGGATCGAAGCCCTTTCGAAAGGTGATTATTGAACTGGAATGGATGACTTCGTATGATCAAATCACCCAATAGGGCCACTGATCATACGGAGGTAACGAACTACATGGCGCGAAGCATTCTACAGAACGAGCCACCACGCAAATCCGCTTTCCGGCGTTTATTTCGCACTTACCGGATTCATAGCGGACTTATCCTTATGTTTCTTCCAGGTTTTATTCTCTTTTTTGTTTTCGAGTATTTTCCCCTTTATGGATTGCTCTTGGCGTTCAAGGATTATCAGATCTTAGACGGAGTGTGGGGCAGTCCATGGGTGGGTTTCGAGCATTTTAATCGGATGTTCTTAGGAGAGGGCTTCATGGATGCGCTGCGGAATACCGTTACGATATCGCTCATTAAGCTAATTCTCGTATTCCCTGCTCCTGTTATCTTGGCCTTAATGCTCAATGAGGTTAGGCTCGTTTTTCTGCGTAAGACGATTCAGACCTTATCGTATTTACCTCACTTCTTCTCTTGGGTTATTCTGAGCGGGATTCTGTTCAGCTTCCTTAGCAAGGATGGGGGTTTTAATCAAATTCTATCCTGGTTTGGCTTGGAGCCAATCAGTTGGCTCCTGTTCCCGCAATATTTCTACGGGATTATCGTGGCATCTGATATATGGCAAGGAGTAGGATGGGGCTCCATCGTGTATTTCGCAGCGCTTGCTTCAATAGATCCCACCTTATACGATGCGGGGAAAGTCGATGGAGCGAGCAGATGGCAGCAAATTTGGATGATTACGCTTCCCAGCATCCTGCCCACTGTCATCATCATGTTCCTGCTTAACATAAGCGGGTTCCTCTCGGTTGGGTTTGATCAGATCTACAATTTAATGACGCCTACGACTTCTGATGTAGCGGAGATTCTGGATACGTATGTCCTAAGACGTTTGCTAAGTATGGATTTTTCTCTAGGAACGGCAGCTGGCATATTTAAATCAGTCATTGGATTGATACTGGTTCTATCGGCGAATCGGATTGTGAAATCGGTCGACAAAGAACAAGGATTATGGTGAAGGAGGGATTCCTATGAGACAGAGCAAAAGTGAATGGTTGTTTGAAATCGTGAATATTGGGCTTCTTATCTTGTTGGGATTCATGACCCTCTATCCTTTCTTATATGTCATGACCATTTCGCTCAGCACACCTGCCGATGCGGCCAAGCAAGGATTGCACTTGCTTCCGTTAGCACCTTCCTTTGAAGCGTATCGCAAAGTGTTTCAGCACCCTGAGCTATTCGGCGCTTATTGGAATACGATCGTCCGGACAGGACTCGGTGTAGCGGTTGTCCTGCTTTTTTCCTCAACCGTTGCTTACCCGTTATCGAGAAAATCGTTCCCGCATCGGAAATTTATTACGTTCCTCTTCGTGTTCAGCATGCTATTCAGTGGAGGCTTAATACCTACCTACCTCTTAGTCAAGGATTTGCACATGGTAGATACAATATGGGCCTTAGTGCTGCCTGGGGCAGTGAATGCCTTCCGAATTATCATTTTGCGCAATTTTTTCGACGGTGTCCCGACAGAAGTTATCGAGTCAGCTAAAATGGACGGTGCCAACGAACGAGTGGTTTTCCTCCGCATTATGTTACCACTGTCCCTCCCCGTACTTGCTGTCATCTCCTTGTGGGCGGCAGTAGGCCATTGGAATGCTTGGTTTGATGCGTTGATCTATATTAACGATCCTGCTAAGCAAGTGCTCCAGCTGTTTTTACGAAGGACAGTATTGGAGAACGCTAGCTTGACACCTGGAGATGGCATGCTGGATCTGACGGAGTATACCCCAGAAACGCTGAAGGCTGCGACAATTATGCTGGTGTCCTTGCCGATTCTGTTCGTCTATCCTTTCGTTCAACGTTTCTTTGTCAAAGGGATCCATCTGGGATCTGTTAAAGGGTGAGGAAGTTTATGCAGTCGAAGGACTTCATAATAGAACCAAGAAGCAGTTAAAAGACAATTAGGGAGGCAAAGAACAAGCATGAATCGGAAATCAATAGACCTTCGCAAGCTGAGCATGATCGGGATGACTGCCATATTGGCGACTTCGACCCTGCTCGCAGCATGCTCCAAACAGGAGAAGGAAACAGCAAGTAACACCACTCCAACAACCGCAACAAAAGCACCTATGGAAATTAAGTGGATGCCGCTCCCAAGCAATACGCTGGAGAATTCTTATGCGCAGCAGTATATCGAGAAAAAGTTTAATGTCATCATTAAGCCATACCTGCTTCCCAATGCGGGTTATGTAGACAAACAACGTATTATGTTGTCGAGTAAAGACATTCCTGACGTCTTCTATGTTGCAGAAACGCAAGACTTAAGCAAGTATGCTTCGCAAGGGCTGCTGGCTGAAGTGCCTAAGGAATTAATTCAGAAGTATGCCCCAGATACGACTAAAATGTTGAATGATTTCGCACCGCAGAGCTGGTATTACTCCAATTACAAAGCCAAAAATTATGGACTCCCGACGGTGTATTATACCGGCAAATATAAC
Organism: Paenibacillus sp. J31R109; assembly: GCF_059692055.1. Taxonomy (NCBI): domain Bacteria; kingdom Bacillati; phylum Bacillota; class Bacilli; order Caryophanales; family Paenibacillaceae; genus Paenibacillus; species Paenibacillus sp. J31R109. Next base: position 286,577 of record NZ_JCAUAR010000003.1, on the reverse strand, counting down.
GCAAAGCAGGTATGGCGTGAAGATCTCTTGAAGAAGGCGGGGGTTACTAAAATCCCAGAAACGTTGGAAGAGATCGAAGCGGCCTTTGCTAAATTGAAACAAATCGGCGTTTATGGGATGACGACAACCGGAAATAGTTACTACAATCAATTCCATATGATATTCGGTGCGTTCGGCATTCTCCCGCCGCAGTGGATGGTTAAGGATGGGAAAGTTGTGAACTCGGCTATTCTGCCAGAGGCGAAGCAGGCGCTCACGCTACTTGCGGATTGGTTCAAGAAAGGCTATATTGACCCCGAATTTGTTACAGGCAAAGACCTCGATGTCAAATTTATTAACGGCAAGGTAGCTTCGTATGACAGTGCTAGCGCTACGTCCATCGATAAAACCAACCCGAACAGTTATATAAGCAAAGTCTTGAAAATCGATCCAAATGCAAGTGTTGTGTTGGGACCCCTTCCCAAAGGTCCAGGAGGGCAGCATGGTTGGGCATGGGGAACAGCGGGCCATATTTGGGCATTCGGCAAGCAGCTACAGGATCAACCAGAGAAAATGGCAAAGATTTTGGAAATTCTCAACACCATTCAAAACGACCCTGAGACCCATGTCGCTTTAACTTGGGGAGAGAAGGGGAAACATTATGATTTGGCAGACCAAGCGAAAGGGGATGCGGGTGGATTCAAGCGATTGCCGCCATTCGATGATGTAGCCAAGTTGGAAACGGAAGGACTCCGCGATGCGGGCATGACAACCGCATTCGCGGATCAAGGAAATCCTGCTTTATACGAGAAATATCTCGATCCGAAGTTAACGGAGTTGAGAAAACTGTATGACAGTCCGGTAAGTGACATTTTCGGCAAACCTGACGTGCTGCCATCCTCTGGCAAATATTGGGGAGATCTAACTAAGCTGAAGGTCGATACGTATACGGCCATCGTGTTTGGAAATAAACCAGTATCGGCCTTTGATGACTTTGTGAAGCAGTGGAACAGCATGGGCGGAACCGAATTGGAGAATGAAGCGAATGAGTTGTATCAATCAATGAAGAAATAATACTCACATCAGGTGCAGACAAACAGGCGGAATAAGAGTTGGTACTAGGCCTTATTCTGCCTATTCTTTAGTTAGCGGATTCATTTCGAAATGACAACTACTAATAAAGGAGTTTGGTGACTGATGCGTATGGGGTATGGGAAGAAATTAAATATGCGTTCTCTCGTATTGTTGACCGTTATGTCGATGCTGCTTGTTATAATTGCACCCATTGGATTAGGTAATGTAGAGGCAACGAGTTCAACGAATAGGCCAGTTGTGATACACAACACGTGGAATGTAACTCCCGGGCAAGTAGTCGGTATATACGGTGGACATTTCCTGGCGGGTAACGGAACGGTACATGTGAAAGCGCTACCGTTAAGCGGAGCAACGGTCGTAGCTTCCTCGCTTGCTACTGTAGAACTATCAATTGTTAATGTTCAGGATGAATTGATTCAGGCTGTATTTCCTGAAAGCGCTTCTCCTGATGCGTATGCCGTGTGGGTGGAGACAGAGGCAGGTATCAGTGATCCTTTCTGGTTCAACCGGGCAGAGCTCTTCTGGATGTCTGATACGATAGCGTATACAGGACAGTCTGTTCGTTTATTTGGACGCAATTTGCTGAATCCATCCACGGATGATGAAGAGGACGAGGACGAACAAGCGGATAACCGTGGTCATGGGAACGGAAATGGACACGGACACGGGAATGGTAATGGCCATGGCAACGGTAATGGTAATGGTAATGGGCATGGTCATGGAAGTTCGAGTAGTGTAGCAGTCGTTCTTGTTAACGTGTCTACAGGAGAACGTATATCAGCGGCAGTTCAAGCTGTAGATACATATACCATGGATTTCATCGTTCCTAAGGCTGCGCAAGGCGAGACTTATCAGATCGAAGCATGGAACGGGGCGGGGGCTAAGGAAGATACCAGAGTGCTGTTGGATAATGAGCAACGCTTAACTGTAATTGACAAGAACGCGCATGCTGCTGCATTAGAGTCTGACCTTGGGTTGTCAGTTTCTTGGCTTACAGAAATTCCCCATAATCAGCGCTTTAACGTGCGTGCTTTTGGAGCTGCGGGTAATGGTGTAACCGATGATACATATGGGATCCAGGCAGCTGTCGATGCTGCGGATGCCGCCGGTGGAGGCATTGTCTATTTCCCGAAGGGAACCTATTCGTTCTCCTCTGTTTGGATTCACGATCGTACGATTCTGAAGGGAGCAGGGAAAGAAAAGACCAAGCTTGTGTACAATGGAGGCATTGTACCGGATTATCCGCGATCGATCCTCCCACGTGAGTCTTTCACGGTAAGAAACTATGGGGAAGCCAATAAGCTGCTGTTCAGTGACGCTACGTATGTCGGGGTTGCAGACATGTCGATCGAGAGCACTGTCGTTCGTCCTCAAGAGGATGCGAGACGTAGAATTCATGGCTATGTTGTACCGATAGCATTTCTAGGCGTAAACACGAGCGACCAGCAGTATGCTGGGCAATCTGCACCAGCCGACTCACTTGGAAATTTCGTGATGAATGTCCATATCCAAATAGCGGATGGTTCCGGCGCTGCGATGTATAGCAGTGGAACCAGTATTATTGAGAACTCAGAAATGCTGGTAACGCATGGCGGACTAGAGGCTGCGAACAACAAGTTAGTCCGATTTAGAAATAACGAAGTAAGTAATTCCATGCGTCCGGCGACCTACATTTCATCCGGGAACGCGTGGTATGAGAATAATAAGCTCACAGGTGTCGATTACGAAACCGTATGGCCGACGATTGGGTTCCGATTTAACGAAGCAGCTGGTACAATTGAACATCGGTATGCCGACTTCCCAATGACAGCTAGTTATGTAGCAGGCAATCACACACAAGGCGTGTTCGGTTCAGCGACTGGAAATGAAGGTGAAGGGTTTCTATGGCAAGGGCAAAGCCGTCTGATCTACAGTAAAGTATCTTCTGCTGGAGAGCAGTCGCTAACGGATATAACCGCTGCGTTTACTTCTGCCTATATCGGCAAAAGCGTTACCTTAGTAGGAGGAACAGGCCTTGGACAGGTTCGGACCATCACAGCTTACAATGGAAATACACTGGAACTGGATAAGCCATGGGATATTCAGCCGGATGCGACAACCGCTTATACGGTAGACATTGCGCCTGCCCGACATAACATTCTAATTAACAATGTGTTGGATGGGCAAACGAATAAAGGCGGCATCATGTTTTATACGAAGAGTTACGATAATATTATCGATGGGAATACCCTTACTCACACCGGGGGCATTTGGTTAGCAGCTAATCATAGTACAGATCGGAAACGGGCTGACTACTCGTACTTCTCAGTCGTTAAAAACAATACATTGAGCGGGAGCTCAAAGCCTGGGCACGGTCAAGGTAATACGTTGGCCATTGGTCCGGGGACTGACGGGGGTATTAAGGCTAGTCCACTCGCGGCTGTACCCTCAACCGGGATATTCGGGTATGAAATACGGAATAACGATTTAACTTCGATTGGCACGAACTTCCCTTATCAGGGGAATTTCCAGAAAGCCTATGTAACTTCAAGTGGCATTCTAGTATCTAGCCCAGGTGATATATCCTATCCGATGGCCAAAGGTGTCATCGTTGAGGGTAACAAAGTAAGAGAGGCTTACGCGGGAGTTCACCTCGCGAACAGCTCGTTCGATACGGTGCTCGCAGATAATGATTTCGAAGGTAACGGTGTGGATTATGATGATACGGGTAGTATTCATACAGTCTTACTGAATCAAGGTCAGATCGTTCCTTATCTACCATAATAAATGTAAACACCTCATCTCCTGTCTTGGAGATGGGGTGTTTTTTGAGTAATAATTCAGCTATAAAGCAGGTTAAACCAACACCAGAGGGAGGTAGTTAGTCGAATTAATCGACTAATGCAAGGTGAAAGAATGATTTGAATGTTGATTATTGAAGTGGAATTGACCTCTAAGTAAGATGGGAGTAAACCGATGATACCTGGTCTCAAGTAAGCCTGTAACATTGGGAAAAGAGGAGTTAAGCATGAGAGAGAAACGCTTTGTTCTACGGGAGCATCTACACCACCCAGCGTACAACTGGCCGCTTACGCCTATTCAATTTCCTGTGCAATTCGAACCTGGAGAAGCGGTGCTTTCACAATTAAGGGTTTATAACACTTCGGAGGAAGGGAGTAAGGAAGTCACATTCCAACTAACGGACCTTGTTTTCCATGATGGAGGGGGGATTGCGGCTACACTCCACCTTATCTCTGATCTACCCTCTGGTACGACAAAGGAATTTATGCTTGAAGCTGGAGAACAATCCAGCGCATGGAATGGCGAAGGTATAGAAGTAGGACCTGGTTTCCAGATACATACAGACGAAGATGCCATGAAGATTAGTGGCTCAAAGCTTAGCATGGTTGTGTATACCGCGGGGGCGAACAAGGAGAAGGCATTTGGTGAGGTGGAACCACTCTCCCTATTTCAAATCACACCTTCCAAACATACACAAGGGAGTGGATTTGGAATTGAGAACGAGATTGGCATTGGAACTGGTTATTTGACTACAAGCCGCTCTGTGCACATCCAAAATAGGAGAGTTCGGTGTGTGACATCAGGGCCACTTTTATTAGATATAGAAATTCAATGCGATCTGTCCGATGGAGGAGAATACAAGCTGCTTCTTCGCCTATATGACGACTTACCCTATGTTGAAGTGAAAGAGTTTATGCAAGGCCTCTCTGAGCAGGGGATAGCGCATCTAGACATCCAATGGAAACAGATGAACTTCCGAACCAGGTATACGGTCAACCGAAAGGAGGAGCAGGCTGCTGCATACGCCATGCACGATGGCGAGTTGCCTTTTATGCTTTTGCCTTATCGAAATTGGAATTCTTGGTGGCATGAGAAATCCGTTGCCTTCCGGTCAGAACAATTAACCGCTGGTATTTTCGTCCGAGATGCTGAGGAGTGGGATGATGGGGAATATGCCCTGTGGGGTTCATTGCCCAAGTTGGGTATTCGGTTTTATTCGAAAGATGACGATGAATCTAACACCCTAACATGGCGATTCCCGTTCGTCAATGGTACACGCTCAACGACCATCGTATTGATGGCTGAGGAAGAGGGGAGTTCCTCGGTTTCCTCGGATCACATAGAACACATGAGGCTGTGGCTTTCGCTGTTGAATCTCAACAAGGTGAAAGACTGGGTACTTGATTGGGAGGAACCGCAATCCGCATATCCACGTTTTTTTCGACCGCATGATGGGTTCGATGCATCTCCTGCATGTATGCAGATGATGGTCGATTCAGACTCCCGAAATATGAATCATATCGGTCAGATTAATCCAGTGGATGGCAGAGAGTTTTTCCGCTGGGTCCCGTTGCTGGACCTAAGCGCAGAGAACATGTCAGAAGAGCAATGGAGACGAATGAGAGCGGCAAGTGCTTTTATGGCATATGTGCATATGGATGAGCATGTGATACCGATTCGGCGTATGCTTGGCGGACATCCTAATTTTTTGGCCGATGTTGCGGCCGTCCCCGGTATGATGAGCGCCCTGTTTCCAGGACATCCGGACGCCCGTAGGTGGAGGGACTATTTTGAACGAGCTATGGCGCTTAATCTGAAGTACCATACAAGGCCAGACGTTCTGAACATGGAAGCTACAGGAGGACGTTGGACGGAGAATTTAGGCGTATATGTGTGGGCATCCCTCAAACCGATGATCAGAACCGCATTTCTTATGGAGCAAAAAGGTGACAATCCGCTGCTGTATCCTAATCTGGTGAAGCTAGCCGACTGGTTGCTGAACAGTCTTAGCGCCCCGGTAGATGGCAAAAGGACCTTTCCACCGCAAGGGGCTCACTCCGATTATGCCAGCTTGGACGGCATACCGCATGCGTTACGGGATTTGGGAGTGATGCTTGAGCGATACCACCCTCATCTAGCGGAACAGCTTATGCAGGTGACAAGTGATGTTGCCGTTGCACCGGAAACGAGGGAAGAGGATGGGGTTTGGCGACAGCTACTCGAGGATCGCAACTTTGGCACGCAATGTATTGGACCTCGCTTGGAATCGACTAAGTTTACCGGCTATGGCTATGTGCTTCGTGCTGAGGTAGATACCCTGAATGAAATTTCCGTGCATCTCCAGCAATTAGATCAAGGACCTAATTACCGCTGGGGTCGGGCTTCCGAAGGAGGGAACGGTGTTTTGTACTACTATGCGGCTGGCCGACGATATAGTTGGAACGGGCCCGAAGATGTAGGCGACGTGAACCGGGGGGATGTGGAGGCTTGTACGAATTTTGCCGTGATTAAGGATCGGGTATTCCAAGGGATTGGGCAGTGCGAAGTGACCGAACCTTTACATGATCTGGGCGTTGGTCAATATGCGCGGATCATATCGAATCCCGATGAGGGACGCGATTATCGTTCTCGGAGCGTGCTGCTCTCGGGCAGTGACTATCTGGTCATTTATGATGAGGTGTCGGATATGAGGGTTAAAGGGCGATTCTCCTGGTTCGTGAACACAAGGGATACTTTTCCGACGATCGTACAGCTCCAACCTGGTGCTGCGTATATTGAAAGTGTCGTGCATCAGCCAGCAGATGTATCGGGGGGCTATGATGCTCCGGCAGCTTCGTCCAAAGGACGATATTATGATGGGCATGGGAGCTTCCTTACGCTCGTGAGTCATCTGCCTGACACTCAGCTGGAGGTGCAGTCTGAAGCATACGGGGCGAAGGTGACTCTGGAAAATCGGATTGATTATGTGTTCCGACATTCAGCCAAGATTCGTTGGCGGCGTGATAAGCTCGGCTTTGTCGGGAGAGCGGGTATGATCCGGATTCACAAGGATGAACAGACCACGGAATCTGCGATTTTCGATGGACAGAGCATTCGAACAGGAGCCTTTACAGTGACGATGAAGCCGATAGGTGAGGATCAGGGGTTGCCTTCAACGGGGTTCTCCTGTGTTGAGAGAAATGGGATCTTATCTGGAAAATGGCATACCTCCGATGCCTGCCTCGCCATCATAGAGGTACCCCAGAAATTGTCGCGAGAGGGGCGTGCCCTGTACATGGATAGTTTGAAAATAACGCCAGTATCCAGTTCCGATAATCGGATTGAAATCCGATTAGAAGCGGGTATACATCAATGGGAATGGACGGATCGGTTACCGATCCCAGGCAGAACTAGGATCACCAGAGCGGTTGTTGCAGTAGGTACAGTTGATCTACAATGGACTCCTGCGGCTAGCGCCCTTGCCTACCGAGTGAAAGTACGCGAATTAATAGAAGAAACGCCCAATGAAAGGATCGTTGTTACGGATCAAGCTATCGTACGAATCCCCGGCATAATTCCGGGCAAGAAGTACGCCGTTCAAGTGCAGGCCTACAATGAAGATCAGTCGGGTTCTTGGAGTGAGCAATATCCTGTGCATGGTTCAGATCAGCCATCGGAGCCTCCTAGAGGGTTAAGGATAAGCCGATTAGAGCAAGGATACCGTGTGTCATGGGGAGAAGTGATTGGTGCGGCCAAGTATTGCTTATATCGCAGAAGCAGTGAGAATGATGTCTTACATCTGGTTTATGCAGATGCGGATACGGTCTACTGTGATCTGAATGCGGATTCAGTAACAGACTATGAATACAGTGTCTCTGCAGTAAATGGCAATGGAGAAGGTGCTTTGTCATGGAGCAGAGATACGCGATTAGGGGGTATCACAGACTGGGATCCACGACCTGAAGAGAGCTTCAGAAGAGATCCCCGGAACCATGAGTACGGTTATTCTGGCTACGATGCGAGAAAGCAGGATGCTTTATCCCCACTGAGCCCTTATTGTTAATGGAACGAAAAGGCTGTTCCCAGTTTGATCGGGCAGCCTCATAAACATTTGGGCAGTTTTGCTCAAACAAGGAATTATCGAACTATTTTTTATGGGGATTGATGGTGCGACCAATCTAAGTCGTTTATACAAAAGTAGCTAATAGTTGGTTGAATCTATCACGCTCCTCCAAAAAAGGGCAATGGCCGCTGTATTGGAAGGGAACTAATTGTGAATTGTTAATGAGTTTATTTGTTTCCTGAGCTTGGGTAAACGGAACGATTTTATCATGAATGCCATGAGTAATTAATGTGGGTACATGGATTTGCCCAAGATCGTTGTAAACATTCTCGTCTCTTAGCGTGACCATAATGGCGGAAGTCGACCAATTCGCAGCTTGTAAACCCATTAGAAAGAACCATTCGGATTTCGGTTCAGAAAGGTACTGAAAGAAAAAATTCTCCGTTTGGCTTTGCAGCATTTTCGGACGATCATTATTTGTTTCTTCGATAATTTTATCCGTAAACTCTTTTGGAACGCTTGATGGAGAAGCCGCGTCGATCAGAACGAGTTTAGATACGCTGTATCCTTTGTATCGAGCCATATAACGAATCGAGATCGCGCCTCCGGTAGAGTGACCTGCCAGTGTTATGTTTTTTAGCTGTAATGTTTCGATGACCACACGAATATCATCAGCTAATCTGTCGAAACCGTAACCGTCGAAGGGTTTATCCGAATTGCCGTAACCTCTCCAGTCCATTCCGATACAACGATATCCGAGCTTTGGAAGGAAATTGAACTGATACTCGAACTGGTGATGGTTTAGCGGCCATCCATGAATAAAAAGTATCGTTTTATTTCCCTTTGGATTGATATCCTCAATAAATACTTTCACGCCCGGTTCCACAGTAACGAAGTATCCCAAGTGTATCGCCTCAATTTTTATAGAAAATAACTTCCCAACTAAGATATTCGCCATAGGCAAGGTGAATACCTAATATCGGCGTCTAATGAGGAACATCAATTAGGTATTTTCCGATATTCATGATCTGCATTATTCAACATCACCTGTTTTCTCATTTCGGTATATCGGGATTTTTGTATAGCCAGTACCGATGACAGTTATTTATGCCAACCCCGTGAGAAGTCGCAGTAAGTAAACGGTAAAGCCGGCAATTCTTTGTGAGTGCGTTGAAACTTGTATGCAAATGAAACTGAACTAATCCAATGGCGTGTGAGCGCTTGTTTTACATTGCTTTTAGCTAAGAGAGTTTCATCAGTCGTAATTGGAACCTATCAGTCTTCCTTGTTAAACGATGAGAGCACAGCTATTTTGGATTACTCGCATGATCGTTAATCTGTAATATTTATGGTAAAAAATCCTGAAGTCTAAGCTTTCAGGATTTTTTGTTTTAGAAAGTTTAGACGTCTTCTGTGGCTTTTTGCGTTATGGGGTAAAGTTCTTGTTGTCAAATTTCAATGACAAGAACTTTACCCCATTTGCAATTTTTACAAGAACTTGATCTCATTCCCGAATTGCCGCCAGTAACTATGTCTTATAGGCCGCGGGCATACGAACGAGCAGGATAGTTGAATCGCTATGTGGAATAGTGATGATATTGGAGGAGTGCTATTCACTACGTTGAAGCAGTATAGGGGATGAGTTTTATACTTTTGAAAAGGGGAAGGCTTTAAATGGAATATATCCCAGATGAATACTGGTTTCTTTTTGATCATTCACCAGGCGGTGTCTCCATTGCAATGGATCCGCTTTGTACAACCATTATGCATAATAAAAAAGCTGCGCGAATGCTGCGCATACAATCAGGTGGGTTTTTTTCCCATTCTTCGACTGAACCTCCCAAGGCAAAAGTATACCGCAACGGGATTGAGCTTGAAGCTCAAGAAATGCCTATGCAAAGAACGGGATGCTTAAAAGAAGAGGTCGAAAATGAAGTGTTGGAATTTGTCTGGGAAGATGGTTATAAATCCATTTCCGTGTGGAATACCAAGGCTATTTATAATGAAGAAGGAGTAGTGTTAGGCGTGCTAGCGACTTCTGAAGATATTTCGCACTTCGTACTGAAAGAGCGAGAAGTCCGCATGAATAAAGAACATCTTGAGAAGATCGTCAGTGAAAAAATCGAGGAACATACCCGGCTTCGCAATGAAGTTGAACGACTAGACCGATTAAGTATAGTTGCACAAATGGCCGCTAGTATTACTCACGAGGTAAGGAATCCAATTACAACAGTGAGAGGTTTTTTACAGCTCATTATGAAACAAAATAATTTTTTCAACTTTCAAAAATATTATGAACTAATTATCAGTGAGTTAGATCGTGCAAATGAAATTATCGGAAATTTTTTATCCCTGTCAAGGAAGAACAATTACATTGATCGAGAAGAGCGTGATTTAATGACGATCTTTCATGCTGTAATGCCATTATTAGAAGCAGATGCATTGATGATGGGCAAGAAGATCGTGTTTATTGAGAAGCTAGTTCCCCTCCTTTGGGTAAATACGAAAGAAATTCAGCAAGTGATCATTAATCTCGTTAGGAACGGCCTTGAGGCTTCAGGAGTCGGTTCTTGTGTGACTGTTGAATTGTTCGAAGATCAAGATCATGTAGGGTTTATCGTTAAGGATGAGGGCGGAGGTATTCCTGCGAAAATTCTTGAACAACTTGGGACTCCGTTTCTGACAACCAAAGCAAGTGGCACCGGTCTAGGGTTATCGATCTGTTGGGATATCGCGAGAAGGCATGAAGCTGAGCTCAAAGTGGTGACGGATCATGTAGGATCCACCTTTATATTCTCTTTTAACAAAGCAACGAATAGAGGTATCACTCTCGATTAATAGGATAGTACCCCCAAACGAGTACCGATTAAGGTAACCTCTTTCCCAGAGGAAAGCTTATGTCGGTACTCTTTCTATGTAATCTAAGTAATGTACATAGCAATTCTAAGAATTCACCATACAGTTGATAGCGCTTTCGGAATAGAATTAAAGGCATTGACAGGAAGGGGGACATGATGAATAAGAAGGAGTGGTTGTGGAGTTGTTACGTTAAGCATCTGACATTACGCTAATCATATCTATGAATGGAAGGCGGTTGAATTATGAAAATAAAAAAAGCCATGTCGTTTATGCTTTCTTTGATTCTAAGTGTATCGCTTGTTTCACCGATGAGTCTCCTGTTTCCATCGATCACGCATGCAGACAGCTTCACAGTGCTCCATGCGCTGGATTTTAACAACTATACGCATACGCAAAACGCGGCAACGATCCCAGCGACGACAGGCCCTGCGTTCACTACTTCTACGAATATCAATACGACAGCTGGCGAGTATATCGATACGGTTACCGTTCCAGGCAGGCAGGATAAAAGCTTGCTGATCAATACCAAAGGGACGAACGGCCTTTATATTGCCAAATACAGCATTACGATCACCGGCAAAGCTGTATTCGAGACCAGTGTTCGCTTTAATAATACGAAGCAGGATCGCATCATTTTTGAAACGAAAAATGCTTCAACCAATAAATTTGCGGCTTTTTATAAATTTACGAAGAGCGGCAAAATCGAGATTAACAGCAAAGCCACAACGATGACGTACCTGCCAAATACGTGGTACAAGTTGAAAGTTGTGGTGAATAATGCGAGCGGCACAGCTGACTTTTATATCAATGATGAGCTGAAAGTATCGAACGAACGTTTACCTTCCGCAGCGGCTGATAATGGGCCAAACGTTGTGAATCAGATGAAAATCTTCCAGACAGGCACAGCGGGAAATACAGAAGATGTCCAGATGTATCTGGACGATATTAAGGTGACCCAAATCAATTCGCTGGGAACGCCGAGCACCGCAGGGCAATTTGTCCAAGGATGGGAAGCGATCACGTATGCGGGCGCCCCTGTCTTTGAAGAGGATTTTACGGAAATTGAGCATGGTTTACCTTCACTAAAAATAACTGGGGCGAAAGGTTCTTTAGGTACTTATGCGAAAGACTTTCCAGTTGAGCCAGGTGAGAAGTACACGTTTAGTACACTGTGGCGAGGAGAGGACTTTAGTAACTCTTACATCAGAGCTGTATTTACGGCTATGAAAGACGGACAAAAGCTGCAGGTAAACGGATTTGATGTCGAGGAGCAAACGTCAACGATTACAGCAGTTCGGAACGATTTTGCCCCGAGAACGCTTTATAGGTATACGGCACCTGCCGGTGCTGATGCCGTACACATTCAGCTTGTACTCAATGGCATAGGCACAGCATGGTTCAATGCACCGAATTTGGATAAGGATAAAAAGGTGCAAGAGGAATTAGGCAAGTATAGCTCCAGCGATGTTACCCATCCGATTCTGCACCCGGAAAACCTGTATCCGTCCCCTTCGGCGTATAGTAACATTGCGAACGAGAGTGCTGCCACGCTCGGGCAAAAAGTTGATCCGTTCCTGGCCAAAAGCGATGAGGAACTGAAATCGGATGCAAGTTTAGACGCACTTACCCGTACAGGTGTAAACACGAGAGGCAGCTATGAAGCAATGGCGCGTCGATTGGCTGTTCTGTATACGCAGACAGGCGATGAGACGCTGGCAAGGAAAGCAATTATCATGTTGACGGAATCTGCGAAAGCATATCCGGAAGTCCCGCATGACATTGTGGGGAATGCGTTCTTTTTCCCAGCTGACACGGTTCCTTTAGATGCTCTATATGCCTACGACTTGATGTATCATTCTACGCAATGGACGGCTCTTCAAGCGAATGGGGCACTCTACGCAGGGGAGGATCTTCGTGAAGCGGTTGAAGGCTGGTACCGCCAGTCCGTCATGGACTTGTATAATATGCATAATCAAGGAGTAGGGCGTTTTGATAATATCGCTCCCTATGGCATTGTGACTGTGTTTGGTGTCGCTTCCGTCTTGAACGATCCACATATGATTCGTCTGTTTATGCCGTGGTTTGACTCGCTGCTATCCAATACGGAGCTTTATACAGATGGATTCTGGGGTGAAGCGACAGTCTCTTACCATCAGCAAGTGTTTAATCTGTTTATGAAGGCGTTCACGCAATTGCAAGAAAACTTCCGGGATCCTGTAGGTTATGTCGATACGAAGTATCATCTGGCATTTACACCGTCCTTCAATTTGGGATCGCGGTATCCCTTATATTTGAAAGGACTTGCCATTCCGGATAAACTGAGATACCCGAATGGCGCAATTTTAGCGATTAATGACACCCATTCTCCAGGTGCACACCCTGTGTTATTGGCGGAGATTCAGCAGAAATATTTGAACAACATTGAGTCCAATCATTATGGCTTGTTCTCCCTAACGCAAGGAGATGTACAGGATACGACCTTTGCCAGTCTTTCCTTCCCACAAACGACAGATGGCGGGCCTTATTTGACGGGAGGCCATCAGCACGCAGCTTATTTAAATATGACGCTGTATGGCAGCGGCATGGAGGTCCTTCCTGATCCAGGCTATCCTGTTCGAAATGGCTATGCTTATGCCTATCAGGAAATGACAGGCCCGATGCATAATATTCCATGGGCATGGTCCAAAACAGGCAAGTATACGGAACAAAGTTACGAAAGTTCGCGTGGCGCAATGCTGGCTTATGATTCAGGCGATAAAAGCAATAAAGCTATTCAGTTAATTGAAGCTTCCGAGCTTGGTCCAGTTTCAGATCTTGTAGATGTGAAGCGCCGTTTGCTGATGATGGTGAACTTAGAAGGAAATCGTTCATATACGTTGGATTTAAGCCGTCTTAAAGGTGGAGATGCTCATCAAATCTTCTTGCGAGCTTCGGAAGATGAGGATACAGAAATGACGACATCCTTGCAATTGACCCAGCAGCCTGATGTTGATGTGAGCAGCTACATGACCAGAATTAGTCACAGCGAAGGCTTGAGCGATGCTCGAGCTTTGATGAAAGTTCCACAAACTGCGGACGGCAATACGGATTTTCAGTTTACATGGAGAGGGAAGGAAACTGGCACTTCGCTGCGAGCGTTTATGAATGGCGTAAGCGGGGACGAACTTATTTTCTCCCAAATCCCGACAATGCGCAGATCTGAACTGAAAAATGAAAAGAAAGATGCATTCCCAGGCTGGCACTTTCAGCGAAGACAGCTGGTGACACCAGAGGAAACGACCAAATTCGGATCCGTCTATGAGACATGGCGAGCGGAGCAACAGCCTCTCATTCAAAACGTAGTCTGGGAAGAAACGAACGACCCCATGACACAGCTGGCAAAAGTAGAATCCGAGAACTATATCGACCTGATCTATATTAGCGACGATACGCAAGTTCGTGAGCTGCAGGGCGTACAGTTCGCAGGTCGTACCGCAATGATCCGCAAAGATAAAGCGAGCGGTTCGTACATACAGGGTTATGTATATGGCGAAGGCAGCATCGTTGCACCTGGCTTTACGTTGCAAGGTAAAGCTGATCTGCAACTGGAAGTAACAGGGACGACAAGTACCTACGATGGTCCTCTAGGGGACGGCACGATGGCGACGCCTGCGCCAAATAATGCTTTGAATGTCAGTGGTCAAGTGCCACTTGATCATTCACTAGACGGCATGTGGCTGCAAACAGAGCTAGGTGATCACTCCGGCTTCGGGATGAAGATTACGGGAACGCAAGATCATCAAATTCAAGTTAGAGATTATCCACCGTTTCAAATCGTTCCGGGAGGATCTGTTGGCGAATTTTATCCATTCGTTGATGTATTTATCCCAGGTACCGTTCAGGCTCGTATTAGTCAGCCATCTTTTCGTTTGATTGCACCAACGAGCTTGGCGAGCACCAAGCCCGCTGAGGCTGTATTGTCCCATGACAATGGCTATGACACAGGTCTTCAGGAGGGTGACTACCACGTCAATATGAATCTATGGTATGGGAATAACGCGACCATGTATAAGCTTTTTGAGAATCATATGCTGATTGATACCCAGTACCTATCTGACCAGTCCCCAAAGGCTCAATCAACGGTGACGTCGATAACGTATAAGCCAAATGGCACATACCGCTATTATGCGGAGCTTTCTAACGCTTTTGGTATAACCATCACGCCGGAACTGACGGTTCAAGTCACGCATGCTGTTCCTGCGAAGCCTGTATTGGCGCATAATAACTGGGATGGTGACGGTCATTTTGAAGTGAGTATGAACATGTGGTGGGGCAGTAACGGGCAAACGTATCGTTTGTACGAGAATGGTGTTCTTATTGATACGCAAGAGTTACATCGTAAAACGCCAGCTGCGCAATCCACGATGACCATGATCACAGATCGACCAAAGGGAACTTATACGTATCGTGGTGAGCTCGTTAATTATGCGGGAGCGGTATCAAGTGAGACATTGACGGTACAGGTAACAAAGTAAAACTAGTCATGATGAGGAACGATTACTGAGTAAGCTAAGTAATCGTTTTTTTTATTTTTTGTAAAACCTTAATACTTTCCATAGCGATGCTTATTTGGCTCCATACAAGTGGCAACGCTTCCATACTACAATGTAAATAACAACATCACAGATAAAGGAGGAACGCAAATGGCATCATCGACAGAAACATGGAGGCAAACACATACGGTAAATTTGAAACAAACCCAAAGTAAGAGCAAATACATGAAGGCCATCTGGGAAGCCAGATATTTGTTCCTTTTATTACTGCCAATGCTGCTCTATTATGTTGTATTCCATTATGTTCCGATGTACGGCTTGCTGCTGGCATTCAAGGAATTGAATTTTAAAGAAGGGATCATGGGCAGCCCTTGGGTGGGATGGAAGCACTTCGAAACGATGTTCAACTTACCCGATTTCACCAGAGCTTTCAAGAACACCTTAGTCATTGCCTTCGGGAGGCTGGTATTCGAGTTTCCAGTTCCGATTATTTTAGCCATCATCATCAATGAAGTGCGTCACAAGGCGATGAAGAAATTTTATCAAACGGTATACACATTTCCACACTTTCTTTCATGGGTCATCATCTCGGGCATTATGCTTAATTTTCTGGGCAATGACGGGATTTTCAATCAGCTGCTGCAAGGTCTCGGATTTGAGAAGTTAAGTCTACTGCTTGATGCGGATAAATTCAAAGGATTGCTGTACAGCACGAACATCTGGAAAGAGATGGGCTGGGGAACCATTATTTATTTGGCAGCGATTGCCGGTATTAACCCCGAATTGTACGAAGCAGCTTCAATGGACGGAGCGAATCGGTTTCAAAAAATTACCGCCATTACGTTGCCAGCGATGAGAGGCACGATTCTCGTACTGCTCATCTTAGCACTCGGCAATATCATGGGCGGCGCTGGTTTCGATCAGATTTTCAATATGGAAAATCCGGCTGTACGAGATGCTTCGGAAATTTTGGATACATACATTTACCGTGCTGCATTTACGCAAGGAGCGGGATTTGGCTTAACGACGGCAGCTGGCTTGTTTAAATCGGTTATCAATTGTCTCATGCTGCTGGCCGCCCATTACATCGTCAAATCCAGAGGGCATGGAGGACTATTCTGATGAAACAAAAATTCACACCTGTTGATACAGGCATTCACGTTTTCCTGTTGCTCGCTGCCGTACTAATGGTGCTTCCGTTCTACACGGTTGTCCTTCAATCCTTTGCAACGCCTGCAGCGATAGCAAAACAACCGATTTACCTCGTGCCGACTGTGATTGACTTTGCAGCGTACAAAACAATCTTTGAAGGCAAGGAAGTTTGGAGCTCGCTTGGTAATTCATTTTTCGTCACGCTGGTTGGAACTGCCATCAACATGCTGCTTACGACGTGCGGAGCATATGCGCTAACGAAGAAGCATTTGCCTGGACGCGCATTCTTCGTCGGTCTCATCATCTTCCAATTTCTATTTCACGGAGGACTCGTGCCCACTTATTTAACCGTGAAAAACATTCATTTGCTGAACAGCATCTGGTCCATGATTTTGCCAGTGGCCGTCAATACCTTTTATTTAATCATCATGATGAATTACTTCCGAAGTGTGCCTGAAGCGCTGGAAGAATCCGCTAAGATTGACGGAGCTAATGATATTCAAATTTTGTTCCGCATCATCTTGCCGATTTCCATGCCGACGATCGCTGCGATCACTTTATTTTATGCGGTTGACCGTTGGAATGAATGGTGGAACGCGATGTTGTACATTCAAGACGCAGCGAAGTTTCCAATGCAATTGTATTTGCGTGAATTGCTATCGGATTTAAGTAAGTTAATGTCTGCGGATGCAGCTGCAGATTTCATTAACAAAGATGTGTTCACAAATGGTGTCAAAATGGCGCTCGTTGTCGTCACCGCACTTCCGGTGCTGCTCGTGTATCCGTGGCTGCAACGTTACTTTACGGCTGGCGTTACGCTGGGGTCCGTCAAAGAATAATTGATTTTAAGTGCTTGTTCTTAAAATAAAACTAGGTATGATTACATTGTGGGGGGATTTTCAAATGAAACACTTAACAACCTTGAAGAAGCGCACAGTAGTTGCCGTATTACTAACACTAACGATTGCTTCACTAGCCGCTTGCGGATCCAAGCAAGAGCCTGCTTCGACATCACCTAGCAGCGCAGCACCAGGAGCTGCTGCGAGCACGGCACCGGCTAAACCGACCGAAGTCTCCGTGGCCCTCTGGGATATTGGTAAAGCGCTCGCTCAACCAGATACAGATGATTTGCTGCAATATGTTCAAAAAGAGACGAACATGATCTTCAAACCGCTGAACGTGACAGCCAATGACTACAAAGAAAAGTTCCAATTATGGGCCGCTTCTGGTGAGCTGCCTGACATGTTCATGACGGATTCCCGCCTGACGCCGACGGTGGAACAATGGGTGACACAAGGTCTCATTCGTCCGCTTCCGGATCTCAGCAAGTATCCGAACTTAAATAAAATCGCACAAATGCCGGATTCTCAAGCATTGAAAATTAACGGTAAATTCTATTTCCTTCCACGTATCTCCAAGTTGTCTACGGATGAGTGGGCATTGGAACGCGGATTTGTTGTACGCAAAGATTGGCTTGAAAAGCTGAATATGAAAGAGCCGAAAACGTTTGATGAGTATAACGAGATGTTTAAAGCTTTTGCAACGAAAGATTTGGATGGCAACGGGAAGAACGACACCATTGGGTTGACGCATAACTTCCTTGATGTCCTCAATACGACACTAAGACTAGGTTCCTCTGTGCCTAATCTAGGTGGCTGGATGCAGGAAGACGGCAAGTGGATCCCATCTTTTACATCGAAAGGCATGTCTGATTTCCTAACGAAATATAAAAAGCTTTATGCAGATGGAGGTTTGGACAAAGACTTTGCACTGCTGAAGGCAGGAGATGGAACGTCCAAGTTCGCGCAAGGGAACGTTGGAGCTTTGAATATTCAAATTAGTGATGGCTCACTAAAAAAGATCAAGGACGAGTGGGACAAATTTAATCCGAATAAATCATTTGAAGATTCGATTACAATTCTACCTAGTTGGCAGTCGCCAGATGGCAATACGTATCGCCCAGGCGGTTCCATCGCTTACTCTGATCTCTATTTCAATGCTAAGCTAGATGATAAAAAGATGGATGCGATCTTGAAGTTCTTAGATTTTAACTTGTCTGATAAAGGAAAAGATGCTTTCTCGTACGGTGTAGAAGGCAAGGATTATAAAAAGGATGGAGGTAAAATTGTAGCCCTCCGTCAAAAACCAGCTTATCCAAGCAGCGGTTTCTTCTCCTTCGTAGAGGGAATCGGACATAGCATGAACACAGCTCGCGATGCCAAGTACAATGCCATTCCGAAGAAACTGGTCGATATGGCGTATGACAAATACGATTGGCTTCTAAAGAATACGAAAGCGCAGCAAATCAACTACAATGTCGAGTTTATTAGTTCACCTGCCAAGAATCAGCTGCAAGCACTCAACACGAAAATGTACGACAATGTCGTCAAAGCTGTTCTTTCCAAAGAAGATCCTATGATTACTTGGGATAAATTCCTTAAAGAAAATCAAGCGCAAATTGATTCAGCCATCAAGGAAGTCAATGACATTGTAGTGAAACAAGGCATTAAGTAACAGGAATAAACGTAGAAAGTCTGGCAATCAGACTTTCTACGTTTTATTATCATTAGTAGAACTTCACGGAAGGGAGAGCTGTGATGCTGGGATTTTTGAAAAATCGAGCGATAAAGGTACAGCTGCTTGTTGTATTCGCGATCACATTTTTGCTAATGTCCGTCGTTCAGTATGTGAATTACTGGAAGACGACTAACGTTATTTATCAGAAGAACAGCGAATACGCCACGGAGTTGATGAACAACGTAGAAACGACTTTATATGCCAATGTCGAATCGGTGAATCGCATTATGACAGCTCTATCCTTTAATAATACGGTGCAAAATTTTTTCTTGGAGACAGATCCTGTTAAAAACTTCGAATTACATCTGGAATTAACTGGATTTTTGGATAAAATGAAAGAACTGAAGCAAGGGATCGCGGAGTTTATTCTAGTTGGCGATAATGGAAGAGCGTTCAATGTGGGATACGCAGAGCGTCTTGGTGATATTAAAGCGATTATGCAGGATATTTCACGGAATAAAGAGCAGGCGGCCATGTTCAGGATTATTGGTTTACGTTCCGTGTATTTAAACGATAAACGAGGCAATTATGTCGTGGCTAGTTCGCTAGTCCGATCGATTAAACCAGGAAGCTCTTACGGACAGGATGTCGGCTATTTGTTAATGATGATGGATGTGAAAGCGATTAGTCCACAAATTGAAGATTTCTCGCAAAAAACGTCGGGTAACTTTTATGTCCTTGATTCTGCAGGTTCTGTGGTCACAAGCAATGATAAGTCCAGTTTAGGATCAACTTGGAAGAAGGATACTGGAGGAGATACGATTACGAGGGAAAAGCATATTCCTGATATCGGCTTTACCATGGTCAGCGAAACGCCCAAGAAGGAGCTTTATAAAGGGTTGCAGCAGGCAAGAATGACGACGCTTTGGTTATTTTTAGCCATGATACTCATTGTTTATATCTTATATAAAGTCATTGCGAACAATTTTGTGCAGCCAATACGTGCTTTTGGCGATTTTATTAATCAAATCCGAGGTAAAAACGTCCATCTTCTCACCGAACGTGTGCAGCTGGATGGCTATGCGGAAATAGGGAGTATGGCCGGGAAGTTTAACCAGCTGCTCGATGAAATTCGCGATTTGACACAAAAGCTGCTCCTCTCTCACTCGCAGGTGTATGAGCTGGAGCTGTTGAAAAAGCAAGCCGAAATCGGCTTCCTGAACAGCCAAATCAATCCGCATTTTTTGTATAACACGCTCGAATGCATACAGGGCATTGCAGTTGTAAGAGGCGCGCCGGAGATTGGCACGATGACGTCTAATTTAAGCCGCATTTTCCGATATAGCATCAAAGCAGCCGATGAGGTTACGTTGCAGGAAGAAATGCAAATTGTTAAGCATTATGTCTCCATCCAAAAAATTCGTTTTGATGAACGATTTGATGTGCATTATGATTTTACAGATGAAATGCTCGCGTTGCATGTGAAGAAAATGATATTGCAACCGATTGTTGAAAATGCGATTTTCCATGGGATTGAACTGAAAATGGAAAAAGGCCATCTCTGGATTCGTGGTGATCTTGATGAGCATGCAAACCTGCGCATTACGGTACAGGATAATGGGATTGGTATGAGCAGCGAACAACTTCACGATTTGCAACAGCGATTGGATATAGAGCTTTCGAACGAATCTCAGTTATCGATGGATGGAAATCGGTATCGCGTGGGTCTATCCAATGTGAATCAGCGTATTAAACTCGCTTATGGCAGTTCATACGGTATCACAGTTAAAAGCACGGAAGGCGTAGGAACGGAAATCGTGCTGAAGCTGCCTGGCAGAAAGGATGAGGACAGATGATTCGTGCATTGCTAGTCGATGATGAGAAGTGGATTCTAGAGAGCATAAAAGCCAAGGTCGATTGGCAACGTCATGGTTTAACCTTAGTAGGGGAAGCTTATAATGGCATTGTTGGGCTTGAACAGATACGTCTATTAAAACCGGACATCGTGATTACGGATATTCGCATGCCTGGCATGAGCGGAATTGAACTTATGGAATCCGCCAAGCAAGACGGGCTCAGTACCGAATTTATTGTCATTAGTGGATATTCGGAATTCGAATATGCACAAAAAGCGATCAACTTAGGGGCGGAAGGGTATATTCTGAAGTCGATTGAAGCGGAAGAGATGAATCAGATCTTGAGTAAGGTTGTGCAGAAATGCAACTTGGCTAGACTGAATGATATCGCCTATTTATTCACGCTGATTCAAATACAGTCGCCAAAGAGTGATAGGGAAATCGTAAGGCTGCTTGATAAATTGGGTCTGCAATGGGAGGATACCGGCATTGCGGTGCTCGTGTTTCGCGGGATAGATGATCTACCGCTTTCACAAATCGTGCGCCATGTACCATTGAAAATTGGTAAAAACATGCACGCTGTTTTACTTTGTCAAAGCGAGCTTGAGGCCATGGTGCGTTTGGTCAAGCAAACCGAATTTTCCAGCTTAGTTGGGATAGGTCAAGGGCTGTTGGCTGCTAAGCCAGATCAATTGCAGGCAGCTATTCAAACTGCGGCGGAAGCGTCCTGTCAGCTTTTCATGCATGGGAATCGTAACGAGGTTATCATGTATGATCCGGCAGGCAAGCTAACGAAAGATGTTACAACCAGACTTTATTCAGCTATTCGTAGTACTAACAGAGAACCAATCACAAGTCTTTTCGCTGAGCTTGAGTCGATGGCCACAAATGAGCAACTGACGATTCGCGACGCACTTCATATCTATCATGCGATGGTATCGATGACCTATGAGAGTTCAGTGGAAGAAGATTTTATGCATACCTATGAGCAGCTCCTAGAAAGGTTCAAGAGTTTTTCGAACATGCTGCATGAACTTAAATCCTTTATCCCTGAAGCTTCTCGGACAAGAGATTCCATGGCTGACAAAATTTCTAGTGTAACGTTTAAAAAAATTATGAATTTTGTGGAGGAACAGTTTCAAGAAAATGTTTCGATCCAGAGCATTGCCGAGCAATTCGAGCTTCATCCCAACTATGTGAGTCAACTATTTCAACGTGAATTAAAAATGACCTTTACTAATTACTTATTCAATATCCGTATTGAGAACGCTTGTTCGTTATTGAGGGGGACAAATCGATCCATTAATGAAGTCGCGGAGCAGGTCGGATATAATGACTATTTTTATTTTGCTAAAATCTTTAAGAAACGCTTTGGCGTGACTCCGACGCAATATCGCATGTCCAATGATAGGCTGGTTATCGCAGATTAACAATTCGTTATATAGGGGAGGAAACACAATGCAACGTACAGACACAAAGCTATGGTATACGCAGCCTGCTAAAGCTTGGGTTCAAGCTTTGCCTGTAGGCAATGGAAGACTTGGCGGCATGGTGTTTGGAAATTGGGCTGATGAACGCATTCAGCTGAATGAAGATTCCGTATGGTTTGGAGGTCCTAAGTCTGACCGCAACAATCCAGAGGCTGCTGAGCATCTGGAGCAAATTCGCAGCTTGTTGTTCGCCGGTAAGCCGCAAGAGGCCGAGCGATTAGCGAGATTAACGATGACATCGATTCCTCAGCATTTCGGTACCTATCAGACGCTGGGCGATTTATATATCCATATCGAAGGACTCGAAGGGGAAGTGCGGGCGTACAAGCGAGAGCTTGATTTAGAAACAGGCATCGCTTCAGTTGAATATGTGTGTGGGGATACGACATACCGTAGAGAAGTGTTTGCCAGTGTCCCAGATCAAGCGTTGATCATACGGATAACAGCATCAGAGAAGGGGCGAATCTCGCTGAGTGCAGGACTGAACCGGCGCCCATTTGAAGGTAATCTGGAGCGCACTTCAGATGACGAGCTTATCATGAGCGGCAGGCTTGGGGCTGATGGCGTTGCGTATGCTACGGTTGTAAAAGCAGTAGCGGAAGGCAGCAGTGTTCAAACGATCGGCGCCTATGTCACAGTGAAGAACGCAGATGCCATTACGTTGATCGTTACCGCACAGTCGAGCTTTCGTTGTGACAACCCAGATTTGGTAAGCAGAGGGCAGGCTGAAGCTGTGGGAGGGAAACCGTATACCGAGCTCCGAGAAAGCCATGTGAATGATCATCACAAGCTATTTAGCCGGACGCTGCTTGAGCTTGGCGGTTCACAGGAAGCTGAGCTGGTGGGGCTTCCAACGGATGAGCGGCTCACGCGCATGCAGAAGGGCGAGACGGACCTCGGATTGGAAGCGTTATTTTTTCAATATGGGCGTTACTTGCTAATGGCAAGTTCTAGACCTGGCAGCCTGCCTGCGAATTTGCAAGGCATCTGGAATGAGAGCCATACGCCGCCTTGGGAATCGGACTATCATCTCAATATCAACCTGCAGATGAATTACTGGCCAGCAGAGGTGTGCAACCTAGCGGAGTGTCATGAGCCGTTGTTCGACTTTATGGAACGACTGCAAGTGAACGGCCGTCAGACGGCCAAAAAGGTTTACGGCGCAGGTGGCTTTGTTGCCCATCACGCAACGGACCTGTGGGCAGATACTGCGATTCAAGGCACGTACATTCCAGCCGTTATGTGGCCGATGGGCGGTGCGTGGCTCGTTCTGCATGCATGGGAGCACTACTGCTATAGCAAAGATGAAGTGTTCCTTCGCGAAAGGGCGTACCCATTAATGAAGGAAGCTGTGGAATTTTTCTTTGATTTCCTCATTGAAGATCATGATGGACAATTCGTAACTGCACCATCGCTTTCCCCGGAGAACACGTACGAGCTTCCAAACGGGAACAGAGGCAGACTTTGCATTGGTCCTTCCATGGATTCACAAATTCTGCACGAACTGCTTACGGCGTGCTTAGCTGCTGGGGAACGGTTAGGGCTGGCGGATGATTTTCAAAGGAAGGCAACTGCAACGTTAATGAAACTTCCTAAACCACAGATTGGACGAGAAGGTCAATTGCTGGAATGGACTGTCGAGTATGGGGAACCAGAACCTGGACATCGCCATATCTCTCACTTGTTTGCGCTTCATCCCGGTCAGCAGATCACGCCAGACGGCACACCGCTGCTTGCGGCTGCTGCTCGTCGAACGCTCGAAATGCGATTAAGCCATGGCGGCGGCCATACGGGCTGGAGCCGGGCATGGATTATGAACTTTTGGGCGCGTCTGGAGGACGGCGAAGCGGCTTACGAGAATTTGGTTGCGCTGCTTGGTCATGCGGTGCATCCGAATCTGTTCGGTGACCATCCTCCGTTCCAAATCGATGCTAACTTTGGCGGTACTGCGGCTATAGCTGAGATGCTTCTGCAATCGCACGGTGGGGTAATCTGCCTACTACCGGCACTACCGAAGGCATGGCCGAGCGGTTGTGTAAAGGGATTGCGTGCACGCGGCGGATTCGAGGTTGAGATAGTCTGGTCTGATGGCCTTTTGAGAGAGGCGAAAATTCGTTCCTCGATCGGAGGTGTGTGTACGATTCGATACAAAACCGCTTTTGTCGTTACCGAAGCAGGCAGCAGCACGTGTTGGACTGGTGAGAACAAAGAAGCTTCTAGTTCTCTTTTGCTTGTGACAGAAGCTGGTAAGGAGTATGAAGTGAACTTAATTTAAGCCTAGGTCTGCTACGATAAAAGTAGAGATCCAAAGTGGAAATTCGATCTAACAATTTAAAGCGGTAGTTAAATTTACCTTGCTTCGTGTTCATATCCTCAAAAAATTCGACAATACCGGAGAAGATTTGGAGGATTTGATTTCTATTGGGACGATCGGACTAATCAAAGCGATCGAATCTTTCTCACCGAATAAGGGCACGAAGCTGGCGACGTTTACGGCACGATGTATTGAGAATGAGATTCTGATGCACTTGCGCTCCTTGAAGAAAACGCGGAAAGATGTGTCCTTGCATGATTCGATTCAACCAGTTCCACTCAGAACACTACTGAGAACATTGTGAAGGGAAGTAATAATTATTAAATTCGACGATCTATCACGAGTAATATTGAAAGATAAAATCGAAAGCTGCCTAGTGTATAAAGATGATTCTATGGTCTTTGAATACTATAGAAACCGTAAAATGAAGGACAAACAGCATAAGGTATACTCTATCACGAAGAGTATCTTATCCGCATTATATGGGATAGCGATTCAAAAAGGATTTATTAAGAATGAAAATGTGCCAATAGCAGACTTTTTTGAAGATATCGAGGATGCGAAAAAAGAAATTACGATTAAACATCTACTAATGATGTCATCTGGATTGAGATGGCAAGGGAATAAAGTAATGATACCGGCGAAAAATTGGGTGAGATTTACGCTAGATCAACCGCTTGTGTCCGAACCTGGAATGGTAATGACATATAGCTGTGGCAGCTCTCAAGTATTAAGTGCAATCCTGCAACGAGCAACTGGTATGGATACGGTTGCATTTGCGAAAAAGTATTTATTTACCCCATTAGCCATTCATAATTTCAATTGGCATCATGATGCACAAGGTGTGGCAATTGGCGGCTTTGGCCTAACAATAAAGACTGAAGATATGTTGAAAATTGGAATGTTGTATTTAAACAACGGAGAATGGAATTCCAAAGCTCTCATCCCCGTTGATTGGATTCGTGAATCAACAGCAATTCACATGAGAAACCTCGAGGGACCGTCGTATGGTTTTCACTGGTGGATACTAAATGATGATAGCGGTGAATCAGGTAAAACATATTTTGCAAGAGGAATGGGCGGTCAGTACATCATTGTAAATAAGAATAAGCGAATCGTTACTGTTTTTACAAGCAACACAAATAGTGATCGTACAAGTCCAATGGAATATTTTCAAAATTTTATATTAAATTGATTGGTACATAATGTCTACATAACAGGTTACAGTTCAGTAAAGGAGTAGGGGGACCTGCTTCTTTTTTTATATGATTAAAAACCTAAATATCCCCTCATATAGCCCAAAGATTTCCCTATATTCACATTAGATTCAATTAGCTAAAATAGTTAAAGGTGAACACATTATTTATTTGGGGTATAATGTAAAATTTGGAGAGGGGGAGTTATGTGTTTCGAAAAATGCGGAACTCACTTCAATGGAAGCTAATCGTGATGATAACTCTAATCCTATTATTTGTGATTACGGCTATAGGAAGTATTAGTTATTACAAAAGCTTGAAAGCAATTAACTCAGATGTGGTCCGATTTAGTAACCAAATTTTAATTCAGGCCAAATATAATTTGAGTCGCTATATTGATGACAATGAACAATTTTTCCAGACGCTCGGAAGCAGCAGTGAGTATCATGATTGGTTGAGTGTTAGTGCAGGAAGAGATTACTATATTTATCAATATTATAAAAATATGTCTTCCAAAATCATCGAACCATTTGTTGAGTATCACCCAGAAACGCTAGCCATTGTTTTTTATAGTGACCGTGGATACCAGAGTGTGTTCCGCAATCCCAACGAACTGGATTATGTCCTTAATCCAAACTATTCCATGAAGGATATGCCATGGTTTAAGGAAATACCTTTTTCTGGGAAAATGTCTAGATTTGTTTCTTTTAATTCAAGCTATTCCGATCGGATCGGATTACCTACGAAGCTGCCCGTCTTAACCTATGTGCAGAAATACAGTTTTGCCGGTGAAACCGGGTATCTACAAGTCGATATTTCGCTGATGCCTACGCAAGCTATATTAGATGCGATTGAGTTGGGAGCGAATGGGGAGACTTTAATTGTCGATGAAGCTGGCATTATTCTAACTGCACCTCGAGTGGAGCGTGTTGGTACGCATATTAAACAAGACCTTCAAAATCTGCTGAATGATCATACATCTGGTTCCTTTTACCGTGAAGAAACGAAGCAAATGATTGTATATCAGGACATTCCGCGCACCAATTGGAAAGTTATTGCAATGGTCCCTTATAGTGATTTGGCTAGCAGTATATCAAGTATCCGAAATTGGACGGCATTGATGATCATCATCGGTATTGTTGCCGCCAGCATATTAGTATTTCTGGTAGCGGCTTCTATTACAAAACGGTTAAAGGAACTTCGAAGGACCATAGGGATGACGCAGATGGGGAGACTCGATATTCGGATTGAGGTGAAAGGTACGGATGAAGTAGCAGAGGTAGGTGCTGCTTACAATAATTTGCTTGATCGAATAGACACATACATTTACCAACTAGCGGAATCTAAGACTGTACAGCAGCATGCCATCTTATCGGCACTTCAATCTCAAATTAATTCCCACTTTCTTTATAATGCACTTGAATCTATTAATTCAATGGCGAATTTGGCAAGACACCAAGGTATTCAGGACACTACAATTGCACTTTCAAACATGCTGCGTTATACGTCTAACTACCATGAAGTTCTCGTTTTTTTGGAAAATGAGATGGAGCATCTGTCCGATTATATTCATATTATGACGATCCTTTACCGTAATGAGATTCAATTTCACCTCGACATTGACGATAACGTAAGGAAAACAAGCTGCCTGAAAGCGATCGTCCAGCCATTTGTGGAAAACAGTATTAAGCATGGCTACGAGACAACGGCTGAGCCTATGGAGGTCAGAATTGCGGCCCGAATGGAAGGTGAAAAGCATGTGCGAATTGACATATGGGATAACGGACTTGGTTTCACTGAGGACAAGCTGAAAGAGCTGCAAACGTTGCTAACTTACGAACGTCCGGTTCAGGAGTTCATGCAACTGTCCCGTGTTGGCGTGCTTAATGTGCATTATCGGCTCAAAACTTTTTACAAAGAATCTCTTTCTGGTGTTACAATCAACCATTCAGATACGGGAGGAGCACACATTTCAATTATATTCCCTTATAAAATCAAAGAGGTGACTGCTCTATGATCCGTGTATTGTTAGTTGATGATGCTCCACTCATACGTGAAAGTTTAACGCAATCCGTCGAGGAATTTAAAGATACTATCGTTGTCGCAGGCTGTGCGGCGAATGGGCAAAAAGCATTGGAATGGTTGGAAACCCATTATGCCGATTTGTGCATAACGGATATTCGAATGCCTGTTATGGATGGACTAACTTTGATTGAACATATTAATAAACGTTTTCCTTGGATGATGACTTTGGTGGTATCCAGCTATGATGATTTTGAATATGCCAAGCAAAGCATTCAACTGCAAGCACTTGATTACATTCTAAAGCCCGTCAACCGAGAACTGCTAAATAAAGCGTTAGGGAGGGTTGAGGAACGAATGAATCAGGAGCAAAGTCGTGATGCGGATTCATTTCTACTCAAGAAGCTCCCTCAACATCGGGTTTGGATGGAGCGCTGGCTAGAACAGATCCGCACACTGCAAACGGAAACCATGCCCCTGTTAATTGTAGAGACGATGGAACTACTGGAAAGCTGGGTGGATGGCAAATATCATTTGCTAAATGCGCTATCTAACGCTTGGCTTCAAACGCTTATTGAGGAACTCACGGAAGACAAGATTCATTTGGAGCTGGATGAGGGCGAGGATTTGGGCCTAGGGGATAAAAAACTGTCGTTAGCATCCATAAGGAGCTATTTCCGACTATGCGCTGTGCGCAGGCTGGAAGAGGGAGCTTATCACATCGTAGAGGCGATGCGGGGTGTGAGGGATCATCAAAAGGTGCGGAAGGTGGAGCAGATCAAGACATACATCCAGCAGCATTTTGCTGAAAATATAAATCTGCAGGAGCTTGCACAGGTCATTGACGTGAACAAGTCTTATATGTGTACTTTGTTTAAGCACGAAACCGGCATAACGGTACTGAACTATATCATTGCGCAAAGGATGGCGTACGCCAGAAATCAATTGCTGAGTACGGATTTGAAGGTGTACGAAATTGCAAGTAAAACCGGCTATGAAGATGTTGTCTATTTTTCGCAAATATTTAAAAAAATGTACGGTCTTAGCCCGCTCGATTATAAAAAGAGAATGAAGTCTTGATCAGGTTAATCAGCTTCTAATTCACGCGTTGTTACACAAAGTAGCCCTTGATCCTTTCAGTAAAGAGATCACGGGCTTTATTTATTTGTATGCCTTAAAACGAAATATCCTCTAATAAAATATAAATATTCACTGCTACAAGCCTCTGGTTGTTACGTTCTATAATAATGGTAACAGAGAAACAGCCATTCGTAGACGAAGGAGAGTGAGGGATGGATGAACCAAGCAGGCTTATCGCAATCATCCGTAATAAAGACAGTAGATACGATTAAGAAGATTAAAAAGGAGCCCTTAACGCGGTATATAGTTAAGAATTGGCCGTTGTATGTCATGCTCATACCTGTATTCCTATATTTCATTACATTTAAGTATGTGCCTTTGCTGGGGAGTGTCATTGTTTTTCAGAATTACAATATTTTTAATGGTTTTTTTGATAGTGAATGGGTGGGATTACGTTGGTTTCACATCTTGTTCGAACAACCTCATTTCTTTCGGATATTCAGGAATACATTAATTATTTCCTTTTATCAAATTGTGTTTGCATTCCCAGCGCCGATCATTCTGGCTCTTCTATTAAATGAGATTCGAAGATCATCTTTTAAGCGGACTGTGCAGACTGTTGTGTATCTTCCTCATTTTCTATCTTGGGCGTTGGTGTACGGACTAGCCTATATGATGCTTTCTCAACAAACAGGGATGGTTAATCAACTGCTTTCCTATTTCGACGTGGGTCCCTTTAGCTTTCTACAGTCGGCATCATATTTCCGATCAGTCGTTGTAGGAGCGGGGGTGTGGAAGGAAATGGGATGGAGCACGATCATCTTCTTGGCTGCACTTACAGGAATATCCCCTTCCTTGTACGAAGCTTCCAAAATTGATGGAGCCAGCCGCTGGAAGCAACTCTGGCATGTGACCTTGCCTGGCATGCTGCCAACCGTTGTCATCCTACTGCTGCTCAAAATTGGGAATGTACTTGATGTCGGATTTGAACAAATATACATTTTTTTGAACCCCATCTCGTTTTCCGTAGGGGAAGTTTTGGACACGTATTCTTATCGCATCGGTATTCTAAATGGACAATTCAGCATTACAACAGCCATCGGACTATTCAAGTCCATCATCGGGTTTGTGTTGCTTATCAGTGTAAATAAGGTTAGTAACAAACTAACAGGCGAAGGTTTATTTTAACAAATGATGCCAAGTTTGCTAATGTAAAGATCTCAGGAGGTAGTCAATTGCCTATCAAATTATCACGTAGCGAGCGGTTATTCGATATATGCAACATCGTGCTGCTCAGCATAGTCAGTCTTATCACACTCATTCCACTTTTACATGTTGTTGCAGGCTCGTTCAGCTCTGCGCAGGCCATCCTTCACAATCGCGTTACGATCTGGCCAGTAGAACCGACGCTAGAGCATTTCAATCTTGTTATTCAGACGCCGAGCTTTTGGCACGCTGCCTGGATGACAGTTAAAGTAGTTGTTATCGGCACAGCGGTTAATATGTTTCTTACGATACTGGGTTCATATCCCCTATCTAAGAAAACGATACGCGGGCGCAAATGGATCTTGATGTTCATTGTGTTTACGATGGTGTTTCAGGCTCCAATGATACCTACTTATTTGATTGTAAAGTCTTTAGGACTTTTGAATACGTTCTGGGCGCTTGTTCTTCCGGGTGCTATCTCAGCTTTTAATATGATTCTCTGCATGACCTTCTTCCGGTCAATTCCCGATGAGCTGTTTGAAGCAGCAAAGGTTGACGGGATGGGCGAGTTCCGAATTGTTTGGAAAATCGTAGTTCCTTTATCCAAGCCGATCATGGTCACTCTTCTCTTGTTTTATGCTGTTGGACATTGGAATGCCTACATGGGGCCACTATTGTACATTAATGACCGTAATATGCAAACGCTTCAGATGTATCTATATTCTCTGATATCGATGGGGAACAGCAACGATATTGCTGCTGCGGCTTCCTCGGAAGCAAGTATTACCTTGGTTCCGGCAGCTATTGAAATGGCCACCATCGTATTGGCGACAGCCCCCATTGTGCTCATGTACCCATTTTTGCAAAACTACTTTATCAAAGGTGCCACATTAGGTTCAGTCAAAGAATAAGCCATCTATCGTTATGAAAGGCATAAAGCCTACATATATAGCTTCATTGTTAAATAATAAGGAGGTTTATTAAAATGAAATTCATTCAAAAAGGGGTTCCAATCGTATCGGCAGCAGCGATTATTATTGCTTTGACGGGCTGTGCTTCGAATACTTCAGAACCGCAAACAACGCAATCTGCTGAAGCAACCACAACGAAGCCAGCAAAGATTCGGGTTTTCACATCCGATTTCTCCCAGCCCGTTCCTGGTGGCAAGGCCATGGATGATCCTACACTTAAGTATGCAGCGCAAAAAACAAATACAGATTTGGATATTGTATTCCTTCCCCATGGTCAGTACGATCAACAGCTGCAAACCAAGTACGCTTCAGGCGATGTAGCCGATGTAGTTATGGGCTGGGGTGTTGGCGGGGATCTCTATGATAACAATCAATTGATACCGCTCAATGAGTATATTGATAAATATGGTCAAAATCTTAAAAAAACAATCCCACAAGCATCTTGGGACGCTGTTACTCGGAATGGGAAAATATATGCTATTCCTGAGTCGGCCAACGGCAATGTGACGGAAAACCGCGTGTTATTTGTCCGCAAGGACTGGATGGATAAAGTAGGCATCAAAGAGGCGCCGAAAACGCCTGAGGAGCTTCTCACGATGCTTCGTGCCTTCCGGGACAAGGATCCCAACGGCAATGGTAAGAAAGATGAAATTCCTTTTTCAGGAAGAGAAGCATTGTCTTGGGTGGAAAATATATTGGGCATGTATGGCCAAAATCAATATACCGCTAAATTTGAAAACAATGAATTTATACCAGGTTATCTTACTAGTAATATGAAACAAGGTCTGGGTTTTCTCCGCCAGATGATGGACGAGAAGCTCATAGACAGCGAATTCATGACAAACAAAAGAAATATTTGGGAACAGAAAATTCAGCAAGGTCTAGTAGGTGTATGGAATCATGACCCAGCTCTGGCATGGGATTGGCAGGATCGTTTGAACAAGTCACTGCCTGGGCAAGGGGCTAACGTTATCGCGATCCCGACACCGAAAGCGCCTGGCGTTGAGAACGTAGGATTTAAACGAGGTGCGAACAATAAGGTATATTTAGTTACCAAGAATGCTAAGGATCCGGCAGCAGTTGTTAAGTTCTTCGACTGGTTGGTTACGCAAGAGGGGCAGGAGTTTGTTAACTTTGGGATACCGGGAGATACCGTTACCAAAACCGGTGGACAAATCGTATACGACAAGCAAAAGGATACGGACAATAAGACAGCTAGCTGGCGGCCTCTTGTTTTAAACCTTGTTGGATTCAATGAAGAAATTCTTAGAGTCAAGCTTGGTAACGATGAAGCATTGGCTAAGCAAAAAGCGGCTTTCGAGGTTGCACGAAATGAATCTATTCCCGACTTAGCAGAAGGAATGCCGACAATTAAATCAAATCAACCTGAAATTCAGGATTTTGGATCATTTAGCTCACCCCTATTTTTAGAAACGGCAGCAAAAATTATTTTAGGTGAAAAGCCCGTTGATTCGTTCGATGATTATGTGAAAAAATATAGATCACTTGGCGGCACAGAAGTCATCCGTCAAGCAACAGAATGGTATAACACTAAAAAGAAATAATTGCTTTGGTTAGGTAAACAGTAAAGAGAGTGTAAGAGATTTAAAGTCTCTTGCACTCCTGTTTTTGAAATTGTTGAGAAGGGAATAGAAGCCTGTGATTTCCAATATTTCTAAAACATTGTGGTCTCGGATTCTGATTGTTTGTTTAATTGTTTTAAACATAAATGGTGTTTACGCAGTCAGTCCTAATGTTGCATCGGCATCAGATACGCTGATAACAAGCGAGGCAGATGCTTACGTAGATGCAGGGAGTGGCAATATGGCCACACAGACTCAGAACTTTAATTTTAATGAATTGCGATTAAAGGAGGATACTAATAATCAAACAAGCACTCCGTATACGAGAAGGGCATATATTCGTTTTGATTTGAGTAGTGTTCCGGCACCATCTGCTATTACACAGGCTAAACTGAGGGTATACGTAAATGCTGGTTCTGCCGTTGGTGTTAATGTTTACGGTATATCTAATGACACGTGGATTGAAAGCGCTATCAATTGGGTGAATAAGCCTGACACGGGGAACTTACTTAATCAAATGACGCTCGGAAACCTAGAAGGATATTACGAGCTGGACGTAACGGATTATATTAAGGCTGAAAAGAGTGCAGATGGTAAAGCATCCCTTGCGTTTATGGCGACAGCGAACGTTAGCCGTACTATTTATTCTAAGGAGGCATCCAATACAGCTCAAAGGCCTGTACTCGTCGTAACGTCAGACAGTACGGCCCCTGTCTATCAGAATTCCGTTGTGGATGCCACCTATCGGAACGTAACCTTGTCCTTTAATGAGCCATTATTTAATAATCGGACGGGTTCCATTAAAGATGCTGTGTATGTATCATCGGGTGGTAATTCGTATCTTCCATTAGGTAGCGGAGATACCGCAAATCTGAACGGTAACTTGTTGGAAGTCAGTTTACTAGAACCACTAAATGGATTTGCAAATAAAATGAAGGTGCAGGCAAATTCCTTGCATGATGCTGCAGGTAATGTCATATCCACAGAAATTGTAACTGGTGCTCTTAGAGGACTACCAAACGGAATTGAGCCTGTTCTTATACAAACCTTATTAGGGGGTAGCGGGAAAGTCGTCAACTTGGTATTCGATCGGGAGATCAGTCGTACCGATACTTTGGATCATTTAAAGTCACATATACAGATTTCGACGGATGGAGGTTCGACGTATCACAGCCTTCTAGAAGCGGATCAAGTCAACGTTGCTGGTAACCAGTTGGAGATCTCTTTAATTGAAGCACTTACCGGAAGCAGCAATCGGATAAAAGTAGCAGCCGGAACACTTCAATCCATTGATTCGGGAGCTTTAACGAGCTTAGATACGATTTCCGATGTACTAAAAGGTTTGGAATCTCGTCGATCATTGGCCATTCAAGCTGATGCGAGAGTGGATAGTGGGGCAAGCAATTTAACCACGAACTACGGCTCCGAGAGCTCTATGATTCTTAAAGAAGGGGGAGCCACCTTCAATCGACGTATTTTCATTAAATTCAATGCATTTGATGTCGGGATTATTAATACAGCCAAGTTGCGTTTGTATTTCACGGATGCTGGTACAGCTCCTGAATCATTGAAGATTTATGCGGTCAACAATGACAATTGGTCGGAGAACAGTATCACATATGCCTCTCAGCCTGCGTATTCAGCCATGATTAATTCCACAAATGTAGGAGTCACTAATGGCTGGTATGAGTGGGATGTGACCACCTATTTGCAAGAGCAAAGTCTAACGGATGGCATGGCTTCCTTTATGCTAATGGGGACCTCATCGATCAATCGTTACGTATCAAGCAAAGAAAGCGGTGCTCTTGCCCCACAGCTCATCATCGATTATGACACGGCTGCACCCGTCATTTCGGAGAGCCAAGTGAGTAATGAAAACAAAACAATAACGTTAAACTTCGATGAAAATATTTACAATCATACGGCAACGAATGCGGACCTGAAAGCTAGGATCCTCCTATCGCAAAACAACGAAGCGTACGCCGCATTGAGTGGGCAGGATACGGTTTCTGTAAACGGGAATAAACTAGTCATTTCCTTACAGGACAGATTGAATTCAGCGGGGGCCCAGATTTCAATACTTGGCAGTACTTTACAAGATGGTTTAAATAATGTAGCTACAGAAGTTGTAGAGACAGGAACATTAACCTACGATGTTGATGCACCTTTACTAACAAACACGGTTCAACTCGATCCGACGAATACAATAGTGACGGTGAATGCGAACGAACCCTTATTCAGCAATATGCCTGACAACACAGCGCTCAAAGCAACCGTTCAACTTTCTAGTGACGGGATTGACTTTCACGCAATTGGGGGTGGCGACACGGTTACTGTCACTGGTGGATCCCTGATTGTTACTATGGCGTCCTCTTTGATTGGCAATACGAACAGGGTGAAGGTTTCATCTAGTGCTTTGAAGGATGTATCTGGGAATATCGCAGCGGGTGAATACATTTCATCTCCTATTCATGCTGACGCTTCCAGCCCACAGCTACAATCCTATTATGTGACTAATTTTAATAAAAAAGTGACGATTGTATTTGATGAAGGCATCTTAAACAACATGCCGAGTGAGGCTGCATTGAAAGCTTCCGTGGAGATCTCCAGGAATGGAGGGGGGGATTACGTTTCGTTAGACGAGCAGGATAAAGTTACACTAAGCGGACGTACGCTTACTGTTCAATTGTCCGATGCATTGACAGGAGGTACTAATCGCTTCCGTCTCGCAGCAGGGACGGTGAAAGATCCAGCCAATAATGCAACTGCGGATATCATTCAGACTGGTGATATCGGTGCGTTAGCCATCGTTTACCCTTATGCACCTCCCAATGAAGAATCGCTTTATTATGCCATGATCGATTCGAAAGACATCACATTCAGCAATGCAGCCGCAGCTCTAGGCTCTACAGCAGAAGCAACAACGTCAGGTGCTTTAGCTACGCTTACGATGGCGATTGCTTCGGGAGACAGGAACCCGGATTATATCGACAGATATGTCAGCTCCATTCGAAAAATGCTTACAACCAAATTGAATATGCCTAACCTGATGGGAGGTCTCGATTCAAGATCACAGTCTCAGATGGTGTACGCGGTTGCCATGATGTGGAATGATTCGGAAATTATGAATCAATTCACTACAGATGAGAAATCCAAGCTAATCACATTTTTAAAAGCTGGGTTAATCAGTACGGCGTACACGCTAAGCGATTTTGACCAGTACGATAATACGAGACCTGGGGACAGGATTGGCGTAAACGGAGATACGAATGTATGGAATGGAGGTAATACGAATCACTCTGAACCTAATATGACTATCTTTTATGCGGCCTCCATGGCATTAGGATTGGAGAATGTTAAACCAATCCTACAGTCGTTCGATCTTCAGACATTTATTAATGAGCTGGACAGTCAGGGACTGACTGCAATTAAGGAGTGTTTCGCAGCAACAACTACGTTTGGTTCGTTATCTGCTAAAGCGACAATGATGCAAAACATTTTGAAAAGCAATAAGTGGTCCTTCAAAGGAGTAACTTTGGAAGAATATCTGTCTAATCCTATGAAGCTCTATGAGGCGACTCAAAGCTACATGTGGTCACTTGTAGCCGAAGATGGCGACTATATTGGTTCTGCTGGTATGGCACAGGAATTCAACTCCACGGATGCTGCTGGAAACCGCCAAAGTGCAACTTATGTTGTATTGGGGATTGATCCTTCCTTATTAAATAGAATATTGCTTGATTACTATGGTTTCTGGCATGCTCCTGGTAACGAAGCAATGGCCGAGGAAATTGAAGGTTGGCAAAAGGTGGGGGTTTCCGATTATTACGCTAAAGTAATTAACGGGTACTACACACAGTCGTGGATGGGGACTCATGTTGAATATTTAACAACGTTCAGGTATTTCCTGGATACAATGGTTTCCTTGGGCTTGTTAAATCCATCTATTTTTAACGATACCTTCAATTATGAGTCAGGTGACCTCGTTTCTGATCAATGGCTTCGTTACGGTGGTAACTGGCGTGTAGTGAATGATTCGATCATACCTTTTAATACGAAAGTGCCGTTAACTAGTGCAGCTGGAGCTACAGCCGTTGATCCTCATGAAAAAATATTGAAGCAGACGGATATGGCCGGAACGTCATTGATCTATTCGGAGAAATCGTTCCAAGACGTAAGCTATATGGCATGGGTCAAGGCACAGCAATTTGGTGAATTTGGTTTGTTAGGAAGAGTAGAGGATGCCGATCATTATTATCTGTTGTCTTATGATGGCAGCAAAATTGCCATAAAGAAAAACAATGGCGGTGTCATGACAACGCTTCAGGAAGCAGCTTATTCATTGTCACAGGGAGATTCTTATCGGTTCCGCGGAGTGTTCACTGGCAACCAAATTGATTTTTATATCAATGGTCAAAAGCTATTAAGCACAACAGATGCAAGCCAAGCCATTGTAAAAGGTTCAGTTGGCTTATTCACAAAGCATGCGGAAGTGAAGTTTGATGGAGTTTTGGTACAGAACTCTATACCACCCGTTACGCATATCAATGAATCCAAGGTTGGAAATGGCCAGGTGCAACTCTGGTTTGAAGATGTAGAAGGCGCGATGGTATACCGTGTGAAATACGGGACGCAGCCTGGTATTTATACGAACACGGTAATCACATCCAAGCATTCGCCTGTTATCACGGGGCTTACCAACAATGTCCCTTATTATTTTGTGGTAACGGCAGAAACTTCTGTCGGCGAGAGTGCGAATTCCAACGAGATGATGGTAACGCCAAGAGTTCCCACGGCAACGGTTCCAGTGTTGAACAGTTTAGTGGCTGAAGGAAATAGCGTATTCGTTAATTTCACAATGGATGCAATCAATACTTCTTATGTCATCAGAATCGGTACCGCTACTGGAAAATATACGCGAAATATTGCAGGGGTCCCCGGTTCGGGGTATGCGATTACGCTGCCTGCTTCTCAAATTCCCTACTACATTGTCGTTACTGGAGAGAACGAATTTGGGGAAAGCAGCCCTTCGAATGAACAGCGTGTGGTAGGTAATGGTGATCAATTGTTTAGTGATGACTATAACGATGGGGAATTCTCTTCCGATTGGATATTATCCAACGGGAATTATAGCTTCACTGAAACGGATGGCAACAAGCGGGTTATGGCAGAAGGAAACAATCCGGACCGGATGTGGATGAATCAAGGTTCCGAATGGATGGATTACAAAGTGTCCGCCCAAATTGAATTACCGCCGCAGAATGTAACAGCAACGCTTATGGAAGCTTATCTTCTGGGAAGAACAACCAATGCTAATAATTATTATCTGGTAGGGTATAAGAAAGATTGGACCGCGGGTCAGGAGATGGCTGTAATCAGGAAAAAAGAAAATGGCATCCTTACAGTTATTAAAGAACAGGCTTTTTCGCTTTCTGCTGGTGAGCATTTGTTTGAAGCGGAGTTCGTTGGAGACATCATTCGTTTGCGCATAGACGGCGCACAAGCTGTTGAGGCGCAAGACGCGGGTCTTGCAAAAGGCACGGCAGGGATACTTGCTTCAAATGCTCATGTTCAATTTGATGATTTTAAGATTGAGCTATTGAATGGATTAATGCCTCCTGAAGTTACGTTAGCTGATCCAACGGAAAACGAGATTAAGGTTTTGTTCGATCCGGTTGATGGGGCAGTCGCATACCGAATTAAGTATGGTGAGGAGCCTGGAACGTACACCGGGCAAATTACTGTAACTTCTATTACACCTAATGGCGTCGTGATCCCAGGTTTGTTAACCGGGAAAACCTATTATGTAACGGTAAGTGCAGTTAGCTCTTTGTTTGAGAGCACTAATGCAACTCCTGTATCGATTACAACGCTAGGTACAGAGTCTGAATCCGGTGAGAATCCAGCTTCAGGTAGTGAAGGTGCTGATCGAGGCAGCTTAATAAAAGAAACTGATAATGTAACGATAGAGCAAAATAGGATAGAGGTACAACCGCAGGTACAAGGCACCATTGCAAAAGCTATATTAACCCCAGATACGATTGAAACTGCCTTACGAGCTTCCACGATTGGTGAGGACGGGGTAAAGTCTGTCATCATTCAAATACAGCATGTGGAAGGCGTCAATGCATATGTTCAACAGCTTCCATCACAGCAATTTCAGGCGGAGGGTCTTCGTTTTAAGCTGATAATTCATACAGAGATAGCTGATTTGACGGTTCCGAACAATATGTTTAAACAAGCTGACCTTGCTGGTGTAGACAACATTGCGCTTACTTTAAAAGTCGCTGACAAGAATTTGCTACCTGATATAAATCGCATTAAAATGGGTGACAAAAAGCTTATTGATGTAAATATTGAGCTAGATGGTAAGGTGTTTGATTGGACAAATAAAAGGGGGAATGTCCAAATCTCTATGGATTACTCCCCTACTGCCGAGGAATTGCGGAATCCAGAACATATCGTGGTTTGGTATTTGAACAACCATGGAGATATGGTGAAGGTACCATCCGGCAGATATAACTTGTCTACAGGCAAAGTGTCATTCACAACCAGTCATTCAAGTACGTTTGCTGTAGGTTATGAAATGAAAACTTTTACAGACCTATCTGATTTCAATTGGGCAAAAAAACAGATCGAAATTCTGGCTTCTAAGGGTATTATTAACGGTATATCGGAAACGGATTTTGCTCCAAAATCCCTTATTACACGGGCCGACTTCATGTCGCTGCTCGTTCGGACTCTAGACTTAGATGCTGATGTCACTACAGGTTTCGCAGATGTCCAGATGACGGATTACTATTATGAGGCGATTGGTATTGCGAAATCGCTCGGTATTGCTCAAGGATCAGGAGAGAACATATTTAATCCATCTGCACCGATTACACGCCAAGATATGGTCGTTTTAACGACAAGAGCACTTCAAATCGCGGGTTATGAGTTGGGCGCGGGAAACACAGCGGATATGAACATGTATACGGACGAGTCGGATATCGCGGGTTATGCTGCTTCAAGTGTATCGCTGCTTGTGGGTAATGGCTTGATTGAAGGGGATGAGTCGAAGAAACTCCATCCTCACACCAATACGCTCCGAGCGGAGGCTGCTATACTGCTCTATCGGATTTATAACCAAATTCACTAAGTTGTATCGGGGCTTCTGAGGGATGTTCGGAGGGGGCCCTTTCTCTAGAGAGAAATATAGCTGGCTAATTACTACCTATTATGATTAACATAGAGATTACTAACATCGTGAATAGTTGTATTTAACCACTTGAGGTAAGGTGCCCCCATGAATTCAGAACAAATTCGATATATTCTACAAGTAGCCACAGATCAATCAATACGAAAAGCAGCAAATAAGTTACATATAACTGCCTCAGCCATTAGTCAATCCATTCAATCCTTAGAAAACGAACTAGGAATAACCATATTCCAACGCACTAGCAAAGGAACAATTCCAACACTTGAAGGCGAAATCATACTATCAAAACTTTTGGATATAAAAGCTAAATATATCGAATTATACGAAGAAATTAATCGCGCAAAAAATGGAAATAATTTGAAATTGAGGATATCGTATTCTAATACATTTGGACATATCATTAAACAAGCGTTAGTTTCTTTCAAAAAGGAATTTAAAGATATCCAAATAGAGCTCCTAGAAAAATTGCCTCAGCAGATTTGTGAAGAAATTACAACCAATAGCATCGATCTTGCTTTTATTCCTGAAGAAAAAGAATTAATGAATCGGAATCTTGATATTGAAACGCTATATAAAAGCCATTTTTGCATTTGCGTTGGAAGAGAGTCTCGTTTTCGATTTAAAGAATATTTAACATGGAAGGATTTAAAAAACGAATCCATCATTGTTCTCGACTCTAGCTCTCATAAAGAAATGATCAAAAGAGCAAATTTAGATGGGAATTCAATTTATGTAACGGTGACCGTTACTGAACCAATGGGTGAGTTTATAATGAAATCGAATGCCTTTACAATTATGGACAATTTCACAGTAAAGGGCCATGATCACATTATTAATGGAAATCTAATTCAAATTCCATATAAAAATCCAGATTTTTTATATAGAGATATTTGGGCCGTTCATTGCAATACGAATCTAACCAGCTATACCAAGGCATTCTCAAAACATTTACTTGCTCAATTTGAGAAAGAGTAAGCACTTCGTGGGACAGCCCCTTCATTAATTCACTAACAGAATTCATGGGGCACCATACCTCAAGTGGATAAATAAAACTGTACACAGTGTTAATAATATCTGGGTTGAACCTACTCATTTAAATAATATAATTACAAGATGATGGAGAAGTCTGCTCTATCATCCATTTATTATATAAAAATTTAGTTTCATGCAAAAAGCTTGACCGCTTCTCGAAACGGTACAATCGGCCTGTTAAGCATCTATGCTCATAAATGTGATCTTGACAACATGAGAGAAATGAGGAATACAGCTTGGATGAGAATATCCATGATTACGAGAAAGCTAGCCTGAGTTTGGAGTTTGAAAGTAGACAAAAGTATCTCGACGAACTGAGGCAGCAACTGGAAGTTTTGAAGGATCCTACAAACACAATCAGTTCTGATGAGCTGATCGAACAATCGAGAGAATGGTACCGTATCGGTCATACCATCAAAGGAACCGCCCCGATTCTGGGAATGGTTCGCATGGGAAGAGTAGCTGCCCAATTCGCCGAATGCTGGGAATGGAGCTACGAAACGAATTACTTATCAGGAAACGACATTCAAAGTCAGGTTCAGGATTGCTACGTAGCCAGTCGCTCCCTTTTACATGAGCTTGAAATGGAATTTGAAGTCAACTGCAAGGAACTTCTGTTGGAACAAAAGCAAGCACCGCTCAAGGAGGTCCTCCCCTCTCAACTCTTAGGCAGCAGATTGCTGGTTGTAGATGATGACCGTGTGTTACGGTCTTATTTGGCTCGCAAGCTTAGGCTTGAGGGTTATATCGTAGATGAGGCCTCGAATGTGGAAACTGCAATCAAGCTGCTGAAAGAGAATGACTATCAGTTAATTACGCTTGATCTTATGATGCATCCGAAGAGCGGATATGAAATATTCGAGGTGCTGAAAGAAGATCCAATGATTAAATGGCTTCCCATGCTTGTGTTGTCCGGCCGCAATGATATGAAAGATGTCGTCCGATGCTTTCGAATGGGGGCTGACGATTTCGTCACCAAACCATTTCGCTATGAAGATCTGAGCGCGCGGATTCAACGGATGCTACTGCGTCACATGGAGTTTGCGCTCATGGCGTTTAACGATCCGTTGACCGGAATTCATAATCGACGGTATTTCGACCTGCAGCTTCAAGTGGAAGTAAACCGTGCACAGAGATACAATGAGCCGTTGACGCTGGTCATCATTGACATTGATTTCTTTAAAGCCATTAACGATAAACATGGTCATCCAGCTGGCGATCTCGTGCTGCAGAAATTCAGTCACTTGCTGCAAAGCTGCCTGAGGAACACCGATATACTGGCACGGCTTGGTGGTGAAGAGTTTGGTGTCATTTTGCCGGGGATTACCGATCTCGAAGCGGAACAAATCATGAACCGCATCTTGCAACAAGTTCGCAATGAGCCGATTGCCCAACACGATTTTTTTGACTATTTTATTACTTTTTCGGCAGGCATCTCGTCCTGGAATTCAAGCAAGTCTGTTCAGAACTGGTTTCAAGTCGTGGATTATACAATGTATAAAGCAAAATGCAACGGGCGGAACCGTGTTGTTCGAACGTCCTACGGGATGACGAGGGAAAATCCGGCTGACTTGGAACTTCCATCCGAAAAGTCCATAACAATATTGATTGCTGACGATGACCGTTTGCTCCGTACGATGCTTGCCGATCAATTCAGGAAGAGGCCCTACAAACTGATTGAAGCGCAAGACGGAGAAACTGCTTATCGGATCTTAGTCGAGGATCAGCCAGATATTTGTATCTTGGACTGCATTATGCCGGGGATGAGCGGATTTGAAGTGCTTGATAGATTGAGAACAGAAGGCACACGTGCAGCAAAAACCCAAATCATACTCCTATCCGGAAGAAGCAGCGAAGAGGATGTACATAAGGGGCTGAAACTTGGTGCAGATGCGTATATGTTTAAACCATTCTCCTTAATTGATGTGGAAATGAAAGTGAGCAAGATGTTGTTCGCTGCACGAAGTCATTAATTGCTTTTCTTTGCGACGACTAATAGTCCGATTAATTTGTCTAAGCTATTCCGCTTGCACTAGGCTACCTAGGTTATTAATCTTGACTTGAACGAGGTAGTGAACTTTTAATTCAGGATAATAATCGCTGCGCCACTTTGCAAGATTCTCGAATGGAATTTTGCTGCGGAAATGATTGCCCAGCCCCATCGGATCGGCACCTGTTTGAATCAGCTTGTTCGTGACACGCTCCAAATCTTTCAAGAATAACTTTTCGAGATCGGACTCATGTTCGCTTTTAGGCTTCTCGATTCTCGATTCCGATAGGCTTGTCTGCAAGCTGAGCTTGCCTACCAATTCCGGACCGTTCTCCGTCACCCGGCTACTCCAGTGCATATGGGCGGATAGAATGTTGAGGCTCGCACTTTCCAGCACTTCGACGTCCGCGCCGTAAAAGCGGTTGGTGATCACGTTTACGACCAGCGTCTCTTTATCGCTCAGCCGGCCGATCATTTTCCCTTTCTTTAGTATGGCGGATCCATCGAACTCGAGCACCGTCTCACGGCCCGGTTTAATAATCGGGAGCAAGACGTCCTGTGTATAGGATCGTGTCGAGGAGAAGGACTCCATTAAGCTGGCCTTCGCCGTTTTGGGCGTCCATCCGGCGCGTTTGTTCGCGAACTTGTAGAAAGTCGTGATGTCGCTCGTAATAGCCTTCTTCGTATTGCTCAACAATTCTTCCATGTCGCTGTCTGTTACGGCAAGTAATGTCTTTGGAGGGAATGCCGTAGCTCGGATCGCATTAGTCAATGCGTCTTGCAGTCCTTCAAGGGCGAGCTCTTGGCTGACGACTATTAGCTGTATGCTAAGTAAATCGATGTAATTCTCGATATCAGTACGAATGTTGTCAATGCCTTCGCTGATCGTAGAGGCTTCCCGAGAGACGACTTTGACGTTCAGCTTCTGTTCTGCTGGAATGGGGATCTGCAGCGAAACTTTATACTTCTTCTCCTGCCCTTTGGAAACACCCATTATTACGGGTACGGTACGCTGATTGATATCATGGTAATCCCAGCATCCTGTTGTAATTAGGCAGCATCCGAGCCAGATGGCGAGGAGACATATCCCTGTTCGCACTCGCTTACACACGTGGTTTTCCTCCGATCTTTACCCGATTGCGGTAATAAAAGCTGACCATCGCAAGGATGAATAGTAAGCAGAAACGCAATGGCCCTCCCGAGAGCAATAACCGTTCTAAATCTTCCAAACTGGGAACGTAATACGCGAAGACTATCGCAAACGCTCCCACGAATACTGGATTTGTAATCAGTCTTGGGACGAAGGAAGAATGATGGGCAAGCTGTCTTGTTACCCATAGCAGACCGCTAATATTAATCAACGTGCTGAACATGGTGGCCATGATGTAGAACAGGGACATCCGGTCGAAGAAAAACCAATTTACTCGAACCGTGTCCAACAGCACGATCATGGGAAATCGGAGATTGTCCGCGACTTCTTGGCCGAATGCACTGATCGGAAGATAGACGTTCAACAGATATAAGAAGAGCGAAACGACCCATGCCCCCCATAGCCAGCGCTTTTCGGATTCGGCATAAGGCCCGAAGAAGCCGATCAGGCCGAAGACATTTACGAAAATTGAGAATGCCGGCAGAATACCCGGTTCATTCATGAACTCCAATGTTGGCTTGATCGGAAAAATCATGTCTAGATTCGCGTACTTTATGGTGGAAAAGATGGTTAAGGACAAAAGGGGGAGCCCGAAGCTGCCAATCACGAGTGATAGCCGCAGCAGCGAATCGCGCTCGGCGTAAGAAATACTAAGCGCGGTTGCGATCAACAGCACTAACAACACCCATAATGGAGTCTGAGGCAAATACAGGATGCTGAGAATTTGGGCATGTCCGCGGATCATGATTCCGATGGCAAACATATTGCTGAATATGAAAGGCCAAACCAAGCCTAAGCGAAACCATGATCCGGAC
This sequence comes from Paenibacillus sp. J31R109, assembly GCF_059692055.1. NCBI lineage: Bacteria > Bacillati > Bacillota > Bacilli > Caryophanales > Paenibacillaceae > Paenibacillus > Paenibacillus sp. J31R109. Next base: position 241,714 of record NZ_JCAUAR010000003.1, on the reverse strand, counting down.
TGTTGGAGCTTGGTAAGCAGATTGGTCTTATCGGCGCGAAAGCCTCCGATGAACAGACGCAGCATCAAACCTTGAACCAGCCATCCGATGATGATGACGAACCAATGGCCGCTGGGTTGGGATTGAATGATGCTTTTTGGGAACACGAATATTAACAATCCGAACTGTAGCACAAGAAAGAAGGTCGCGACACTGATTCCTCGGATCATTCTGTTCACTCCTTTTTCCTAATAGGCTCGAATGGAATCATTGGATGCCGCATTAGCATAGCCGAGCTGACGAGCGAGAGTAATATATAGAATCCACATACGATGCCGAGCGGACCGAACAACGAAGCAAAGAAGAGCATGATATAACGCCATAACCGGATGACGAGAGTAAAGTGATACCCAATGACGGTAAAATTGGCGATGGTAGAAGCTGCGATGATGATAATCAACAGACTGCTGACGAGATTCGCTTCGACGACAGCCTGTCCGAGAATAATGCCGCCGACCATGGTCATCGCAGGACCGATGCTCTTTGGAAGCCGAACGAGCGCTTCGAACAACATCTCGATAATGAAAAGCAGAATGAGCGCTTCCGTCAAGGAGGGGTAAGGAACGCCGACTCGGCTCAACGCGATGGAATAGATGAGCTCGATTTTCATAACGTCCGGATTCACCGAAATGAGAGCAACATAAGACGCTGGCGCGCAGATGGCGATGAGTACGCCTAGAATACGGAACGTAACGATCATAAACGCGGTAGTGGGCGTATATTCGCGGTCGGTATCCGCGATGAACAGGTCAGGTAGCTCTACGGGAATGACGATGGCTTCCGGATAGCCATCGACAAGCAGTACAATTCGGCCTTTTTTCAGGAAAAAAGCGACCTCGTGCGGCGACTCCGTCTTGACGAACGATGGGAGGGGACTCCATTTTGGCGTACTGCGTAGCCAGCTGGAGACTTGCTGAAGTGAAGCGAACGGCTTGTTCGCGTGCGCTTGCAGCGCTTTCTCGATATCGGTTACTAACGCCGGATCCGCCACGTTTGTCAATGAAAGCACGAGAATTCTTCTCTTCTCGCGTGAACCGATGTCGACATTCACCTGCTTTAAATCCGGGGAACGAAGCTCGCTCCGGATCAGCCCGATATTGGTCGTCAGGTTTTCGATGAAACCGGTTTGCGATGAGATGAGGATATTCTGATTGTTCGTCGTGCCGACCGGGCGATACAGCTGCTTCACTTCGGACTGCACCCAGGCTGCACCTGTTCCTTCAGGCTGCAGAATCAGGGTCTTGCCTTCAAGAAGGCCTTGGACAAGATCCCCTCGCGGTGCTTCTGCGCCAAGCTCTCCGAGCAGATCCTCCCAATTCGATGCGTGTTCTCGTCCGGCTTCCGACAGGCGTCGAGCTGTTGCTGCAACATCTACCAGACTGGTTAAAGCGATTATTTCTAACGAGATCCCGCGTATCTGAAGGGGCTGAATGTGGAAGTCTAATGCGTGCCCCAGTTGCTCAACGATCTGTTTTCGCTGCGTCTTGCTGTGCTCTACAAGCATTTCCATCACCTGAGCTTTAGTATTGGCAATCGTAACCAGAATTATGTAAAAAACAGGCACAAGAATACGGATGTCGAAGGAGAAGCGACCTTCGTTAATTTCTGTGATTTACGTTGATGTGTACTTAGCTGGTCGGAGGGAAATTGAATATCATAATTAAAGCATAAATTCGGAGTGGTATTGAGTACGTCGTTAAGTCTTTCGTCTTTTGTTATTGGAGACAAAAGACCTTTTTGCGTTTCGTCCTAATGGGAATGGATCCACTGAAGATACTCACGAAAGGAATCATATACATAAGATGTTGAGAGATTTTGAGAGAGGTAGAGTGACCCGAAAAACGTCCTAGAAAACCCACTTCCATTCCCGGTTTGCAGCACTTCGCTGAGGGCTAACACCACAAGATCGATGAATGCTGGCGAATTGGGCACCAGTCGATAGTTCAGGTGAAGCATTTCAAAACTTTATTTGTCACTATAATTTTCAAGTGAACAAAGCCAGCAAACTATGTGTTTGCTGGCTTTGTTCACTTGAAAACCAATTTGTCACCAAACATCGGTTTCTTTATAATAGTTTACTCTATTAGTCAAATTGAGCTCGTACATGTTTTGAAAATGCCTTGGTGTAGCTGGATAGATTCGTATTGCAATGAACGGCCCAAATATCTCTATATAATAAATCTGGATTTTTATATGGAATTAGGATTAAAGTTCCATTAAGAATGTAATCATGGCCCTTTAAAGTAAAATTGTCAAAAATTGTAAAGGCATTCGATTTTATCATAAATTCACCAATTGGTTCAGTAACGGTTACCGTTACATAAATTGGATTCTGATCTAGATTTGCTCTTTTGAACATTTCTTTATGAGAGCTAGAGTCGAGAAGAATGATGGATTCGTTTCTTAAATCCTTCCATGTTAAATATTCTTTAAATCGAAAACGAGACTCTTTTCCAACGCAAATGCACAAATAGCTTGTATATAGCTTTTCAATGTCAAGATTACGATTCATTAATTCTTGTTGTTCACCAATAAAGGCAAGATCGATGCAATTGGTTGTAATTTCTTCGCAAATCTGTTGAGGCAATTTTTCTAGGAGCTCTATTTGGATATCTTTAAATTCCTTTTTGAAAGAAACTAACGCTTGTTTAATGATATGTCCAAATGTATTAGAATACGATATCCTCAATTTCAAATTATTCCCATTTTTTGCGAGATTAATTTCTTCGTATAATTCTAAATATTTTGTTTTCATTTCTATAAGTTTTGACAGTACGATTTCGCCTTCAAGTGTTGGAATTGTTCCCTTGCTAGTTCGTTGGAATATGGTTATACCTAGTTCATTTTCTAATGCTTGAATGGATTGACTAATCGCTGAGGCAGTTATATGTAATTTATCTGCTGCTTTTCGTATTGATTTTTCTGAGGCTACTTGTAGAATATATCGGATTTGTTCTGAATTCATAGGGGCACCTTACCTCAAGTGGTTAAATACAACTATACACGGTGTTAACTATCTCTAGATTGATCATACTCATTTTAATAATATAATGTTCAAATACTGGAGAAATCGTTAAGAGCGTTCCCCTTAACTACTAGACTCTCTTACACAGCTCATTCAGCAGGTTCAAGAATTATCCATATTATATATGGAAAAGTCAAATGTGTATATGGAGTAACTCTATATTCAAGAGCAGAGCCCGCATCACATTGAATTTACCGCATTCTCGAACATAAATGGAGAGCTGACGGATGGAAAGCTAGACGATTAAAGGATTGAAATCGAGATAATGTAAACCAACGCCGCCAATCAACAATCCTCTCTCAAAGCTCCCCCTACATGTTGCTCCCTCAATCAACTAGAATAGTGCCATTCGGCCTGATACTAGCAGTGGTATATGAAGTCCATAAAAGGACCTCGATAGGATCCAAATCACATCCATGGTTCATTAATCAGATAACTCTTTACGATTCGACGTTACATGAGTGCTCCTTGTAGTATATTTCGGATCTGTTTAGAATTTATTCGGTTATCTTACATGAAATGGTTAAATGAAACTATACACAGTGTTAATAAAATCTAGTTTGATCATACTCTTTTCCATAATATAAAATTCATGATATTGGAGAAGTAGAAGTGACTGCAACTAATATCGATTTAAGACTAGATTACAAGACTTGAGAGTTGGAGAGTGACGAAGAATGACCCAGAATAAGCCACCCATAAAAAAAAGGCAGTTGTTCATTCCTGTTTTGAATCGCTTTGCTGGAAACAAATACCACAAGTTCGATGAAAGTTGGCGAAGTGGGCACCAGTCGACAGTTCCGGCGACCATCGAAATGCAAGACCCGGTCATTCTGAAACAACTGGAGATGATCGATCTGACACTGGAAGAAGTGCGTTGTATACAGTCTGTTCAGCCGCTCGTGCGTCTGTACATCGAGGATATTGTGGACGGTTTTTACCAAACGATCACAGGCGTAGAATCACTCCAAGCAATCATTACAAGCAATAGTACGGTCGAACGGCTTAGACAAACGCTAAAGTCGCATCTGATCGAGATGTTCAGCGGGCGAATTGACGAGGAGTATTTGCAAAAGCGGATGCGCGTCGCCGACGTGCATAGCCGGATTGGACTCGAGCCCAAATGGTACATGGGCGCGTTTCAGAATTTGCAGAACACACTGATGCTCCTTGTAAACCGCAATGTCGAAGATCGCGATGAAAGCCTGCGCATCAGCAAAGCGATTACGAAAATTCTCAATTTTGAGCAACAAATTGTGCTGGAGGCGTATGAAAAGGAAAACGTCAGGCAGCGGGAACTGCAGTACGAACAGGTCAAAGAGGAATTAAAGCGGAAAATCACCACTGTCAGCGAAGAGATTGCGGCAGTGTCAGAGCAGACTAACACTTCGGTGCAAAATCTGATTGCAGCGGCGGACGAAGTGAACGATTCTGTCGAGCGCAGTGCTGGGGCGTCCCGTGAGACGCAGTCGCTCGCCACGGAAGGGCAAAACCAGCTGACCGCGCTGGAGGCGAGCATTACGGCAATCTATCAACGCTCGGCGACAGCTGAAGCGCTGGTTGTACAACTCACTTCGTCGGTTACTCAGATCGGTCGAGTCGTCAACATTGTGCAGGAGATTGCCAGCCAGACGAATTTGCTGGCGCTGAATTCGGCGATCGAAGCGGCCCGGGCGGGTGAGCACGGCAAAGGCTTCGCGGTGGTTTCCGACGAAGTGCGCAAGCTGTCGAACCAAACGAAGCAATCTGTCGATCAGATTAAGGCATATATTGGGGAAACGGGTGATTTTGCGGCTAAAGTTGCCGCCGAAATCCATCAGGCGAACAAGATTATCGAGTTGAGCAAATCTGAGGCGGAGGCAACGGAAGCCGCGTTTGAGCGAATTGTACACTCGATGAACAGCAGCCTGCATGATGTGGAGAGTTCGTTAGCCGGAATGCGGCAGCTTGTCGTTTCAATTGAGGAGATCGGCCAGGCGACCGATAAAGTTGTCATCTCCGCTGATCAGCTCCAGCAAGCCGCGCGTTTTGCCTAAAGTAAGCTTCATAATTAGTTCATTTAAAGGCTTGAGGAATCAAGTCTTTTTTGCTTCGTGTTTACAACGTCAAGTGGTTAAATAAAACTATACACAGCGTTAATAATCTCTAGATTGATCATACTCATTTAATCATATATCGTTCATGATACTGGAGAAAAATTAGAGATATAAATATAAATCAATAACTAACATGAGGAGTTGGACATTCTTATGAAGATTACAACTTGGCTTAAGGCAACAAGTGGTGTTTTTATTTTATTGTCGGTTTTGAATGGGGCGAGTATTTATCTGCTTGATAGCAGTGTGGCGCATGAGCGATCCGCTGTGAAACAACAAGCTGTATTCAAACAATTAGGGATCGATTTAGCCAATGCCTCGGACTATTTAACAAACGAAGCAAGAGCTTATGTGCAGTTTGGAGATAAAGTTCATTATGACAACTATTGGAGAGAAGTTAACGAAACCAGAACTAGAGATCGCGTCTTGGTTGAATTGACTAAATTGGACGCACCGAAAGAAGAACTGGATCTCATTGCAAATGCAAAACAAAATTCAGATATCCTTGTCACAACGGAAGAAGCAGCATTGAAAGCTGTGGAGAGCAAGGATTTTACGAAAGCCCGGCAGCTCATGTTTGACAGCAACTAAGACTCAAACAAAAAAGTCATTTTGGAATCACTACAACAGTTTCAGCTAATGATGAATACGAGAGAGGAAAGTGAAGCAACTACTGCAAAAAATAAGGCAAGCTTAATGCTTACGGTAACGATACTCTTTCTCGTTATTACATTTGCACTCCTACTTGCAATGATCATTATGATTTTTGTGAAATTAAAACATCTTCAGCTCGTCAATGAAAAAATAGCCGAACTTGCAAAGAGCGGTGGCGATCTCACGGGAAGACTGCATTATACAAGCAAGGATGAGATTGGAGAAATTTCTAATTCTTTAAATGCGATGATGGAAGCGCTGCAATCGATTATTAGAGATGTTCGAGATACTTCCCGGAGTGTATTAAGCTCGTCAAGCAAGTTGGTTATAAATACAAAAGAAACCGCAAGTGCAACAGAGGAAATTACGAAACGTGGAGCAGTTATTGAGCAAGGTGCAATAACTTCTGTGCAAAATACGCTTGATGCATACCGTGCAATTGAAGAAATGTCCAAGGGTGTGCTGCGGGTTGCTGAATCTGCAGAGGATCTTTCTGAAGCAGCATTTAATACGGAGCAAGACGCTCAACATGGGGTAGGTTACATTCAGCAAGTCAATTCTCAGATGGCTCAAATCGGACACTCTGTTAGTGATACGGTAACTATTGTGGAACAGTTAAAAGAAAGATCAGCTCATATTGAAAATATCGTTTCCACGATATCTGGTATATCAAAGCAAACAAATTTGCTTTCACTGAATGCATCAATTGAATCGGCAAGAGCAGGTGAACATGGCAGAGGGTTTTCTGTTGTCGCAAATGAAATTCGTAAACTAGCCGAGCATTCCTCCGCGTCGGCAAAGCAAATAACGATACTTTTAGTAGGGATTAAAAATGATTCGCTTGAAACAGAACGAGCGATGCAACAAGTGACAGAAGAGGTGCTAAACGGTCAAAAAAGGATAGAAGACACGATAGTATCATTTGAAAGTATTTTGAAATCAAGCCAGCGAGTGGCAGAGCAAGTCCAAGAAATCTCTGCTGTTAGCGAGCAAATGGCGGCTGGCTCAGAAGAAATTGCTGCTTCCGTTGCTGATATGGCATCTGTTGCTGAAGAATCACTTAAAGGAGTGAAAAGTGTTAACGATATGACGGTAAAGCAAAATAGCTTAGTTAAAGAAGTTTCAACCTTTACCGAATTACTCAGCAAAGATTCCCGAAATTTAGAAAACCTTGTTATGAAATTTAAAGTATAGCGGAAAGGAGGGCATCGTCAAATGATATTAAAACGAGATAGAATCTCTGTAGAAGAGGTACAAGGACTAATTGAAAAAGAAAGGGTAAAATTTGATAAGTACATACTATGGGGTGATCCAGTAGAGGGGGAAATGTTTGTTCACCTTCCAACTGGGGGAGTGCACATTGTAAAGGTTGCAGATTGTAATGAACAGTTGGTCTTTTGTATTTACAGCAATGAAGATAGAGAGTTCATATATGAAGAATGCTTTCCCTTATTAAGTACAGGTAATCTCATTGAGCTGCTATCATTCGATTTGACTTTCGAATGTAGGACAAGAGGGGATAACAAATGGCGTGCCTTTCTGGATCATGAACATTTTGAAAGTGAAAAAGGCCAAGATTTAGTTGCCTTTTTGTGGTCACTATTAAGGAAAAGACTCAATGGAGAGGTTGTGGGCGGTAGCTGCTATTAAGTCATTTCCGAACAGAGAGTACCTAGTGCATGATCGGCGGGTTGTGAGGTTTCGGGAGGGGCGGTTGCTTTATTAGATTAGTATTGAAAATACAGCTAATTAATACAGGCTTTACGAGAAATCGTAGGGCTATTTATTTTATCAAAATAAAGAATAGTTGCAGACAAAATTTGTCCCAAAACTTAAATCTTGTCATAATAGCGTCAATTAGATCACATAAGTTCGTTGTTGAGACTGAGATATTAATAATATGATTACTTATGCCCAACATGAATTAGCTAGTGGTTCTTCTCTAACATGTGCTTGTCGGAGGAAGGGGGTCAGTTCAGAACAAAAGCAGGGGAATATGTTCTAAAATTGATAGCGTTTTTCATGAGATGCATTGAAAAACTGGAGGTTAAAATTATGGTAATTAAGAGTAAAATTTCTTTGATATCATCATTTTTGGTCACTCTAATGGTTCTATCTACTTTGTTTTTTGTTGAAAGTAAAGAAGCTAATGCGGCAACTGTAACCAGTAATGCTTCGGATGATGCAACCATGTGGGGAACAAGTTTAATTGGACCTACAGCAACAACGATGGCAGTGAATTTTTCGCAAGACAAAAGATCGTACATGAAATTCAATGTCAGTAACTCGGGAACCATTACAACAGCTGTACTTAATGTGAAGTGTATCGTTGGTGGAGTAGCGAATATAGGCGCATATGCTGGAACAGGAAATGATACTTGGAATCAGACGACACTTGCTTGGAATTTCCAGCCTGCTCTAGGTGCCTTGTTATCATCGAAAAATATGACTTTTGTGGCAGGAATGACGTATTCCTTCGATGTTAAACCACTTGTGAATGGCAATGGAACGTATTCCATCATCTTAAAGGGTATTTCCGGAAATGAAGTTACTTTTTCCACAAAAGAAGGAACAACCACACCGAACATTGTTACGACTACGACTACAACTCCACCCCCAAGTGGACCAGACCTTACGGGTTATACACTATTTAGAGATTACTCGTTTGGAACATCACGTAACGTCAACAGTATCACATCTCTTTCCAATTCATTTAACGCTTATGGTGTAGCAGGAACAACGGTCATTAATAATGAATGGCAGCGTTATCAACCTATTAATAGCACAAATCATAATTTAACATCTACAACTTTGGAGTTAACAGCAACACCAAACTTAGGCGGCGTCTATGATGGAGGAATAAGCAGCGGCCAAATCACGACGAAGGAGACCTTCTATCCTTACGATGGGAAAACCTATATTTTTCAGCTAAGAGCTAAGATACCTAAAAAAGTGGGAGCTTGGCCTGCTTTCTGGCTGTATTCTCCTGGTGGTGCTGGATCTACGACTTCTGAAATAGATATCGTTGAATTCTTTGATACACCTACACAGAATACGTATGACTGGACAGGATTTGATCATGGTGATGGTGTATTTTCTGATTATTACAGTATCATGACGAATCAATGGGTCTGGCATCCTGGAACGGATTTTTCAGATGACTACCATCTATATACGCTCATTTGGAAGGAAGGCAATATTCAGAAGTGGGTAGATGGAACCTTAGTTAAAGGAACGCTATTTAGATGGGATGGCCCAGCACCTCAGGTTCTCATTAACCTAGCCATGGGTGGAAATACGAATAATAATCCAGTTGCCTCTTCGTTCCCAGCAGCTTTCTCCTTAGATTACTTCCGCGTATATGTGAAAAATAATTAAATAGACAGTAAGAAAACCCTCCCTCTGTTCAAACGGATGGAGGGTTTAAATTAACACTTTCCTATGACATGTATATCCAATAGAATGAAATTAAAAAGAGGTTAGCGGAATGCTTCGAAAAAAAACATTGCAATTCAAATTCATTCTTGGTTTTTTTATCGTTACGGCTCCATTGATCTTTTTTCTGTTTTACAATAATTTTTATTCGATGAATGTCGTTCGAAATGAAGTGTCGCAGTCTTACTATGATCTTCTAGAATCCAAAGTTACCTTGCTGGATCAAACATTGGAAGATACGAGCAATTATATTTTACGTCTAGGCACTAGTGATTTTTCCTATACCAATTTGATTCCGCTTACATTGTATCCTATGGATAGCGGCGAATATTTCATGGCCAAACAATGGTTTTTACGAAAATTCAAGGATGATCTTAGTATTTATAAAGGAATCGATACGTTCTTTGTCTATTCAAAGAAAAATAATGATATGATCACGCAACAGAATACCTATGAAGATGTGCAAAAATTCGAAGGCGTGTTACATTCGTTTTTTCAAGACAATAAGCAAATTGATTTTCTCAACTGGCAGATCATGTCTTGGGAACATAAAAACTATTTGGTACGCGTCATCGAAATTAGTCCAAAGGAAATTAATCGAGAGCTTTATGTTGGTGCAGTGGTTGATATCGAAAGTTTTTTGCGACCGCTTCAATTGCCTAACCGTGGACGAACTTGGAAAGAACTTCTACTTATGTCCAATGACGGGGCGCCGCTGCTGCCAACATCCTTATCGATGGAAAATGTCAATGAGATTGTTAAAAAAATGAATCATGCTGACTCCAAATATGTGTCGTTTTCAAATGCTGCGAGTGGGACCAAGTATTTGCTTGTTGGCTTCCCTTTTCAGTACGCGACAATGAGTCTCTCGGTCATCATTCCTGAAAAAGTTTTGCTTCAAAAGCTGCTTTATTTTCAACGTCTGCTCTTTTTGATTCCCTTAGGATTGCTCATTGTACTCGTTTTTTATCTATTATTTGTAAAGCAAGTTGTTTTGCTGCCAATGAATATTCTCATTAAAGGGATGCGCCGAATTACCCGTGGGGACCTGGATGTTAGATTAGAAGATAATTCGACCACAGAATTTTCCTTTTTAATCGAAACATTCAACAAAATGTCCTCCCAAATTCATACGTTGAAAATTAATGTATACGAAGAAATGCTTAAAGCGCAAAAAGCTGAATTCAATCATCTACAGACTCAAATTAACCCGCATTTTTATTTGAATTCCTTAAATATCATTTTCAGCTTATCCTTGCTAGAAAAAAATAACTTAGTTCAAGAAATGACCAAACATTTGGCTAATTATTTTCGCTTTATTACTCGGGCGCATCGGGATACGATTTTACTTTCCGAAGAGCTTGGACATATCGAGCATTATTTAGAAATTCAAAAACTGCGTTTTCCCAATAAATTGTTGTTTGATATATCCATGCCAGAGGCGTATTCGCAGCATAGCGTGCTTCCCTTAATGATTCAACCTTTTGTGGAGAATGCCATTATTCACGGGATGGATAAAGGAAAGGCCATCTTTCATATTGAAATAAAGGTACAGCCATCGGTATGCTCACCAGACCGTTATGAGGTACTCATTATCGATAACGGAAAGGGAATTCCAGCGGATAAGTTGCACATGTTTCAAACGGGTCAATATACGGAGGGATTTGGTTCAGGCCATAACCATCTTGGTATTTGGAATGTTCACCATCGTCTACGAATAAAGTACGGCTCACAAGTGAAAATTTTGTTCGATAATGGTGTTGAGAAGGGAACCATCATCCGCTTAATCATACCTATTCAACTGGTCGCAGCAGATCAAGGAGGCATATTGGATGCATAATTTGCTTATTGTCGATGATGAAGTGTATGCCGTAGAGGCACTTTTGAAAGGGATTCCTTGGTCAGAGCTGGGGTATAGTGGCATTTATTGTGCGTACGATGCCGACGAGGCTATGGAAATTATGCGTACGGTTAACATAGATATTATGCTTAGCGATATTGAGATGCCCGGGAGTAACGGACTTGAATTGGTTGATTGGGTGAAAGAACACTACCCTCTAATCGTGACTGTCTTTTTGACAGGACACGCGGATTTCGCTTATGCACAGCAGGCTGTTCGTTTAGGAAGTTTCGAATATTTACTGAAGCCCATTGATATGGTTCAATTGCAGCAAGTGATGCTTAAAGCGCTAGACAGGCTTAAGGAAGTGAAGAAGGTAGATCAATTTGATGAAACCTACCAAACGTATGTGAAGCTGTGGGAAAAGCAGAAGCCGCTGCTGACGGAGCGGTTTTGGCAAGACATTCTATCTCAACGTGTCATTCCGAATGCGGAGAACCTGAAAGAATTACTGCCATCCTATAATCTCTCATTTGATCCGGATACGCTGATTTTGCCAATTTTACTTAGTGTAGAACTTTGGAATAAAGAGTTTAGCTTGCGTGATGAAGAAATTATGGAGTATGCGCTTCGCAACGCCGCGGCGGAAATGTTCTTTCAATCCATGCCTGGGGATGTTATTCAAGATCGAAACGGCATTCATCTCATTTTGATCCATTTGACAGCGCATACAGACCTGCAATTGAACAAATTACACTCGATTTGTTATAAGTATATTGAAGCATGCGCACAATTATTTTATTGCAGCCTGTCTTGTTACGTGGGGAAGCCTGTTCATATCAAGGAGTTAAGTGAGAATTATCATGCATTACTTGATTTGGAAGCATGCAATATTACGAATATGAAGGTTGTTCAATTTCAACAAGGGCAGCCAGCGAATCCTTCGGATCAGAAAAAATCATCTGTTGTGATTGATTGGGTTGACTGGGCAGTATTATTTGAACTTGGTAAAAAAGAAGAGCTCTTGAACCGAATGGAAGCCGTCTTGACAGGGCTTCAAGATCAGACGATCACTTCCGAAACGATAGACGTTTTGTATCATTCGGTGCTGCAAATGGTTTATCAGGTATCACATAAAAGAAATTGGTCCGTAAAGGAGTTCATTGGTTCCAAAAAGTGGGTTGGGGAAGCATCAGCTACACGTTCAATCGTTCAATTTAAGTTGTGGGCATCACGTATTATCACAGCTGGAGTCGATTATATTCATTGCCAAGAGCTGGATAATTCCTCCTTAATCGAAAAAATCAAACAATATGTGCATGCCAACTTAAAGGATGCGACCAGAGAAAGCATTGCCTCCTATGTTTACTTGAATTCTGCCTATTTATCACGGCTGTTCAAAAAAGAAACAGGGCAAACTTTGATGGATTTTATCCTCTATGCCAAAATGACGAGAGTCAAAACCATGCTGACCGAATCGAATCTTAAGATAAGTGAAATTTGCGAAGCAATGGGTTATGATAACTTATCTCATTTTGCCAAAATGTTCAAGAAACAAGTAGGGATTAGCCCGCAAGAATTTCGCAAACATTACCAAAATATAGGTTGACTCCGTAGAAAAACCCTTGAATGAATGTCTTAATTCATCCAAGGGTTTTTCTATGTTACATGAAGATTACTTATAGATATTGATTGTCATAAAACCGTCAGGGAGGTCATGTTACTTCGTAGGAACCTTGATTTCTCACCTTTATAATAAGGGTAACAGAGATGTTCGACAATGGAGGGAGGTGATTACGATGTTTCAAAAATCGAGAAAAGGATCCTTGTTGAGAAATATCTTTAAAGAACGATACCTACTTCTCATGTTGTTACCGGGGACCATCTACTTAATTTTCAACAATTACATTCCAATGTTCGGAACGGTTGTTGCGTTCAAAAGCATTAATTATGCGTTGGGTTTTTGGAAAAGTCCATGGGTAGGTTTCGACAATTTTAAATTTTTGTTTAATTCAAGTGATGCATGGGTGATCACCCGAAACACTATTCTTTACAATCTTGTATTTATTGCATCAACCTTACTGTTTTCGGTTGCCTTCGCAATTTTATTGAATGAATTAAAAAATCGTTACTTTGCTAATCTGTACCAAAGTGTGATGTTTCTTCCGTATTTTTTATCGGCTGTCATTGTTGGTTACTTGGGTTTCTCATTTCTGAGTGAGGAGTTTGGGTTTCTAAATAGGAATATTTTAGCTCCTTTGGGTATTGACCCGATTTCCTGGTACAGTGAGCCTAAATATTGGCCCTATATTTTACCCATTGTCCATATTTGGAAAAACATTGGTTACTCAACCGTTATCTATCTTGCGGCAATCGCAGGTATTGATAAAGAGTATTATGAAGCTGCAATTACGGATGGCGCTACGAAATGGCAGCTAACGAAGAATATCACACTTCCCGCCATCAAGCCGATGATGATCATTCTAACCCTGCTAGCGATTGGTCACATCTTAAATGCGGATTTCGGATTATTTTATCAATTGCCTTTGGATGCAGGGGCCTTATACTCGACGACAAATGTCATTGACACCTACGTATATCGCGCATTGCTCCGCTTAGGGGATACAGGGATGTCATCAGCTGCAGGATTATACCAAGCTGTAGTCGGTTTTGTACTAGTTTTAAGCGTGAATTATCTGGTTCGTAAAATAGATAAACAAAACGCACTCTTTTAGTAAAGGGGAAAGGAGATGATGAGCTTGGATACATCTGTGGCTACGGAAAAGCGTGTACATGATGAAACTGGCATAAAAAGGAAATATAAAGATCCGCTTGCGATTACTAACAAAACAAACATCATGCTGAACTTCTTTTTCCTGTTCTACAGTTGCTTAAGTCTCATGCCGGTCTTACTCGTTGTATCTGTTTCGTTCTCGGATGAAAAATGGGTAGCGCTGGAAGGTTACAAGTTAATTCCCCACAAATTCAGCTTAGCTGCTTATCAATATCTCTGGTTTGATATACAGAATATAATAACCGCTTATGGGATCTCCATTCTCGTAACCGTTGTAGGTACAATTACTGGTTTATTAATCACGGCACTCTTTGCTTATCCATTATCAAGAAATGACTTTCGTTATCGTGGATTGTTCTCCTTCATCATTTTCTTTACCATGATTTTTGACGGTGGTCTTGTTCCCTGGTATTTGGTGTTTGCCAATATTCTTCATATGAAAGATACGATATTTGCTTTGATTATCCCCGGATTATTGATGAATGCCTTCTTCGTCATCGTCATGCGAACATTTTTCCAAACGACGATCCATCCCTCGATTATTGAATCTGCAAGTATAGATGGGGCAAGTGAAGGTAGGATTTTTGCGCAAATTGTGTTGCCGTTATCTCTTCCTGTTCTTGCGACGATTGGATTGTTCTACTCCCTTGGTTATTGGAATGGTTGGTATAACAGCCTAATCTTTATTAACAATGACAAAATCATCAATCTCCAGTACATGATGTATAAGGTCTTAATCAATCTACAGTTTTTAATATCGAATGCGCAGGTCGCCTCTGGTATCAGTTCATCCGAAATCGCCAAGGTGCCGAATGAAACGGTTCGAATGGCCATGTGTATTATTGGAACGGGCCCGATGATATTCGCGTACCCTTTCTTTCAAAAGTATTTTGTAAAAGGTTTGACCGTTGGTGCTGTAAAAGGCTAATTCCAGTTAAACGCTGGTTAGTATATAGTAGACATATACTTAGGAGGTCAAGTATGAAAAATACGAGAAAAACAGTCCAATTATCCATGGCAACCTTTCTTTCGTTATCCGTAGTCATGACAGGATGCAGTACTAAGAAAGAAGAAGTAATTGCAAGCGCAACACCTGTCGCGAGTGAAAAAGTAGAAACGGTCCAGCCGTCCAAGAAGCCTGAGTTGGCTCCGTACACGATCAAGATGGTCGTTCCAGGTTCAGGTGCACCTAAAGATCTAGCGCTGGTGAACCAAGAAGTAAGTAAATACTTGAAGGATAAGATCAATGCTTCCTTTGAGTTATCCGTGATCGATTGGGGTAGCTGGCAGGATAAAGTCAATTTAAAATTTGCGTCAAGTGAACCCTTTGATTTATTACAAACCATGAACTGGGATAATTTTGGTACGAAAATTCAGCAAGGTAATATTATTGACTTGACGGCACTCATTGAAAAAAATGCACCGGATCTCAAAAGAGTAATTAATCCAGTCTTGTTGGATGGATCGAAGGTGAATGGCAAACAGTACGGTTTACCGATTAATAAAGAGATAGCTAGTCAAGCAGGGGTCATGCTGCGCAAAGATTTGGTGGATAAATACCAAATTGACCTTACTAAAATTAAAAAAGTGGAAGACCTAGAGCCGATTTATCAAATGATTAAAGATAAAGAACCTGGTGTGACTCCCCTATATTTGAATAAAGATACAAGTATCGATTGGGTACTGAACCCGTTGAATTATGAGGATTTAGGCGATAGCAGTCCTGGTTCAGTGGTGAGAGGAGCCAAAGATTACAAAGTTGTTAATTCATTTGAAACCCAAAAAGCAAGGGATCAAATGGATTTAGCCCGCAAGTGGTATTTGGCCGGTTACGTTAATAAAGATGCTGCAACCATTGGGGATACGACAGGGGCTTTAAAGGCTGGAAAGGCATTCTCGTATGTCCAACAGCTTAAGCCTGGTAAAGATGCTGAGGATAGTTTGGCTTCCGGTGTTCAATGGGTACAAGTAGAATTAACCAAGCCGATCGTTAGAACTTCCGATACGACGGGATCCATGACATCGATCTCCAGAACTTCAAAGGATCCAGATCGCGCGATGATGTTCCTGAATTTACTTTATACAGACAAATATTTAGTTAATTTGCTCGCTTTCGGAATCGAAGGAAAACATTTTGTTAAAAAGAGCGACAATATTATTGACTTCCCTGCTGGCTTAGACGGTACAACATCAGGTTATGTTTTGAATGGCGCTTGGATGTTCGGTAACCAATTTAATGATTATCTGTGGGCAAATGAAAACCCGAAAAAGTGGGATAATTTCAAAAAGTTCAATGAATCGGCCGAAACAGCAAGTGTACTTGGATTTATTTTTAACCCAGAACCTGTGAAAAATGAGATTGCCGCCTTTAATAATGCGAAAAAAGAGTTTGAACCTGGTTTATTCTCAGGAACCGTTGATCCCAAAGAATATTTACCAAAATATATCAGTAAATTAAAAGCAATAGGTGTAGATAAAATTATTGCCGAAAAGCAAAAGCAACTGGACGAGTGGGTTAAAACGAAGAAGTAAGATAGAAATCACATGAATAGTTAGAGGTGAGCTCATATGTTTGAGAAGGTATTAAGTTCCGAACAAATCGAACAGTTTAAGGAGCTTGGCTGGGTGAAGGTCAGCGGAGCCTTCCCGCGAGAAACTGCGCTAGCTTGCCAACAGTTCCTATGGGGAAAGCTCCGCGAGAGAGGGGTTCATCAAGAGGATCCTTCAACTTGGGATAAACCCATGATTTATATCCAGGAAGCATATCGCAGTCCTGAGTTTGACCAGTGCAATACGGCACGGATGGCGGATGCGATTGAGGATTTGATTGGATGGGATCGATGGCAAGATCGCGGTGTGTATGGGATCGATGAGGTTCAATCGACGTGGGGCTGGTGGCCGGTCAACTTTGCACTTGGGGCTGACAGAGAGTGGGATGTGCCTACAGATGGTTGGCATTGGGATGGTATTCATTTCCGCCATTATGTCGATAGCCCCGAGCAAGGACTCCTATGTCTATGTATTTTCTCAGAAATAGGTCCTCATGGTGGCGGTACGTTAGTGCTGGAAGGCTCACATAAGCTGGTAGCACGGTTTCTTTCTAGGTATCCAGAGGGGATGGAATCGCAAGCTGCGATTGATAGCTTAAATAGGCAACATCCGTACTTGTCGGAATTAACGGGGCTAACGAAGTCAGCGGATGAAAGTGCGGGCAGCCGAATTGATAAATTTATGAACACGAGGCATACAGATGCTGATGGTATCGAATTGCGGGTTGTTGAGACGACAGCATCCGCAGGAGATATCATTCTATGTCATCCTTTTCTTTACCACACAGCATCTCAGAATCACAGTGGAATGCCACGCTTCATGTGCAATAAGACTACGCCGTTAAAAGAGCGTATGAATCTGACCCGAAGTCAGGAAGTCGATTATTCGCCTTTAGAAATGAGTATTCGGAATTCATTGGGTCTTTGAATCCAAGAGGTACGTGAATAATAGGTAATAGAGGTTTAAGATCGGGACTCCATAGTGTGGGGTTCTGTTTTTTTACGTCTGAACGCAAAAAAACCGCCTGATCTGAAAGTAAGATTCAAGCGGTGCTGGAATAATGGGATCATCACTCTTTATATTTTCCTGGAGTGACGCCTTCGTACTTTTTAAAACTGCGTATCAACGCATTACTGTTTAAATACCCTACTTTGACAGCTGCGTCGGAGATATTGAGTTTTTCGTCCCTTAATAATACTTTCGCTTTTTCCAATCTTACTTTATTGATATAATCCGGCAAGGTTTCTCCGGTTTGTTCTTTGAAAAGCTTGGACATATAGCTTGGAGAAATCCCCAGATGTTCTGAAATCATTGCTACATTTAAGGTAACTTCTACATAGTGGCTGTTTACAAACTCGATGATATTCCTGCTCAATTCGTAGTAACGATTACCGGTTTTTGACTGTATACGTTTACATACGGATGCGAGTGTAGCTGTAATTTCCGTCTGTAGTTCCACTAAGGTTTCACATTCAAATAATTTTTCCACTGGCTCATCAGCAGAAATTTCTTTTACTGTTTTTACAACTGTACTTGCAAGATCAAACATAAAATACCTTGTCATTTCAGCAGTGGGGGTGCTGTCAATAAAGTTAGAGTGAATAATGTCGTCAAGTAATTGCTTTCCTTTTTCAAACTCTCCAGATTTGATGCAATTCACTAACTTTTGCTCTTTTTCAAGCGGATAGACATAATCTCTGACATTATATTTCAGACTTTGGAAGGGGATGATCTTTCCGTTACCGGCAATTAACTTGTATTCTAGGGCTTGGGCGGCTTCCTGATAGGCTTCTTGCATGCCATGGATACCCGAGTGAGCATCACTGATGGAAACTGTAAGGGTCATATTGTAATATTTCCCGAAAAACTTTTGCAGTTCTTCTGTAAGGTTGACCATTTCTTGCACATGATCTTCCGCTTCAAGATCCTGCAGGTTCACTAGGAATACTATTTTCTCATCAATC
Organism: Paenibacillus sp. J31R109; assembly: GCF_059692055.1. Classification (NCBI taxonomy): domain Bacteria; kingdom Bacillati; phylum Bacillota; class Bacilli; order Caryophanales; family Paenibacillaceae; genus Paenibacillus; species Paenibacillus sp. J31R109. The sequence goes on along the minus strand of NZ_JCAUAR010000003.1, from coordinate 223,317 downwards.
TCGGTGGTGAAATTCTGATACCTTTGTCCCAACAGCTCCTCAAAAACATTGGTGATGACAAAGCAGGGGAGCTTAGACTTTGCTTCAAAATCATCTCCAATTCCTAAGGAAATAAGCTTTCCTCTATCTTCTATGGATAGGAGCACGACGATAAAATCGCTGGATCTAAACTGCATATCAAGCGCGTAAAAGGCATTGTGATGGACAGATATATTCCCAAACTTCCCTTTTAGAAGCTTTTGCAGAAAATCCGCTCGCACTACACTACTTTGCTGCTTCAGTTTCAGGTTAATATGTTCCTTTTCTTGAAGAGCATCTTGGATGGCCTCATAAATAAACTGATATTCATTACTGGATCTGTCATAGGAATTCTTAATTTTCCCATGTTGGACAATACGGATCAGATTACGAACTGGATTATAATTACGCCATGTAAGTAAAACCGATACGGCTCCTCCAAAAATTAAACATAGAATAATACTTGCAATCATTAATTTTTCTGTAAACTCACTTTTTTCCATCACAATCTCACGCCGAACAATGGAAACATACTTTAGGTTGGATACATCAGATTTCGTATAGGAAATGATGAACGAATCCTTTCCTTGTCCTTTTACTAGCATATTATCGCTACGCGTAAGCTCATCCACCTGCAAGATATCCGATAAATGAAAAGAAGCAGTCGATGCAAGAAGGTTATTATCATTGTCTAAAATAAAGATACTTCCATACTGAGCCGATTGTAAATTTTGAATCATTTCAGTAAATCGTTCTCTTTTTAACTGGATAACGATTGTGGCAAGAGGTTCCCCCGAATTTGATATTGGGATTGAACGCATGTAAGCCAGCGCTCCTGAATTCTCATTTGTGCTTGTCTTATTGTCTTTTGAGATATACCTACCGCTGTATGCATGTTGAAGAGTATCTATCCATTGTTCATACCTTAGCCCATCCTTGACAAGAAAAGAGTACATATAATTACTCCTTGAAGCTGCTGACGAAGATATCACAGCATCCAAGTTTTTAAAGTAGACATAAAAATCATCGATGTAGCCATTCGTTATATTCATCCTTTTGAAATCTTTTACGATCTGAGCAACCTCATACTGTTTGTTATTCCAGTTCGTTTCCTGCGAAGTAGCTAGCATTTGAATATCCGGGTTAAAGGCAATGTCAAAACTTAAGCGCTCCGCATCCTTTAAAATATTGTCCATATTGAGCTGGACTTGCTTCAGCATAGCCAGATTTGCCCTGCTTGTTTCTTGCTCAATCGTTCTTACAGTAACAAAATAAACGATTCCAGTGAAAATGATAGGAATTAACAGAATCAATATATAAGATAAAATTTGGGTGTAAATGATACTATTTCTAGTGTTCAAGACACGCTTTATGTTCATGAAATCCCCCTCATTATCTTGACTAGTGAGTTCAGGTATCCAAATTCCGCAAGTTCCTAAATAGTATACTACTATACAATAGGAATGAAATTCCATAATTTTCCCAAAAAGCTTTACAAGACCATCAACGGCGTACAACTTGGAGCGAGCCAGCGAACCTTCTGGATCCATCAATTTGGCACCGTTTTTTGTTTTTTGATGATGATTTTTCCATATTTAATATTGATTTTGGGGATATTCAATATGCTTTTTGTTGGATGGAGATTGATTTACGTTTGTTAGAAATACTACACTTACCCTAGCAAATGTAATTGTTGTGAAGTTTGCATGTAGGCAGTCAGGTTACAATTACGTGTAGCAAAAATATGAAATTTGAGGGGAGAAAAAATTGTGAAAAGTAAAAAGATTTTTAACAAGATGACTACGGGTTCCCTCTTAATCGCACTTTTGACATCTACGGTGATGTCAGGATGTATAGGAGAGGAAAAAAAAGCTGAGCAAACGAATTCGACTCCGACGGGGACTGCAATAAAATTACCTTTTGAGAAGCCGGTAAAATTCCGTGTCTGGGATCCCCTGATGAGCACTGCGCTTCCGATCATGAAGAACTATGCCGAGTCAGAGCTAAATAAAGAGTTGCAGAAGAGACTGAATGTCACGATTGAGTATATTCATCCTACAGAAGGTTCGGCGAAAGAGCAGTTTAACCTGATGCTTACATCCGGCGACATACCCGATTTTATTGTGGGCACCTTTGGGGATTATCCCGGTGGAAGGGAAAAAGCCTTTGAGGATGGCATACTGGTTGACTTAAAGAATGAAATCCCCAAGTATGCACCAGATCTGGCTAAAATCTATGAAACCTATCCCGATCTGTTAATGGATGTAGAGACAGAGGGAGGAAAACAGTTCGGTGCCCCATTCCTCAAAGGTGATCAAAGTATCTTCACCTTCTTTGGAGGTTTTCTTCGTAGAGATTGGTTGACTGAACTGGGAATGCCTGTGCCAGAAACCATCGATGAATTCTATACGGTAATGAAAACTTTCAAAGAAAAGAAGGGGGCAACGGCACCTTTTACCGGAACTGTCGGAAATATTAAAGGAACCTACTTTACCGGAGCATGGGGGATTAATCAAGATCACTTCATTGAAAATGGTAAGGTCGTATACGGAGCGATTGATCCCAGATTTAAGGAATATACCAAGACGATGGTGAAATGGTATAAGGATGGCATACTTGACCCCGAATTGGCTACGAATAATGGAAAAACGATTGATGCCAAAATTACCGCAAATCAAGCTGGCGCAACTCTTGGAAATACCGGTTCAGGCCTCGGGAAATATTTGCCGCTGATGAAGAGCAAGGATCCCAAATTTGACTTGGTCGCTGTGCCATATCTCGTTCGTAACAAGGGTGACTACAATCCCTTTATGCCCAAGGATGGACCTACCGTTAATAATGGGACATGGAATATTACCAGTGCAGCTAAGAATATTCCAGAAGCACTGGCATTCCTGAATTATGGTTACACGAAGGAAGGCTCTATGCTCTATAACTTCGGTATTGAAGGTGTAAGCTATAAGATGGAGAACGGTTATCCAAAATATACGGATCTAGTGACGAATAATCCTAACGGACAGCCCTTTGCAACGATGGGGCAGATGTATACCCGTGCTCTGAAGGATGGCCCTTTCGTACAAGACAAGAGGTATTTTGAGCAGTATATGGTCTTACCGCAGCAACAAGAGTCGCTGAAAGTCTGGACCAAATATGCGGACCAAGTCACCAAAGCCAACAAGAACTATAGAGGAAACTTGACGCCGGAGGAAGTTTCTCAGATCACTAGCAAGCAAAATGAAATTAACACGTATAAGGATGAAATGTTCCTGAAGTGGCTCATGGGCAAAGAGGATGTAGATGCCACCTGGGACAAATATGTGGAGCAAATCAAAAAATTAGGTATTGAAGATATCAACAAGGTTAGACAGAATGCCTATGATCGTTTTATTAAGAAATTCCCGCAGGCATTAAATCCGCAATCGTTTAATATCAGCGACATCTTTAAATAGTACGAGTGAAAAGGGGGGAAATCCCCCCCATTTCACCATATAGGGAGGTTCCACTCGTGCCAGAGGTAAAGATACAGCCGCAACCTTTGATATACAATAAACCAAGCCTCATTCAGGCCATAAAAAAAGATTATAAGAAAAATAAATGGTTGATCCTGATGGCCTTGCCTGTAGTAGCCTGGTATATCTTGTTCCACTATGTTCCCATGTACGGTGTTATCATCGCATTTAAACAATTCAGCCCCGTAAAAGGAATCTGGGGCAGTACCTGGGTAGGACTAAAACATTTTCATGATTTCTTCAACAGTTTCTCCGCATGGAGAGTCATCCAAAATACGTTAATGATTAATTTCTATCAGCTTATCTTTGGTTTTCCTGCACCCATTATTCTGGCGCTATTGCTGAATGAAGTTAAAGGTAAGTATTTTAAAAAGACGATCCAAACCGTTACTTATCTACCGCACTTTGTTTCCACGGTGGTTATCTGTGGTATGATTATCGACTTCTTTGCAAAAAGCGGTCTGATCAATGATATCATTGCCTTTTTTGGTGGATCTCGCACGATGTTTCTTGTGGAAGCAGGATGGTTCCGTACCATCTATGTAAGCACTGGTATTTGGCAAGGCGTAGGTTGGGGGTCGATTATCTATCTCGCTGCCTTGTCCGCTATTGACACGGAGCTATATGAGGCGGTAACCATCGACGGAGCAGGGAGATGGAGACAGTTTATTCATATCACGCTGCCGGGAATTGCTCCCACAATCGTGATCCTATTAATCATGAATTTTGGCCATATGATGAGTGAAGGATATGAAAAAATCATCTTGCTTTATAATCCGAGTACGTATGAAACAGCAGATATCATTTCATCCTATGTGTACCGGCGCGGATTGGTAGAGGCCAATTATAGCTTCAGTGCAGCAGTGGGGCTATTTAACTCTTTGGTGAACCTGATTTTAATCGTAACAGCAAACTATGTTAGCCGGAAGGTTAATGAAACCAGCCTGTGGTAAGGAGTGGAAGATATGGTTGTCAAAAAGACAGTCGGGGATTACATTTTCGATTCGATGACTGTTATTGTATTAATCGCACTGGCTGTGATCACAGCCTATCCGTTTGTTTATGTTGCTTTTGCATCCTTAAGCAGTGCAGATGAGCTTACAGCCCATAGCGGCTTGCTCCTAAAGCCATTAGAGTTTAGCGTCGATGCTTATAAAGCTGTGTTAAATAATCCCATGATTTATTCCGGGTATATGAATACGTTATTTATTGTCGTGGTGGGAACGACCTACAATATTATCATGACATCTATGGGAGCTTTTGTTCTGTCTAGGAAAAATTTCTTCTGGAGAAAGCCAATTACGATCTTGATTGTCATTACCATGTTTTTCGGTGGCGGACTGATTCCCAGTTTCTTGTTAGTCAAGGATCTCGGTTTAATGAATTCCATATGGGCTTTGATCATTCCTGGAGCAATCGGAACCTGGAATCTGATTATTATGAGAACGGCGTTTCAGGGAATTCCGGACAGCTTGGTAGAATCAGCCTATATCGATGGTGCACATGATTTTACCATATTATTTAGAATCATTATCCCACTGGCATTGCCAACCATCGCCGTTATGGTGCTGTATTATGGGGTAGGTCACTGGAATGCATGGTTTGGCGCCATGATCTACTTAAGAAATAGAGAATTATGGCCGTTGCAGTTGGTGTTGAGAGAAATCCTGATTTCCAACAGTACGGATGATATGATGGCCGGAGCCGTAGCTCAGGACAGAGCAGCAATTGGAGAAACGATAAAATATGCAACCATCATGGTCGCTACACTTCCGATCTTGGCGGCATATCCATTCTTGCAGAAGTATTTTGTTAAGGGCGTAATGGTTGGAGCACTTAAGGGTTAAACCTAACAATAATTTATTACAAAAATTTTTTAATATCTTACATTTTAATGTTTGAGACGAAAAGTATAATTACATACATGAGGCAATCAAGAAAGCGAAAATGAAAGCGGTTTAAAATGGCGATTAACTAACAATTTAGCCATTCTCCCCGTTCCTAATGATTCCAAGGAGGACTGCAGATGGTCAATAAAAAGTTCAGGTTTTTGTTCATTTGGCTCACAGTGCTGCTGATGCTACCGCTGCCGCAATGGAGTAATCCCGTTGCGGCAAGTCAGGTGTCGTCTGAACCAATTACGAATTCAGTGTCAAATTTCTACAATGTTATCATGCAGGCGGGAGCCGACCCTTGGGTTTACAAGCATAAGGACGGATATTACTACAACGTCTTTGTTAACGCAAGCGGCATCATGATCCGTAGATCGAAGACGATCACTGGCATTGATGCGGGCGAGAGGAGCTTAGCCTGGACACCAGTTCAGGGTACGAACTACAGTTCCAATGTGTGGGCGCCAGAAATGCACTATCTCAAAGATACGGATGGTAATTACAAATGGTATATTTACTTCGCAGCTGACAACGGAACCAACGCAAACCATCGCATGTACGTGCTGGAGAACACCAGTGAGAATCCGATGACCGGAAGCTGGGTATTCAAAGGTAAAATTACCGATTCCACCGATCGTTGGGCAATTGATGGCACTGTGATGACTATAAATGAGAAACACTATTTCATCTGGTCCGGGTGGGAGGAAACGGACGGGAGTTTCCAAAATTTATACATAGCTGAGATGAGCGATCCACGGACGATCAGCTCGGGGCGTGTATTAATATCGACGCCTGAGCATGATTGGGAATCGTCCCCGGGCAGGATTAATGAAGGCCCCGAAGTCACGATACGTGGCAACACCATTAACCTGGTCTATTCTGCAAACGGAAGCTGGACGGACAGTTACTGCCTAGGACTGATCAATGCCAAGATTGGCGACGATTTGATGAACCCCAACTCCTGGGTAAAACAGGACAAACCAATTTTCTCCAGTGCCAACGGCGTATTCGGACCAGGTCACCACAGTCTCACCACCTCTCCCGACGGCACTGAGGACTGGATTATCTACCATTCCGCCCGCTGGCCGGGATCAGGGTGGACCCGCAATGTTCGCACTCAGAAATTCACCTGGAATGCAGACGGAACGCCGAACCTGGGCGAGCCCGTCGATCCAAACAAACCGATTGCCACGCCTTCAGGGGAGCCGGTACGTCAGCGCTATGAGGCAGAGTCAGCCCTGTTGATGAAAGATCCCAACGGCGGAACCGGTCCCGCTGTCTGGGGAGAAAGTACCGCTTCCGATGGGAAGAAGATCGCTAATATCAAGAACGCCAATGATTATGCCCAGTTTACAGTCAACGTGCCACAGGCGGGGTTTTATGTGCTGTCCGTGCGTAATGCCAACGGTTCCCCGAATGGGGCAGATGCTTCCCACATCTTGTCGGTCAACGGCGGTTCCGGTGCCAAATTAAATGTCGTGTATTCAGACTGGAATCGCTGGGGGGCATCCACGGCAAAAGTCTATCTTAAACAAGGCGACAATAGCATCCGCTTCGGGACGGGTACCAACATTGCCCAAATTGACAGTATGGATGTCACCCAGCTTGAAGTTGAATCAGAGTTTCTATTCGATTCTCCAGGGTACACGCTGGGGTTAGGTGAAAGTCGTAGTTTGCCTGTATACATGGTAACGGGCACTTCCAATTCGCTTATTGAAAGCGGAGTTTCCTTCAGTTCTTCCAATCAAGTGATTGCTGATATTGTAGGGACTGAAATAAAGGGGCTCAAGGCGGGGAGTGCCACAATCACTGCGACATATAACGGGAAAACGGCTACAACCACAGTTACTGTTGCCGCAGAACCTAAGAATGTGCAGTCTATTGTTATCAACGGACTGGACAGCGTTCTGACCAGCGGTCTGACGAAGCAATTGCAGTTAACAGCACGCTACAACACCTTTGACATTCAGGATGTGACGGCTGGTGCCACGTATTCCAGCAGCAACCCCGGCGTGGCTAAAGTAACAGTCAACGGTCAGGTAAATGATACATATCCGGGGGAAACAGAGATTAAAGCCGTATACGGTGGCAAGGAAGCAAAACTCAATTTGACGGTAACGCCTGATCCTTCTCAAGTTCCTCAGATTCTTACGCAAGTCAAAACTCCCTCAGGTGTCACACCTAAATTTCCCAGCGTTGTGGACGTGATTTACAAGGGGGAGAGTGGCATTGCTGAGGTAAGTTGGAAGCTGGAGGGAATTAGCTTTAACTCGCTTGGCCCTGTTCAGGTGCCTGTCATATTGACACGGAATGGTGAGCAGCTATCTGCAGCCGCTTCCGTGGAGGTTGTCCCAGGCTGGGGCCTTGATGAAATTGTGAATCAAGTTCACAGCAGGATAGACAATTTCTCATACCCTTTAGGTGAAAGCGTGGGCAACTATAGTCAATCTGCATTTAATGCCCTTCTGGCCAAGCTGAGTCATGTGGAGGAAATATCCGCAGACGCGAGTCTGAAGGAAGGACAGTTTAACCAGGAGCGAAGCTCCCTTGCTCAAGCGGAAGCAGATCTGTTGGGTTCGCTCAACAGTACACAGGATGGTGTGTTTTATAACGCTTACCGAGATTTCTCCGGCGATGAGACGGGCAAGTACCCTTTCGGGATTAATGTCGAAGATCTAACCAATGGCGCTACCGCCACTGTACAGGCAGAGAACGGGAATAAATTCCTTCGGCTGACCACCACGGCTACTTCCGGCAAGGCGAACCTGTTCCTGCCATATGCAGGCGAGGTAAAGGCTGACTCGGATCAGCGCATCGTTATCGAATATCGGGCCAGATTAAACACCAACTTTCAGTATGCCAATGGCGCGATGATGAGAAATGACAGCGGTACTAGCAATTATTCGATGGTCACGGCTTTTGATACGGGAAAAATTGTCGTGCAAAATGGAGCGTCTACGAAGGTCAAAGTCAAAGACTATCAAACCAATACATGGTACAAAATCAAGATGGTGGCCAACTGGGGCAACAAGACCTATTCCGTCTATATCGACGATGTTCTGGTGGCTACTGACTACAACTTCCGCCACACAGGGGGCAGCAAGCTAACTGGACAGCGGTTCGGAATCGACGGCTACGCCAACGCCTCCATCGACTTTGACGACTTCAAAGCCATGGTTATCGGAGGGCCGATGGTTGCGCCTAAAGATCTTAAAGGAATTAATGAAACAGCGGTTGGAGCAAATGATGGACGCATCACCGGTGTGAACGCATCCATGGAATGGTCCCACGACAATGGGGGCACCTGGTCCAATGTGGCAGGGGACACCATCCCGAATCTGCAGCCCGGGATTTATTGGGTTCGATACCGGGAGACGAATACCCATACAGCCAGTCCTCATGTGGTGTTGACCCTTAGGGGCTTTACTCAACCACCTGCTAATCCTGACGGAGGAATTGTTTCGGAAACGGGGAAAGCTGGCGATTTCCCTTTAGCGGCTTACGGATCGGCAGCAGCCATTTGGGTTGACGCTGCGGAGGAAGCCTCAGTTAGACGCGTGGTGAAAGACTTGAAGGAGGACATCAAGCGGGTCACCAATCTGGACACCTCTGTGAGCAGTGCAGCTACCCTTCCCGCAGGTCCTGTCGTGATCGTTGGGACACTGGAAGGAAGCGCTCAAATCAAGGCATTAGTTCACGAAGGGAAAATTACTGAAAGTGAAGTAAACGCTATCAAAGATAGATGGGAAGCCTACTTAATCAAGGTGGTAGACGAAAATACCCTAGTCATAGCAGGATCGGATTCTCGCGGATCCATCTTTGGGGTATACGAGCTTTCGGAAAAAATGGGTGTAAACCCCTGGTATTTTTTTGCTGATGCAGCCATCAAAACGAAGAATGCAGTCTATGTAGCTGAGGGTACTTCCGTCAAAGATATGCCCGATGTGCGGTACCGTGGGGTTTTCCTCAATGATGAGGAGAAGCTCAGCCGTTGGGCATCCGAGGTGTTTAAAGACCCTGACACCATGGGGCCGAAAACGTATGCTAAAATCTTCGAGCTCATTTTGCGGCTGAAAGGCAACTACATCTGGGCAGCCATGCACGTCAATTCGATTAACAATGTACCGGGCAATATTGATTTGGTGAAGGAATATGGCATCGTGCTGGGCTCCAGTCACCCCGATATGCTCCTGCGGACGAACTCCCACGAGTGGGAGGAGTGGAAAATGAACTATGCCGGACAGAAGGGTGTTAATCCCGACACGATCCAATATGACTACACCCTAAGCAAGGAGGCTGTGCTCCAGTACTGGCGGGAAAACATTGAACGCCATAAAGACACCGATGCGCAATGGACACTAGGTATGCGGGGCATACATGATGAGGCCTTTAATGTAAAGAATCTCATGGAACCTGCCTATAATTACTTAGGTAATGATCTGGAGGAGCGGAAAGCCGGTCTCATGAATGAGATTATCCGTGATCAGCAGCTCTTGCTTAAGGAAATACTGGGTCAGGACAAATATGCGAAGTCCTTCCAGGCGTTTATTCCGTATAAGGAAGTCCTGCCTATCTATAATCACCCCAGATTTGATCTGCCCGAGAATGTGACAGTCATCTGGACCGACGATAATCACGGAATCATGCGGAGGATGCCTGACGCTGTAGAACGCACACGCGAAGGTGGACACGGGTTATACTATCACGCTTCCTACTGGGCTCCTGTCGACCAAAGCTATTTGTGGCTCAGCTCAATCCCCCTTGCCTTAATGGGGGAGGAGCTCGGCAAGTCTTGGGAGCATCATATCCAGCAGTCCTGGATACTGAATGTGGGCGATATCAAGCCGCAAGAAGCTGAGATGACCTATTTTATCCGTTATGGATGGGACGTAGAGAAGTACAAAAATCAGCCGAATCAGTTTCTGAAAGACTGGATTGGTGAACATTTCGGCAGTCCGTATAGCAACGAGGTTGCTGATATTCTCACAACTTTCTACCATCATGCCAACGTTCGCAAGCTTGAGCATATGAAGGATGGCTTATTCAACCAGACGCATTACGGAGATGAGAACTCGAAGCGGATGGCCGTGTATCAGGATTTATTCAACCGCACTGCGGCGATTTATCAAGCGCTGCCTGCTACGCAGAAGCTGGCCTTCTATGAACTGGTGCAATCCAAAATTAACTGGGCGTATTATGTCAATAAAGCCTACTATTATGCGGATAAAAGTAATTTGGCCTTCGATCAGGGCAGGATGGCTTCCGCCGACGCTATGCTCAAACTTTCTCAGGAAGCTGATCTGGCAAAGAAAGCGGAAATTGCGCGTTACAGCACAATGGCAGATGGCAAGTGGAAGGGCTTCATTGATCCCGAGAATGCGTCGCCCCCTGTCATTAACCAGCTTCCCCCTGGCACGCCAGCGTTGGTGCTGGGCGAACCATCTTTAGGTGTGGTTGTGCAGGGTGAGGCAGCGCCTCAGGGGAACACGAAGCTTATATTTTCTCCTTATAATCAGGATGGTAAATTCATCGACGTTTTCAATAAGGGAGCTGGCAGTATCAATTGGACTGCCGCTGCCGATCAGCCTTGGGTAAAGCTCTCTTCCTCAGCCGGAACCGTCAACGACGAGACACGTCTCTGGGTTACGATTGATGGGATGGAAGCACACAAAGGTGCAACCGCAACGATTTCGATTACTGATACTGCGACCAACACCACCAAGACCATTCAGGTGGCGATTGAGAATCCGACAATAGCCCTGTCCGCAATCACTGGATACGCAGAGGCTGACGGCTATGTATCTATTGAAACCGAGCATTACAGCCGCTTGAATACGAATGGAGATAAGACCTGGCAAATCATCCATGACGCGGGCCGTGCTTTTGGGGGTGATGTCGTGCGTGCTTATGCGCCTGACCTGAACGCCGTGGATGAATCTGCGATCAGCTCAACTGCCCCCAGCCTGGAGTATGACATCAACCTGACCTCGACGGGCCAGTTCCCGTTGGAGATATATAGGATCCCCACGCTGAACGCGAAGGGAAAGGTGCGTTTTGCCGTATCTGTGGATGGCGGAACCCCGATTGTAGTGGAATCCGCTGCGTCTGATGAGGGGCAAGGAACCATTTGGGTGAGCAATCTCTTCCACATGATTGAGAAGCATGTGGTGAATCTGCCCGCACTGTCAGCTGGAAAACATACCATCAAGCTGTGGATGGTGGATAGCTTTATCATGATTGACAAGATGGTGCTGTACACCGGTCCAGAGGGTGTCATTCCCACCGAGCTTGGTCCAGACGAGAGTTACCATCATGAATTCAATACAGCGTTTAACTCGGGCACCGATTCTCTGCCCCGGATCTCAACAGCAGCCGAACTGAAAAACATCCCGGCTGGCTGGGGAGCGGGCGATTTTGTTGAAGTGGATGGAAAGCTAAGCCTTGAGGCCGAGTACGCCATGGAACATGATCTTGCATCTGAAAGCCAGATTACAGCTGATATGAAAGCGTACACCGTTTCAAAACGGGATAAGGCTTCCCAGTTAGCAGGGAAAATTCCCAATGCCTGGCGCCTTACACAATCAGACACTGGCATGGCAATGCGTCTTCCCGATCGAGGCGGACAGTGGTCAGAGAATGCCGAATTCCCCGTGTATAGTCCGGAATTGACGTACAAAATCAATTTTAGCAACACGGGGACTTATAACGTCTGGGTGCGCTGGCGGTATGTAGACAACGCTTCCGACTCCATTCGTGGCAGTCTTGATGGTAGTCTCGGGAACTTCTCGACCGATGTTTTTTTCTCCAATAATATGGATGAGAAATGGCACTGGAAAAACGTGGGCAAGGTTAACGTCGCCACAACCGCTGAGCATTCCTTCAGCCTGTGGATGCGCGAGGACGGTCTGTATGTAGACCGCATCTACCTTACGAAGAGTAGTGAGACTCCAACAGACGCCCTATGGAAACCATCTCTCCGAACAGAGAGCACTGAAGGACAGAGACTCCAAGAAGTTGTTAACGCGAAGCGCGCTGAAATGTCCGGGATCTCTTACCCATTAGGTGATGCTCTCGGTCGTTACCGTCAGATTGCCTATGACTCTTTAATGAGTGCTCTTAACGCAGCGGATGCCTTGGCAAAGAGCGGTTCGGCTACAAGGTTGCAAGTTGATGAAGCCTTGAATACCATTACTGCCGCTGAAACAACTCTGGACAACGCTCACGTTTTTACACAGAATGGCATGACCTATTATGCTTACAGAGATTTTTCCGGTGATGAGGCAGGCAAATTTCCTTATGGCTTTAATGTCGAAGGGTTGACCAATGGCGCTACGGCTACTGTACAAGAAGAGGACGGGAATCAATTCCTGCGTCTGACGACAACTGCGACTGCCGGCAAGGCCGATCTGTTCCTGCCGTATACAGGCGAAGTAAAGGCAGCTGCGGATCAGCGTATCGTCATCGAATACCGCTCCAGATTTAACGGTAACTTTCAATATGCCAATGGCGCCATGGTGAGAAACGACAGCGGCACTAACAATTATGCCATGGTGACTGCCTTTGAGAATGCAAGTGGCGTGCATCAGATTAAAGTGCATAAGGGCACATCCAATGCAGATAAGGTTAGTGTTAAATCGTTTAATTACAATCAATGGCACACCTTTAAAATGGTGGCCAACTGGGACGCCCGGACTTATACCGTCTATATGGACAATGATTCTGTACCGGTAGCCACTGACTTTAAGTTCCGCAACACAGGCGGCAGCAAGTTGACTGGCCAGCGGTTTGGATTGGATAACATGCCTAACGGCTCAATCGACTTCGACGACTTTAAGGTTAGTATTATTAATCCTTCCAAGCCGGTTACACCAAATGCCCCCGAAGGACTCGGGAAAATTAATGAAACAGCGGCAGGCGCCAATGATGGTCGGATCATCGGCGTAGATAGCTCCATGGAATGGTCCTCGGACTATGGAAACACTTGGTCAAGTGTTGAGGGGGATACTATCCTGAATTTGCCGCCCGGGACTTATTGGGTTCGATACCGTGAGACCAATACCCATAAAGCCAGTGCCCAAATGGAGCTGAACATTCTGCCCTTTAGTCTGTCAGGCAAAGTGACTGGCGTGAGCTTGGATAAAAGCAATGCCCATCTGTTTACCAACTATGGAAACCTTGCTGTTCAGCTTACTGCATGGATAGAGCCTGTTGGCGCCATCAATAAGGCTGTAACGTGGAATACTTCAAATTCTGTCGTAGCTTCTGTATACGACGGTCTTGTAACAGCTCATTCCACAGGCGTAGCCATAATTACGGTAACGACAGTAGATGGTGGTTACTCCGATACGAGCACAGTGACAGTTAGTGTGTACAGTGGCCCTGACCATCCTGGAAATCCACCAGTCTATGTGACAGGTGTAAGTTTGGACAAAACCAATGCTCAGCTGTATACCAACTATGGAAGCTCCACCGTCCAGCTCACCGCAAATGTACAACCTGCTGATGCGGCTAACAAGACTGTAACATGGAGCACGTCAAACCCGAATGTAGCTACGGTTGACGAAAACGGTCTCGTGCGTGTTCACACCCCCGGGATTGCTGTGATTACGGTGACCACGGCAGACGGCACTTACACAGCGACTTGCCTTGTGACTACGACGATATTTGAAGAAGAAGCCAGCCCTTACGACGGACATGTCGGTGCCACCGTCCCAACTGCACCTGCCACTGTAATCAAGCACGAGGACGGAAGTACGAGCACTATACTCACCGACCAAACGACCGGAACGTTGACCGAGACTACGACTTGGCCAAACGGAGACCATAAAGTCGTAACCAAAGAAAGCAATGGCACAGTTACGGAAGTCTTCACTGGGCAGAATGGAAGTAAGCGCGAGGTCGTGACGAGGTCCGACGGAAGCAGCCGCTCTGTCGTCACCGATATGAATAGAGTCAAGGTTGAGACCATCACGTCTTCCCATGGGGAAGTAACAGCCGACGTTCATCTGCCCGAAGGAGTTACGCAATCGCGGATTACGATTCCTGTCAAGCATGCCTCTGCCACCACAGTTGCCTTTATGGTGAGGAAAGACGGATCTAGGCAAATCATTGGGACCTCTGTTCTAACAGAAGATGGATTGAGTTTCATAGCTTCGGGAGATATGACGGTAAAACTCATAGACAATAAAATCACTTTTAGGGATGTTCCTGACAACTATTGGGCTGCCGAGGCAATTGCCTTTAGTACCAGTCGTGAACTATTCCTTGGAACAGAGCAAAGGGTTTTTGCCCCCGATGCGTCCATGAGCCGTGCAATGCTATTCACCGTATTAGCCCGGTTGGACGGCGCACAAGCTGAAGGCGGCGCAAATTGGTACAGCAACGCGCAAGATTGGGCTGTGGCTGCTGGAATCAGCGACGGCAGCGCTCCGGAGGCTGCGATAACCCGGGAGCAGTTAATCACTCTTTTACATCGGTACGCCGGTCAATCTGCTGCGAACGGCAACAGCAAAAGCTTTGTCGACAGCAACGATATTTCCGCTTGGGCAAGTGAAGCCATGAGGTGGGCTGTGGCGACGGGTATCCTGAATGGCAAGCCAGGGAACCTTCTGGAACCTGCCAGTGTTGTCTCTCGAGCTGAAGTATCAGCAGTACTTGCGCGCTTTATCGCTTGGAGAAGTAACTGACAAGCGTTACTAAAACTCCTCCAAGCCTACTTGATCGCGGGGGATGCCAGAAAGGTCAAAGAGGCGAATGAGTTTATATATCCTTGTTAGGTTCTCGTTTAACAGCAGAGACCTTTTCATTTCGTGATGAGCTGCCGAGGTAATTCAACAAATTAGAACACATATCTTGGTCCTATGTAACGATAAAACCTACCTGATCAACGCTCCCGTCCTTGAAAGACGGGAGCGTTGATTATTTTTCTGCCAGTTATCATTGTTGAGTTTTGCAGATCTTCGATGATGCCAATTCATGCGGTAAGCTAGCGGAGACATTTCTAGTGCAACTTAGTGACAATTCGTCCTACCTCTATTTCCCGGGTAATCGAGACAAGCGGGAAGCTTACTTGGAGGAGAGTGTTAAAATGAAATCGCCATAGAGTTGATAGAAAGTATGTTGGGTAAGTTCAGGTCGGAAAAGAAATGGACTCTCCAAGCGATTGAACAATTGTCTGAAAATGAGGACTGAGAATGTCTAAATAGCAAGCGTTTACAAAGACTAAATAGTCAAAACAATGGTGGGGAATTTGCAAAAGGTATAGGCATTAATAGATTCCCCACATATCTCATACTCGATGAAAATGGCATTGTTCTGCAAACTCAAGATATCGAAGTGGCAAAGAAATTTTTATAAGAGAAGGCCGCCGGTATGTATCTGAACCATGTAGACGACGCTTCATGCACACATCTGTCTAGGCTCCTGCATAGGATAATCTAACAACATGAACATGAGGAGGAATTGCCATGTCTCCTAACTTGCCTCAACCACAGCAACCCTTGTATCAAGCCGATCCAGCTTTCTCGCAATCCGTTAAATCTGTGCACGAAAAGCTTTATAATGTCTGCCATCATCATATTTCCCGGCCAGTTCGTATCAAGATGATGAATGGGCAAGTACATGAAGGGGTTATTGTAAATATAGATGAGGGTCATCTCTATTTGCAGGTTGGGCAGTCCGACAACCGAGCCTTCTTTAATCCATGGGGGCCGAGTCCATGGGCTTATCAGCAAAATGTGATTTTACCGCTGGTACTCTATAACTTGCTAGTAATTTCCCTACTGTAAGCTCCGATTTAATCTAACCTTACGAGAAATCGTAAGGTTTTTTCATTTGGTCAAATGGTAATAAACGAACTATAAGAAGTCATAGTGCCTATATACGCATTGGAAAAGCTATACCTTATAGTAATAAGGAGATCAGCAAATGAGTCAAGGCGTTTCCGGAGCCATAGCCGCAATAAACAAGGCGCATACTTGATGCTCTAATTAAACAGTAAGGAGGCAAGGACATGCAATCGAATACATTATCCTCAGAAGCAAGCAGAAAAACCTTACAGAAAGCAGAGAAGTCTCAATTAGGCCGTAGTTACTTGGCAAATTTTCGATCTTATTGGGATCTGTATCTACTTATGATTCCTGGCATTATTTATTTTATTGTGTTTAAGTATGTGCCAATGGCTGGCATCGTGATTGCTTTCCAAGATTTTAGTATTTTTGCTGGGTTTACTGGCAGCGAGTGGGTCGGGCTGGAGCACTTCCGTAACATGTTTTCAGATCCACAGTTCTACTCGATTTTTCGAAATACGTTATTGATTAGCTTGTATAAAATTGTTTGGGGGTTCCCAGGTCCGATTGTTTTAGCCCTGCTGCTGAATGAGATTAAACACATGTTTTTTAAACGAACTGTGCAGACCTTAGCTTATTTGCCCCATTTTCTGTCTTGGGTCATTTTGGGTGGTATCCTGATTACCCTCTTATCACCGACTAGCGGAACAATTAACAAGCTGCTTGTATTTATGGGGCTGGAGCCCATTTTTTTCCTTGCTAATCCTGCGTGGTTCCGTACTGTATTGGTCGCGAGCGATATTTGGAAAGATGTGGGCTGGGGGGCGATCATTTATTTGGCAGCTTTAGCCTCAATCGATCCACAGTTGTATGAGGCTGCTGTTGTGGATGGCGCAAACAAATGGAAGCAACTCTGGCATATTACTTTGCCTTCGCTGACGAGCACGATTATTATTTTGTTCTTGCTGCGATTGGGTCATGTATTAGATGTTGGATTCGAACAAATCTTTATTCTTTACAATTCCCTTGTTTACCAAGTGGCTGATGTATTTGAGACTTATGTGTATCGCACGGGTATTGCACAAGCCGAATTCAGCTATACCACGGCCATTGGACTATTTAAATCGGTAGTCAGTCTCATATTTGTACTCGTTGCCAATAAGTTGGTTAAGAAGTTCGGTCAAGACGGCTTGTACTAATCGTGGAAGGGAGGTGTTACTAGGATGTTAGGCTCCAGAGGGGAAAAATGGTTTTCAACCGCGAACTATTCGCTATTAGCTTTGTTCTCATTGCTTGCTTTAGCGCCTTTCGTTCATATTGTCGCCCAATCGTTTAGCAGTCAACAAGCCGTTATTTCAGGAATCGTTGGCTTCTGGCCGATAGGCTGGAATATCGATGCGTATAAGAATGTATTTAAAGACACGGCTTTTATTCAAGCTTTTCGTGTAAGCGTCGCTCGAACACTGATTGGCACCATACTTAGTGTCGCATTGACAAGCTTGCTCGCCTATCCTTTATCGAGGCCATACATTTTAGGACGGCAGTGGATTCAATTCATGATTGTGTTTACCATGCTGTTCTCTGGAGGACTCATTCCTACTTATTTGGTTGTAAAAGGAGTAGGCCTCATCAATTCTTTTTGGGCTTTGATTATTCCCGGTGCGATTAGCGCTTTTAATGTCATTATTATGCGCAGCTTCTTTCAAAGCGTGCCGATGGAGTTGGAAGAATCCGCAAGAATGGATGGATGCAGCAACACGGGGATCTTTTTTAGAATCGTGATTCCACTCTCTATGCCAGTCATTGCGACCATTGCGCTTTTCCACGGTGTGGCTCATTGGAATGCTTTCTTCGATGCCGTGCTTTATCTAAATGGACGTGATTTGCATCCCTTACAGATGTATTTGAGAGACCTGATTCTTTCTAATGAAACGAATCTGGAGACGCGAGCGATGGAGAAGAATGCTGCGGCAATCGAGTCCTTGAAAGCAGCTGCCTTAATTGTGAGTACGTTACCCATTGTACTGGTATATCCTTTCTTGCAGCGTTATTTTGTTAAAGGCATCCTTATCGGTTCAGTAAAAGGATAATTCCTATAGATGAAAAGGCTTACACGTTTTATACTATTAGAGGAGGCTACAATATGAACAACAAATTATTGAAAAGTGTATCATTAACAGTTGCATCGCTTTTGCTAGTTGGATTGGCATCTGGCTGTGCGCAAGGGGATAAGACAACTACAACAACGACTAGCAGCACGCCTGACGTGAAGAAGCCGCCTGTGGATCTCAATTTTGTTATCAATAACAATGGTCGTAAGTATTTAGAAGGAACCGATGCGAATAACAACGATTATATCAAATATATCCGTGAGAAAAGCGGGTTTAACCTGAAGCTTAACGAGCTGGCTGCAGATGGCTATCAAGATAAGTTGAACGTGCTACTAGCATCTGGGGAGCAATACGACCTCATTCATTCACGTGATGTCAGTTGGGTTTCCAACTTAGCGAAACAAAAGGCGATACTGCCATTGAATGATTTAATCGATAAGTTCGCCCCGGATATTAAGAAAAGCATACCTGCGGATATATGGGATCGCGTAACGTTCGATGGGAAAATCTACGCACTGCCAACGGTTTCTACGAAGCTTGGCGACGAAATTATGTATGTGCGCAAGGACTGGCTGGATAAGCTTGGCTTAAAACCACCAAAAACGTTAGATGAATACACGAAAGTCATGAAAGCATTTACCGAGCAGGATCCAGACGGAAACGGTAAAGCGGATACAATCGGCATGTTGATAGGCGAGAAGCTAGTTCGTTCTGGTACGTATTTCGGAGCTTTTGGCGTACCGATTGCGACCAACGAGGCGATTAAAGTTAACAACTGGGTTGAACGCAATGGCCAACTGGTAAATGCGCTGGTGCTTCCAGAAACAAAGCAAGCCCTAAAATATATGGCAGATCTTTATCAACAAAAGATACTTGATCAAGAATGGGCTTTGAATAAGCCAAAAAATATTGGAGAAAAAATTGTGTCAGGCAAGGTCGGCATTTTCTCGGCTACTTGGTTTGATACGAAAGAACCTACGATCATTCTTGGCAGTAAAAAGAACGATCCAAAGGCTGAATGGATTTCCCTGCCTTATCCAGTTGGTCCTGAAGGAAAATCCGGCGTTGGCTCCAAGAACCCAGTTGCTGCTTACATGGTAATTCCGGCTAAGAGCACAAATGCGGAAAGTACGATCAAATTATTGAATTTTATTATGAAGAAAGAAAATTGGGAAGCGATTAAACTTGGCTTGCCTGAGCATAACATTTGGAACCGTAAGGATGGCAAACTGACGATTGATATTGCAGCCCACGAGAAACATATTTACCGCAACGTCCTAGTGGATTTGGGAAGTACATGGGATGCGGAGCTGGAAGGGGAACGTCTGGACGCAACGGGGCTTGAATTTAAGATGAACGAGAATATCAATATCATTAATAAGAATGTCATTCCAAATAAGTACACAGGATCTCCGACGCCTGCTCTTGCCAAATATGGTGTCAAATTGAACCAAATGACGGAGGAGACATTAACGAAAATTATTATGGGAGCACTGCCATTAGATGACTTTGATAAGTTTACAGCGCAATTTTTGAAAGATGGCGGCGAAGAGCTTACCAAAGAAGTGAACGAGTGGTACAAAACGAATAAAAAGAAATAAAGCTCAGGAAGAGCGCGCAGCCAGAACATGCGCCCTCTTCCCTGTTTTCTTTTTTACAGGAAGAGGAGTGCTTGGGGATGACATGGATGTACAGGAGATTTAAACAGTCGGTGCAAGTTCGGTTAACGGTTTACTTTTTAATTATTTTGCTGCCCTTAGTGACAGTCAGCCTACTCTCCAATGTGCAATCGAAGCGAAATATGGAAGCGCAGTTTGCTGAGCGAACGATCAACGGGATGGAATCATCCTTGGAATACATCGATCTCATCATGCAAGGATTTTATGATATGTCCACAACGCTGGCTACAGATCCGTACTTAATTCGAACGTTTGAGGACGGGGCTGCAGTACCTACAGCTACAGATATTCTGCAGTTTCAGAAGGCTTCTTCGCAAATTTCCAGCATGACATCAGTGAATAAAGCGATTAATCAGGCGGCTGTGCTACATCAACCTTCTGGATTTCTCATTAGCAATGGCGCGTATCGAAAGCTGGATAACATTGGGCAAATTCCTTTACTTCGCAGGACGGTAGAGTCCAACGGAAATATTGTTATCGTCCGACCTGGCGAGGAAAAGAAAGATATTCAGACCATTTTTGGAAACGATGTAGATCAAAATAACATCCACTTGCTGCGTCTAATGAATTTCAGCGATCCGCAAAGTAAACAAAATATTGTGCTCATGACCGTAAGCAGCGATTACTTAAAAAAGCTTATTGAACACTTGCTGCCCAAAGGTAATGCTCAGGTACATCTTTATGATAGTCAGAAGAGGTATATTGTAGGAACAGGTTCCAGCAGCCCTCTGAACGCCTCCGATTTTGATGAGGAGAACTCCCATATTTGGACAAAACGGCAGCAGATGAACGGAGAGCGGCAGCTTTTTGTCAAAACGACATCAGCCGTCTCTCGCTGGTCTTTAGTGATGATTCAGCCGGAAGCAGAAATTTTCGCTTGGACCCGGCAGGTACAGCGGAATACACTGCTAACTATTTTTATTAGCGCCATTGTAGCTGTATGGATTTCTTGGTTCGTCTATAGCGGTATTTCTTCACCTCTGACTAAACTCATCTTGGGAATGAAGCAGTTTCGTCAAGGACAGCTTGATACGGCTATTCAACACAAGCGCAAGGATGAATTTGGATTTTTGATGGACTCGTTTAATTTGCTGACAGCTGAACAGCGACATTTAATTCAAGGCATTTATGAGCAACAACTTCGTGCGAGTCAAGCGGAGCTGCGTCTCATGCAAGCTCAGATTAATCCACATTTTTTATATAATACATTGGATTCTATCTATTCGTCAGCGGTTATAAGCGGGGTAGATGATATAGGAGAAATGGTTTACAATCTCTCTAAATTTATGCGAATTAGTCTGGGAAAAGGGAAAAAGGATAGATTCACCATTGAAGAAACTTTCGAACATATGCTCTATTATGTGAAGGTTCAGCAAATCCGATTTCAGGATAATCTTCGGGTGCATGTTGTTATGAATCCTGAGTGTTCACAACTAAAGCTGGTCAAACTGCTGTTGCAGCCTCTCGTAGAGAATGCGATTATTCATGGAGTCGAGTGCAAATCAGGGAATTCGGATATTCATGTGAAGTGTGATTTGATGCCAGAGGGGGACGTTCTGCTGGAAGTGAGCGATAACGGAGTGGGCATTACGCCAGAGAGGCTGCAGTATATCCAAGAACAGTTACAACAGGTAACCGTCCAAAATATGCCGCTAATCATTAATGAAGAGCTCAGTTTCGCTGATCTCTTTGGTTTGCGTAATGTAAAGGCTCGCTTAAAGCTAACTTACGGGGAGGAGGCGGACATGTGGATAGAAAGCATTTGGAGCGAAGGAACGAAGGTTTTTATTCGAATACCGAAACGATTAATGGTTTAGGGGGGCATGGAACATGAATCTACTCTTGGTTGAAGATGAAGTAGGCATACGTACGCGAATTGCAGAATTTATCCCATGGGATCAGCATGGCATCACAATTGTTGGCATGGCGCAAAATGGAATTGAAGCCCTTCAGATCGTGAAAATCAAGAAGGTTGATATTATGCTGATCGACATTCAGATGCCGGAAATGGACGGATTGACGCTTGCAGCGGAAATAAATAAGAACCATCCTCAGGTGTGTATGATTATCTTGAGCGGTTACGAGCAGTTCGAATATGCACAAAAAGCAGTTCAGCTTGGCGTCATGAAATATCTCCTAAAGCCGGCACGCAACGAGGAAATTCTGGAGGCCGTGCTGCAAGCCAAGCAAAAAATACAAAGTGAGCAACAGGAGCGTTTTAACAGTATTTCGTTGAGGGAAAAGTGGAGCTACCACCTCTCGGCACTTCAGAGCGTCTTTTGGAACAACTGGGTAACAGGACAATATGCGGAGTGGGAGATTCTTCACAAGGGCGGAGAACTACAGCTCCAGTTGCCTGAAGACAGACTCTATCAGGTTGGTACTCTGGCCATTGATCCGTTAAGTGATGAAGATTCCCGCTTTAGCAGAAGTGATGAGTCGCTGCTTCAGTTCTCCATACAAAGTATAACGAAAGAGGTACTGGAGAACGATGCCTGTTATGTATTCCAAGATTCAACGGGGAACACAACGGTTATTTTTAGTCAGACGGAATTGGAAAATGAGGAAGTATTCTGCCATCGAGTGAACTACTCCTTAACCAGACTACTGTCGATTGTGAAGGAATGTCTAAAGGTTACGGCAAGCGCTGGGATTGGTCAAACGGCGCGCCGATTAACGGATGTTACACGGTCGTATTCACAGGCTAACGCAGCCTTACAAGAAAGAGTGATCTATGGTCACTATGTAGCGATTCACTCTAGAGACGAAAAAGAATCTGCGGATGTTAGAGAGCTTCCGGCAGCTGCAATTAAGAAGCTGACAGTAGCGCTGGATATGTGCAGCAAAGAGCTTGTGCTCGAAGCTGTAGAGGAACTGCTAGAGGAAATGATCCAACCAGAGCAGTCGATCGAGGAAATCCAACTCCAAGTCCTGCTTCTAAGCAGTATGTTGGTGCAGTGGATGCATGGAAAGGGTCTTCTCTCCAAGGAAGTGTTGGGTGCTGATCTTCATTATTTTTTGAACAATCAAGAATTGAAATCTCGTCGTCAAATTAAAGAATGGCTGGTTCGTTCCTTGTATGCCGTATTGGCTTACCTTGACAATCAACGCACGAAAGGAGTCAATAAGCTCACTTCAGCTGTGGTAGCGATAATTGAGGCGAATTTACATGAAAATTTGAGCTTACATACGATTGCCGAAAAGCTGTTCGTCAACTCCTCGTATCTCAGCAGGCTGTTTAAAATGCAAACAGGGCAACCT
Source organism: Paenibacillus sp. J31R109 (assembly GCF_059692055.1). Taxonomy (NCBI): domain Bacteria; kingdom Bacillati; phylum Bacillota; class Bacilli; order Caryophanales; family Paenibacillaceae; genus Paenibacillus; species Paenibacillus sp. J31R109. Next base: position 200,060 of record NZ_JCAUAR010000003.1, on the reverse strand, counting down.
TTTAGCCAATATGTCATTACGAAGAAAATGGAAAAAGCCAAGGAATTGCTGCTGCAGGGGGATAAAGTTCAAGATGTGGCGAGTCAGGTCGGTTACATCAATGTCAGCTATTTCTCACGGACATTTGCTAAGATCTGGGGAGTTCTGCCTAGTGAATTGAGAGGATGAGGGTCATTAGCATATCTAAAAAGTCATCCTAGGATTATAAGAAGTAATCGTACGTGTCTATGTTAATTAAAAGGGGGCTCTTATACTTAGAATAGCGCTAGTTGGGAAGCGCTTACATATTATATTCATGGAGAGAGGTGTGAAATGAAGAAAACAAAGAACGGTAAGCTCATTTTAAAGGAGGAACTGCCTACATGATGAATAGTAGCAGTAGAGTGTTTTTGTTCTTGGCAATGCTCCTAATTGGGATGTGTATGTCCGCTTATAAGCCCATACATGCTGCGGTGCCAGCCGATTATACAACGATGAGGACCAAGTATTATAATTTTTTGACCGGAGGCAGCTCGTACGCCACAACCGATCCCTATATTATGAGTAAGGTCGGGTTAATTAATGATAATGCGGAGACGTTGTGGAATTCAATGAACAAGTCTGCGAATAGGACGTTTCTATGGAGCGATCTTGCTCCGAGCGCTTCTTCGTCGGAATTTATCCAAATTACCTACAGTCGACTAAAAGCTATGACACTGGCTTTAAAAACAAGAGGGGCAGATTTGGAAAACAACACAACGCTTCAAAACGATATCATTCTTGCGCTTGATTGGTTGAATGCGAATTGGTACAACAAAAACACAGTGGATTTTGACAATTGGTTTACTTGGGAGTTGGGAGCACCTATGAATTTAAATGATATTACCCTGCTCCTCTATGATGACTTGACCAGCACGCAGAGAACCAATTACATGGATGCAGTCGAACACTTTACACCTAGTATCACGTGGGCCGACGGTACCAACCGAGCTTGGCAGGCACAGGTGTTGATGGTACGGGGGATGATTGTTGGCAGTGATGCGAAAATTACGGCAGCTAAGAACGGCATCAGTGCCTTGCTTACTTATCAGACCAGTATGAATGTCGATGGCTTCTTTGAGGACGGTTCGTACGTTGGGCATAGCTACTTCTCTTATGCAGGGGGATATGGGGCGTGGTATTACGCGACTGTTCTGTCTTTAGTATATTGGCTGGATAATTCTCCCTGGGAAGTAACGGATGCCAATAAAGCCAATCTGGTCAAATGGGCATCCGAAGCCTTCCAGCCTTTAATTTACAAAGGAGCGATCTTCGATTTCTCCAGAGGACGGGATGTGGCACGCTACACAGACAGTGACCATGCTTCCGGCCATGGAGCAATAGCAAGTATACTGCTTGCAACGGATATGGCCTCACCAAGTGAAGCAATTAACTTGAAACGGCAAGTAAAGGATTGGATTCAAAGTGACACCTACCGGAACTACTTCAATAGCGTTTCAATTTTCCATCTGTTAAAAGCTCAGGTGCTGATGAATGACACCAGTATTACCCCTAGTGGTGGACAGTCGGTGTTTAAGTTGTTTCCCATCATGGATAAAGCCGTTTATCAACGTCCAGACTATGCTTTTGGTATTAGCATGTTCTCCACTCGTACAAAAAATTATGAAAGTATCAACGGAGAGAACACGAAGGGATGGCACCAATCCGATGGCATGACCCATTTGTACGTGGATGGGGAGCTTGATACTTTTAGCGGAAATTATTGGGCTACTGTGAATCCCTATCGTTTGCCAGGAACCACAGTGCTAACGGGTACATCGAATAGCAGCGCGAAGGGGACGGCCAATTGGGCGGGGGGCAGCAGCCTGAACAATGTGTACGGCGCTGTAGGTATGGAACAGAAGACGCCAGGAAAGACGCTGACTAGCAAAAAATCATGGTTTATGCTAGATAATGAGATCGTCGCATTGGGTGCAGACATTACGAGTACGGATAATGTAAATATTGAGACCGTGATTGAAAACCGTAAACTAAATGCCGCCGGCAATAACGCCTTCACTGTAAACGGAACGGCTAAATCCACCGCGCTCAATTGGTCGGAGACGATGTCCAATGTAAATTGGATGCATTTGACGGGCAATACATCGGGAGCGTCGATCGGTTACTATTTTCCTACTCCGACTACGATACAGGGGCTGCGCACAGCCCGCACAGGGACATGGGCGGCAATTAATCAATCGGTTCCTTATAACATTAGCACCTCGTTTACAGATTCTTACCTAACGCTGTGGAGTAGTCATGGCACTAATCCGGTTGGAAGCCAATATGCCTATGTGCTATTACCTAATGCCACTTCAGCCCAGGTTGCCAACTACGCAGGGAATCCAGATATCTCCGTGTTGGCTAATAGCGGAAGTGTGCAAGCTGTCAAAGACAATACCCTGAATCTGATTGCCGCCAATTTCTGGACGGATACAACGGTTACAAGCGGTGGCATAACTAGTAATAAGAAAGCATCTGTTATGATCAAACAGAATGGGCAAGAGTTGGAATTGGCCGTATCCGATCCCACGCAGGCCAACACGGGCAATATCCAGCTTGAGTTGAACCAAGCCGCGGCTGTGTTGCTGTCATCGGATCCTCAGGTGACTGTTACGCAACTTAGCCCTACGATCAAGCTGAACGTCAACGTTTCAGGAGCAAAGGGGAAGACGTTCAAGGCGAAATTGTCGATCCAAAGTGCTCTGTTCTCAGACAATTTTGAGGATGGAAATGCAGACGGATGGAGTACAACAGGAGGAACTTGGTCGGTTGTCACGGATGGGTCCAAGATGTATAGCCAAACGAACACAACGTTGAGCAGCGGGATATTTGCTACAGCTGGCAGTACGTCATGGACTGACTATTCGGTCGAAGCCAAAATCAAACCGATTTCTTTTCCAATTTCCACTGCTGTAGTAGGACTCGTCGCCAGATACACGGATGTTAATAACCGATATAATTTTAGCTATTCCAATGGCGTTCTGGATATTAGCAAGCGAGTAAATGGGGTTGCTACAGCCCTTGCGTCCAAGGCATATTCGCTGACCCCAGGCACCACTTACACGTTTAAGGCTCAGTTGAATGGTAGTACATTGGAGTTATATGTGAACGGGGTAAAAGAACTAACAGCTGCTGACGGATCCTTTACCTCCGGTAAGATGGGCTTGACGTCATATAAATCTTCCGTTCAGTTCGATGATATTGTCGTTTTGGATCAGTAGTGAATTCAATCTGTATGAGAAGCCAGCAACCTTTGCTGGCTTCTTGCTTACCAGAAACCGGAACGTATGTTCTTGTCAGCGGAGGTGCGTTGGACTCGAAGTCGGGGATCGAGATCAAGGATATTTTTACGAGGCTAAATGAATTGTTTAGTATTGATAAACCGAAGCTCCTTGGTAAATAAGGGGTCCGGTTTATTTTATTTTCTATTCATCTTGGAAATATTTCTAACAAATGTAATAGAATTGGTGTGGTATAGTGAAAAGTAAGTTTGCGAAATTTCCTTCCCTTAAGAGTAAGTGGGATAGAATGAGTTGATCATGGGCAAGCAGTTAAACTAACTAGGAAGATAGGAGAATTATAGGAATGTTTACAGTACTTGTAGCAGAAGATGAAATTTGGATTCGCAGCGCCATTACGGAAATGATCGAGCGCTTAGATCCGGATTTTACTGTTGTGGCAGAGGCGGGTAATGGTGAGGAAGCTTGGAATTACATACAGGAGAGCTGGCCGAATATCTTGATTACGGATATCATGATGCCCAAGAAGGACGGATTATGGCTTATCCAACAGATCTCGCAATACAACATTCCGATCGTTCCTATCATAGTGAGCGGCTATGACAACTTTACATACGCGAAGCAAGCGATGCGTTCGGGAGTGTCTGAATACTTGCTCAAACCAATTAATGAGGAAGAATTATCCGGAGCATTGAAAAGATCCATTCAAAAACTCCAAGGATTTACGGAGATGCGCAATGCTTGCTTACGGATACAATCATTTATTGAACAACTTTCTGAGTTGGATAAGCAAGAGCTCATGCTGGAACAGCAGACGCTTACGAACTATATTTTGAAGCTGAAAGTCACTCATCCAAGCATCCGTTCCAGCTATTTTCGTATCTTAATTAACAAAATGAGCGAACTTATTGCAGGTGTGTACCCCGAATTTGAACGTATTTCGATCATTGGCACGGAAGAGTCGGAGTTGAAGCATCATGTTCAGACTTTAACGGAAACTTGGGTGAAACACTATAAGGATCACTCGAAATCCGACATCAAAATCGTAATCAAAAAAGCATGTGAGTATATTCAAAGTCACTATGCCGAGGATTTAGAACCTGCAAAGATAGCAGAAATGTCGTTTATGAGCGAATCGTATTTCAGTACCTTGTTCAAAAAGCAAACGGGTTCCACTTTCATTCTTTACTTAAATCGAGTTCGAATTGATAAAGCCAAACAACTGCTGCTGGATCCTGAGATGAAAATTTATAGAGTCGCGGATCAGATCGGTTTTGTGACATTACCTTATTTTAACCGCGTGTTTAAACAAATGGTTGGCATGTCGCCAAATGAATATAGAAAGAGCATGGGCTTGTGATATGAGGGTAAAAAGCTCATCCATTAATGTGAAAATGACCCTCGCTTTTTTGAGTGTTAGTCTGATTTCCATTCTGTTGCTCGGTTACTTCTCAAATGTCTACTACAGTAAGGCTGTTGAAAAAGATTTTTTCAATATTTCTAAAGAAGCGGTTACCCGGTTGAATCATCATATGGAATATTATTTCAAGCAGATTCGTCTATCGTCCTCCTCGCTTCTGCAAAGCCAGATTGTCCAGCAATGGCTCTCCGATGAAGCGCCTGTCGATATTGATGATCTTGGAAAAGATTTGAAAAGATATATTGCCCTCAATTACTCGGAAATTGCAGGTATGGGTCTGCTGTCCAAAGATGGACGACTTGCTTCGATTACAGACTATTATGGCTCACAGAAAATAGAGCAGCAACAACGGTGGTCCGAGCTTCCATTAGTTCCTGAGATGAAGGTTATGCAAACGCATAAATTATCGAATAATCAATCAGACGGGGAACCTATTCTGACGTTGCTAGTCCCGATATACAGCACAAGGACACTGGAGTTAAGCGGGATGCTCATTATTGATCTGAAGCTAACCGAATTAGATGCAACATTTAGTCGTTCCAACCTAGGCAAAACAGGAATATTCTTCATCTTATCCAAAGACGATGTTGTCATTTACCACCCTGAAAGTAAGTGGCTTGGACTGCCTCGCTCTGAGACAGATCTAGCACCGCTTAATCTGAAGAAATCAGAGGAAACTTCGGTGCAGTTGTGGCAGGGCAAGAAAATGCTACATGCAGTAATTGAATCTCAAAGTACAGGATGGTCAGTCGTTACGCTTGTTCCCTTTGACGAAATGAACAGCGGACTTGTTGCAGCCCGAAATTCTACGTACATTGTCATCTTTATTATTTTTATAGGAATTATACTGGTGGTCCCTTTATTATCTTTTCGATTCGTTCAGCCGATACGTAAGCTAAAACGATTAATGGGTCAAGTGGCTAAAGGCAATTTAGACGTTAGAGCGGATATGATACCTGGAAATGACGAGTTTCAGCAATTGAACCTTAGTTTTAATGTCATGATTCAACAGTTGAACGACTTGATGGTGACTGTTGCGGATTTAAAGGTTCAGGAGGTACAGAGTCAACTTCGACAGAAAGTGGCTGTCATTCATGCACTGCAAAATCAAATAAACCCCCATTTGCTATATAATTCATTAGAAATTATTCGTAGTCTAGCTTATTTAGAAAATGTTCCCATGATCGAAACGATGTCCCGCAATTTGGCCGACTTATACCGCTATACGGCGAAATGGACGGAAATGACGGTATCTCTTAAGGAAGAACTTCATCATTTGAAAAAATATCTTGAGATTATTCATATTCGATTTCCAAAGTATTTTCAAAGTGAAATTATAGTTTCAGAAAAGTACCTATCATCTGAAATTGTCAAACTTACGCTACAGCCCATTGTAGAAAATGCAGTTAAATACGCAATAGAGCCATTAGGCGGAAGAGGGAGTATTCTGGTTAGCGCCTATACGGAAAAAAACGATCTCATTGTTGAAATTACAGACAACGGGCCTGGATTCGAGAAGCTTGAGATATTGGAACTAAATAAGCGGTTAATATACATGACCTCTCACATCGATGAAGGAATTGTAAAGCAGGATTCGTTAGGATTAACGAATGTTCATGCTAGGCTTGTCATGAAATATGGAGAGGAGTACGGCATTAGGCTGGCATCGTATCCAGGTAGGGGATCTGTTATATCTGTGAGAATACCTTATCGTATTTCTTCCTCCCATGAATTTGAGTCAATAGAATAGGAGAAGAAAACAAGGTTTTGTGTAACGAACAGCCTGTTTGATTCCGATATAATGAACCTAAATCATAACGTAATAACCATATTGGGAGGGAAATAGACAATGAGAAAATGGCTACTAGGAACGTCATCACTTGTGATTTTGGCTTCTAGTTTAGTAGGTTGCAGCAGTAATGAACCCAAGACGCAATCGGTTGCAGGTACAAGTACACCTACTCCTGCAGCGACAGCGAAAGATGACAAAGCAGAAAAACTGACGATTACGATGATGACCAACAGTTGGGAAGGCGGAGGGTGGCCGGAAAAGAATCCGATTGTTGACGAAATCAACAAAAAGCTAAACATTGATCTGAAGATTCAGTGGGTGCCCGGTGACAATTACAAAGAGAAACTAAATGTCATGGCAGCTTCGAACGAATTCCCGGACGTCTTTATGGTATATACAGCTGAATTTGCGAAATGGATCGACAAGGGCTTGTTTATGGATCTAAAGCCTGAAATCGATAAATATCCGAACTTAAAGAAATATATTCCTGAGAACCAGTTTCAATTTATGAGCCCGAAAGGCAAGTATTATGGACTACCTTATTATTCTACGGACATTCGGGATTCTCTCGTCATTCGTAAAGACTGGCTTGATAAGCTTGGATTGAAAGTACCAACAACGACAGACGAGCTGTACGAAGTTGCCAAAGCATTCGCAACAAAAGATCCAGACGGAAACGGACAGAATGATACGATCGGAATGTCTTTCGCTGTCACAGCTGCAACAGGAGCTTTTACGGATAATGACCATATTCGATATGCGTTTGGCTTGGGTAATGCATGGAAAGAGCTAAACGGTAAGATTGTTCCTGTGCAAGAGCAAGTTGAAGAAACGAAAGCGTTCGCCTCTTACTACCGCAAAGCGTATGCAGAGGGCGTTCTTGACAAAGATTTTGCGATTAACAAAATTGGCGATCCACTTGAGAAGTTTACGGCAGGTAAGCTTGGCATCAGCTGGATCAACCCGAACCAATATTATGATAAAGTTGAACCCGCTCTAATGAAAGTACAACCGAAAGCCGAAGTGCTTCAAATCGATCCTCCTAAGGGGCCAACGGGTCAACGTGGAACGAAAACCTTCACGCCGGGCACCACCAAATTTGTCATCAATGCCAAAATTGATAAAAAGAAGCAAGACCGCATTATGGCATTTATGGACTATCTGCTATCCGATGAAGGCGACAATTTGACTCGCCATGGTATTGAGGGTGTTCACTACAAGAAGACAGCGGACGGGAAATTCGAGAAGCTTGATGCATTTGACAAAGATCGTCCATACTTGTTTCCGTCGTGGTTCCTACGTAGATATGACCCGATGATCCTTATTCGGAAGTGGGACAATCAAGATTTGGTTGCTAAAATCAAGGATTTATACACGAACAATGCCAAGTACCCTATTTATAACCCAGGTGCCGCCTTTAACCCGGAAACAAGTGCCAAGCTATCAACTCCGCTCAACGCCAAATATGTGGATACCTTGGTAAAAGTGATCTCTGGTAAGGAACCTGTAGATGCTATCGATAAAGCTGTACAAGCTTGGAAAACAGGCGGTGGAGATAAAATCGTCGAAGAAATGAATGCGGAATACGTGAAATCTAAATAAAAATTACGAGCCCTCCTTATTGGAGGGTTCTCTATTAGGAGGTGAAGAATGATCATGTCTAAACGACTTATATGGAGACAATGGACTAGAGGAATTCCGCTGTATGTGATGATTTTACCTGGACTCTTGTTTTTTCTGCTGTTCAAATATTTGCCAATGGCAGGCATTGTCATCGCCTTTCAGCAATACGACCCGTTTCTAGGTTATCAGGACAGCCCTTGGGTTGGGCTGATGCATTTCAAGAATTTATTTGCCGAACAGGACTTTTTACTGCTGTTAAAAAATACGATGATTCTCAGTGCATTCAATTTGTTTCTGTTTTTCCCTATACCAATTCTTCTTGCTGTTTTATTAAATGAAGTCAGAGTTTCCTGGTTTCGTAAAACGATGCAGACCCTTGTCTATATGCCTCATTTCTTATCCTGGGTTGTCATTGTCGGCATCACAGTGTTGCTGTTTGCCACACAAAGCGGCGGCATTAATCAAGTGCTCGCGAACTGGAATTTACCTAGACTCGAACTATTGACTGACATGAATTATTTCCGTTATATCTATTTGTTTCAAAATATTTGGAAAGAAGCTGGCTGGAGCGCGATCATTTTCCTTGCGGCGCTTGCTTCGGTAGATCCGAGCTTGTATGAAGCAGCAGTTGTAGATGGAGCGGGACGTTGGCGTCAGATTTGGCATATTACGCTGCCAGCGTTGCGCACGACGATTATTATCTTATTTATCTTAAGACTTGGAAGTGTGATGGAGATTGGCTTTGAGCATATCTATCTCATGCAGAACAGCTTAAATCGCGAAGTTTCTGATGTGTTCGACACTTACGTGTACCGGAACGGGGTTATGCAGGGAGAATTCAGTTATACAACGGCTGTTGGGCTGTTCAAATCCGTTGTTGGACTTGTTCTCATCATTATTGCTAACTTCGCGTCTAAAAAGATTGGAGAGGAGGGGGTGTACTAATGATGCGTAAATTTGATGCACGGGGCAAAAATGCGGTGTTCACCACTCTCGTATACGGCTTGCTAGGTGTTACATTAATCCTAATACTGCTGCCTCTTCTGTATGTGTTGATCAGTTCTTTCTCAAGCAAACACGAAATTGTAACCAGAGGTTTTTTTCTTATTCCTCACGAATGGGTGATTGATGCCTACGGTTATTTGCTCAGCAACGAGAATTTTAAAACGGCATTTTCTAATTCCGTTGTCATCACGGTGGTTGGTACCCTAATTAATATTGTGTTTACCAGCTTGATGGCTTATGGGCTATCCAAAACGTGGTTGAAGGGACGCAGAACACTGAATTTTATTGTATTGTTCACGATGCTATTTAGCGGGGGAATGATCCCCACGTATCTGGTCGTACGAGAACTTCACTTGCTCGACAGTTATTGGTCTTTATTTCTGGTAGGCGCCATCGCGCCTTTCAACTTAATTGTGATGCGCAGTTTCTTTCAGAACATTCCGCCTGAGCTTGAGGAAGCGGCTAAGATGGATGGTTGCAGTGAACTGCGACTATTCTGGAAGATTGTCATACCGCTGTCCATGCCTGCCATAGCTACGTTCACATTGTTTTATGCGGTGCACAATTGGAACACTTATTTCTTAGCCATCTTGTATATCAATGATTCTACGAAATGGCCGTTGCAAGTGTTTCTGAGACAGATGCTGATCGTATCGGAATCGAGCATGGAGAACCAAGCAGGAAGTTTTGAATTCGGACCGGCTGTTAAAATGGCTGCAGTCATCTTGACGGCACTTCCGCTGTTGATTGTTTACCCCTTTATGCAAAAATACTTCAACAAGGGAATGCTTCTAGGTTCAGTAAAAGGCTAATCCATAGGAGGTTGTAGTTATTATGCGAATATTGCTGCTAGATCTTGATTCGTTAAATCCTGAACATTTGGGCTGTTACGGCTATCACCGTAACACCTCTCCAAATATAGACGCAATAGCTAATCAAGGAACCCGATTCACGAATTACTATACATCAGACGCTCCCTGTTTCCCTTCCAGAACGGCGCTAATGACGGGACGATTCGGTATTCATAACGGTGTCGTTGGTCACGGGGGAACTGCGGCAGATGTCCGTTATGAAGGGGCAGAGCGTGGATTTCGCGATCAGCTGTCCAAAGACAGCTTACCTGCATTTTTGCGTACTGTCGGATTGAAAACGATTCTAATTAGTCCCTTTGCCGAAAGGCATGCTTCCTGGTCGTTCTATGCAGGGTTCAACGAAATGCACAACACCGGAAGAAGAGGGATGGAGTCCGCAGAAGAGGTGACTCCATCCGTCTTAAAGTGGATTGAACAGAATGGTGAAGAAGACAATTGGTTCCTGTATGTGAATTATTGGGACCCGCATACGCCATATCGAGCACCGGAAAGCTTTGGAAATCCATTTAAGGATGAACCATTGCCGGATTGGTGTACAGAAGATAATCTTCAGCGCAACAAGGAGAAAGTTGGACCCCACAGCGTTCATGAAATTAATATGTTTGATAATCATACGTACCCGCAATACCCGCGTTACCCAGGCGAAATTACCGATATGGACAGTATGCGAATGATGATCGATGGCTATGATTGCGGAATTCGCCATATGGACGATCATATCGGCCTGTTGTTTCAATCTCTGGCTTCCAAAGGCGTTCTGGAGGACCTAGTCATCATCATTACCTCTGACCATGGAGAAAATATGGGCCAACTAGGCATATACGGAGAACACGGAACAGCCGATCAGGGTACTTGCCGTATCCCAATGATCATTCGCTGGCCTGGTACCCCGGAAGGTCTTGTTGACGAAGGCTTGCATTATCACTTGGACTTATTGCCGACATTGGCCGATCTATTTCAAAAAACTCCTGCGCCAAGCTGGGACGGACAAAGCTATGCTGCCGTTATGAAGGATGAATCATCGTCGTCCAGTGGACGGGAGTATCTGGTTGTGTCCCAATGTGCGCACGTCTGTCAAAGAAGCGTCCGGTTCGGAGATTGGCTGTATATTCGCACTTATCATGACGGCTATCACTTATTTGACGATGAGATGCTATTTCACTTGGGTGAGGATCCCTTGGAGCTGAACAATGTCGCTTCACAGTATAGGCATATTTGCAAGGATGCTGTGTATTACTTAACTCAATGGCACGATGACATGATGAAGTCAATGCCGTTCGATACAGATCCATTGTGGACGGTCATGAAAGAAGGCGGCCCCTTCCACGCGAAAGGGTATTTAAAGGATTATACAGAGAGGTTGGAACTAACCGGCAGGGGGCATGCAGTTTCTGAACTCAAACGTCGCCATCCTCGTGAATTTACGTAAAATAATAATTTTTTTGGGAGGCACCTACAATGTCCGGACAAGAAAAAGCACAATTGCCTACAGTATTAGTGATAAGCATTGATGGATTATCTTACAATAGCTGGAATCGGGAAAACGTACCCATGCCCAACTTGAAAAAGCTTGCGGAGAGAGGCGTAAAAGCTAAAATGAGAAGCATTACGCCTACGGCTACCTGGGCGATTCATACCAGCGTTGCATGCGGAACGGATCCCCGTAAACATGGGGTGTTGGGAAATTGGGTCATTGACAGAGAAACCAACGCGGTCGGAGAACATTTTGGAGAACGTATGTATCCGAAAGAAGAATCGGTTCATAGTGAAACGATTTATGATGCTGTTAAAAGGATTGGCGGTACGACTGCAGCGATTTGTTGGCCAAAGACGTATGGCGCTAAAAATCTTGATTTCGTTATCCCTGAATGCTATGAACAAGAGTTAATGGAGTCCGGCAGCACGCCGGAATTGTGGAAGGAATTGGTGGAGCTTGGACTTCCCATGTCATGTTATGGACCTTGGAGCAAAGATCATGCACGTGGACAGATGCAGGATTGGCTGACGACGGAGGTGGCTAAGCATATTATCCGTAAGCATTCTCCGAATCTGATGCTTGTTCATTATCTGCTTCCAGACAGCTACCAGCATGACTACGGAACGAATTCTCCTGAACTTGATTGGTCTTTGACTTACACGGATGAGCGAATCGGTGAGCTCCTCAAGGAATTGGAGGAAGCAGGTCGATCAGAAGATACTTACGTGGTCGTTATGTCTGATCATGGTTTCTCTGATGCACTTTGGACATTTTATCCTAACGTATTGTTTAAGCAGCATGGTTTATTCGATGAAGAGCACCCAGAAAAGAGCAAGGTTATGGCGGTCTCTAATGGTGGAAGCGGATACGCCTATTTGTTGGAACAGGATCCGACAAAGCGTGAAGTACTTCGCTCAAAAGTGCGTTCACTCATAGCGGAGTCCAAAGGAGTCGTGAGATTGCTCGAGTCCGATGACGACTTTGCCTTATGGGGGCTGCCTGTCGGTGATGAGCATGCCCGATTTAAACCTGATTTTGTGTTTGAAATGGAACTCGATTGTTTTGTTAACTTTGGGCATAAAGGTCATGATGTCACGGTGGAACGGGCGAAATTTACCGGGATGCACGGCTATTTTGCCGATCGGGATGCGATGAAAGCAATGTTCGTAGCTGCCGGACCGGAGCTGGGGCAAGGACTTTCGCTGTCAGAAATTAACATTATCGATGCGGCGCCTACAATTGCGAGCTGGTTCGGTACGACATTACCCAATGCCGACGGGCAAATACTCCAACTAGAGCGAGAGGAAGCGAGTAGTCATGCAAGAACAAGAGCTTGATCATCAGGCCGTTTCTGGCGCATGGGAAACGCTGCTTCAAGCAGAAGCCGTTTTTTTCGATCTGGATGGGTGCATCTATTTTAGCGATAGATTAGCAGGAGGATCCAAAGAACTGCTTCATTTTCTAGAAGAGAAGAAGAAACAAATAAGGTTTGTTACGAATAACTCAACTGATTCGGGCGTACAAGTAGCGGCTCGCTTATCTAGAATGGGGCTGGAGGTCCAACCGGAACATGTAATGACTGCAACGGAGCTTGTAGGCCTTCATCTGTTAAAGAAATATGGAAAACAGACACTGAAAGTGATTGGCAGTCAGTCGCTGCATGCAGCTTTAGAGCAATATGGGCATGATGTGCTTCCGTTAGACAGTACAATTCAGGCACAGATGGTTGTCGTTGGTAGGGACACCGAGTTCGATTACAACAAACTTCAATTTCTTGTAGAAGAAGCAGATCGTGGTACGCCGTTGCTAGCGACTAATCCCGATCTGACCCATCCAGGGAACAGGGGGCAGAAAGTGTTGGAAACGGGAGCTTTATATGCGCCGGTGGAGGCTATTACGCGTAAGAAGGTCGATTACTTCGGTAAACCGGCGCCATACATGTTCCAACTCACGATGGAAAAGTGCGGGATACAAAGTTCTAAAGCTTGTGTGATGGTTGGCGACAATCTCTATACGGATATCGCCGGAGGTTGCTCTGCGGGGATGAAAACGATTTGGCTGTACGGACCAAGCGGTTCACCGACGATTCCGGCAGATGCTGTGAATCCCGATTATGCCCTCCAAGATTTACAGACATTGGCAGATTTCAATACTAAGTAATCGGAGGCCAAAGGGATGAGGAAACAGGATGTTCCCTTTCAAATTGAAGCTATCGTTGAAGAAGTTTCCCTAAGTTTAGAGTGGGGAATCAAAGAGGGCATATTCCCGGGGGGAATTTGCAGCTTGGAAGTCGAGAACCATCCTCCCATAGTTATTACTAGAGGTACTTTGGAAGCCGGTCGTAAAGATAGTCCTGTTAGAGAGGATACCCTCTACGATCTGGCTTCACTTACGAAGGTAGTTGTAGCGCTGCCGCTTATTTTACTCAGTGTACAGACGGGTCGCTTATCTTTAACCGACCCGATCCTGACCTATCTTCCTGAGCTCGCAAAAGGGCAGGATATCGAAGGTAAACAGCAGATTACAGTGTACCATCTTCTAACACACACTTCGGGATTGCCAGGATGGAGACCTTTTTACCTACAAGGTAAAGGCAGGGAGTCTTATCTTCACTTGATTGCAGAAGAAGCATTAGTCGGTAAACCGGGAAACCAGGTTATTTATAGTGATTTGGGATTTATATTGCTCGGTTTCATTATTGAAAGCGTCTGGAATGAGCCTCTCGATCAACTTGCCAGAAGAATGCTTTTCCAAGCCAATGGAATGGCTACAGCCTCTTACAAACCGCTGGAACAGCTATCTACTCTAGCTGCGAACATAGAGAACATAGCCCCAACGGAAGACGGGAATATTTTTGAACAGGCGATGATTACTGAGGATAACGCTTATCAGCATTTAAATCGTCGATTTGATGAATTTCCATGGCGGCAAGGTGTCATTTGCGGAACCGTTCATGACGGAAATGCGCATTACGGCTTGGATGGGGTTAGTGGCCATGCTGGATTATTCGCGAGCATTTCGGATCTGCAGAATTATATGAAAATGTGGACGGGGAGAGCGGAAAACGGATGTATCGATTCCGTGCTTTGTAATTTTGCATCCCGTTCTCATACAAGTACATTTTCTTCGATTCAGAGAGGGCTCGGTTGGGAAGTGTCCCCGACAGGAGGCACCATGAGTGCGGTGATATCTGGATGTACCGGAGGCGATCTGGTTTCACCCGAAGCCTATGGCCATACAGGATTTACGGGTACCTCGATATGGCGAGATCCGCTTCGTCAGGCTACACTAATTACTTTAACCAACCGGGTGAATCCAATCGTTAGCCTACAAATCAAACAATGGCGCAGAATGCATCATAATCGGATTTTTTCAAAATTGAAGGGGTGATAAGCATGCTTGATAAACTTGATGAGCTTACAACCGAAATGAGTCACGCAAGTGCTCTAGAGCTAGATGAGTTGGATAGCTTACAACTTGTGAATTTGATGAATGACGAAGACAAAAAAGTAGCTTTAGCCGTAGAGCAGGCATTGGGAAACATAGCACAAGCTATTGACGTCATACATGCTTCCTTGGAAATGGGAGGTCGGCTCTTCTACTTTGGTGCGGGTACAAGCGGTCGATTGGGCGTGTTAGATTCTGCGGAGTGCCCGCCTACCTATGGGACAGCATATGAGATGGTTCAAGGTGTGATCGCAGGGGGCTATAATGCATTGGTACAGGCAGCTGAGGGAGAGGAAGACCGCCCGGAACTGGGCAAAGAGGACGTAATTAAATATGGGGTCAAAGCTGGCGACGTTGTGGTAGGCATAGCTGCAAGTGGAAGAACTCCCTATGTCATCGGAGTCCTGGAAGAGGCGAGAGCACAGCATGCAAAGACGATTTCGGTCTCATGTAATCCAAGCTCCCTTATAGATCATGGCGTACATGTAGCTATAAATGTTGTAGTTGGACCCGAAGTGGTTACAGGATCTACTAGACTGAAAGCTGCAACAGCACAGAAAATGATTCTTAATATGCTCTCAACAGCAACGATGATTAAGCTTGGGAAAGTCTATGGCAATCAAATGGTGAATTTGAAAGCGTCCAATTATAAACTTAAAGAACGCGCAAAACGAATCATCATGAATTTGACAGGCATTACCTATATAGAGTCTGAGGAACTTATCACTCGTGCGGGAGGAGACGTTCGAAACGCTATCGTGATGCAA
The DNA here is from genome assembly GCF_059692055.1 of Paenibacillus sp. J31R109. NCBI lineage: Bacteria > Bacillati > Bacillota > Bacilli > Caryophanales > Paenibacillaceae > Paenibacillus > Paenibacillus sp. J31R109. Next base: position 184,397 of record NZ_JCAUAR010000003.1, on the reverse strand, counting down.
AAGACGGGTTTGGACTTGGAGAAAACAGTTCACCTCATTGAACTTGCCGGAGGAAAAATTCGAACGGTAATCGAACAGTATCACGCACAGTGAAATACTCACTTTTAGCTGACCGTTTATGGAGGCAACGAATATGAACATTATTCAAAGTGTTGAAGTCATGCGGCAGTCGACTCCGCTCAAAAAACCGTTTAAAACAGCACTGCGTACTGTCTATAAAACGGAGTCTATTATTGTTCGAATTCAGACGAACGACGGCAGAGTCGGTTGGGGGGAGGCTCCGGCGACCATCGTCATAACAGGTGACAGCTTGGATAGCATACATTCGGCGATCGTACATACGTTCACCCCCCTATTAATCGGGAAGAGCCTACTAGCTTACGAACGCATACTGCAAGAGATTAATCAATCGATGATCGGAAGTAGCAGTGCTAAAGCGGCAGTGGATATGGCTGTATACGATCTCGTTGCGCAAAACTGTGGTCTGCCGTTGTACCAGTTCCTTGGAGGATATAAGGATCAGATTGAAACAGACTTTACCGTCAGCGTCAATTCGCCAAAAGAAATGGGAGAAGACGCGATTCGTTACGTACAAGAAGGCTTCAATGTACTGAAAATTAAAGTTGGCAAAGATAACCTCCAAGAGGACATTGAACGAATAATGGAAATCCGCAGATGCGTAGGTAACAGCGTGAGAATTCGTATAGATGCGAATCAAGGATGGGGAGTGAAGGATGCCATTCGCACGATACGCCGTATGGAGGATTTAGGACTTGATATTGAGCTGGTCGAGCAGCCAGTGAAAGCGTTTGATATCGAAGGGTTGAAAATAGTTACAGATCATGTAGAAACTCCTATCATGGCGGATGAGAGTGTGTTTTCTCCAATTCAAGCCTTTGAAGTGCTGAAAAATCGCGCTGCCGATCTGATTAATATCAAACTGATGAAATCTGGCGGTATATTCAAAGCGCAAATTATTAATCAAATTGCGGAAGAATTCGGTGTTGCGTGCATGGTGGGCAGCATGATCGAGTCCCGGGTGGCCGTGACAGCAGCAGCTCATTTCGCTGCTAGTAAGAAGAATATTACCCGTTATGATTTCGATGCTCCGCTAATGATGCTTCAAGATATTGTAGTAGGCGGTGTACAGTATGACGGAAGGGTCATGACTTTCCCTAAAGCTGCGGGACTTGGTATTGTTGACGTGGTCCACAGCCAAAGTGTAGTGGGATCATGAGCACGCTGAAAAGAATGACGGTCGTTGTCTCTGTCGCAACGGTATGGACGAAGCCAGAATCTCCTCGGCCTATTGATGAGCCTGCATTAACATATCCAGCTGAATTAAGAGAATGGCTAGGCTGCATGACGCTTACTGATAAGCTGGATTTGTGTCTAGCGAACCGGGTTCAAACACAAATTCTTTATGGTACCTCTGTGCTTGTCGTGGAAGAACGTGAAGGTTGGAGCAAGGTGCAAATCCCTCAGCAGGGAACACGCAAGGATACTTTGGGATATCCCGGCTGGGTACCAAGCTGCCAGCTAGTTGTAGAGGCGGAATCCCCTCTTGAATTGAAGAGAGCAGAAGTGATTTCTGATAAAGCATGGTTGTATAAAAGTCCGTCCAAACAGTTGTTCGAGCTGAGTTATCTGACCTCGCTTCCTATGCTGGAGGAGAATGAAGAATGGGTGAAAGTGCAGACTCCAGAAGGGATCGGATATTTAAAAGCGGATGACATTCGCTTGATGGATGGTCCCTTAGCTTCCAAAGCAGGAGAAGCACACGTGGGACAGGGGATCGTAGCGCAGGGGAAGAGGTTCCTCGATCTCCCTTATCTATGGGGAGGCGTGTCCTCTTATGGTTATGACTGCTCCGGTTTTGCTTATGCCATGCACAGATATTTTGGGATTCTAATTCCAAGGGATGCCTCGGACCAAGCCAAGCAAGGAACTCTCGTTGACAAGGAACAGATGGAACCGGGGGATTTGCTGTTTTTCGCTCATGAAGAAGGAACGGGAGCAATTCACCATGTAGGGATTTACATGGGAGACGATCAGATGATACATTCCCCAGAAACTATGAAATGTATTGAAATTGTTCACTTGAGCACATGTAAGCTGAGCAAAGAGCATTGCGTATCTAGAAGGTATTGGAAGTAAGGAAGATTATCCTATTCAATACACCATACATGTAAAAGCGACAGCCGGGAACTGTTCGTGTTTAGATGTATACAGTTATTCCTTTTGAAATCGAGAGGAGAACTGCAAAAATACATCTTTTTAAGGAGAAAAGACCGATTATCGTAGAATTGCTGCGAAAATACATCCTTTTCTCGGGATATCTCTTGATTTCGATGAATTTAATAGAAAAAACTGCGTAATCGCAGCAATTTTATCTTTTTTGCTCAAAACCCTATTAAAAGATGTATTTTCGCAGTTTTTTAAAAGTTCCGTGAACTAGCTGGCAAGGTCGAGAGCTGAGAGAGTCACTTAAACTCGTCGGAAGTGCAGAGGTAGTAGCATAAGCCGCGATTATGGTGTGGAGTTGCAGAAGTTGATGTAGGTAGCGAATGTGTAAATTTACGAGGAGTCATTCAAAATCTATTGTTTCAATAATAAAGGATATAATTTTGTCCATGCAGATTGCATGATTCATCTATGGAAAAAGGCATTCCATCTTAGTATGATGAGGGTAACTAGGAGTTGAGGAGTGAACATGGATGCGCAAATTAACACAAAAGGAACTGCAACACTACGAAGAGCAAGGATACGTTGCTGAAGGCCATTGACAGAAGGCCAGAGAATCAGCCGTTTTTTATCTTCGGTTCTTTCGTCGGCCCGCATCCCCCTTATGAACCTCCAGCAAGGTATCTTGATCAAATTCCCTATGAGGAAACGGATGATTTTATTGAGTAAACAGCGGCTGTACGAACTACGCAGAGCGTATAAAGCCATGATTATGTGTTTGGACGAGCAAATTGGCCGAATTCTTACGAAGTTGGAGCAGGAGGGACTGCTGGACGAGACTGTCCTACTCTTCACATCGGACCATGGCGAAATGATGGGGGATCATGGGCGCCGCTGATTAGTCAGTAATCATTTGGCTGGTTTCTGCTACCCTTCTTCAGTTCGCTGTTGCCCCTTCAACCATTCCCACATTTCTTTGAATCTATATACCGTCTCACCAATATCATGATGTAACCCTTCCAAACGAGTAAAGATGGCAGGTGAGCCAGTGGCTTGCAAAGCCTCTGCCATTTCCTGTCCGCGAGCGAAAGGCAACACCTCATCTTGATCACCGTGAAAAGCCCAGATAGGCAGTTGCCGCAAGCGTGGTGCCAGATTTGGGATGCCGAAAGCGCAGAGAGGCACAATGGCTGCGAGTCTGTCCCCATAATCATAGGCAAGCTCATAGACCCCACGGCCGCCCATACTGATCCCTGTCGCATATACGCGAGAGGGATCAATTTGTAGTGCGGGGATAAGTTCATCCAGCAGCTCACCAAGGAGGTCTGGCTGCCAGCCGCTGCGCGAGCCTGGACACTGTGGACAGACTACAATACAAGGAAAAGGCAGGCCCGTTTCCGTGAGCGTTTGCGGCAATACAGATTGCTCAACGAGTTGCAAATTCTCGCCCTTGGAACCAGCACCGTGCAGATATAATAGCAGCGGCAGCTTGGTTCCGGTGGTCGTTGCACACGTTGGCTTGAAGAGCAGATACGGTAACCTTCGCTCACGAAATGAAGTCGAAGACCACACGTTGGATTCGAATTTGACGGTTTTACACATGCAATCATCTCCCTTATAACACGGCAAAAGTCTGAACAGTCTCCTCGACAAGGCTGCAGCCAAGCCCAGGCCCCTCTGGAACCTGCAGAAGACCGTCTTTAAAAGCAATGGCAGGTTCGATCAAGGTTTCACGAAGCGGATTGAGGAATCGGTTATACTCCATAACCAATCCGTTACGTAGTGTGCTCATCATATGAAGGGACGCAGACATCATGATACCAGCGCCCACGCCGTGAAGCGCAGTTTGTACGCCATGCGGTTCAATGACCGATTGAATGCGCTGCAAACCGGTGATACCTCCGCATCGTGTAATATTCGGATTAATAATATCCACAGCGCCCTTCTCTGCCAGCAAGCGGAAGCTCTGGACGGAGAAATCATTTTCGCCTGTACTCACGGGGATATGGATGGCTTTACGAATTTGGGCAAGCTCATCGACATGATCAGGCGGTAAGGGTTCTTCAAACCAGAAAATGTTGTACTGCTCGACTTCCCGCGCAAATTCAATCGTCTGTTGTACAGTAAATGCACAATTAAAGTCAATCAGAATTCGAATGTCTGAACCTAAAGCTTCGCGAATGGCGCCAATGTAGGCAGCGTCCTTCTCGATGGTGCGCCCTGCTTTTACTTTAACAGCTGTAAAGCCTAGATCTGTAAACTCACGAGCGTTGTCGATGGTGTCTTGTGTATTGTCACTAAAACGAATTGGACTCGCATAGCACGCAATGTGGTTTCTAAGTTTGCCGCCAGCCATTTCATGCAAAGGTTGACCCCGCCGCTTGCCCTCAAGATCCCAGAGGGCTATATCAATACCGCTAATTGCATCCATCATGAATCCTCTGGTATGCCCAAGAGACTCTGCGGATTTAATGAGCATCTCCCAAATGGGGCCAATGTCTCGTGGATCACGTCCAATCAGCAAAGGACGAAATAAATGGTTCACGATGGTCGCTGTCACGCCGGAAAGCGGAAGGCCCCAGCACTCCCCGATACCAATGGTACCGTCGCTGGCAGTTATATAGACGAGGGTCGAAAATTGCCCAAGCCGAGGAACACTTTGAAAATGAGCAGCAGGCCGAAGCAGGGAGGCGGGCACGTTCTCAAGTCCCCCGAAAAGCTGCTCCCATGTGGCTGCAAGAGGCACTGCTTGTATATCGACGATATGAAGTTGCATGTTGATGCCCTCCTGGGTTTATTTGCGCAGTAGACCTAAGCCAGGTTCTTCGGTGATGCGATGCTGCGGCTGCGGGTACGTGTCGCGGTCGCCTTTGGGACGGCGTAGGAAATATTTTTCCCACGTGTGATCAGGCGCTTGATCGAACAGCGGATCGTAGAGTGTATCGTCACCAAGTGTATGCGCAGAGAAGCCTGTTGAGAAGGAGGTGAACATCGTTCTGCGCGTATAGGGCAGTTCATTAAAGGAGCCATGGTTCATATCATGTGTAAAAATAAGGGCAGAACCTTTCTTCATTGGAACTTGAATTTGGAACGCTTTTTGCTCCTCATCGCTTGGCAGCGGAAAGTTGGATTTGTGGCTGCCTGGAATAACCGTTAGCGCAGCACCATCAAGCGGAATATCGCAGAGTGCGTAGCATACGGTAACGAGATTACAATGAATTTGATAGTTATGAAATAAGTAAGCGTCAACTGGTGTGTAAGGCGTATGATTCGAATGGAAGCCAATGCCACCTCCCTGTGCTTTAAAATCCAACCAAGTGGACTTCAGCTTAGGGTACTTGACGAAGTTAGCAATTTTGGCCAGTACCTTAGGGCTCATGGCTGCTGCTAAGAAGGCTGGATCTTCAAAGATAATATTGTTGCGGCGATAATTCTTCGCATTCGGTGTCTCATCCCCGGAAGGAATGCCATTCACAGTCATCCCAATTTCCTTTTCAATCTCATCCACTTTGCGGGTTAACGCTTCCAGTACCTGAGGATCAATCGCATCTTCTACGACCAAATAGCCATTCAAATCAAATGCATAGAGTTCTCTAAGTTCAATATCTTTCTCTAAATGCTCATTCACAGCAGGCATGTAGTTCTTCATTGTAACGTTCATGGACCATCGCTCCCTTGTGGTGTTTTGTTTGAAATTCCACTTTACTAATGCGCATTAATAGCTTACGATTCAACTATATCGCTATCCGAAATGAATGAACATGTCAAAATTTTAGGGGTGTGGCATTTTTTTTGGCATGGGAGAAAGGGACGTCTACATGAGGAAAAAACAGCCAACACAGGCCGATGTGGCGAAATTAGCCGGTGTCTCGCAGAGCACGGTTTCGATCATTTTGAATCCGCAAGGAAAAGATCATCTCCTCATCAGCGAAGAAACGCGTGAGAAAGTGCAAGCGGCTATCCAAGAGCTTGGATATGTCATTAACCCAGCGGCTCGAACACTGGCCGGGGGACAGAACCGGTTGATGGGCGTTTTTATTAACGGCTCCGCGTTTCCACTTGATCAGCATGGATTTTATCATCCTTATTTAGTTGGTATTGAGGAAGCTTGTATTCGGCACGATTACGATATGCTGCTGTTCACACGCTCAGATGGCGGGGAAGGTGTCAGACGTATTTACCGCAACGGGTTGAATCATTTACGGATCGCCGATGGCTCCATTCTGTTAGGTCTCGAAAATAAAGAAGAGCTGGCTAGACTAATGAAAGAAGAATATCCTTTTGTATTTATTGGGAAAAGGGAAGTGCAAGAAGGCGACATTTCATACGTAGCCGCTGATTACTTCACGGGCACTCAGACGATTCTTAGTAGAATGATGGCTCATGGGCATCGTCAAACGGGATTCTTTTATCGGTTGTATAACGATGCAACCAAGGATCGCGAGCGGGGGTACCATGCAGCGCTGGCTGAAAATTCTCATTTGACTGTTGCCCATAGGAAGAGGCAATTGACTGTGCAGGAAATAACACCAGCATTTTGCAGGGACGTTCTTGATGCAGGGGTAACTGCAATTCTCATGGAGGAACCGGCTATGGCGCATGCTTTTGCGGAGGGGGCACGTCAAATTGGAAGAACGTGCCCAGACGATTTCAGTATTGCCGCTTTGAGTGACAACGATCTGGCGTATCTACCGCCACAAGTGGCACAAGAGCTGGTGATGATCAACATACCGAAGCTTGCCATGGGGGCTGCTGCGGTTCACATGTTGAATCAACTCATTGTAGATCGGAATAAAGCGCATGATGCCATACATATGACAATTCCTGTCACCATTTCAGGGGGATCTACAATTGGGACCGTGCGAGCCGAGGAGGAGCTACAAGGATGAAGACTACCTTTGACCTCATCATCGTTGATGATGAACCGATTATTCGTAAAGGTCTGCTGAAGCTTGTTGATGCAAGCAATCGTTCGATCGAATCCATCCGACTAGCGGATAGTGGTCAGGAAGCGCTTAGGATGATTGCTGAGCAAATGCCCGATTTTCTGCTTACGGATATTCGTATGGCCGATATGGACGGCTTGGAACTTTGCAGGACAATTCAAGAGCGTGAGTATCCGATCCAAGTTGCCGTTATTTCTGGCTTTGGTGAGTTTCAGTACGCGCAGAAATGTCTATCTTACGGAGTAAAAGAATATTTGCTGAAGCCAATTAACCAAACAGAGCTTGAAAGAGTACTAGACAAACTCATTGAGAGCAGACGCGGAGATTCGGCTAAACCTGTATTCTCCATTCGGACATGTGAGTCATTAACGGAGCGTATTGCCGAAGGTATCTGGTTTCTGGAAGAAGAGAATTTAGAGCTTGCGCTAAAAGAATGGCATCATTACCTCCAGCACCTTCAACTGAGTTCGGATCAAGTCCAGCAATTGCTGCAGGATTGTCTGCAAATGATTCATAAGTTCCTTGCAGCCAAGGATGTGTATGTATTTAACACTGTTGAAGCATTAACTTTGTTAGCGAACAAGGAAGAGGAAGCATCCTTCCTTCAATTTAATACCCTGATTCAAAAAATGTTCAGCGATCTGCATTATAAGCGCAAAGGAAAATTAATTGACCCCATTACGGCTGCCAAATCGTATATTGATGCGCATTTGACGGAGGAGGTCTCGTTAGAAGAGGTAGCCAAGCATCTGGGGCTGAATGCCTCCTATTTTAGCCAATTATTTAAGCAAGTTACGCAAGAGACATTCGTGCACTATCGCATGAAGAAGCGCATGGAGAAGGCGATAAGCTTACTAGAAATTCCACATTATCGCATGAGCGATATTGCTGAAGAGGTGGGCTATATCGATTATTCGCACTTTGCCAAATCGTTTAAAAAGCTTTACCAATTATCTCCCTCGGAGTATAGAGCTAAGTTGGGGATTGACTAATGTATACGCTGCGTAGGATGTCGCTGTCGTTTCGACTCCTTATTTACTTTGTCATTGTAATTATCGTGTCTCTCTCGGTCATCGGTTTCTTTTCCTATTCGACGGCTTCACGTATCCTAGATGCCCAGCAGGAGAAACAGCTGAGTCAAATGATTACAAGCACCGCACATCAGACTGAGCTCTATCTGCAATCCTACGAGCGGGCGAGCAATGTTCTGATCACGCAAGACGAAGTCAAACGATTTGTCGACATTCAACCGACGAATAGTTATGAGTACGTCTACTACGCGGATCTGGTCAAAACGAAAGCGATCCAGACCACTTTTTTACATTATCCTCATATGAACTCGATCTACATTATCGGAGCGAATGGACGTTATGTGTTGGATAACAACTACGTGACAGGCGAATTTGCGATTGCGGATCCTAGTAAATTGTACGAAACACTCATGTCTTCCATCCAAGATCCGACTAGGCTGACTATCTTGCATACATCGATTAAGCCAGATAAGTCAGGGTCAGTCGTCACGTTAGTTCGCCCTTTTCGGGGATATGCCACTTACGATTTCAATGGTTTGATTGCGATGGAAGTGAATGTGAATGAACTATCTACGCTTTGGGAAAAAGTCGATATTGGTGATGACGGTTACTTTTTCATCGTGGATGAAGAGGGTAATCTCATCTACCATCCTGATAAGGGCATAATGGGAAAGCCATTAGCTCAGACTGTGGCGAAAGCCATTTTACCAAATGGTGAAGGCTCGATACGGTTAGGTGATCCGAAGGATGAACGCTTGTATGTATGGCGAAGTTCGGCTTACTCAGGCTGGAAATTAGTCGTATCATTGCCGGTAAAAGAATTACGTAAACCAATCATGGCAATCCGCTCTGTCATTATTCCTGTGGGTGCGCTTACATTGTTGGTAGGGTTATGGATGGCTTATCGATTCTCACAATCGATTCATCGTCCCGTGCAAATTCTTAAGCAGGGCATGCGACAGACGGAGCGCGGGGTTTGGCAACAAATTCCGATCGGGGACCGATTGGATGAATTGGGTCTCTTGACGCGAAGCTATAACCTAATGGTCACCCGCTTATCTGAAATGATTGATAAAGTGTACCATGCCGAGCTTGAGCAGCAGAAAGCAGAATTGGCATACCGTACACAACAGCTGGAACGTCAAAGAGCAGAGTTTCAAGCGCTTCAACTGCAGATCAATCCGCATTTTCTCTACAACACGCTAGAAACAATTAACTGCTACGCTATCATCCAGGATTCAGGGGAAATCCGTGAAATTGTAGACAGCATGGCATACATGCTGCGCTATGCCTCTCAGACGAATCTGAAAGAAATTACTGTGGTGAATGAACTCAATCATATTCGCAATTATATGATGATTCTTAAGCACCGCATGGATCGCGAATTTGAGATTGATGTGGCCATTCCTCCTAGTTTACTGCTGGAAAAGATGGTCTGCTTTACCCTTCAACCGCTGATTGAAAACGTCTTCGAGCATGCTTTTCGTAAAAAAATAGCGCCGCATCACTTTATTCGCATCGACGCGATGCTTCATGAGAATGAGTTCATCGTTACAGTGGAGGATAATGGCCTAGGCTTATCATCTGAGAAGCTCGAAGAACTAAGAGAACGATTGCGTGCGAATAAATTAGCTTTCGATCAGGGGCCAGAGTCGTTTGGCGATGGCGGTACGGGCATATTGAATGTACATCGTCGTATTCAAATGGTTTTTGGCGAATCTTACGGACTTGTCATCACAAGTACGGAAGGGATAGGGACGATGATTACCATGCGGCTGCCAAGGGAAAATCGAGATAAATATTTTATATAGCCTAAGGTGCGCGCCACCTAAAAAAAAACCATGAAGTCCAAAAAGACTTCATGGTTTCTTTGTGTACCCCACGGTAGTATGGAGGTAGATCAACTAGAAGAAGGAGGGGGATCATGGCTCTTACAGGAACACAGTCCCAAACGACAACAAAAGTGAATACGAAGCAAATACCCATCTGGAGCTATATCTGGAAAATGAGAACCTTATATTGGATGTCGGTTCCAGGCATCTTGTATTTTTTAGTTTTCAAGTATATTCCATTAGGAGGGTCCGTCATTGCCTTCCAGGATTACAACATTTTTAAAGGCTTCTGGGGCAGCGAATGGGTAGGATGGGATAATTATGTCAAAATGGTTCAGTATGACGAATTTCTCCGCATTCTGAAGAATACTTTGTTGATCGCGGGGTTCGATCTGCTTTTTGCCTTTCCGGCGCCCATTCTTATTGCCCTTCTGCTCAATGAAGTTCGCAGTATGATGTATAAACGTGTTCTCCAAACGGTTGTGTACATGCCGCATTTCTTATCATGGGTCATCATTAGCGGAATTGCCCTTGCGCTCTTAAGTCAAGAACATGGACTTATTAACCATGGATTGGCTGCTTTAGGACTTGATCGCGTGTTTTTTCTCGGAGAAGAGCAGTATGTAAAGGGCGTCATTGTAGGCGCTGGGTTATGGCGTGATACAGGGTGGGGCACGATCATCTATCTTGCCGCAATTACAGGCATTAATCCTGATTTGTACGAAGCTGCAGAGATGGATGGTGCGAATCGGTGGCGGCAAACGACGGCCATTACACTTCCTGCCCTGCTGCCCACAATCACGATCTTATTTTTAATGCAGATTGGTCATTTTTTGGATTTCGGTTTTGAGCGAGTCTTCGTATTTCTTAATTCCTTGAACCAAGCGGGCGGGGATACATTGGATACCTATATCTATCGGGTAGGTTTATTGCAGCAGCAATACAGCTATACGACCGCAATTGGTTTGTTCAAGTCACTTGTAGGCCTTATCTTGCTTGTGCTCGGTAACACACTGAGTAAAAAAGCGACAGGCCAAGGGTTATTTTAGTTTGTTCAGGAGGACAAAGCATGAGAACAACAAGTATGTCTCGTAAAATTTTTCTGGCCTGCAATGGCCTTCTGATGGCTGCGATTGCTTTACTTGCATTTCTGCCGTTGTTAAACGTATGGGCACAATCATTGAGCAGCGCAAAAGCGATTGAAGGCGGTCATGTTTTCTTTTGGCCTGTAGAGTTTACCATGATCAGTTATGATTATGTCATCCATAACCATACCATTTGGCGTGCCTTTGCCATCACCATTTGTTTGGCTGTTTTTGGCACAGCATTTAACTTGCTTGCAACGTCATCTTTAGCTTATCCTTTGTCTAGAAAGGAATATCGAGGGGCAACAGTCATCCTGTTACTCGTGCTGCTTACGATGATTTTTCAAGCTCCCCTTATTCCCAATTACTTATGGCTGAAGCAACTAGGCTTGCTAAATACACTATGGGTTTTGGTGCTGCCAGGTGCGATCTCGGCGTTTAACTTTTTTGTGACGCGCTCTTTTTTTCAAGAGATTCCTTCAGAATTAATTGACAGTGCACGGATCGACGGTTGTGGTGAACAGCGTATTCTTTGGAATATTGTTCTTCCCTTATCAAAGCCAGTGTTGGCTACAATGGGCTTATTTTATGCCGTAGGGCATTGGAATTCCTATATGTCAGCGATTTTCTATATCAATAACCGTGCCCTGTACCCGTTGCAGGTCAAAGTGCAGGAAATTATTGCAAATGCCAATATTATGACAGATGCCAGTCTGCTGATCGATATGAATAATATTACCCCTGACGGGATTAAGATGGCGGTCGTCGTAGTGTCTTCTTTACCCATCATTGTGGTGTATCCTTTTCTACAAAAATATTTTGTTAAAGGGCTAATGATTGGCTCCATTAAATCATAAGTACCTAAAAATTTGACAACTATGGTAAAGAAAAACAATGTACCCTTTTCAAAAATGCATCTATAGTTTGGATGGAAGCGCTTCATAGAATGCATAGCAACATGTAAACAAGTGATGAGGGGGATATTGGGTATGAGTAAACGAAAAGCAAGTATACTCGCTGTAGCTGCTACGATGGCATTTGGATCCTTATTAGCCGCATGTTCATCGAACTCGGCACAACCAGAGGGAGAAAAGAAAGCAACGGAGACGAAATCTGCAGAAGTGAAAGGTCCAACGGCTTTTTCCATGGTGATGGAGGGACGTGGTAAATATCTGGAAACGATAACGGATATTAATAACGACAAATTCGTTAAGAAATTAGCGGAATTGACGAACACAGCACCGAAGATCGAACTCATTTTGCAAAAAGATTATGAACAAAAATTAATTCTTAAATTCAGCTCAGGTGACATTCCTGATGTCGTTATGAGCAGCGGTGGGGGCTCTTCCATTTATGGTAAAGAACTTGCAGGTGCCGTGCAATCGAATGTATTCATGCCGCTAGACGATTTACTCAAAGAATATGGTCAAAATCTGCTGAAGAAGATTCCGGCAGCTGCTTGGGACCGCGTTAAGTACAAAGGCCAAATCGTTGCGATTCCTGAATTTGTCTCCATTCCCAATACCTTATCCACCTATATTCGCAAAGATTACCTGGATAAAGCAGGCTTGCAGCCGCCAAAAACGGTCGATGAATATCTCAACATGTTTAGAGCATTTAAGAAAAATGGTGTGGAGCAACCATTCCTTGCCCTGGACAAATTCAACCTATCAGACCAATTCTTTGGTGCTTACGATGTGCTACCTAACCAATTTGAGTTGCAAGGGGATCAGGTTGTACCTAAATTCTTCAAGGTTGATGCGATGATGAAAGCTCTCCAAACCTACAAAACGTTGCTGGATGAAGGTTTAATGAGCAAAGAGTTTCCAACGAATAACGGAAATAACCTAGCGCAGAATGTCTATAGTGCAAAAACAGGCATGTATATGCTTGGTGCCAAAGATAAGCTGAACATTGAGAAAAAGCTAAAAGCTGCGATTCCAGATGGCAGCATCATTCAAACATTGGCTCCAACTGGGCCTGATGGAAAAGGCGGATCGGCTTTAGGTCAGTCCATTAATCGTACCTATCTCATCAATAAAAAAGTGTCCAAAGAAAAGGCGATTGGCATTATTAAATTCTTTGATTGGATGCTGACCGATGAGGCAGATAAATACTTCACTTATGGCATTGAAGGGGATACTTACAAAACAGAAAACGGCAAAGTCAACTATAAAATCGCAGAGACGCCTGATGAAATTAACGTAGAGGAATTCCGTCAGAAAGATCTCTGGTTTGTCAAAGATAATACGTTTACCAAATCGTTGATGCTTAATCCGCTGGGAGCACCGGTTATTGATTTCATGAAAAATACGCTGACCAAAGAAGGTCGGGATTCCATCGTATTTGATCCACAATTAGATTCCCTGGTGAAAAATCCAGATCTAAACGGCGCATTCCCTCCGCTTCTCGTGGGGCATATGGTCAAAATGATTTACGGTCAAGAACCGATTGCGGATTGGCCGAAAGTCATTGAGGAGTATAAGAAAAAAGGCGGCGATGTCGTGATAAAAGAGGCGACAGACAGGTACAACAAAAAAGAAGGCGTGTACTTACCGCGTCAATAAAGCAAGGAAGGGCGTGCTGACAAGCACGTCCTTTTGTTCGTGTAGGCGGGGCGTCTGGTTAACTAAAGTGGATTGAGGAGAACAGTTTAGCGTGGTGAACCTAAAACTTTTTCCATTTATTTCCGTCTATATGTAAGAGGTATATAACAACTAAAGGAAGTGAAGAAATGAAACTGCCTTATAGAGTTGGATATTTACTAACCGTATTCTGGCTTTTCTTTGTTGCTTATGGATTTATCAATTTTGATTCGGATAATGAAAGTAGCAAGGTTGAAATTGTTTTGCTTTCTACTTTCTTAGGATTAATCTTATTTCCAATTTATTTTGTTAGCGTTTATATGTATTACCGTTTATTCAAGAGAAAATCATGATTCAAGAACACTCCAATTACCATCCCGGGGTTTTATATTTGTTTAAATACTGAAGAGCTTTTGCAACTGCATAAGCGACTTCACTTCTCCCAAAATCTTTTTTTGCAAGATACATCATATCAAAATCATACAATCCCGCGGAATAGACAAAGTCCAAACTCTCTTTCGCCCAAGGTGAAGCATTCATAGATTTATAGGTATGATCTAACGAAATCCTTCCCTGTAACGCTCTCTTCAAAATGACGGCCAATTGTTCTCCTGTCATATTTCCGTCTGGATCAAATTTATCTTCAGTTACTCCCTGAATTAATCCAATTTGATAGAGGTGAAAAATGTACTTAAACCCCCAATGTCCATCAATATCTTTGAATGTACTCTTTTTATTTGATTCCGTATCATGAAAAAGAGGATGAAGAATCTTAGCTACCTCTGCCCTTGTAATCGTTCCATAGGGCTTAAAAGAACCATCTGGGTAACCGTCAATAATCCCGTCCATATAAAGCTTATAGACCTCATCACGACCGAACACATCCGGTTTCATATCAACAAAGTGCTCTGGAACCGTCACCGAAACTTCTGGGCTTGCACCAGATAAATGCTTTAATCTATACGTGTAAATGCCGGGTAGAAGATTCTTTTCACTATACGTGTTGGAGTATTTGCCTACTAGTACCCATTCATTTTTATTATTTTTCTTCTCGAGTAATACATCATAACTTGTAAATTTTAAACTAACACCGTTAACCGCCTTGTCATAGTAAAATGAAGTGATCTCAGGGGAGTTATTATTAGTTGTCTTCATATTTGAAGTGTTTATCGAAGAATTAGTTGAAGCACTATTATTTGAAGTGCTACTACTCTTACTATTTACAGTAACAAGAATTGTACTGTCCATTCCTTTGTATGTAGCTGTAGCATAAGTCCCGCCCTCTTTTAAACCAACTATGAGATTTCCGTCTAAAATTGTGGCCACTGCTGGCGTATAAATTTTCCAGGACACGTTAGGTGTTATGTCAGATGTGGAACCATCCGTATAAAATGCAGTAACTATTACTTTTGTAGAATTCCCCTGAACGATGTTGACATGATTAGCATTAATTCGTTCCAGAATAGGCGTATAAGCTTCTGCTCGAGGGGAAAATACCGGCAGTGTAGCCAAAATCGTAGAAAAAGCAATTAATGCAGATAGTACTAAATTCCTTATCTTCATGATTAAACTCCAATCTAAACTATAAGTGATGGTCATATTATAGCTGATTCAACTTAGGAAGAATAGAATAGAAGTTTGTTGCTAGCTGAGGGTCTCTTTTTGCTATTAAACTGAATGGCAGGATATTTTAATGGTTATTTGTAATATTTATACAAAACTTTATCAAAAATTAACCAGTTTTTATAGTAATTTGATATAAATTGTAGATGAACACGATATAATTTAACCATCATAGGAAAAGAGGTCGAATTATGTCGTCACTATTACAAAAACAGAGTTTAACGTCAGAACAGCTTCAATTACTTGCTTCCGAGATGAGCAAGAAGCAAAAAACAGGTGGTATCGCATGGCTACTTTGGTTCTTCACTGGCGGAATTGGGGGACATCGTTTCTACTTGGGTAGAACGGGAACAGGAGTTGCAATGTTACTCACATTAGGTGGGTTAGGTATTTGGGCCCTGGTGGACTTGTTCTTGCTTTCAGGTATGATTAGAGATACAAATGAAAAAGTTGAAAATGAAATTATTTCAGAAATTCGTTTGATTCACCAAGCACGGGAAAACTCAGAAGTTGCTGCGGCTCAGCTATCACGTGCATAACGTATGGACAATTTACATTTATTACGTACGTTAACACTAGAAGAGCTAGCTATCTTAGAAGCGGAACTGCTAAAAAAGCGGAAATCCAAGGAAGTTGTATGGGCATTATGGTCGGTGCTGCACTATTTTGGAGCGCATCGTTATTATACAGAAAATTATCTGTATGCAAGCTTTATGTTCGCAGCCACAGTCTTCCCGGGTATTGGCATTATTCTATTGGCAATCTACACAGATTTAGAATCATTTAGTCAATTTCTCTTATGGTTTAGCATAATCATATTATCTGGATCTTTGCTGTGGAGTTGGGTCGATGCTTTTTTTCTAAACAGAAGAATCGAAGAGATGAATCACCAACAAGAAAAAAATGTGATTCATCGCATCAAATCAACGAAGATAAGTGAATAAAAGAGAGGCAGTCTGAAACCATACGGTTTCGAACTGCCTCTCTTTTTTGTACGCAGGTACCCATATTGAATGGAATCAACATCGCCTATCGAAGTATTTAAATATGGTTTAACTAACGCAGAGTTGAATATCTATAGATTTCTATTGGATTTTAATGTAAAATCAATTAAATGAAACTTAGTTTCATTTAATGAAACTTCGAGGGGTGGTAACATGATGTCTTTTAATTTTCTAGGGATAGATCACATTCAATTGGCTGCGCCTGAAGGCTGCGAATCTACTGCGAAAACGTTCTTTACTGACTTACTTGGCTGGAGAGAAATTCCTAAGCCTGAAAACTTGAGAAAGCGTGGTGGAGTTTGGTTTCAATGCGGCATTCATCAGGTACACATTGGTGTTCAAAAGGATTTTGTTCCTGCTACAAAAGCTCATCCCGCATTTCATGTTCAGAATATCGATTCATTGCGAAAATACTTGCTCGAAAAAAATGCTCAAGTAATAGACGATGATGCAAGAACAGATGAAGGGGTAAAACGTTTCTATTTACATGATCCATTCGGAAACCGTCTTGAGTTTCTTGAGCTGATACCAATAGGAGTTGTACAGGTTGACCACTAGGGTAACACCCATGTGATAGTTGATAGATTTGTCTCGCGACAACTCTTGTTTTGTTTATAATAGAAAGGGGAAGACATACAAGAAAAGGTGGCACATATGAAAAAGTACAATTTTATTCGTCCGATTATGCTGATTGTGGTTGCACTCCTAACGAAAAGCTTGGTTACCAATCTTTGCATGCTGCTGGGAATGGAAGCCGAGTCAGCCAAATCTGTAGGTTTTGGTGCGATGGTAATCGCAGCGCTCGTGGTTTTTTCCAGAAATCGCAGAAGTCCGAAATAGGAGATGCCCCCGCTCGTTCGGTATTTCGCCAAGTGGGTTCGGGATATCGTTGAGGGACGAGAATCGTTAGTTCAGAATAAAGTGACAGCAGCCGGCAGCGATAAGCGGCTGCTGTTTTTATTAGGGAGAGAACAGTTATAACGAAAGTCTTCCCATAATAAGGAATTACATTTGATATAATCATCTAAACAGCTGATAAATGGCTGTCGTTTTCTCAATAGCATCGACAAAGAAGAAAATGGAGGAAATAAATGAATTTTGAGCTTAAAAAGCTGATTTACGTATTAGAACAACGGTTCAAGACGAATATCCTCACTACCAATTGGCAAACTATGCCGTTACAGGGCGGAACTGTGGGAAATGTTTATCTGGTAACAGGGATCGCCGAAACCGTAGATGGTGACAAATTGCCTTACCGTTTAGTGCTGAAAATCCAGAAAAAATGGGATCGTTACGGCGATCCAGGATCATGGCGTCGGGAATATGATCTCTATTCGTCTGATTTGGGAGAGACTTTCTCTCAAGCCCTCCGTTGGCCGACATGTTATCACGCTGAGTTTAATATCGAAGTTAATGAATACCAGCTGTGGCTGGAATATATCGATGGTGTAACTGGTTTAGACTTGACCAGTGACATGTATGAGAATGCGGCGCTGGCGTTAGGGCGCTTTCAAGGTAAACTATATGCAGAGCAACCCGCTGTGCTGCAGAGACTAACCAACCTGAGCCATGCGGATCTCATGAAGAATAGATATATGCGTTACCGTTCATGGCCGGTCGTCTACGATTATATACGAACGAAGGACTGCGAATTGCCTGGACACGTGCGGCAGATGCTCATCGACATTGATGAGCAATCAGATGAGATTTTCGCTCGTATTGAAAAATTACCCCTCGTGCTATGTCATCGAGACTTCTGGATAACCAATCTTATCTATGCAGACGGGAGTTTTGCACTTATCGATTGGGACTCTGCCGGATGGGGCTACCTGGGCGAGGATCTCGCGAGCCTGATCGCGGATGAACCGGATATTGATCGCATGGTCGAACACTTCCAACAATGTATCCCTGCGTATTACAAAGGTTTTTCGGAGTATGCGGATGTATCCCAGATCGCTGATCATTGTGTTTACGAGTTCATCCTTCTTGTATTCGGGTACCGGCTTGTGGAGGGCTATCTCCGCACAGAGCCTGGTGACGAGAAGACGAAGCAGGTTCGTACTCTCCAAAAAATCTATGAAATGAAGAACATCAACCCGTATGACTACGTAAATTCTGGCGATATTGGCTAGGAGTGAAGCCTTCATGCTTTTTAAAAATCCGATTGAAATAGGAGGGCTGGTAACCGACTTGAACAGCAATGTCATTAATTTTCATGTCCGTATCAGCCAATAGATGCCGTGATTTCTCCAGACGTAAATTAGTCAGGTAATCGATGAAATTGACACCCGTTTGCAATTTAAATACCTTACTTAATGTGTAAGGATTGATGCCCACTGTGTCCGCACACCATTCCAGGGATAAATCATCATTGGCATACAGCTCCTGTAGCAAGTTGATGATTTTATCTACAGCGTACCCCGTTTTTTCCTCTTGGGAAGAGCGTAACGCTGCGATTTCCTTCCAATAGGGCCGAATGACTTTGGTTAACGCCCATTTCTGCATCGCTTTAGGTTCTCTATGTTGAGCCCATTGTTCATAAAGGCCGTCCGTTTCTTGTGAGCCGTAGCCCCATTTCAGCAACGCATGAAACAAGCTGCCAAGAAATTGCATCATGCCTTGGCGGACATACATTTCCTTGCCCTCTGCTTCCAAGGCTGCTTCTAGACTGCTGAACAAGCGGTGGGTTTCGATCTCATCACCCATTCGGATGGATTGTAGTAATTCCCGTTCCAATTCGAACGGATAAGCGAATCCCGTATGAGGCTTGGGAAGAAGCTCCTCCATGTCGAGTATTTGATTTTCCGCGTCCAAATCTCGGAAAGTCAGCGCCTGGCGGGCTTCTTCAAAGGCTTCTGGAACGCCTTGAGCGGAGGCTGTCGACTTTCCAATGACTTGGGTTACATTTAGTTTTAGTAGTTCAATCATTTTGGTCTTCATTTCCTCAGCGAGCCGGTACAGCTCAACCCTTAGTTGCTGAGACTCCCATTCGGCCGGAAATAAAACGATAATCCCCATGGTCATATTTTGGAAGTTGATAACACTGCCTTCTAATCCTAATTCCTGCTCAAAGAGCTCCGATACGATATTGGATGCTGAAAACGAAACGAGATGCTCATCCCCTTCAAGGAAACGGCCATTCTGAGTCAGGTCATGAAGACGGATGAGCATAACGCTATAGTGTTTTCCTTCCGGCTGCCAGCCAAAACTTATCATCCGTTCGCGAAGCTGCTTTTCAGACAAGGAATTCAAGTGTCCTTGAAGCAACTGAAGGAGGAAACCTTCACGCAGATAAGGAAGCTGTTCGTTGATTCGCTGCTTTAGTGAAAGCGACTCGGAGGTCATGTGCCACCAACGGTTTTCAATAATATGCACTTCGTCGCCTTGATCAACTGTTGCTGTATCTCGAGCACTTCCGAAAATGCGAACGAGCCGCTTAATCGGTTCGTAAAGCTGGCGGGAAGCGAGCCAGGAGAGAATACTCGCCAGAATTAAAGTAATGAGGCTAATTCCAATGATCAACCTAGATAGGAAGGCGACGGGTTTCGTTAACTGGGTAAGGGATGTAGCTGTGACATAAATCCAAGGCGAATTCGTTCGGTTGAACTTTTCGTAGGAAAGAGAGTATTTCTCTCCCATGGATTGAAATATGAAAGCATCGGTTTTTTTGTGATCTCTTAAAGATTCCATTAACAAGGATTTTTGTGTAGGATCCGTTGCACCCGATTTACCGCTCTTAATGGATAGTACCCAATCTCCAGCTTCATGATATAGATAAGAATCGACTTGGTTTTGACTGCCGACACCCCTCATTTGTTGGGCAAGTCGATTCTGATCCAAATAAAGAATCAGAGAGCCTTCGGGCTTCCCGGAAGCATGCGGTAGCTTATGTACAAGAGCAATGCCCGTCCGGTTTCCAGCCAATGGCGGCAAATCATTTGTCCAGAAAAGATTCTGTTTAGACTGCATTAATGAAGCAAAGGAGACTTGGTTTGGTTGGCCATCAAGAGATGAAATGCCTTCCTCGCTTGAGATAAGTGTCTTGTTGTCAGATAAGTACAGATAGACTCGTTCAATTAACGGGTTCGATCCTCTAACAGTTGCTAAGGTACGATACAACTGCCAAACTTGGTCATATTGGTGTTTAAAGTCAAGCTGCTTGAGTTCATTATCAAAGGCAGGGTCGAAAGCCCATTGCGCCGTAAGAGTTTCCATCTGAGTGAAGTAATTATCCAACACTTTGGTTGCTTGGCTCACCTGCAACTGATTGGATAGGTTCACTTCCTTTTCAATTCGAGATACGCCAAAATAGTAGATGCCGATACCGATCAAGATGGTAGGCAGACAGCTAATCATTAGGACGATCAGCAGACTTTTTCGATACAGTGAGCTGTGAGCTCTCGTCTCTTTTTTCATGCGGTATAGCATAGGGTACACCTCACTCTGTAAGCGTATTCAATTACTTCAATAATTCTAGCACCGTTCACCAGTAATAGCTAGCTAACTATGACACTGGCAAAAAAATATGGATGTGCAAAAAAGTGCTGTTTCGAAATTCTCCTTTCAAGCCTTAAAAAATCCCTGACAGCAACTGCTGCCAGGGATTTTTGTCTCAATACCATAATTCTAAGTACGGTAGTCCTGAAGAGGCTTCACGTGTATTGATTATGGCATGTCTGGTATCGTCACCGTTATCACTCGAGTAACGTTGTTCGCGAATTAAAGCAAACGATAGTAAGCTGTCCGGATGTTTTCTAACATACTCGGTAACATCGACTCGCATGATTTGACTGACCCCATCCGCTGATAGATGCCCGACAGGAAAAGCACCAACACCTACCCCGATCATTGCGGAAGTCGCAGGGTTTAGATTCGGAGCGTTGTTCCACGTCAAGGTAGATTCACTCCAGCCATCGTTGCTAATTCCATAGGTGTGGAAGTTCATATCTGTACTGTCGATGGGATTGTATCCGGTCACTCTTAGTACAGCTCTCTTCACAGTAGCCAAATTAATCCCAGACGTATTGAATTTGATGTAACTAACTCGATTATTGTTGGTGGACGCAGAATCGCGTTTAACTCTCATGGATGTTTCTGAACCAAAATTAGTGTTTGCACTTGCGCCACCTTGTACTTGGGCATCAGCGACAGCTGCAAGTTTGGACTCATTTAATAGTGTTCCTTTAGGCACCGTGATCAACCAGACGCTTTGTTTCGGGTGGGTTAAGGTTAGTGATTTGGAGGCTGACATTTTAATGACCTGAGTGACTTCACCCCAATGATCCTCACTGATTTCTTCTACTGTAACGACAGAATCAGTTGAGATTCCAACAGCGCTCATGTTAAATGTGGTCGTGTAATCTGTCGTCGTATTAGGATTGATGGCCAAAATATAATAATTATTGGTAGCGGGGTCGTAAGAGGTATAAGCGGCATAATCACTATGAGCAGAATTAGACAAAGTTTTATAGCGGTCTTTTTCGCCTTTGAAACCTTTGGCAGCGAATCGGACGACTTCTCCTGAACGGGTGACGCCTCCAATATCATAGGACCCAGAGTTCCACACGTAATTGAAGCCCGTACCCTGATAACCGTGGGCATCTGAGTAGGTATTGCTAAATTTAAAGGCTAACATTCCTTTCACGTCACGAAGCATGGATTTTCCATAAATTAATGCCATATCCGTAACGGTTCCCATATCACTTAAATTGTAACTAGCATTGAGATCGAAAGTACCTGTGCTGTAGCGGTTGAACTCGGTATAATAAATTGGCAAAGCGGTGGCTGTTGGGGAGAACTGGATCATTTTGTTCTTAATCATATCAAGCTCATTGTAATAATCAGATCCAGTCATGTTGTATTTATGCGTACCAAAAATGTTGAAAATATCATAATTAACCGTATTGCCACGGTAATCCTTCCGAATGTTCATCATTGCTTTTTGACCCCAACCATACTGGTCATCACGGTTATCGGCATCCGGATCTGCGATCATATGATAGTCACCTGAGCTGCTTTGAGCATGGGTTAATACTGGCGCGCTAATTTGAGCGGTCAGCGACTTTCCATAAAGGGCGTTAACATCCGC
The DNA here is from genome assembly GCF_059692055.1 of Paenibacillus sp. J31R109. Taxonomy (NCBI): domain Bacteria; kingdom Bacillati; phylum Bacillota; class Bacilli; order Caryophanales; family Paenibacillaceae; genus Paenibacillus; species Paenibacillus sp. J31R109. The sequence goes on along the minus strand of NZ_JCAUAR010000003.1, from coordinate 162,019 downwards.
AATCGCGCAGCGAATTGCATCCGAAGAGAAACGAAGCATTTCTATGTAAGTGTCCTGGGTCAAATCGATATTACTGCCATGATCGGGCTCATTGAATATCTCATACATCTTAACGTCATAATTTTTGGCCATATGGTAAGCCATTGCATAATCGAACTGCCACAGCTCCCAGCGGTCGCTCCAAGTGCCTGAACCGTTCCATAGTGTAGGATTCATTACTGCCAAAACATCCACGTTGAGGTTTTTTAATTCGCTCAGCATATAGTTCAGCTTAGACTGATTCGTTCCGCTAGTCGTATAATTTTGAAAGCGATCCTGAAAGACTGGCCAATTGATGTATGTTGTACTTTCAGGATTTGCTCGCAGTAGCGACTTCCGGGAATCAAAGGATGCTAGGTCAGTCACACCATCACCATAGGGTGCCATGTCATCCGTTGGTTCATAGTTACCCATGGACGTCCATATTCGGTAAGCATTTACGCCGGAATAATTTACCCAGGACGAAGTATTGCTGTTTGGCAAATAGTGTCCCTGATTATAACCGATATGCAGTGGGGTTTTACCCGCAATTTCGTTGTAAACCGTGACATCAGCTGAGGCTGCTGACGCAGTAGTCGGTCGAATCAGGATAGTTGGCAGCAATAAGCTGAGGATAAATAAGGCTGGCACTACTTTTTTCATTTTTAACATTCGACTTCACTCCTCAAATTAAATAATTCCAATTATTGAAGCGCTTACAATAAAAGCCTCGCTCACTCGACTCCTTTCCAATATACATGCTTACTATTGTTTGAGAATTTAACTATAAATAGCAGACTCAGCAACTTCAATCACACATTTTTGCCGGATGATACATTTTTGCAATCTGCTAGCCATGCCAAAAAACTTCTTGCCGGCAAAAAAGTGCCACAATGTGGGGGAGTCCCAATAAAATCTCACAAAATAAACGGCAAAAAAGTGAGGTTGCAGGAAATCATCGCCACGATTACGATAAATCCAAGAAACCAACGGCTAACCAAGCCGACATAGAGGAGAGTATTGAGAATGAGCCAACAGTCCGGAATTACCAATCAGAGTTTGCCGGCTCCGGTTTCCGCTAAGCTGACGAGTAAGCGCGTAAAACGTTCTGCTTTCTGGCATAATTTACGGCGTGACAAATATTTGTATCTGCTTGCGTCGCCAGCAATTTTATACTTTATTGTGTATAAATACGTTCCTATGTTTTGGCTGATCATTGCTTTCCAGAAATATTCTCCGATGCTCGGGATCTTCAAGAGTAAATGGGTTGGTTTTGAACATTTCGTTAGGTTCTTCTCAACTCCAGACTTCTGGACTTTGTTCCGCAATACGATGGCGATTTCGTTCTTAAAGTTATTTTTCTTTTTTCCAATTCCAATCATTCTTTCTCTCCTATTAAATGAGCTTCGCAGCACAAGGTATAAAAGAATCATTCAATCGGTCATTTATTTACCTCATTTCCTCGCTTGGGTCATTATCTCAGGAATTACGTTTCTGATGCTTTCTCATTCAGAGGGGGTTGTTAATAAGATATTCACTGCATTCGGGTGGGAAAAATTCGACTTTCTGACGAATGCCGACATTTTCTGGGGATTAATTGTAGGTCAGACGATCTGGAAGGAATGTGGTTGGGGGACAATCATCTTTCTGGCAGCGATTGCAGGAGTTGATCCTCAACTTTATGAAGCAGCTAAGATGGATGGAGCAAACCGTTTTCGCCAAATGTGGCACGTCACACTACCTGCAATTAAATCCGTTATCGTTATCCTGCTTATTCTTAGGCTGGGCGATATCATGGATGTAGGTTTCGAGCATATCTACCTGATGCTGAACGGTGCAGTCAGTTCTGTGGGCGACGTGTTCGACACTTATGTTTTTAGAGCGGGTGTTCAGCATGGACAGTTCAGCTATAGCACGGCGATTGGATTGTTTAAATCACTCGTAGGATTAATCCTAGTCATTATTGCGAACAAAATTGCCAAAAAAGTTGGCGAGGAAGGCGTTTACTAACGTCCATCTATTGGGAAGGAGCACATACCATGAAACGAAGTTTAAGTGATAAAATCTTCGATTACATCAATGTTATTGGATTGGGAGCCATCGGTTTGATTTGCGTGTTCCCGATCTACTACGTGTTCGTCGTGTCATTCACAGAGCCTGCTGAATATTATCGAGGCGGTCTCATCCTGTTTCCTTCAGAATGGTCGCTAAAATCCTATCAATTTCTACTCTCGACTAAGGCATTTCCAAGGGCTATCCAAGTCAGCGTCTTTCTAGCAACCGTAGGAACTTTCCTCTCTTTGATGGTCACATCCGCTTTCTCCTATGCGCTTTCGAGAAAAAGACTGATGGGTAGAAGACTATTAATGTTAATGATTCTAATGACCATGTTGTTTAGCCCAGGACTTATTCCTCATTACTTGGTTGTCAAGGAGACGGGTCTTCTTAATAGTATATGGTCACTTATCATTCCTGGTATCACAAGCGCCTGGTATGTGCTGTTAATGAAAGGCTTCTTCGACAGCATTCCAGTCTCCTTGGAAGAAGCGGCTGTCATTGACGGTGCCTCAGACATCGGGGTTTGGTGGCGAATCATTCTCCCCCTTTCTTTACCTGCGTTAGCTGCATTTGGCTTGTTCTACGCCGTGCATTATTGGAATACGTACTTCAACGCAGTTATGTATATCAATGATTTCAAAAAAGTACCGCTGCAGGTTCTCCTGCGAAACTTACTGGTCGACCCGTCAACTGCTGGCGGTGGTGAAATGGGACAGTCGGCGAATTCGGAAATGAGGCTTCCGACAGAGACGCTCAAGATGGCGGCTGTTGTTATCGCCACAGTTCCTATCATGATGGTGTACCCATTCCTTCAAAAGCATTTTGCTAAAGGAGCCATGGTTGGTTCCGTGAAGGAATGATAGCATACATATAAAGTCATTAGTCAAGAAAGATGCAACTATTATGAGGAGGTCTTCTAGATGAAAAGCAAAAAAGCTTTACTATCCGTGTTGGCACCGACATTATTTCTGTCGACTGTGTTGATGGCCTGCGGAGGAACATCAACGGAAAGCACCAAAGCAAGTGTAGAGGATACAAAGCCAGTTGATATCAGTATATTTACGACCTTCTTCGGTACCGAACCTCCAAGTGAAGATAATGTAATTAAAAAAGAAATTGAAAAACGAACCAATACAAAGCTGAATATTTCTTGGACAGGTACTGAAGCTGAGCAAAAAGCCAATGTCATGCTCGCATCCGGAGACGTCCCTGACCTTATGTTTATCAGCAATATCACGACTCCACAGTTTACATCCATGGTTAGTCAAGGGGCTTTTTGGGATGTAACACCTTTTTTGAAAGATTACCCTAATTTAATGAAGTTCCCTGAAGATACTTGGATCTATACCCGTATTAACGGTAAAAATTTCGGTATTCCTCGTGTACGTCCGACTGAAGGCGGAAGCTTCCCCTATGTGCGCAAAGACTGGCTGGATAAGCTGGGTCTCAAAGTACCTCAAAATATGGATGAAGTATATACGGTGTTGAAAGCGTTCGTAGAAAAGGATCCAGACGGTAATGGCAAAGCGGATACCGTTGGTATGGTCGGCCTTGCAAGCGAAACGAGTATGAACACATTAGCATGGGTTGAAAACGTGTACAATAAGGCGTTCGGTGAATATGCCATGGTGGACGGCAAGCTCGTTAATAAAAACATACTGCCAGGAACGCGTGAAGCTCTTGTCTGGCTGAACAAAGCCTACAATGAAAAGCTGATTCCTCAAGACTTTGCGGTGCTGAAATCGGCTCAGGCTTCTTCCATGATGAAATCAAACAAAGGTGGCATGTACTACGGTCCGCCAGAAGCTGCGTGGCCAGATGTGGAGGATCTTAGAAAATTAGGTATTAAAGAAGCAGATACATTACCGTTAATTTCTTTGAACGGGGTAACTTTCAGAGACGCAGGATTCTTCGGTGTGTACGCGATTCCTAAAACCGTGCCTGAAGCGAAGCTTAAGAAAATTCTGAAATTCATGGATTACGGCGCTTCGGATGAGGGTTCTACACTAGCGAATTTTGGCATCAAGGACACTCATTTTAAAGAGGAGAACGGAATCAAAATCGCGACTCCGCAAGCAACCAAAGATGTGGTATCCTCACAAACTTTTGGTCAGATCTTCCAAAGCTACGACAAGTACTTCCGTGCTTACCGTGTAGGTATGGATGCGCAAACCTTCGAACGCAATAAGAAAATTATTGACGAGCGTGCTAAGGTGAGCGTACCGGATTTAGGTAAAGGATTGTTCTCGGAAACCGATGAGAAGCTGGGAGCCGATTATATCAAGAAGTTCATCGCTCTAAAAGTGAAAATTATTATGGGTAAAGAGCCGATTACCGCTTGGGATACGTATATCACTCAGCTTAAGAACGATGCCAACTTTAAAAAGATTGAAAATGAGATCAATGAATCTTATAAAGTCCGTATAGGTAAGAAATAATTTTTAACGATCGTTAATGACTGGAGACGTCCCGCTTTTGGAGCTTAACCGCTGCGGAGCGGGACTTCTTTTTACACAAAATTAGGTTCTTGGAGGGATTACCGTGGCGTTGTCTGAAATAACAACTTTCAGTGATATAGAGAATAAACTTTCTAATTTTATTGCAAGGCAGGAACATGAAGATGAAGTTTCAAGTACCGGAGTGAATCGTGATAGCTATTTAGACTTGGTTCAAGGGAATGTTGATTTCTTTAAAGTCCATCAGGATGAGCGGGGAGCCATCATTGATCCCGTCATCGGTGGCGAGAGACAGTATTCAACGCCTTGTTTTGCCGCGACCGCAGCTTCTTTGGTGAAATTTCGGGGGAGAGAAGATCTGCTGGAGCCTTCCTGCCGAGCCTTGACCTACAGTTTGGAATGCTTAATAGAAGGTAATGCAAAGTGCAATAATCACGGCAATTTCTATATGACACAGGTTGTGCATGCCTATATATGGCTTCAAGATATTGTAAAACCGACGTTGGTGGAACAGTGGAAGGAGATGTTCGGACGTATCAAGTCGGAAGTCGCTTATAAGCAGGCCTTTCACAACTGGTCCGTAGTCGCGCAGGCTGGTGAAGTGATGCGTTTGGAGCAGCGTCTTGGCGGTAATCTGGAAGAGATCGATGACAATATCGACATTCAGCTTCCCCTGGTGACGGATTTAGGTATGTATGTGGATCCGAATGGTCCTCTGTCCTATGACTTATTCTCTCGTTTATTTTTCCAGATGATGCTCAATCACGGTTATAACGGGCGACACAAAGATTTTCTGGAAGACGCTTCTTTAAAAGGGGCTGTTACATCTTTGTTCATGCAAAGTCCAACGGGCGAAATTCTGCTTGGTGGCCGCAGTGCGCAGCATCAATGGAATGAAGCGGAGCAATGCTACATATTCGAAACCTATGCGAAACAGTATGCGGCACAAGGCAACCATGCTATGGCAGGGGCGTTCAAGCGAGCGGCCAAGCTTTCGTTGGCTTCCATTACACGTTGGCAAAGGCCAAGCGGAGAGCTCAATATCGTGCGCAACTGGTTTGACCCTAGCGAGCGGGTCGGTTACGAAGGATATTCGTTCCACTCGCAGTACAACCTGTTATGCGCCTTCATGCTGGCGGCTTGCTATTGGCATGCAGATGATTCCATTCAAGAGAAAGCATGCCCTGCTGAAACTGGCGGATTCGCCCTTTGGCTAGAGCCACATTTTCGCAAGCTCGTATTAAACGGTGGCGGTTACTATGCGGTCATTCAGACCAAGGGTGAAAAAGATTACAATCCTACAGGTATTATTCGTATTCAGAAGCGTGGAATGACCTTGCCGGTAGGGCCAGCAGACATGGTTCCCATTGCGAAAAACCCGGAAGGCGGAGCTATTTCTTATGCGATTAGCACGCATTATCGTGACAAATGGCAGCGTACAGCTGACATGACGCGTGGTGAGCTGGATGAAGTGAAAGTCGACATTTTGGAAGAGAGTCCTCACCGAGTGGTAGCACAATTAACGTATATCGGAGGAATTTCTGTTAATATATGGAAAAGAAAACTGATCCTTGATTCCAGCGGGGTAACCGTGGAGGACGAAAGCTCAATGAATTTCCATGAGGAAATTCCGATTATGCTGTTTGATGGTCGTGACGAATCCCAAGTCACACTTTCTAGCCGAGAGTCTCACGTACAGTTGCGAGACGAAATACAGCAAGTAACGATTCTTGAGTCAGAAGATTCAGGATTGGCCTTGACCGAGCGAAGCGGCTTGTCGCGCAATGGGAAACTTGGTTCTTTGCAGTATGCAACGAAAGGGAAAAAGACGTCTTACCGAGTGACTTTAAGCAAAGCATAAACTAACTATATAGGACGAGGAGAGAGAAAGAATATGACGCAAACAAGTACAGAAACAAAGACATGGATCGACGAAGCTTGGGAACGCACTGTACAGAAGGTAGAAAGAACGAGCCGTCGAATCGGGGGAACCTTCCCACATATCACATTGAATGGGCAGTATGATACGATGGCGCCACAGTGGTGGACTAGCGGCTTCTGGCCAGGTCTTCTGTGGCTAATGTACCGCGAAACCGGAGATGAGAAATTGAAGGAGTATGCGGCTTCATGTGAGGAACAGTTAGATTCCGTTTTGCACGGTTTTAACCAATTAAGCCATGATATTGGGTTTATGTGGAGTCTATCAGCAGTAGCTCAGTATAAGCTGACAGGAAATGAGGAGTCTAAAAGACGCGGGATGATTGCTGCAAGCCACTTAGCTGGACGCTTTAATCTCAAAGGGAATTTCATCCGCGCTTGGCAGGACAGCAAAACAGAAAGTCGTGCGGGTTGGGCAATCATTGACTGCACGATGAATTTGCCCATCCTGTACTGGGCATCGGAAACGCTGAACGATCCTCGCTTCAAATATATCGCTATGGCACATGCGGATACGGTAGTTAGGGAATTTGTGCGTGAAGACGGCTCCGTTCGTCACATCGTCTGTTTTGATCCAAACACGGGTGAACGCGTGAATGTGCTTGGCGGACAGGGGTATTCGCCAGAATCTGCCTGGTCGCGTGGCAATGCCTGGGCGCTTCATGGACTTGCTCTTTCCTACCGCTACACGAAGGAGCAAGTATACTTGGACGCTGTAAAACGGGTAGCTCACTTTTTCATATCCGCGTTGCCTGAGACACATGTGCCATTCTGGGACTTTCGCGCACCTAAGGAAGAGCAGGACTGTGTCGATACTTCGGCTGCAGCTTGTGCGGCCAGCGGGCTTTTGGAAATCGCGAACTGGGTTCCTGAACTTGAAGCTTCCCTTTACCGGGATGCGGCTGAACGTATTATGAAATCTCTCTATGAAAATTATGGGGCGTGGGATAGCCAAGAAGAAGGTCTGGTCACCCATGGCACCATCTATAGAAATTCTGAACGATATCCGGATCATGTTTCGATCATCTACGGTGATTACTTCTTCGTGGAGGCTTTGACGAAGTTGAAAGGCAGGAGTGAAGTCCTATGGTAGAAAAAATGAAGGAAGAGCAGAATGTGGTCAGATACGCGGACTGGATGAATGAAGCCTGGGAGCAAGTCCTGAAAAAAGTCGGCAAGACGAGTAAGCAGATCGGTGTAAGCTTCCCGCATGCTTCCAAGGATGGGGTCTACGATTCCATGCCTGTAGCATGGTGGACAGGAGGATTCTGGCCTGGTTTATTGTGGCTCATTTATCGGGAAACAGGAGATGAGTCCCTCAAACGTATTGCGACAGAAACGGAAGATCGGATGGACGAGACACTGCGTGAATTTTACAAGATTGATCATGACGCAGGATTTATATGGAGCCTTACTTCCGTAGCGCAGTTCAAGTTGCTCAACAGTGAGGAATCGAAACGCAGAGGACTCATAGCCGCAAGTCATCTTGCGGCGAGATTCAATATGCGCGGAAGTTTCATTCGCGCTTGGAACGACAAGCCGGAGTCCACTCGAACCGGTTGGTCTATTATTGATACAATGATGAATCTGCCGCTTCTGTTCTGGGCATCTGAGACATTGAAGGATCCACGATTTGCTCAAATTGCGATGGCGCATGCGGATATGGTGCTTGAACATTTTATTCGTCCGGACGGTTCGGTTCGTCATATTGTTCATTTTGATCCGGAAACGGGTGAGGTTGTGTTGGTCAAAGGGGGGCAGGGCTATTCACCAGATTCCGCTTGGTCACGCGGAGCTGCTTGGGCACTTCACGGTATGATTCTAACCTACCGGTATACAAAAGAACCTCGTTATTTGCTAGGTGCCAAACGGGTGGCCCATTTCTATTTGGCCAATCTTCCCGAGGATCATGTGCCACACTGGGATTTCAGGGCCCCGGTAGCGACACATCCGGGTCTTGACACGTCTGCTGCCGCTTGTGCGGCAAGCGGTTTGCTTGAAATAGCTAATGCTGTTGAGCCTCTAGAGGCTGATTTGTATCGGAATGCTGCGGTTCGCACGGTAAAGTCGCTGTATGAGAATTATGGATCGTGGGGAGATGACGAAGAACAAGGATTAATTCGGATGGGAACCGTTAATTTCAATTCTGGCAGATATGTGAATCTCCCTCTTATCTATGGGGATTACTTCTTTGTGGAAGCACTTGCGAAATTGAGAGGTCAAGAGCAGTTGTTCTGGTAACTATTATCGTTCAAGATAAGGCGGTTGCTTATGAGTGATACTCCTGCTTCAAATGCACTTGTTCGGGGAGCAGTCTATATTCCAGCTCGTGCCTACAATGCTTATCAGATGTGGAGAGATTACGACCCCAGCATTATTGAAAGGGATCTTAGCTTTGCTGTTAGATTAAACGTCAATGCGCTGCGGATTTGGCTATCTTATGAGTATTGGCTTGAGAACCCGGAGGCGCTGCAAGTCGCTTTTAGGCACTTGCTGCAAGCTTCTTCTAGCACCGGTATCCGACTAATGCCTTGCTTATTTGAAGGCTGCGGCATCGCACCGACCTTGGACGCGTTGACTAACACGGACCCTTTAACAGCGGTTTGCGTTCATTCACCGGAAAGAGACATTTTTGAAAATCCAACCCGTTACAAGGAAACTGCCAACTTCGTGGCGTGGTTCATGTCACAATTCGCAAACGATCCACGACTGTTGGCTATCGAAATAATGAATGAACCTTCTGATCTAGATAGGCTGCGATTTTCCAGAGAGATGATGAAGACTGCGCTGCAAGGCAAAGGAAGTATTCCTTTGACGATAGGCTGCGCCAATTTGGAAGATCATTTGTATTTTATGGATCTCGAAGTCGATATTTTGCAAAACCATTTGAACTTTCCCTCTTCCCGCGAAGAGATTGTGCTCAGGCTGAACAAGATGAAGCTGGCCGAGGAGATTCTTGGCAAGCCGTGCTGGTTAACGGAGTGGCAGAGAATCCGCACGGGTCCAAGAGGTCCAGGTGGTGCTATGCCTGTTGAAGGGGAGTGGCAGCCGGCCTATGCTGAGTATGCGGCGTTGCTAGATGAATTTGGGATGTCAGGCTTTTGTTGGTCACTGATGCTGAAACCAGCGTATCTGCCGGGTCAGCGTAAGAAGGGCGTGCTGAATGGCTTTTTTCACGAAGACGGAGCTCTTTGGAGCTTGGAAGATGCCCGTACTGTCTCAGGAAATCCGAATTTGCAGGGAGAAGAACGACGGGAATGGCCGAAGTTTATCAAATGAAACTTAAAAAAGAGCTTATAGATCTCATCACGACCGAACACATCCGGTTTCATAGCAACAAAGTGCTCCGAACCGAATCCGTTCGGAGTAAAAAAATGGTAATTGGATATATTGAATATAAATCCAATTCTCAATCGTTTGATCATGGTTAGTTTGATCAGAAGGAAGGTAGTGTACGCCATGTGGATGGAAACCATAAAAGATTTCTTGCAGATCGCAGGAAGGATTGTGACGATTTACCCCCTTATGTTGATTGTTGGACTATTTATGGGGAAACGCTCCCTAGGTGAATTGCCTGTATTTGATTTTCTGGTCATCCTCTCCTTGGGCTCCGTCGTTGGCGCTGATATCGCCGAACCGAACATTAGCCATCTCCATATTGGAATAGCCATTGTATTAATCGGTCTGCTGCAACGCATTGTCTCTATATTAGCTATTAAATCAAGGAAATTCGGAAAACTAATCTCGTTCGAACCAACAATTGTGATTCATCAAGGAAACTTGTTGGTCAATAACCTCAAGAATGTACGTTATTCAATCGATAATATCCTTCAAATGTTGCGAGAGAAGGATGTTTTTCATCTCCCGGATGTCGATCTTGCCATACTAGAGGCAAACGGTAAATTGACCGTGTACAAGAAGGGGCCGAAATCTGCACCGACCCTCGAAGATTTGGGGATAGCCAAGCGGCAAATCGATTTATCCTATCCCTTAATCGTAGAAGGGACCTTATACAATGAAACGCTATCTTATATTAAGAAGGACGCGTTCTGGCTGGAGTCGCAATTGCAAGCGAAAGGGGTTTGCCAAGACGATATCTTCTATGCTTCCGTTGATGACAATGGCATCCTTTACATTTCCGATAAAACTTTTATAAATCCTCCGCCTATTCGACACTAGAGCGAAGTTTAGAGCTCTAGGGAACTTAGAACGGTCATTGTCAACAATTTATGGGCTGTCTCCAAGAGAGACAGCCCTATTTGGCCTTAGCTAACATTGCATGATTATGAAGACTTAGCATGAAGGATAGCGGTCTCGATATAGGTTCTCAAAGTCTTGATGAACGTGCGCATGGCGTATCCAACATATCTGTCACTGCGGTAGATCAGATAAATGTCTTGAGAAGGCGTAGGATTCCTCAGTTGCACGACTTTAATGTCTGTATTATGAAGATTATCCAGTAGCAATCTCGGGAGAACACAGTTACCAACGCCGCTCTGTACCATCTGGAGGAGGGAAGATAACGTTGTCGTCACCATATGGGGCTGTAGTGTAAACCCATTCTCCATGCAAAAACGGTCGATCAGTTTGCGGCACTGATGGTCTGGTGGGAACAGGACCATTTTCAAAGAATGCAGCTTGTTTAAGGGGATGAAGCTCTCTGTGGCAAGGGGATCATGGATACTTACCGCTAAAGAAAACTCTTCGTGAAATAAGGGGATCGACGTGAGACGTTCATCAATTACAGGTCCAATAGTTACCCCAACATCAATGCTACGGTCTAAAACTTGTTCTGTTACTTTCATGGTTTCCAGAAGGGATAACGAGATGGTGGGATAGGTCTCATGGAAGTTCAGTAGCAAGGCATTAAACATGAGATCCGCGTCACCGGGCAAGACACCAATGGATAGTGATCCACCTTGCATCTGCTTCAGATCGGCAATGGCTTCACTCGCTTGCTGCAGATGCTTAAACACGGCAGCACCATGTTCATGAAGAATAGCTCCGGCTTCTGTAAGGACAATTGTTTTTCCCACACGATCGAACAATAGAACGCCTATCTCTTCTTCCAATCTCCTTATCTGCTGGCTGATATTAGGTGCGCTGACTCCCATTTTTTCGGCTGCTCTCGTGAAGTGAAGCTCATCACAAATCGCCATAAAATATTGTAGTTGTTTTAATTCCATAGCTCATACCCACTTTCAATGCCATCGTTGCATACAGATGTAATGATAATTGTCACGCCATCTTCTTTTGCTGTCAATAATAATCGTTAACTTATACTTAACGTTCTGGTAAGGCCCACTGCATTGATGGTACGTTTCATGAGACCTATACTAGGAATATATCAAGCGCTTTTCATTACAAATGGAGGAAATTCATTGTGTTAACTAATAACCTTAATGAGGAGGATTCTTTCATGGAGAATTTCGTAGGCTCAGTCCCATCCCGAACTGGTGAAGTGTTTGATGCTTTTAGGAAGGCTTTTGAAACAGGAGATACCGTTGATTTTCTTAAAAAGGTTACCGAAGAGTTTCATTTCTTCGTTCCGCTCCCTCTTGAGGGGTGGAATCACGAACAACAAGGCAAAGAGAGGTTCGAGGAATTGATCAAGTTCGAACGCTCCGTATTGCAAGTACAACTAACCCCGCTCATCTTGCTTGAGAATGAGGACAATGGCATGGTGGTATTTCGCGCGGAGGGTTCGTTGAGTGGTCGACCTTATCAGAATGAGCTTTCTGTTCTCTTCGCGTATGAGGCAGAGCGGGTCCGCTTGTTCCGCGAATATGTAGGTATGCCGTTAAAAAACTACGAGACCGTGTAAATAACTGATTGTAGTCTTAGCAAGATAGTTAGGAAATGAATATATACGGATCATTCGCAATTACGTTACGATATTTCCGTGCTCAAGAACCTTGTTAGGTTTTCCTGACGAAGGTTCTTCTTTATATCACGGAATAAGGTAAGGATCGTGGTCGAACATGTTGGACGTGAAGGCTTATGAAGAGTGAGGGGGATTTGCATGGGAATTTCACCGAGTTGTAGACCGGTCATCGTCGGTACCGATTGGTGGACGGACAGTGACGATGTAGTCGCGATGCGCGTGCTCGTTTGGGCGGAGCAACAAGGCATGGTGGAGATCGCTGCGATCGGGATGAGCGCATGCATGGCGTATTCGGCGGCGTCGCTGGATGCTTTTTTGACGGCGGAGGGCAGGCCGGGGGTGCGGATCGGCATCGATATTGAGGCTACAGATTTCGGCAAAGTGCCGAAGTACCAGAAAAATATGGCGGAACGCTTAAACGGAACCAAGCGGAACGAGGACTGTGAAGATGCGGTAAGGATGTACCGTCGTACGCTCGCTGAGATGCCGAACAAGCTTGACCTCATCGAGATTGGCTACCAGCAAGTGCTGGCCGCTCTACTGCAGAGCCCCGGGGACGACTTGTCACCGCTGACGGGCTTGGAGTTGGTGACACTGAAGGTGAACAAGTTGTGGGTGATGGCTGGGCACTGGGAGAATGACGGGAGCGGTGTGGAAAATAATTTCGCCCGTAACCGACGCTCCATCGTCGCTGGGCATCATGTCTGTGCATACTGGCCGACACCGATCACGTTCCTAGGCTGGGAGGTGTCGGACAAGATTTTGACGGGCGGTACGCTGCCGGAGGACGACAACGTTGCACTGGCGCTGCGCGACCACGGCTTCCCGAACGGCCGCAGCTCGTGGGACCCGATGCTCATGCTGCTCGCCTGCCTCGGAGACGAGGAAGAGGCAGGCTATCGGACCGTCGTGGGCACTGCCCACGTCGATGCGGATTCCGGCAGGAACTCGTTCGACGTGCATGCAGATGGGAAGCATGCTTACGTAGTGAAGGTTCATCCGAACGAGGTGTATCGAGAGGCGATTGACCAGATATTGGAGAGTTGCGTGCGATCGGATTAGTAAATGGTTAGGTAATGAATATATACGGATAATTCTCAAACACGTTACGATACTTTCGTGTTCAAGAAAAAGAAAGGATCGTGGTGGAGCATGTTGGATGTGAAGGCTTATGGAGCTGTCGGGGATCGATCTAAACTGGATAGCGCAGCATTTCAGGCAGCCATAGATGAATGTCATTGGAATGGCGGAGGGACGGTGAACGTTCCGGTTGGCGACTATACGATTGGAAGTATAGAGATGAAGAGCGGGGTACTGCTTCATTTGGATATAGGGGCTACGCTCTGGGCATCACCCCATCGTGCCGATTACCGAGAAGATTGGTCAGGCGTGGACAAGAGCAAGATCTTAATCAAAGCGACGAATGCTGAGTCGTTCGGTATTACGGGCAAAGGCACGATTCGAGGGTTCGGCACAGAGAAGTTCGGTTCCTGGTGGGGGGTACCACAGCATCCTGAATTACGGGTATGCACCATGCTCTTAGATGATTGCCGCTCGGTCACGTTGGAAGATATCTGTATTCGGGACAGCGCGTTTTGGACTGTTCATTTGAAACATTGCGATACCGTTCATATTAACCGAATTTCCATTCACAATTATCGTTATCACTTGAATACAGATGGCATCGTACCAGATGGCTGTCGAAATGTATTTATTAAGGATTGTCATCTATCAACTGGGGACGATTGCATTCCGATTAAGAGCACGGAAAATCGAGCTTGCGGGCCCATTTTCGTGACGAATTGCATCTTGGAGTCTCCGAATACAGCCATTAAGTTTGGAACGGAGATTTATGGGACGATTAGCGATGTCTATATTAGTCACTGCACCATTAAATCAGCGATTGGGATCGGTATCTTCGTTAAAGACGGAGGAACTGTGGAGAGAGTGCAAATGAGTGGGATCACAATTGAATCGGCAGATCTGTACGATATCAAGCCGGTGGTTCCCGTGTTCATGGATATTGAGAAACGGCATGCCGATTCCAAGTTGGGGAGTGTGCGAGATATTGCTTTCCGCGATCTCTTTATAAGCACGCGAAGCTCCATTGTTGTGCAAGGGGCACCGGATAGTCGAATTGACAACCTATCATTTCAACAAATCACGATGCGCATTACAGGTTATACGCCTTTCGGCAATCGCTACAAACCTGTCACGGGCAGGCGGACGCTTAAAGAGCAACGAGATACGGAATTCATGATTAAGCCTGCTTATATGACGATTGCGTATGGAACGAATTTACGACTTGATCATATTCAAGTTTTCGATTGCGCAGAGGCGGCTGAACACAAGCGTCATGACATATGCCTCGCGTATTCGACGTGTGTTACCTACAATTACGTATCAGTGGAAGCTGGAGGTTACGAGCAATGGATCGGATAAAGGACGAGGTGTTAAAAGCAGAACGAATAACAAAACAAGATGGTCATTATTTTTTCGGTTATTATGATACGCCGGCTTGGAGCGGGAATGATCGGTATCATCTCTGCCATAGAGTCGCGTTTTGCAATCGTCTCTCGCGTGCGGAAGACCGGGCCGAGCTTGGTTATCTCGATTTAAGCAACAACAGCTTTACCGTCATCGCAGAGACAACAGCATGGAACTTTCAGCAGGGGAGCATGCTGCAATGGCATCCTGCGTATCCGGAGGATACGGTTATTTATAATGTACGGAAAGGCAGCACCTATGAAGGCGTCGTGCTGAATTTGACAACGGGCAAGTCCTTTTCATTGGAGAGGCCGGTAGCCAATGTCGATCCGACTGGACGCTATGCGGTTAGCATCAATTTTCCCCGCATGTACGATTTTCGTCCGGGATATGGCTATGCCGGTGAAGCCGATCCCAATGCGAACGTCCTTCATCCGCAGGATGATGGCATCCATCTAATCGACTTGCAGTCAGGAAAGAGTCGGCTGACGATTTCATTGCAGGAGATATGGGAATTTACGAAATCATATTTTCAAGGTGAGGATAGAAAGATATTGATCAACCATATCACCTTTAACACGGATGGCTTTCGCCTGATCGCACTAGTACGCTGTTTTCCAGATAAAGATAAGATATGGAAAACGGCTGTCGTGACGATGAATAGGGACGGTTCCGATGTATTCCTGCTTGCCGACTATGGGTATGCATCGCATTATCATTGGCGAGATCGCGAGCATTTGGTGATTCACGCTGGTGAAGGGCAGACCCATCCTGAGGGCGAGCAGCTCTATGTGTGGAAAGACAAGAAGCATGAGATACAGACGATTGATACGTCTTTTTTTCTAAAAGATGGACATTGCAGCTACTCTCCAGATCGACGATACATGCTTTATGACAGTTACCCAGATAGCGATTCTTATCGGCATTTGTATATCTACAACCTACAAACCCAAAAGGGAATCAAGCTCGGCTCGTATTACTCCATGCCTGAACTAGACGGCGATATTCGCTGCGATCTACATCCCCGCTGGAATCGAGAGGGCACATGGATCTCATTCGATTCGACGCATGAAGGACAACGGCACGTGTATCGGATGAATTTGTCTTCAATCCTAACGAATGATAACTAGGCTAACTAATGATAATCGAAGGATAAACCGTGCAGAAACAGTGTTGTCCGGCATGTGGTTCAGCAAAGAGGATATACGGATAATCTTAAATCCGGCTAAAGTGAGTTTGTAAGGTTTAATTACTCGACAAGGTGGTGCTATAGGTAGTGCAATTAGAGCTAGGTAAATATCGATGGTTATATCTCATGATGATTCCTGGTATTTTATATTTTATTATTTTTCGATACTTGCCAATGTTCGGTAACATGATCGCTTTTCAAGATTATCAACCGTTTCTCGGATTTTCGGGTAGTCCTTGGGTTGGATTCAAGCATTTCCACAGGTTGTTTACGGAAGACACGTTTCTAGTGTTACTCCGAAATACGTTGATGTTGTTCGTGTATGGATTTGTATTCGCTTTTCCAATCCCGATCATTCTCGCACTTATGTTAAATGAAGTCCGCAAGCAGTTGTTCAAGCGATTTATTCAAACGGTTATTTATTTGCCACATTTTCTTTCTTGGGTCGTTGTGGTTTCACTATCCTACCTCATGCTGACGACCGAAGGCGGAATTATTAACAATCTATTGGTATCGCTAGGCAGCAATAAAGTTAACTTTATGCTCGACGCTGGATGGTTCCGCCCATTATATACAATTCAGTCTATCTGGCATGATGCGGGGTGGGGGACGATTATTTATCTAGCTGCCATAGCCGGTGTGGACACGAGTCTTTATGAGGCAGCAGAGATCGACGGAGCGAGCAGACTACGCCAAATTTGGCATATTACATTGCCAGGCATACGCAATGTTGTTGTCATTCTGCTCATCCTTAAAGTAGGGGATATCATGGATCTTAGCTTCGATCATGTGTTTCTGATGTCGAACGCGATGAATCGAGGTGTGGCGGATGTGTTCGATACTTACGTCTATAATGTCGGAATTCTAGGCGGTCAATTCAGTTACAGCACAGCAGTCGGTCTATTTAAATCGATAGCGGGCTTGATTATGGTATTTTTCGCAAACCGCTTAGCCAAACAGTTCGGAGAAGAGGGTATATGGTAATGGAACAAACGAAACCGACAACAGCAGGAAGCGTATCTGTGCCACTCATCTCATCCCATAAGCGCTCGAGAAGCACGCTATTCGATGGGATCAACTATGTGTTGTTACTTCTTTATGCTCTGGTTTGTTTTATTCCGATTTTGCATGTCTTCGCGACTTCCATAGCGGCTTCTTCTCAGCTGGCAGCACATCCGTTTCTTCTTATCCCGACACAATTTAGCTTAGATGGATTCCGGTTTATTTTCTCCTCCAACACGTTACCGCGAAGTCTCCTGAACACGATTTTCATTACCGTGATAGGGACCGCGCTTAATGTCATTGTGACATCGCTAATCGCTTATCCCCTATCGAGAAAATATTTAAAGGTCCGTAATCCCGTTATGTTGATGATCTTATTCACCATGCTGTTCAGTGGCGGGCTGATTCCTAATTTCTTATTGGTAAAATCGATGGGGCTTCTAAACTCCTACTGGTCGTTATGGCTTACCGGGCTAGTTAGTCCTTTCATTTTAATCATATTGAAAAGCTTCTTTCAGGCACTTCCAGATGAATTGGAGGAATCGGCGAAAATCGATGGCGCAAGCGACCCCGTAATCCTGTTTCGCATCATTCTGCCTTTGTCCCTACCGGCTATCGCCACAATTTCTCTTTTCTATGCTGTGGGTCATTGGAACACGTTCCTATCGGCGATTCTGTATATGAATGATCAGGCCAAATGGCCTATTCAGGTGCTGCTCCGGCAGATCGTAACGGTTAGTACCGCCGGGGTCGGAGATGATGAGTTCGGGTACATTCCTCCTTCAAACATCGTTCGTGCTGCCGTTATTGTTGTGGCGACACTTCCAATCTTACTTTTATATCCGTTTTTGCAGAAATATTTTACGAAGGGTGTACTTCTCGGTTCGGTTAAAGGATGATGTTGGCATGACCCTTGGGAGTGCAGTTCGTCATCATTTAATATATAATTTTAATAGAAAGAGGGTATTGGTATAAATGAAAACGGTTACTAATCAAAAGAAGAGAGCTATGCTAGTTCTAGTACTAAGCACTGCGTTATTAGCGGCATGCAGCGATGGAACTAAAAGTGGGGATACGTCAAAAGCAACCCCATCATCATCCGCGACTACGGCAACGGGAACGTCCAGCGCCAAACCAGCTGTTGCGGTGGATATCTCCATGATGGCCATGTACACCTCGCCTAATGCACCAGCTGCCGACAGTGATGTCATGAAGAAGCTGATGGAGGTTACCAACTCGAAGTTGAACATCAACTGGGTGCCGAACGCGGCATACAATGACAAGCTGACAGCCTCCCTCGCGGCAGCAGATTTGCCAACGATTGTTGTTGCTGATCTCAATCTACCAGCTGTTACAAATGCGGTCGATGCCGGTGTTTTCTGGGATTTAACGCCCTATATAAAAGATTACCCTAATTTGAAGCGCCTTGATGCGGGTGTCCTGAACAATGCTTCCTACAAAGGAAAAAATTATGGGATCTACCGTTCACGAGATAAAGCGAGAAATACAATATTTATTCGCAAAGACTGGCTGGACAATATGGGGCTTAAAGCACCGTCTACGCCGCAGGAATTAATAAATACAGCAATTGCTTTCGGAAATGGCGATCCAGACAAGAACGGGAAGAAAGATACGACCGGATGGGTGATGGATAATGGCGGTTCGGATTTCAAAGCGATAATGACGTGGTTAGGCGGACCGAACGAATGGGCGGAAGACAGCGGTAAGTTAGTTCCGGCTGTGCTGACACCACAGTACACTGAAGCCCTGAATGCCATGAAGAAGTTATATGACGAGCATGGCGTCAACCAGGATTTCCTCCTCGTCGATTCCAACAAGAAGAACGAAATTTTCTATGGCGGCAAAGCGGGTATTTATTATCAGGTTTCTGATTCCACTCGGGAGAAGTCAGTACAGAAAAATGATCCGAAGGCACAAGTGATGATGATTAATCAATTTACAGGTCCGGCAGGCATCAAAACTCGAGGTGAAGCTGGCTTTAACTTGATGATGATGATTCCAAAGAAAGTCGTAAAGACAGAGGAACAGCTGCGCCAAGTATTAGGTTTTATTGATAAATTGGGCAGTAAAGAAGCGCAGCTTCTGTTGAGCTATGGCATCGAAGGGGTGCACTATACGTTGGACGGCGACAAAGTCGTGTGGAAGGATCAAGATGGTTTCACGAAGTCGACAGGCGCGGGTCCAGGCATCTATAACATGAGTATATTGACTGATCTGCTGCCGCAATTAAAATCGGACGATCCGCAAGTCGCTAGATCGACAGAAGTCCGTAGGGAAAATGAGAAGTTTGCTGTGTTCAATCCTGCGGCACCTTATAAATCGGCCACTTATACCACACTCGGCAAGACGTTGGATCAAACCGTCAACGACGCGCAAAGCAAATTTATTCTAGGCGAGCTTGATGTGGCAGGCTGGAAAAAAGCGATTGAGCAATGGAAGAGCAGCGGGGGCACGAAGTATATAGAAGAAATAAACGCCGCTTATCAGGCGGTTAAGAAGTAGCATGTCATCAACTAGCTAACAATGCCTGGGCTTTCTTTCTATCGTTTACTGGAGATAGCCCCAGTCGTCATAACGGAGGAGTAGCCATGAAGTCTTCTATTGGGTCGGGAACAAAGCGCATGAACATTGGGGTGTCTCGATACTTTACTAAGCTGCTGGCGATCAGTATATTGCTGGGTGCCATTCCCGTTATTACGCTGGGGTTACTTTCCTATGTCATTTCCTCCAATTCGATTAAAGAGAAAGTGATCCGTGGCAACGATTTGATATTGGCTCAGATTCATCTGCGAACGGAAAGGGAAATAAGTCTGGTCGATAAAATGATGAACCAATTGATGTACTCCACGCTAGTCGCACAGACGCTAAACAAAGCCGTTACCCAACATGACTTTCAGGCCGTGGGGCAAATTCAGCAAGAAATTGCTTTTATGCAGTCCTATGAGCTTGGGATCTCGGATGTTGTGCTTGTTAATCTTCAGAAAAATTGGCTGATTAGCAGTGGCGGCCGTTTTAACAGTTTTTCCTACTATTCGGATCCAGCACTTTTTTCTCGCTACACGGATGCCAGCCAGCAATTTAATCGGTATTACCTAACCGACAAAACGGTCACGGTCGTTGAAAGGCTGCCACTGCATTCCGCGAATCCAATTGCCTTGCTACTCGTCGACATTTCGCTTGATGACCTTAATGCCATCCTTGCCAAAAACAAAGAGTTCGGTGAAATGTTCATTATGGACGAAGATCGAAAATTTGTAGCTGGAA
Organism: Paenibacillus sp. J31R109; assembly: GCF_059692055.1. NCBI lineage: Bacteria > Bacillati > Bacillota > Bacilli > Caryophanales > Paenibacillaceae > Paenibacillus > Paenibacillus sp. J31R109. The sequence continues at coordinate 141,702 of NZ_JCAUAR010000003.1, read as the reverse complement.
CGAGCTCGGATTCACATTTGCAAGATGCACTCGGTTCTGCTGTGGCGCAAATTGCCAATCTTGAAAATGATAAGGCTGTTACCGCCGAATTGAACGGCAAGCCGTCCGTTATTATTCCCTACCGTTCAAGCTATAACAATTGGTTGTATTTATCGGTTATTTCGTTAGATGATATTTCGATAGATTCAAGGAAAATTGGCCGATACACGATTTATATTTGCACAGGCATATTAATTCTTACCATTCTGGTTTCGCTTTACAGCTCACGTGTTATTTATTCGCCTATCAAAAGATGGTATGGCGTGCTCCGGGATTTAGTGTCGGGCTCTGATAAAGGAAACGAAATTGACATCATCAGCGGAAAGTTGAAGTCACTTCTTCACTTGCGGCAGCAAATGAGCGAACAGTTGAAGCAGTTTTTCGTCACCAAGCTCCTGCTAGGCGAATGGCGTCGTAATGAAATCGAAGAGATGATGAAGAGTTACAATTACCCAACTAATCTAAAGCAATATATGGTGTTTGTATCGGAAATTGATTCTCTGGAAGGAACTAGTTATACAGAGAAAGATCGCTATCTATTAATGTTTGCAATCAGCAATATTGCCGGTGAGATTGTTCCTGCCCATGAGCGCTTTGAATCGGTCGTAATTAACCATTCGCAAGTGTTGATCATTGGCAGTGAGGGCGCCGACTCTCAGGAGGCTCGACTTCTGGCTTTTGAACGGGCGATGGCCATTCAGCAAAAGGTAAGAGAGTTTTTACGCTTGCCGTTAAGCATCGGTGTAAGCAGGGTACATACAGATTTAAAAGAAATACCGAAGGCTTATTTAGAAGGGTTGGAAGCTCTAAAATACCGAATTCGCTATGAGCAAGAATCGCTTCTTTTCTTCGATGAGGTTCAGCCTGACCGCGAGCTACCCCCCATTTTTCCATTGCAGATGGAGAATGACCTGATCGACTCGATTAAACTAGGCAATGAGGATGAGATCCGGCAGAAGCTTAGCGGTTTTCTTCAGGAAATTTACAAGAATGCAGCTAACCATCGAGATTACCAAATCTTTGTGGCGAGACTTCTGACTGATCTCCTTCGTCTTCACCAGGAAATTGGCGGCGTCATGCCATACGACGGTACAGTGTCGTTATTTCAAAGATTGTTTGAAATGAAGACGATTCCGGAAATTGAAGGTTGGTTTATGCACATGCTGATCACGCCATTAGTCAAGTTGATCAGCGAGCAAAAAGACAGGGCGCATCATCGCATCTCCAAAGAAGTCTGTACGATGATTAACAACGAAGCTGAAACCAATCTTACCTTGGAACTGTGCGCTGAACGGCTAAACTATCACCCTGTCTATGTCAGCCGAGTGTTTCGACAGGAGATGGGCATTAATTTCGGCGAGTATCTGGCGAATGTTCGACTTGGAATCGCGAAACGATGGTTACGAGAAACAGATATGACGATTAGTGACATCGCCCGGAAGCTTCATTTTAGCAATTCCGGTAATTTTATTCGATCATTTAAAAGTTCGGAGAACATCACACCAGGCAAGTATCGAGATCAAACGAAACAGTAAAGTACCGCCAGAGGAGGTGGTTGCTGAATGTAAATCACATATTTGAAAAGGAGGAGTAGTGTTGGATAAATTGTTCGTTGTAGGGGACAGCATATCCATCGATTACGGGGTATACCTGGAGCCAATGGTGGAAGGGAGCATGGTTTACGATCGTAAGAAGGATCGGGATTTCATCAACGAAAACCAAGATCTCCCCGAGGCGATGAGAGGTTCAAACGGTGGGGACAGCGGGATGGTGCTGCAATATTTATCTTATCTCGTAGCTAATCGCTTATTCGATTACACCCTATTGTTGCTGAATTGTGGTCTGCACGATATGAAACGAAAGGCGTCAACGGGCGAGCTGCAAGTCCCACTGGAGCAGTATGAAACCAATTTAAAGGCTATTCTAGAACTTATGCAGCCACTCCCTGTACGAATGGTATGGGTGAGGACCACGCCTGTTCATGATGCTATTCATGAGGAACGGATGAAGAAATTCAACCGTTTCAATCGCGACGTCAATCTCTACAATGAAGTTGCTGATCGCTTGATGGAGTCGGCTGGCGTCCAATCCATCGATTTGTACAGTTATACACAAAGGCTAGGCGATGGCAAGACGTTGTTCCGCGATCATGTGCATTACACTTCAGAGATATGCATGCGGCAGGCAGCTTACATTGCGGGCTGCTTGCACAACCAGAGAAACATACGATAACGAAGCTCATAACGCGCAAAACGTACGAATCTGTTAGGATCCATCACAAAGGAGGAACTACTGAATGAGTATCGTGTTGAGGAGTCGATTATGCAAGCTCATCATGTTTTGTTTGGTACTAGGTTGTATCCCGTTAGGAATGGCGAAGCCTGCTGCAGCTTTCGGGAATGGAAATCTATTAAACGGTGGGTTCGAGAGTGCAACAGGATCGGGTGTTCTAATCTTTGACAACTGGAAAATCGATTCGACAGGGTCGAAGGCGACAAACGGTACTCCGACGGGTTCAACCTATGCCCGTTCAGGCAACAATGCCTTGAAGGTATCGGCAGGATCCGGCAGTCAAAAGACACCGGCACAGCAATTCGTGTCTGTCATTCCCGGTCAAACGTACAACATTTCTTTTTACTTGAATGTCATTGCTTGCACCAACGCCGCATCCTCGACGGGAATGGTTGTTCGATTTTATGACAAGGCAGGGCCAGATAACTTCAATACAACCGGCTCCACGACAGTTGGTTCGGATGTCATCGTGGGTTCGGTTATAGGAACAACTACATCTGGATACACATTGTATCAAAATAACTTCACTGTGCCCGCCAACGCCAAATATATGCGGATCTACGTGTTCTCCAGCAGTGCAGTCAGCGGCAGTATGACCGCTTATGTCGATGATATCAGCCTCGTGCAAACCGGCGGCACGGCACCGAGCTCCGTGACAGGTGTCAGTTTGAATAAGACGTCGACGTCTATCGAGAAGGCGGGGACCGAGACGCTTACCGCCACGGTTGCTCCTTCCGGAGCACCGCAGGCAGTTGTCTGGAGCAGCAGCAATTCCTCCGTCGCTACTGTTGAGGCTAACACAGGGCTAGTCACGGCGGTGAATACCGGAACGGCGACCATCACAGCCACGTCTACAACAACTACGCCGCCGAGCACAACCCCTGCGGTGTACACGGCTTCAGCTCAAGTGACAGTGACGGCAGGAATGCCTACGCCGGTTTACGGGTTGACGCTGACACCTTCTTTTAACTCCATCAGTGCTTATATTGCAGGTGGGCGGGACGATTTGACTCGTCATCTGTACTACAAGAAGACAGCGGACACGGTGTGGAAGCATGCACTGGATCCCATTTATATTCCAGGCAAGGAGATTTTCTCAGGCAGTATTGTCAGGTTGGATGAGAATACGTCCTACGATGTCAAGTCGGATGTGTACTACGGAAGTACACTCATCAAATCGGAGACGGGGACCGTCCAAACCTGGACCTCGAACCCCGTGATTGCGCAGACGATTTCGTTATCTAGCTTGTACTCGAGCGGCGGGTTAGTCATTAACGGGTTGACTGGAACGAACAACGGGTGGATCAAAATTGTTAATGATACAGGTCTCACTATTGATGCCGGTACATTAACTCAGCATGCGGTAACGATTACGAATACGGTATATACGATTCTGGATGGCTTCATTGTCAAGGGCGGCAGCAAGAATGGCATCTACCTGAACAGTACGAATCACGACGTTCGGATTACTAATGCGGATATTTCCGGCTGGGGACGCACGGCAGTGGATACCGTGCATACAGCTGCACAGTTGGCTTATATCAATAAGAGTGATGTAGGCTATGGCACACCGATTGATACACAGGGAGATATGCTGGAAGGTGATGCTGGCTTCCGGATCGAGGACGCGAAAAACATCGTTGTAGAACGAAGCTACGTACATGAGCCGAGAGGTTACGCGAACCCGTGGGGAGGTATCACCTCGGATGGGCAAGTGTTTAGCAATTCTCACCCTCAAGGGCCAGAAGCGATGTACCTCCGAAGTGCAGGCGGCATGGTGGTCAGATATAACGATTTTAGTGGAACGGATGAGTATCACCGATTCAATGACGTGATCAGCGGCTATTACAATAATCAAGAGAGCGGCGGCTTTTATAAGGATGCAGATATCTACGGCAACTTCTTCGGATACGCCAATGATGATAGTGTCGAGTTTGACGGTGGACAGTCCAATATTCGGGTGTTCGACAATCGCTTCGAGATGAGCTATTCCGGTACCAGCTTCGCCCCGAATATGGTCGGGCCGAGCTATGCGTTCAATAATGTGTTTCATAATTTGAACGATTATCGAAGAACAGGTACGGGTTCGGTAGTTAAATTAGGCGGCAACAGCAGCACCGTGTATAAGGGAGAGACCTGGTTCTTCAACAATACGATTTATGCCGTTCCCAAAGCCATTACTGGCAGCAGTACGCCGAAGAACTGGTACGGCGGCACACGGAATAATCTCATTGTAGTGATGAGGGATCTCATTAAGGGATCGTCTAAATTTTACAACATTGAGGATAATAATCCGTCCGTGAACCCCGGTACGAATTTTGACTATGATGCGCTCGGACGCAGCACGGATGGGGATGGATCTGGGGATATTTATGCCAATCCAGGAGCCGAGGCACACGGATTGTTCAAGATTGGCAAGATGACGAATCCGGATGCAGGTGTTTTTACACCAACGACTTCGGGCATCAATACGGCAAGGGAAGTTAACGTTGTGGATCAGGGAACCATCGTGAACAACTTTGCGGATACGTACTCTGGTGCGTCTCCCGATATCGGTGCTTTTGAGCAAGGGGCGAGCAGCTTGTTCCCGAAACGGCCGATCCCGTTCCAATCAGATAAGTATTTAGTCAGTATTCCCGAAACGAGTAATTCAGCTACGTTCACGATTTCTACCGGAACACTCAGTGGATCCGGCAGTTATACGATTCGACGGAATGCGGAAGAAGATTGGTATTCCATTACCCCATCAACGGGAACTTTCGGAAGTAACTCTTCCGTAACGTTTACGGTTAACGTTGACCGCACGAAAGCTTCCTTTAACCGTGCTGTCGAATACTCGACTTTGTTTGTAAGGTTGACCAATGGATATTCAGTGCCAATTACGATCAAAGCTGAGAATACCGCTGTTTCGGTGCCTGTAGGGCAAACGTTACAGCTAAATTCCACGAAGCCATTCCCGAACACATCGAATTTGAATGCCGATTGGATATCGAGCAGTTCGGCGGCTACGATTACGTCTTCGACGGTTACCGATGTATCGTCCATTAATGTCGCTGGTGTGTATGCGGGTACCTCAACTATGACGGCGAATAGCTCGGTTAATGGCGTCAACCAAACGGAGTACAAGGTGCGTGTGCCGGCGATGCTAGGTGACCTGCAGGTAAATGGGCAGGCAGTTGCGGGGTTCAATTCGGGTACGTATAGCTACAATGTCGTACTTCCGACAGGCTCCGGTGTACCGACGGTGACGGCAACATCGCTGGATGCCAGCTCGGCGGCGCCTTCTACATTGGCATATAACTTACCGGCGAGTTTGCCTGGCACTGCGGTCGTAACGGTGACGTCTGCCGATGGAACGACGAGCAATGCGTATACGATTCAGTTTACCGTATCGTCTGGTTCTGGTTCCGTATCCCCTGTGGGGTACTGGAAGCTTGACGAAACATCGGGAACCGTCGCATCGGATTCCTCAGGCAATCTTTTGAATGGGACCTTGATTAATGGCCCCGTTTGGACAGCAGGCAAGATTGGAAACAGCTTGGATTTCGATGGTGCGAATGATGAAGTCGATCTGGGAACTCCCACTGAACTGCAATTTACGGGCGCCATGTCTCTGGCCGCTTGGGTCTATATCGACAGCTTCGCAAATGATGGCAGAATTATCTCGAAGGAGAATGGCTCGAATTCCAGGTCATGGAGCCTGTATTTGAATGCTGCAGGTAAAGGTGTCTTCCAGATCGCAACCGGTGCAACTTCTTCAATAAATGTAGTGACGGCAGGAACGCTGCCGGTTGGGCAATGGGTTCATCTGGCGGGGGTATTTGAGCCGGGAACTGCGTTAAAGCTCTACGTCAACGGAGCGTTAAGCAGCTCCAATCTGAGTTCAATTCCGTCTACCCAATATAACAACAATCAACATGTGTTTATAGGCAGGCGGCCGGATTTTTCCAATGCGTTTAACGGTAAGATAGACGAAGTATATGCTTTTGGCAGTGCACTGACTGGCTCGGATATTGGAGTGCTTGCGGGTAACTAGAAGATTGTACGGTCGTCGTCGATGCCCTATAGCGGCATCTACGACGATTCATGCTGCCGAACAAATAAACAAGGAGTGAAAAGTGCTATGAAAGGCGATGTCTATTACTCAACGATAACCAAAAAGCAAGACGAGCTAACAGGTGTCGAGGTCATACAGCTCACCGACAATTCCGGCGATACGTATCATCCCTATTTCACCAAAACATTGATTGATTCTGACAATAATTACATTCTTCTGGCATCTAACCGCTCCGGTTCGATGCAATTATACACATTGAGATTCAAAGACGGACAGATGGTGCAAATCACCGATCAGGAGGGGGTAATTCCTTTCAGTTCCGTACTCGATGCTTGGCATCATATTGTTTATTATTTTGCAGATCGCACGCTACTGCGTGTTCGCCTTGATAATCTAGAAACCGAGGAGCTCATGGAAATTCCACGTGGCTTTCATCCCAGCGATCTATCTGTCGATAATGCTGGGAAATATCTCGCTTTTTCGTATGTGGAGCATATGGAGCTATGTACGGATAGTGGTGGTACTTATTCAACACACAGGGAAAAACACTTCCGCAGACCAAGGAGCGTCGTCATCCGCTTTGATATTGAAAAAAAAGCTCCCTATGTGGTATGGGGAGAAGGGCAGTATATCTCGCATGTGAACATAAGCCCGGTCGATTCGAATTTGATTTTATTTTGTCATGAAGGTCCCTGGCTTCAGGTTCATAGAATGTGGACGGCACGCATCGATCATGACAAGGTGTATCCACTAGTAGATCAGAAGGTAGGATTGGAACGGATCGGACATGAATTTTTTACCGCCAGCGGAAGGGTTGGCGCTCAGTATTCATCTAGGGAGCGGGTAGGCGACGAATTTTTGGTGCATGGCGATATTTTCATCAACACAGACGGTTCGAACGAGAGAAGATATTATTACCCTTATACTCGGCCTTCCCATGTACAGATGAACTATCAGGAAACGATGGGTGTCGGTGATCGTGCGCACATTCGCGAAGTGATGAAGGATAACGGGAACTATATGTCCTTGTTAAAATACGAAGGGGGCTCGATCGAAGTCGGCCTTCTTTGTGCCCATGGCACTTCCTGGGGCAGCCAAATGTCACATCCGCATCCTATTTTTACCCGAAATGACGAGCATATCCTGTTCTCCTCCGACAGAGGCGGCAAATCCAATGTCTACATGGCTAGAGCAGATTGGGATAAAACGTTGAAGAGTGAAAAGCGAATAACAAGGTAAAAGCAAAAGTGACCGATGTCATGGATATCGATTACAAGAGAATGTTCAACTCTGCTGCTTTGCTTCGGATGTAATCGGCCGCTTGACGGTGTTCCTCTTGGTTAGGCAAGTGCTCCAGCATGAGCGGGACATCTCGGTTAACTGATGCAGCTCTGTCAGATAGACCGGATAGTTTAGCGAACCACGCCGCTTATGGCGCGTCATACTTATCAGGAATGAAAATGACAGATAAATCGACGTGAAAAAGCAACCGATTTCAATATCGGTTGCTTTTTCTACTAATACTTAATGTTTTCTGATCTTTGCAAATTTATGCGTTCTGTTAATGATCTTGTCTAAATTTCCTCGAACAAACAAACTATCCAAGAGTTCCGACTTACGCAAAGGCAATATTGGCGATAAGTATGGAACTCCATGTGAGTTAAGCATTGCAGCATAGATGGTTATTATAGTACACGCAATAATTAACCCCGTAAAATCAAACCAATACGCAATAAATATCAAAGGGTAACGAATTTGTTCAAACGTTGATAACCGGTTATATACTTGCAAACCCGCGATAGCAGATAATGATATTGCGGCAACAATTAACGAAGTGAATAAGTGAGCGGATACAGCTACTTGTCCTACAAAGTTTGCGGATACAAAGGAAATGAATATTATAAAGGGGCGATGGAGGCGGTGTACAATATCAACAATCATTCTAAATATTAAAAGCAAGCTTAACGTTTGCACAAGAGGTGACAACGCGGTTTCTTTCATTGTAAACACTTTGGGTGCTTTCTTCATAATTTCAGGATGATGATAAAAAATGCAAATAAGGACAGCTGGAATTAAGATACCAGCAAGACAACAAATGAAGCGAAAAAGAGGCGAAGAGAACTTTCCGAAGCCTGCAAAGTAATCATTCGATCCATAGAAACATTCCCAAAATAGAGATGGTACAACTGTACCGAACGGATTATTATCTACGATGATTCCTACCCGTCCTTCCATGAGGGAAGATACGAATGAATCAAATCTCTCTGTTGACCTTAGTGTGGGGAAAAAATCTCCACCCCAAGCTGACTTCAAATGATCAGTCACAGCTTTCTTATTGGGAACATATTTAAGATTAATCGTTTCAATTTGCTTAACAACACCATCATATATTTCCATATCAACAAGACCATCTACATAGCAAACGGCGACCTTTGTTGGAGCAATTGTGCCTACTGTCAGAGTTGTTACTATAAATCGCGGTGTATCCAGATACTGATGAAGAACGGTCAGATTTGTTTCGAGTTTTTCTGTAAATGCGACTTTAGCGCCATCTGGCGCATTGTCTTGTTCCGGTTTTTCAAGTGTGCGTTCAGGTTTACTCATAATAAATTGTCTCACCAACCAATTTCAGTGTATTAAGGTTATATTTCCCTAAAATTCCATTCATACACCTAGATCCTGATTAATTTTCCGAAAATTATTTTCTAAATAGACCTTGTTAAAAGTACCAGCAGCTCCCTTTTTGTTGCACGCTAGTGAATGTTACCCATCTCATCGATCTGCATGCTTCAATTTCCTATATTGGCTGGGCGTAAGCCCAATCTTTTTTTTGAATACGCGGTAGAAATGCGTCATATGGTTAAACCCTGTTTGAAAGGCGATTTCTTCCATACTTTCATGAGTCTCGAGAAGCAAGCGGAGCGCTTCCTTTACACGCAGCTCAGTCACATATTCCACAAAAGATCGACCTGTAAGCAGTTTGAACATCGTTGAAAAATAATTAACTGCCATAGTCGCTTCTGCAGCTGCTTCGCTAAGCTTTATGTCCTGACAATAGTTAGATTCAATAAACGCAAGCGCTTTGTCAAAATGGCTGCGGTTAGCTTGTACATGACGTTTTTCATCACGGTGTGCCATGAAAGCAGCGTACTCACGACCTGCTACCACGAGTAGTTTTTGAATAAGGGATTTAATAATTAACGCAAAGCCTTCCTGACGCCCTGAGAACTCTGTGTACATTTCGCTAATGAGTGCTTCAACCGTTTGTTGTCCTTGATAAGTCAAGTTGAGCTTAGGCAGCAAACTGTCATTCAATTGCACGAAAGGATGTATGAAAGCGAATTTTACAAAGTTATCCAGATTGCTAAGATCTAGTAAAGAACTGTCGAGTAGATGAGGCATGAAATCGATATGCACGAGTTCTATGTCTTTATCCTCGAACAACTCAAAGTTGTGCTCATAATGAGGTGGAATAGAAAAAAGGTCACCTTTTACGAGTGTAGCCTTTTGGTGCTCTACGACATGTACACAGCTACCTTGCTGGACGTAACAGATTTGGAAGTAATCGTGGGCGTGCAATCCGACTTGCTGCAGTAGTATTTTATTCTTCACAGTAAGATTAAATGGGAAATCGTTGCTCATGTTTTGTTCCACTGTGTAATAGCGCATTGGGCTTGGCTCGCTTTCTATGGAGTTGACTTCATCATCATTCAAAAACGGAAGAAAGTCTACTTTTTTCTGAAAAATGAGGATCGGGATACTTTGCTGTATGGCGTATAGTGAGGGGGATAAGAAGAGCAACACAACTTAGGAGGGGTCATAGAACGATGTCCAGATTTTCGTATGGCACAGTGTTAAAAATACAGAGGGAATTTACCTTGGAGGATATCCGCAATTCGCTCGCGAGTATGAAAGAAATTGGTATGAACACCGTGGTGATGTGGCCAGCGATTTACTGGTGGGAGGATCGCACACTGCCGCATTATCCGTTTCATACAGGGCGCAAGATTCTGGAAATAGCCGAAGATTTGGATATGAAAATTATTATGGAATTGGAAGGACAGGTGACCTTCCTCGAATATATGCCTGATTTTGTGATGCGCCCTGAGTATTTCGCAGTGGATCCTGATGGTCATTTCACAAACAAAGGAACAGGCTATGGGGTTATGAATTACAGCCATCCCGAAGTGCGGATGCTGATCCATAAGACATTTTCAGAAGCAGCAGCCAATTATAAGGATTACTCCTCGTTGTATGGCTATGATATTTATAACGAAACACGCTTTGAATCTTATGACAGCTTCACGCTGCAGGCTTTTCGGGAATGGCTGAAGGAGAAATATGGCACGATCGGAAAGCTGAATGATATCTGGGAAAAAACGTACTATGACTGGTCACAGATTCAATTCTCTAATTGGATGTGGGCGAGTGTCATGCCAGTCGTTGATTATAATCAATTTAAGAAAGCGTATATGGGCATGATTCTAAAAGACTGGGCTGCTGTGGTCAAAGCAGTTGATCCTCATCACCCAACCATCGCAGATAATGTATATGCCTCCGTATCCAAGGATGAACACTACGCACTGCCGCAGGATGATTGGAATGTGGCAGAAAGCGTGGATGAATTCGGGATTTCGCTGTATCCAAAAAACGATGCTGTTGGATTATCACCATCGCAGCGGTGGCAAACGTTATCGGGCGTACATTCAGCCTCGCGTGAGGGGAGGTTTTGGATTTCGGAGCTGCAAAGCCATAATGTGGCGATGTTCAATCCATTCTCGGTCGTACGTCCGCACAATTTGCGGTGGTGGTGCTGGGAGGCGATTTCCCATGGAGCCAAAGGGATTATTTATTGGAAATGGGATCCCTTCACCAAGGGAGTACAGACAATGGGACGGGGTCTTGTAGACACGCGAGGGAACTATACGGTTCGGGCTATTGAAGCGGGATCCATCGCTGCTATTATTCAAAGTCATGAAAGAGAATTTACAACCTATGATCGTGAGCTCCCTAAGGTTGCTATTTTATACGATACGCTTAATCATGATTTCACGAAAGCTTACTCGCGGAACCATGGTCAGAAGCTGTCGGACTCGATTTATGTAGATTCATTAACGGGCATGTACGATGTGCTTTGGGAGGAAGGCATCTCAGCCGATTATCTCATTCCTGAAGAGATTATTGATGGGTCAGTGAACGCATATAAGGCACTGTTTATTTCTAGTCAGGTGAATGTCAGCCATGAACTAGCAGCGGCAATCCAAGCGTATGCGGAGCAAGGCGGTGTTGTCGTGTGTGATGGACGTTTCGGAGCAGTAGATAATACGGGTATGGTGCATCGAGTATTGCCTTTTGGCCAGATGAATGACGTACTGGGGTATACATTTGAAGATATTGACCCAGAGGGATTGGACATCAGTTATGGGGAAACCAACATGCATATCAATGGCTACTACGAAAGACAAATTCTACAGGTTTATGATGATTCTGTCACAGTATTGGGCACATTTACAAATGGGGATCCAGCTATACTTCGTACGCCACGCGGTAAAGGTCAGATTGTGACGATAGCCACATTCCTATGGTATGGGTACTTTATGGAGAAGCAGGAAAGTGTTCGTGCATTTGTGAATGAGCTTGCTAATAAGCATGGACTAAGGCTTCATCGTTCGAAAACAGCTGAACTGAAGGTATCATCGTTACGTGGTGAGGACGGACTGTTGCTATTCGTCATGAATTATGGCGCAGAAGCCGTCTCTTCTGAAGTAAGTTTGTCCGAAATTAGTGCGGAGCATTGTGAAATCAAGGATTTATATACGAGTACGACTTGCCGATTAGCTGTTATGAATGGTGAAGCGACGCTTCCTGTCACTGTATCTGGCCATGATGTGCGTGTATTTAAGGTAAACTTTGAGCAGGTATGAGAGGAGCTTCGATAGGGCAATGCATACAGACAGCCGCAAGGGGTTGCATCAAAAGGTGCTGAAGTTGATCTCTTCCAGGGTATGGAGGACGTATTTTGGTGGTAAAGAGCTGGAGAGTTGGCAAGGAAATGGTAACCCACAAGATAGTGAGTTGCCGGAAGATTGGATTGCCTCTACAGTCAGAGCACGCAACCCAGGTCGTGAGTCCATCGAGGATGAAGGTCTTAGTTATGTGCAGGTGGACAACGAAGATCGTATGCTGTTGAGAGACATCATTGCGACTGACCCCGCATCGTTTCTTGGAGAAGAGCATGTGGCGAATTTCGGTAATCAGACGGGTGTGCTTGTTAAAATGATTGATTCGCTCAGCCGCTTAACGATTCAAGTTCATCCTGATAAACAATTTGCCAAAGATATTCTCCATTCTGATTTTGGTAAAACGGAATCATGGTACATCCTAGGTGGTCGTACGATTGATGGGGAGCCGCCGCATGTGTTCTTTGGCTTTAAACCAGGTGTGACCAGAGAACATTGGGAGAAGCTGTTCCATGAACAGAACATTCCCGGTATGCTGGAAGCGCTGCATAAAATTGAGGTCAAACCTGGTGATGTGTTCTTCATTGAAGGCGGTGTTCCTCACGCGATTGGCGCAGGCTGCTTTCTGATCGAGGTGCAGGAGCCGACAGATTACACGCTTCGTACGGAGCGGACAACACCAGAGGGACGTGTGATCCCCGATTTACTTATTCATCAAGGTGCGGGGTTTGACGCCTTATTCGAATGTTTCCATTATGACAGTTACTCGGAAGAAGAGACGCTTAGGCAATGGCGCCGAGAGCCACAATCTATATATCAGAGTACAGGTGCAGAGGAATCGATTCTAATCGGTGAAGAGGCCACAAGGCTTTTTGGGATGAATCGACTGCGGGTACGCACGGCCTACTCACCTAAGGCGCGAGATACATTTGTCATCGCGATCGTTGTTGCTGGTGAAGGGTTCATATCGATAGAAGCAGATGATCACGATGTAAAAGAGAAACAAAGGATATCCATTACACGTGGAGATTATTTATTCCTTCCAGCATCTGTTGGGAAAGTAACCTGGTCTGCCTTAGCAGATTCTGAGTTAGAAGTGGTGCTCTGCACGCCGCCACTGTCCATATAAAAGGGAAGAAGCTGGCACTGATCATGATCAGGTGTCAGCTTCTTTCATTGTCACGAAATTCCGTAGGCGAACAGCCGACACTCCGTTTGAACAAGCGATTGAAATGGCGGTAATTAGGAAAGCCAACATCTTGGGCGATTTCAAATGTTTTCCGGTCGGAGGTAAGAAGGAGCAACTTGGCTCGTTCCATCCGCTGATTCGTAACAAAAGGCGTTAGCGGCTCGCCTGCTATTTTTTTGAAAACTTGCCCAAAGTAATTCGCGCTGTAATTAATACTCACAGCTAATTCATCTAGGAGGTAGTTGCGTTCGGGATGTTCTTTAATGGTTTGAACAATGGCAGCAACCGTTCGATCAATGGACGGCCCTGGTTCTATTTTATTCGTGAAGGCGTTTGAATAGGACAAGCATGTTTCATACAAAGAGCGAAATGTTTGACAATCCTTCAGGGTTTCCATCAGTCTGTGGTCAGACTCTCCATCACGATAGAGATGAGGTTCATTCACTCGAAGGAATGTTTTAAGATCTGACATAACTTGAACAAACAAATCTCGAACCTGTGAAGGAGACCACTTCTGCGCTGCAGCTTCTCGATAGAACAGCCAAGCGGGTGAATCGCTTTTCCAAGATGTTGATGTTGAACCACGAAGTAAACCTTGGAGTAACTTGTCCTTCCAGAGAACACGAGTTTCGGTAGACAGTTGTGTATAGTTGAACCGAGAATCGATGGAGACAAAGGGAACCTTGGCTACATGCTGTTCCTCATAAAAGAACAAATCGCGCTCCCGATACGTTCGTTTGATCCAGGGGAATAGCGTTCTGAGCTCAACCAGTTGTGATGCATGAAAATGAAGGACATAGCTGCCCGTTTTAAGAAATCGATTCAATATATCGGCTATTTGAATGCTGGCATCCCCTTCCAAGCTTTGCTCGCCTTGCAATAGAAGGAGAAATCGTCCCTTATCGAAAGCAATGATACGATTTGGTCCCCATACACTTGCCCATTCTCTCAACACATTCACAGTGGCGAATTGCCACAGCTTGAGCTCTTCTGACATGTGTAAGGAGAATCGAAGTGAACTGCGATCGAATTCAATCCAGAAGAGAGAATAGGGGCATGATTGTACCTGGAACCCGGCTTGTTCAAGATGATCAAGCCACTCTTCCTCATGGCCAAGCATCATGTCGAGGAATTGGTTCCTTTCAATATCTAACTCATGTATACGTAATCTTTTTTCCATTTCTGCCTTAGCCGCTCGCGCTTCTGTTTCGTTCAAAATGGCAGGAAGCACATTCTCCATGGTACGTGTCAGCAAATCTCCATCGAGTAGGCACCGCTCCTTGAGCAAGTAGGAGGAGGCGCCTAGTTCAATCGCTTGCTGTGCGTAATGAAAATCCTCGTGACATGTCAAAATAATGGCATAGGGTGGATTGATAAGAGTGCGGTTCACATCTCGAAGCATCTCTAATCCATCTTTCACAGGCATTGTAATATCCGTAACAATAAGGGCCGGATGTTTTTCTTTGATAAGCAGATAACCTTCTTCCCCATTTTCAGCTTCTCCGACGATTTCGAATAGATCGGATCGCTTCTGAAGCATTTGCCGGAAAACCTGACGAGCAGGAGGTTCATCTTCAATTAACACGACACTGATTTTGGACATCGTGGGGGCACCTCCTTCAAGTTTTGAATGGGAATTGGAAGCGGAATCGTGTACCTTGGCCGGGCGAACTCTCAATTTCGTAAGAGGAAGGATGGCCGTAAACGAGCCCTATTCGTTCCCACACATTGCGAAGCCCAATGTTCTCGACACCTTGTTCCTTTTTGCTTAGCAAAAGTCGTAACTGACTGACACTTCCTTCATCCATGCCTTTGCCATTATCGGCAACTTCAAGGATGACCGCTTCCTGATCGTAGGTTTTATAAACACGAATATGTAAGATCCCTGGTATATGCTTCACTGGCAGAACACCATGAAATAGGGCATTTTCGATTAAGGGTTGAAGCAGTAATTTGGGAGTTGGCATGTCCGTCAATCCCTCTTCAATTTCAATTTGCAGGGTCAGGGGCCTCTCATAACGCAGTTCAAGCATATGCATGTAATCACGTACGTACTCGATTTCCTTGAATAAGGGGACGAACTGTTCGAAATTCTCCATCGAATACCGCAACAACGAGATTAAGCTGCCCATCAGCGATTTAATTTTCCCATTCTCGCCAAGATGAGCGAACATAAGAATTGTATTTAAGCTATTGTACAAAAAGTGAGGATTGATTTGCGATTGCAGGGCTTTTATTTCTGTCCTCCGTTTTAAGTCCGCTGTTTCTTTTAATTCAGCAACAAGTGTTTGCAACCTGGAAGACATTGTGTTGAGTACAAGACTCAGCTCACCGATTTCATTGGAGGTGCGTATCGTCGTAACGGCGCTAAAATCTCCTTGTTTAATACGTTCGATATGTCGGCGTACTGCGTAAAGTGGACGGTATAAATAATAGGCAAAGCCGAGCACAAAGATGAAGCCTGTCACGCCAAGTAGAATGACTAAATAACGGACATACTGCCTGATTCGATCTGTATCCTCCGTCAAGGCATTCTGCGGAATTTCCGAAATGAGCAGGGTAGCATCATAATCATTGGACTGCTGGACGGAGTAAAGAGATTGTTGGAACTGAAATTGTGCGGGCTTATCCCTAGCTCTCCATTCGGATAATACCAAGGCGGTTTGCGAAGCAATCTCCTCCTTAGAACCCAACCGTGTTGAAGCAAGAACAGCGCCATGTCTGGTAGCAATTGTGAAGAAGCCTTTATTATCTTTCTCAACATGTTCAATGACACCATGAAACAAGTCTTTCTTAATGGAGATGAGCAAACTGCCCTTTGGATCAAGCCAAGTATCGAAAGGAATACGTCGCTGGTAATAGACATGCTCTTCATCGGCATCAAGATATATCCAGGATTGGTTCCTGTTTAAGAACGTTTTAGCGGTATCGTGAAAGAGAAGCTTGCTTGCGTATTCCACATTACGCGATGTCGTGATGAGTTGATCGTTCCATAGACTGTAGAGCGCCAGATCCGTGTTACTGCGAAGCAGTGAAGCTGCAATATCCAGGGTAGCGCTAGCGTCATTCACACGGATTACATCGTTGGATATACTGCCTGTCGAGGTTAATGCGGCAAGCACGGACGGCGTGGATCCGTATTGATTGCCCAACGTTTGAATCTGCGACATCGTTGTTTCAATCCGCTCCATGATCTGTCTAACCACTTGATCATTGATGCGGTTAACTTGCTTTCGAATGGCGGCATCGGCTTCCTTCTGCGTGCTTCCAGCGAGAATAAGTAAGGGAATCAACAGCACGGCAATCATGAACAAGAGGGCACGAACGAAAAAACTTCTTTTGACAAAGGATAGAAAACGCAAGTTGTTGCACCTCTTTAAAGTTTACGTTAGTTATAACTAGCTTCGTAAGCATCTGTTATTCTCATTATAACCTACTCCTAAGCAGAAATAGGTGTTGTTTTGACAGGATTCACAGATCGGGTACACAGTTCGAGGGTTACGCCATGTTAGATGCGTTATTAATCCACCTATAATAATGAAGCAAGGTAAATGAATAGACGAAAGGGGATCCATACATGATTTTGAAAAAAAGAATAAGCATTTTGGCAGCGACGATGCTGCTTGGCAGTATAGCTGCTGGTTGTTCATCGTCAAGCCCTACACCAAGCACGACGCCAGGTGGTGCAGCTGTTTCAAGCACACCGGTATCAGCTGCACCAACAACACTGAAGGTACTTGCTATTATTTTTGGACAGCTGCCCAATTCGGAGAATAACCAGGCGAAGGCTGACATCGAAAAGAGAGGCAACGTCAAGCTGGATATTGATTTTGTCCCTTCGGATGCTTATTCCGATAAGCTCAGCGTCGCTCTCACCTCAGGAGCGAAGTACGACCTGGTGCTGTTTACAGATCCATTTGACAAGTATCAGAGTTTTGTCAAAAGCGGTGCGTTTCAAGATTTGACCTCTTATATCAAAGGGAAAAAGAATTTAGAATTCATTCCTGAGCAAACGTGGAAAAATATGGAGAGCAGCGGCAAGCGTTTTGGAATTCCCAGACCGCGTGGCTTATACGGCGGTGGCGAAGCGAACGTCATCATGCGGAAGGATTGGCTGGATAAGTACAACTTGCCTGTTCCCAAAACGCTGGATGAGTTGACGAACGCGTTAAAAGTGTTTAAAGAAAAAGATCCAGCTGGCAACGGGAAAACGATACCGTTGGTCCTTAATAATCAGCCAGATGCGTATACACAAATTCCACCATTTGGTATGGTGAACCCGATTGCTTTCGCCTTTGGTGTTCCAAACAGTTTTAAAGTGGATGGAAGTAAGGCTATTGCTAGCTTTCAAGCGCCTACGTACAAAGGCTACCTGGATTGGCTGCGCACCGCTTATGCGGATAAGCTTATTGATAAGGATTCACCTGTTCAGAAAGCGACTCCAGCGCAAGATAAATTTTTTGCAGGCGTTGCAGGCGCCTATGTGGGTCAAGTCCAACACATTGATCCAGCGGGTATTAACGTGAACAAACTGGTGAAGACAGATCCTGCAGCCAAAATTGTCGCGATTCCTTCCATTACAGGACCAAATGGGAATAAGGGTGCAGCGGTTGTCTCGGGCTACTATGGCATCTGGGTCGTGCCGCAAGGCGTAGCCAAAGAAAAGGTTCAAAAAGTGGTCGATTTCTTGGATTTCACCGCTTCCGAGGAGAATGATGTGTTCTTCCAAACAGGTTTAGTCGGTGTTCACTCCAATGGTCTCAAGAATGGGATAACAGAACGTACACCTGAACAAGCGAAAGCTTTCGCTAGTGACCGCATTGATTTATTCGTCATGGAAAACCGCTATGATCCTTATTACTATGCAAAAACGATTATCGATCCTGAGGTGCTTAAATCAAGCAGAGAGACGCTGGAAGCAATTTCCAAAATCGGGGTTGCGAATCCGTTCCTTCCCTACATATCCACTACTGCAGGTAAAAATCCGGATCATAGCAAGCCGCTTGCCGCTGCAGCAACGAAGTATGTACTAGGAGAAGGCGACTACAGCCTTGTTCAAAAAGAAATTGATGCCTGGTCTGCAGGGACTGGCGGAGCTATTCTGAAAGAATACATGGATCAATATACGAAAGATCATCCATAAAACTTGGATTTTAACTAGACAGATAAGGTGGAATTCGGATGGGGAATGCGATGAAACGATCCTTGCCGTTATATGCGTTCGCGCTGCCAGGCATGCTGTATTTTCTTGTTTTTAAATATTTTCCGGTATGGGGGCTGTTGCTCGCTTTTCAGGAATACAGCCCTTTCCGGGGTTTTTTCAATAGTGAATGGGTAGGACTTGCAAATTTTAAAGAGCTTTTTGCGAAAGCGGATTTTCTAATTCTCCTGCGAAATACATTGCTGCTAAGCTTGTATAATCTCGTGTTTTATTTTCCGTTTGTGATCGTGCTAGCGCTGCTTTTGAATGATTTGCGTTTTAAGCTTTATAAAAAGTTGGTACAATCGATCCTCTATTTACCCCATTTTGTATCCTGGGTCATCATTGCAGGAATTACCTTGATCTTCTTCAGTCCTTCCGGTGTCATCAATCATGCCTTGAACGAATGGGGCGGTAACGATATTCCTTTTCTGCTCTCTGAACACTGGTTTCGGCCGATGATGGTACTGCAGCATATATGGCGCGATATGGGTTGGGGCACCATTATTTTGCTTGCAGCACTAGCTGGCATTAATCCTGAATTGTATGATGCGGCCGATGTTGATGGCGCTGGTAAACTACGCAGTATGTGGAATGTCACCCTGCCAGGCATTCGCAGTACGATCGTAGTGCTTGTGCTTCTTCAATTGGGCACGGCGTTAGATTCCAATTTTCATCAAATTTTCCTGGCAGATAACCCGCTGGTTCATAACGTTGCGAATGTATTTGATTTATACGTCTATCAAGTTGGTTTAGTGCAAGGCAATTTCTCCATGGCGACAACGGTTGGACTCTTTAAATCTGTTGTTAGTCTTATTCTCGTCGTAGGCGCCAATTATGTGGCAAAGCTGCTCGGCGAGGATGGCATTTTCTAGAAGGAGGCGGAACATGAAATCACTCAGACTATACGACGTAGCACTTTCCGCTTTGCTTTTTGTTTTTTGCGCATTCGTCATCGTTCCCTTTTTGTATATGATTGCCGTTTCGTTTAGTTTTTCTACCGATTCGGAGAGCGGTGCTTTTTTCTTACTTCCACCAAGATGGACGCTTGATGCCTACAAATATTTATTCTCTACACCGGTCTTCATGAAGGCGGTTGGTAATACAGTCCTCATTACGGTTGTTGGAACGGTACTTGGTGTAGCTGTCTCCATTTTGTTAGCGTACGCCCTATCCAAAAAAGAGCTTAAGGGACGCAAAGTCATGATGTCACTTATTTTCTTAACCTTAATTTTTCAAGTCGGCATCATTCCCAACTATTTAGTGGTGAAATCATTGGGATTGTTGGAATCTTATTGGGCGGTCATGCTTCCGGTCCTTACAAATGCTTTTACAATTCTAATTATGAAAACCTTCTTTCAGGCACTTCCGCCAAGCTTGGATGAAGCAGCACGCATTGATGGCGCAGGAGAGACGCGTATTCTTTGGTCTGTGGTCATTCCACTCTCTACGCCTATTATTGCGACCTTTACGATCTTCTTCATGGTGGACAGATGGAATGAATTTTTCCAAGCTATTATTTACTTGAAATCGGAGAAATGGCCGCTGCAAGCGCTGCTCAGACAAATGGTCGTCGTAGGCGCTTCACAGACAGGGTCAGACGCTTCTACAGAAGCAATGTCGCAGAATCTAGGACTCAATGTGAAAATGGCAGCCATCCTGCTGGCGATGTTTCCACTCGTGGCCTCTTATCCTTTTTTCCAAAAGTTCTTCGAGAAAGGTGCTACGCTTGGCTCTGTGAAGGAATAAGAATAGTATCGAATCTAATAGGAAGACTACTGTTCGTTACAACGTACAGGAGTCTTCTTTTCTTTAATATTTTCTTTGTAGCCGATTGTCTCATGAAAAAATACGATCTTCCTATATTCAAAACAGCAGCAGTGAACTTACAATGTGAAGTAATTGAAAGATGAAGCCTCTCTGTGTCATACTTGTAACGTTTGGTTAACTTCAATGAAATTCAGATCCGGAGGCACGCTGTTTATGTTCACTTTTATTCGTAAATCTCTTCGCTGGAAACTAATTGCCGCTACCTCCACATTAATGCTGCTGGTCATTACCTTAATCGGATTAATTAGTTATTATGAGAGTTCAAAGACCATACGTCACGAGATTGAACAATTCAGTAATCAGATTATTGAACAGGCCAATCTAAATTTAAATCGGTATTTGGCTGACTATGAATATGGCTTTGTCTTGGCAGGTACGAGCTTTGAATATCAAAAATGGCTGCTCGCGGAAGCGGGAAATGTGTTCGAGAATCATCAGCGGTACCGAGAAATTGAGCAAAAATATATTCTCCCTTTTGTGAATCAGCATCCGGAGATTATTTCAATGACTTTTTATAATTTGAATGGCAACGAGATCCATTACCGTAGTGCGCAGAACGTGCTTAAGCTGGATTACTCCATGACCAAGGAAACGTGGTTTAACCGCGTTCAGCTGTCCAACCAGATTGATATCTTTGTCTCCAAAAGTGACGCCTATTTCAATGGCAATCGCGATATTGATGGGCTTCCTATTATTACGATGGTTAAGCGTTTTCAATTCTATAATGGAGGAGGCTATGTCAAAATGGATATCTCACTCGAGCCCATTAAAAAAATCCTCCAGAAGATTATGCTTAGTCAGAAAAGTGTAGCGCTGATTAGCGATAGCAAGGGGCAAATTATCGGTTCCCCGCAAGAAGCAGATATCTTGACGATGCTGAATCCTTATATCGTGAAACGACTGCAGTCTTCGCCAAGCGGCAGCTTTTTGACGGAGAACTCGAAAGAGATGCTCGTATTTCAGACTATTCCGTATACGGGGTGGAAGTCTATTATTCGAGTTCCTTATCCCGAAATTGCTAGCGGGATCTATCGCATGCGGAATGTGACGGTGTTCATTGCTATCGTAAGCGTGGCTATCTCCATCTTGCTCATCCTATTTATATCCGCCTCTTTTACGAGAGGACTGCAAAGTCTTCGTCGCACGATTCTGTTAACGCAAGTGGGCAACTTGCAAACGCAAGTCGTGATTAACGGCGTTGATGAGGTGGCTGACCTGGGCAGGGTGTACAATAAGATGCTGAGTGACTTGAATATCTCGGTTGAACAGTTAGCCGAATCCAAAGCGCTGCAAAAAGAGGCGGTTCAATCCGCACTGCAGTCGCAAATCCATTCGCACTTTCTGTATAATGCGCTGGAATCCATTAATTCGATGGCAAATTTAATTAATCACGAGCCCATCGAACGGACAGCTATTTCTTTATCCAAAATGCTTAGATACACATCTAGCTACTTGCAGTCGGTTGTCACACTAAAGGAAGAAATGGGACATGTGACAGATTATTTCTATATCATCGGCATTTTGCACAGGGAAGATATTACGTATTCCATGGAGATCGACGATAGCATCTTGGATGCTGTCTGTCTTAAAGCGATCCTTCAGCCGCTTGTAGAAAATTGCGTAAAACATGGTTTTGAAGCAACAGGTGAGCCTTTGACGATTCGTATGATAGCTAAGCAAATAGATGACGTTATCTATATTCACATTTCGGACAATGGAAAGGGATTCACAAGAGAAAAACTTGCCGAACTCGAGCAACTTCTAGCGATGGAGGATACGGAGGCGATGTATCGCAAGCTGTCATCTGTTGGTCTTCTTAACGTACATTACAGGCTCAAAATGTATTACCGTCCTCAGTCGGCAGGTCTTCGTATTTTTAATATGCCGGAAGGGGGAGCAGGTATTGAAATTTTCTTCCCTGCACACCCTCAACTTAAGAAGATGGAGGAAACGCAATGATTCGAGTATTGATTGTGGATGACGCACATGTGATTCGCAGTAGTTTAATTAAATCGGTAGAGGAATTAGATGAAACTATCGTTGTGGCTGGCGAAGAAGTGAACGGGCAGAAAGCTTTGGAATGGCTGGACAATCATTATGCGGACCTGGTTATTACTGACGTCAGAATGCCTGTGATGAACGGTCTCGAATTGATTCGTGAGATGAAAAACAAATATCCATGGATGGTCAGCATCATTGTTTCTAGCTATAGCGATTTTGAGTATGCCAAGAAAAGTATTCAACTGGATGCCATAGACTACATTCTCAAACCTGTTGAAAAGGAAGCACTTAAACAAGCATTGGATAAGTGTACACAGCGATTGGAAGATCAACGGCATCAAGCTGCCATGTCACTTTTTATTAAAAAACTCCCTCACCATCGCGAAATGCTGGATAAGTGGGTGGAGCATATCCGCTCGCAGCAGTTTGAAACGATGCCGATTCTAATTGTAGATACGTTGGAACTGTTGGAGCAGTGGATTGAGGGAAAGCCTTATTTACTTAACACGTTGACGATGATCTGGCTGCATACGGTCATTGAAGAATTGCATACTGAAAAGGTGCAGTTTCATCTCCATGAAGGAAGAGATCTTGGGCTCGGTGAGAAAACAATTCCTTATACCAAAATGAGAAGTTATTTCCGACTTTGTGCTGTGCGCCGCTTGGAAGAAGGGGCGAATCAGATGTTAGCTGCCATTAAGGGCGTACGGGATCAGAAGGGGAAGAAAGTAATTGACCATGTCATTGATTATATTCAAAAGCATAGTACGGATAAAATCAATCTTCAGGAATTAGCTGATCTTGTAGGCATAAGCCGAAGTTACTTGATTATGCAATTCAAGCAGGAGACCAATACGACAATTTGGAATTACATCGTTGCCGAGCGCATGAAGAAGGCTAGAGATCTGCTGTTGCATACGAATTTGAGGAACTATGAAATTTCCGATCAGGTTGGCTATGATGATCCAATCTACTTTGCAAAGCTTTTCAAAAAGCATTTTGGACGCACGCCGGCTGAGTACAAGAAGAGGATGGAATAAGATAAGAGGCCCCAGGCGCTAACCAGTGCTTCGGGGTCTATTTCTTTTATCAGCGAATAGAAAAAAACTTTGGCGAAGTAGACTATCCTCCTAGAACTTAATTACTTTCTCTCATGGTGTGATTCTTCAGGGGCGATTAGAATAAACACATAGACAAGATGCGACAGCATGGAAGGAGAGAGGATGAATATGGCGGAAAGTTTTTCTGCTGTAAGTAAAGAATCGATAACTGGCACACAACACCAAGCATTAAAGACGAGGCAGCGAAGTGAATCCTTGCGATATATCGCACGAAATAAAGCGCTATATATCCTGCTTATTCCAGGTATCCTATACCTGATCGTGTTTAAGTACATTCCCGTGATGGGTTCATTTATTGCCTTTAAGGATTACAATATTTTTACTGGTTTGCTTTCTAGCAAATGGGTGGGGTTGAAATGGTTCGAGCAGTTGTTTACGTATCCACAGTTCACACGACTTTTAAAGAACACCTTAATACTAAGCTTTTATAAACTAATCTTTTCATTTCCAGCTCCGATTGTTATCGCTTGTTTGTTAAATGAGCTGCGCTCGATGGTAGCGAAACGTATCATTCAAACGATTCTATACTTACCCCACTTTTTGTCGTGGACGATTATTTTCGGGCTCGTGTATGTGCTCTTTTCGACACAAACGGGCATCGTGAATCAAGTGTTGGTTGAGTTAGGCCAAGATCCCATTCAGCTGTTGAGTACACCTGAATACTTCCGGACACTCGTCGTGAGTGCTGGAATGTGGAAAGAGATGGGATGGAGCGCCATTATTTTCTTGGCAGCGCTGGCTGGCATAGATCCCGCCCTTTACGAGGCAGCAAAAATTGATGGAGCAGGTCGTTGGAAGCAGTTTCAGTACATTACCTTCCCGGGACTCTTGCCTGCGATTATGATCTTGTTGCTGCTAAAGGTCGGACACATTCTAGATATCGGTTTTGAGCAAATCTATGTCTTTCTGACACCGATTACCTATTCCGTTGGGGATGTGTTGGATACATATGCTTATCGGGCTGGTATTATCAATGGACAATACAGTCTGACGACAGCGATAGGGCTCTTTAAATCAGTTATTGGATTGTTGATGCTTGTGATTGCGAATGGGATGAGTAAAGCGACAACAGGAGAAAGCTTGTATTAAGGGAAAGGAGGTATTCGGGATATGAAAATAAAGGAGACACTGGGCTCTAGATTGTTTGATATAGGAAATCTTGCGTTTCTGATCGCCATTTGTCTGATGGTCTTGCTGCCATTTATGCATGTTGCATCTGGTTCACTTAGTTCGACTTATGCACTCATTCATTCCAAGGTCAAGCTGCTTCCCGTAGAGATGAACTGGGATAACTATAAAGTGGTTATAGAGAATAGCGCATTCTGGCGGTCCTTTCGGGTTAGTTTGTTGATTACGGTAGTTGGAACTCTTTTAAATATGTTGATGACGGTCATTATGGCTTATCCGCTCTCGCGTCAAGGACTTCATGGGAAAAAGTGGATTATGCTCTTCATCGTGTTCACCATGATCTTTCATGCACCAATGATTCCTACGTTTCTAGTAGTCAAATCTCTAGGAATGGTTAACACGCTCTGGGCGTTAATTATCCCCTCTGCCTTAAGTGCATTTAATATGATTCTATGCCTGACTTTCTTTCGGAACTTGCCCGAAGAACTTTTCGAGGCTGCAAAGGTAGATGGCATGAGTGAATATGGCGTGTTATTCCGAATTGCGCTGCCTTTGTCATTGCCCATCCTTGTAACATTAATCCTCTATTACGCGGTAGGCCATTGGAACAATTATTCCAGTGCCATGATGTATATTACCAATGTCAAGCTGCAGACGCTCCAGTTGTATCTCTATTCGATGATTAATCAAGGAAACACGAATGAGATGTCTTCCTCGGTTGCAGATCTTAGCGTCGATACATCGCCGGAGAGTATCAAGATGGCCACGATTATGGTAGCGACAGTTCCCATTATGCTCATTTATCCTTTTATTCAAAAGCACTTTATTAAAGGCTCCCTTATCGGTTCTGTTAAAGGATAAAACAATTGTTATGAAAGCGTTGACGCGCTTGCATATATAGCAAGTTCATTATACTCATGGAGGTTGTTAAAAATGAGATTAAAAAAAGCGGGGTTAGCTAGTTTAACAGGCTTAATCGCGGTGACAGCTGCTTGTTCCAGTGGGAATGGGACAGCTCCAGCTGCAACCAGCGGGACTCCTGTCAAGCAAGAACCCGTCAAAATTAGAATGTTTAACTCCGATATGTCCCAGCCGCTGCCGGATCAGAACTTCAAAGATACAAAATTTGTTAAGTACATCGGTGAGAAAACGAATATTGATCTGGATCTTGAGCTGCTGTCTCATGGGCAGTATGCGGAGAAATTGAGATTGAAATTTGCTTCGGGTGATATGCCGGATGTCTACCAAACATTCGGATTCTCCCGCAATGCAGAGCCTGTAACAAATGGTCAAGCGGTTGAATTGAATGAGTTAATTGATAAATATGGACCTAATTTGAAAAAGAAAATCCCCCAAGCCTCCTGGGATGCTGTCACATTAGGTGGCAAGATTATGGCCATTCCAGATGTTACACAGTCCAAATCCAATTATGTCATGTATGTTCGCAAGGACTGGATGGATAAAGTCGGAGTGGGTATTCCCAAAACTTCTGATGAGCTGCTAGATATGCTGCGCGCGTTCCGGGATAAGGATCCGAACGGCAACGGCAAGAAGGATGATATTCCGTTCTCCATGCGCGAGAAAATTTCTTGGTGGAATAATATCCCCGGCATGTGGGGAATTGGGACGAATTCGTTCCATAAAGTTGGCAATGAAATCATTCCGGCTGTCATCCATCCAAGCATGAAGGAAGCCCTTGGGTTCTTGAAAAAAATGTACGATGAAAAGCTATTGGATTCAGAGTTCCTAACGAATACAAGTCCTGTGTGGCAGAAGAAGCTGACTTCCGATCAGGTGGGTCTGTTCGTTCACCAACCAGGCTCAGCGGGCAACTGGAATGATAAAGTAGCCGCAGGTTTACCAGATAAGAAACCGTTACTGATTACCATTCCTACACCGAAAGCAACCGGATATGACGGACCAGTTGGTGCTGTACATAATGCTGTAGACCGTGTGTTTATTGTTATGAAAAATTCGAAGCACCCGGAAGCCGTGGTGAAGTTATTTGATTGGCTTGTTTCGGATGAAGGGCAACTCTTTAATGCGTTCGGTTTTGAAGGAGAGACGTTTAAGCGTGAAGGCGATAAAATTATTTACGACACAGAGAAGGATAAAGCGGACAAATCTGCGATTCGACGCAACATCTTCTTGTTGACACCTTCCGATGCGGTAGAAAAAGTCCTGAAGCGTACACCTGAGCAGCAGCTTTACTATGATCGTACAATGGAAGCTATCGCCCTATCAGAGAAAGAAGGCGTTCCGAACTTGACCGCTTCGATGCCGACACCTCAAGCTTATCTGGATTTCCCAGACTTGAAGTATGAAGGAGCTCTATTCCAGGAAGCGGCTGCGAAAATTATTTTAGGTAAAGCACCGCTTGATTCTTTCGACGAATTTGTCAAAACATACCGGAAGCAGGGTGGCGATCAGTTAATTAAAGAAGTCACCGACTGGGTTAATAAAAACAGTAAGAAATAAAGAGGGGGAGGCAACTCCCTCTTTTCTTTGAACGGAGGTTGAGATGGGGAAGGAGTGGATGAAATGAAAAGGCTTACAAACGTGAGGTATAGCAAATCGCATTTACCTGAAAGAACGATGGATCTCATTCTTCCAGAAAAGAATGAAACAGGCACATGCTTGCTGTTTATTCACGGCGGGGGCTGGACGGGGGGGAACCGGACACAATGGCATAACGTAGCGGAATATTACGCCGCACAAGGGTACGCTTGTGCGAACGTCAGCTACCGACTTGCACCAACACATCAGTTCCCATCGCAGATCGAAGATGTTCGCCTTGCAATGTCTTATCTGAAGGAGAACGCTGAGCAGTATGCATTTCATGCAGAAAGAATCATTACTTTCGGGTCGTCAGCGGGTGGTCACTTAGCTATTATGCTGGCGCTGCTGCAGCCGAATGATGAGCTTGGCGTTACGGCTGAGCTTACTTATCTGGATACAAGACCCAGTGCGGTTGTTGCTTACTGTCCCGTAACGGATTTACGTATTGATAGGCAGTTTGTGCTGGATTTTATGGGCGGAAGCCGAGAAGAGCAGCCGGAGCAGTACCGATTGGCCTCACCGATCGAGAGAGATCTTCGGGTGTCGATACCTTTTCTTCTTGTCCAAGGAGATGAAGATCAAACGACGACATTGGCACATTCACGAGCTTTTTGTGACCGTGTGGTTCGGGATGGCGGTCACGCGGAATTGATTGTGCTCCCGCAGGTTGGCCATGGCTTCGGATACGGAACGGAGACAACAGCACAGCAGGCTGCTTTGAAGGCTGTGACAGTTTTTCTTTTAAATGAAGGGAGGACAGTTTGATGAACAAACCAAGGATTTTTAACAAGCAACCGATAAAATGGGTTCTCATTCTTGCTTTACTGCTGCAAATGCTAAGTCCCGGTGTACTTCTATCAGGAAACAAGGCAGCTGCCGCACCGGCTGATAATTTGGCTCGGTCAGCAACGGTTTCCAGCACGAAACCCTATAATGCTACTCCAATTTGGGGAACTACCACAGCCATTGATGGCGCACTGAATACAGCATGGAGACATATTTCAACAGAGACTACACCCTGGCTTCAGCTCAATCTTGGCAGTGTGAAAAGCTTCAACCGTATTAAATTAATTGCGCCGATAATCGGGGGGATCGATTACGGGAACCGAGCAACCGCGTTTACCCTGCACTACTCGTCGGATGGGACGAACTGGGTAGACCTTGGGGTCACTTCAGGCAAGCAAATTGGCAGTGCAGACTATACGACTTTTGATTTTCCAACGGTTCAAGCTCAGTATATCAAGCTGTCCATTACGGATAGAACGAATGTTGTAGCTATTGCAGAATTTGAAGTGAGTAACTTCGTTCCTGTTACGAGTGTTACGTTAAGTAATACGTCGTTTACAATGAATAAGCGCTCCACCGAGCAATTAACAGCTGTCGTGAATCCAACAGGTGCTGACGGCGATGTAAGCTGGACCAGCAGTGATGCAGGCGTAGCTACCGTGAGCAACAGTGGTCTTGTTACAGCGGTGGGAATGGGAACAGCGCAAATCCGTGCAACCAGCGTTTCTAATCCAGCTTTCTTCGCAATCTCCAATGTGACGGTGATCGTGTCCAATAAGAAAGAATTTACAGAGTTTGCGATTGACAATGTAACACCGAAAGTTTTTGGCTATATTGATCAGTCAACGCGTGATATAACCATTCAGCTTCCGCAAGGCAGTAACTTGAATGCGCTTACGGCTCAGTATCAGACAACGGGCGAGGCTGTATATGCGAACAATACACGCCAGACAAGCGGTGTGACGGTAAATGATTTTACCCAGCCTGTAACTTACCGGGTCTATGCGGAAGATCTTTCGTGGCAGGAATATCAAGTCAATGTCAGTTACCGGACACCTTCGCAGAAAGAGTTAACTTCTTTTTCATTTGGTGAGTTGAGCCCCTCAATTCATGCTCTTGTAGAAGGAAACAGTGTGAATATGGTTGTCCCGGCCGATACCTCACTCACGGCTTTGGTTCCAACCTTCTCCTACGTCGGGAAGAGGATTCAAGTTAGTGGGGGGACACCAGTTAGCGGCGTGACGGCGCAGGATTTTAGCAACACAGTGACTTATACGGTGTATGCCGATGACGATTCGTATCGCAATTATGAAGTTCGCGTGTATAAGGAGCTTGGCAGCAACCCTGTCAATATGGCGCTTGGAGCCCCTGTTCAGGTGACGAGCATCGGTTTTTATAAAAATACGGCTGAAATGCTTGTAGACGGAGATGTTAGTACAGCCTGGAGAAGGCTTAGTACAGATGCGTTTCCTTATTATGCACAGATTGATCTGCAGGAAGTGAAATCGGTTAATAAAATTGTGCTCAAAGAACAGCTGCGTGCTGGTGCCTATCGAACGGTTGGTTTCGCTTTATATGGCTCATCTGACGGGGAAGCTTGGCAGAAGCTTTATGAAGGTACATCCGTCGGGGCTGTTCTGGAAGCTAATTTCAATACAGTTAAAGCCAAGTACATTCGACTTGTTATTACGGAAGAGGACAATTTGGACATTGCGTTCTTCTCTGAAATCGAGGTGTACAACGTGTTGGCCGGAGCAACATCGATACTAACGCCACCCAATGAAAACTTACTCATAGGGGGGAAGCGAACGTTGCAAGCTGAGGTTCTCCCAGCAGCGGCTGACCAACGTATCCTGTGGAGCACCTCCAATCCGGACGTTGCAATCGTTGACCTACATGGGAATGTTACGGGCATCGGTGCGGGCACTGCTGTGATTAAAGCGTTGAGCGTGTCCAATCGGGCGATTCAAAGCTTGACAACGGTCACCGTTCAACCGCAAGTCAGCACAGCGAAAGCAATCACTTCTTTTGCCTTGAAGAATGGCCCTCAGCTCCTCTCCGGCGACATAAACGGTAACCACATTACCGTTAAGGGTCCTATCGGTATGGATCTCACTAACGTTATCGCTTATTGGGCTGCGGATGGCAGCTTCGTTACTGTGAACGGTATCGATCAAAAGAGTGGCCTCACGACGAATAGCTTTGCGAATGAGGTTAAGTATCTCGTGCATGCCGCAGATGGATCGGTAGTTGAGTACACCGTCGTGGTTACTTTACAGGCGGATACGATGGACCTTACATCCTTTAGTTTCCAAGCATTAACCCCGGCAGCAAATGGTACGATTCGTTCCAATCTCATCTCTCGGACGATTGCCGCAGCAGGCGGTGGGATGTATACCATGAAGGACAATTATGACAACAGTATTGATGTCATTGTACCTAAAGGTACGGATTTGACTAACTTGGTTGCTTCGTTCGCAACAACGGGAACGCAGGTGGAAGTTGGCGGAAATGTTCAAACCAGCGGCACGACGCCAATGGATTACCGCAATCCAGTGTTGTTTACAGTGAAAGCGGAGAATGGATCGACCAAAAGTTACAAAGTGACGGTTTATGAAGATCCATCAGAAGCTACTGTGAAGGTGAGCAATCAAGTCATTGGCAAGTCGATGAAATACGTAGGCTTCAGCGGGATGAATATGTTGGAGGGTGACAATACTCCCGCCTGGTACAACTATTCGCACATGAACGCGGTGCGGTATTGGGTAGCTCCGACGCGTTTCATTGGTGAAAATAACGTCAGCAAACCACTGGTAAGCAGCTTATCCGATTTTAACTCGCAAAAAGCACTGTTAAGACAATCGATGAATCGGGAACTGAGCAATGAGAATTATCTAAAATGGACATCCATTACAAACAATATGCATGATTTGTGGGACGCAGATAAGGAATATCACATGGATTATTCCTATGAGCAGTTCAAGAAATTAGGCGTGGATGTTATGACAGAGATGCATATTTCGGATTATAGCTATGGGGACGAATCGGATAAATGGCAGAGATCTTGGAAGAATTGGCAAATGATCTACGCCATCGTATTCTATTTGGCTGGCAAGTACGATGCAGCACAATATGAGGGACCGAATGAGCCGGAATCGTTCATCAAAGGCGACACACCGTTGCAGCGTGCCGTGGAAGTTGAGAAGTTCTCTTTCTTATTGAAAATCTATTCGGATGCTGTGCGAAGCGCAATTGAGGATGTGAACAGAATCCAAGGGAAATCGCTCAAGCCTGTGCTGGCAGCGCCTACGCTGGCTTCCAGCGCGACTAGCGATATTGCCAAAAGTGTAGTAAGAAACAACCGCACGGATTATACGGGAGCAACGGTCAACTATGACATTGTGGATTGGTTTGTTCAGCACCGTTATAACAGTAAACCTGGTATTTTTACAAAGGATTTTGATGATATTAACGGGTTGATGGAACAATATGCGCCAACGCACAAGACGTTTCCGATCATATACACCGAGTTTAACTATGCGGGTGTTGCGAACTGGAAGACCAAAACAGAAACGAGTGATACGCCGTTTGTATTCCGCTCACAAGCGAGCATTTGGCAGGCTGCGATGCAAAAAGGCGCATTGGGGATGTACCAGTTTAAATTTAGTGAATTATATAACGGGATGAACCGCAACAGCGTGCATTATATGTATGATCGCTTCTTGGATCCGACCCAAAATGTGCTGTATGGAAAGTCTGTTCAGGCCAGCTCCAATTCAGGCAGCGCAGCCAAAGTGACGGACGGAGACCTGACGGATTCCTCCGCTTGGGTGAGCGGTGCGGGTGCTAGCCACTCTCTGGAAATTGATTTGCAGGAAACGAAGACGCTGCGGCACCTGATCGTGGATCTTGGGGATGCCCAGTACAGCTCTTCGGGAAATAAATACACGGGGACATTCGGTAATTTTAAAATTCAGGCGGCAAATGAAACCGGAGACGGTTGGAAGGACTTAGCCAGCGTAGGCAGTCAGACGGACAACTTCAAGTCTGTCATCCTAATGGAACCCGTGTCTACAAACAAAATTAGATTGACTTCAACGGCTAATGGACCCATTAAAATTCGTGAGTTGTACGCCTCGGAATCATATCCTATTTTTAATATTGGCGGACCAACGAAAAATGCCGAGGTCACGCGCTTGTTCGCGGAAGGCTTTAGTAACGAGCGTCCGCTATACGCTACGACGGCTTCAGCACCGTATGACGAGCTCTATCAAGCATCAACCGCTTATGATGCACAAACGAAGAAGTATGCGATCTGGATACCGGAAACGAGTGAGAAATCCGATTACAACACAACCATTGATGTAACGGATTTGGATGTGTTAGCCGGAGATCTGGTTACCATTCGCGAGGTCAGCGATACCCGATTTGGGGAAGTTGTTTACAGGGCGCCTCTGGGGGCAAGTAAAAAGATATCGAAATTACAACCTAAGCAAAGCGTATGGATGGTCACGGTACAGCAAGGCGCAGCTCAAGATGCACCTATGCAAGTGGTAGCCTCCGAGGATGCGCAAGTGGCATGGGGGCAAGACAGCACGTTGGCCAATGGTGGGCAGGCTGAAATGACTGTACGGCAGAGTACTAGCAATTTGGATGACAATTCTGCTGCTTATGTAAAGTTTCCGCTTAATGAAGAAACAGCTTCTTCGAAGTCGATTTTCTTGAATCTGTTTGGTCAATTGGCAGCTTCTTCTGTAAGTGACCGTCAAACTTTACAGGTGTATGGACTACGCGACAACAGTTGGTCAGAAACGACGATTACTGGTGCGACGGCACCAAACTTGAACCGCCATGCTGCCTTTGCGACAGAACTTGGCGAGCAAGCGGAGCCTGTTGGTGTCATCACCTTTGACAAAACAGGCGGGTATAGCACACTCGATGTGACTGATTTCCTCCACCGACAAGAAGGAAACGCTGTAACGTTCTTGATCATGAAGGAGAAACGCCAATATCTAGAAGTGAATGATGGAGATGTTGTACGTATTGGTGCGAGAGAAGGAGAAACCGGAAAGCTTCCAACACTGGAACTATGGGGAGCTGGGCAGCGAGAATCCGAAGAGTCACCTTCAATTGGAATACCACCGCAAATACATTCGGACCCAGAAGACGTCATAACTCCTACTATGGTGGAAGGTACACGGACGGCTAGAGCTGAACTTTCGGATGACAAGGTAACGAAGGCCTTTGCCTCCACACAGCCCAATCCACAAGGAATGAAGTCGATTTCTTTCAGCATCAATAAGGTGAAGGATGCGCAAGCATACGAAACTGTCTTGTCCAGCCGTTGGGTAGCATCAGGCGAGGAGAAAGAGCAACTTGTTCTGAAGACGGAGTTGGCCACTGTGATACTCCCGGCGAATATGCTCCCATCAGCAGAAGTCGCGCCAAGTGATGTTGTGTCTATCGTAATCGGGCAGGTTGATCGATCTACACTGAAGGGGCCACTCGGATCTGGAACAGCTGAAAGACCGATAGTTGAGCTAAGCCTGAAGGTCAATGGTAAACCGCTTGAACGGGGTTATTTGTCCGAAGCGGTTACGGTGACAATTCCGTATCACCCAACTGCCCGAGAAGCTGCAAAATCCGAACAGCTCGTCATCTGGATGGTGGATGAACAAGGACAATTAAGTCCGGTTACTAGTGGTAAATATGATGCAACGAATGGTGAAATTAAGTTTACAACTACGCAACCGGGGAAATATGCTGTTGGCTTTGTGGAGAAGACATTCCAAGATCTGAGCAAGCACGAATGGGCATCACATGCAATTGAGGTCCTTGCTTCCAAGGGGATTATTGGAGGCACTTCCGAACTTACGTATACGCCTGCAGAGGAGGTAACGCGTGCGGATTTCCTCCAGCTTTTAGTAAGAACGCTGGGGCTGAGGGCTGAAGGTGGTAAGGTCTTAGCGGATGTAAAGTCTGTGGATTATTATTATGACGCCGTGCGAATTGCCACAGTGTTGGGCATTACAGAGGGCGACGAAAGTGGCCGTTTTCATCCGGAAGCGGCGATCACTCGGCAGGATATGATGGTCCTGACGCAGCGAGCTCTAGAGGCGGCAGGCAAGCTTGTTCACACGGATATTGACCTCGAACTTGAGGCCTTCCCCGACCGCGAACTCGTTGCTGATTACGCGAAGGCTAAGATCGCTCTTTTGATAAGAGAGAAGCTCATTCAAGGGGATGCAGACGGCATCCATCCGCTGGGTTACACGACTCGAGCTGAAGCAGCCGTGTTGCTTTACCGCATATATAACCAATATTAATCAAGCAGTCTTTGTTGTCCTGAGTCAAGCAGGATAACAAAGACTGTTATTTTCTCGAGCGAAGGAGTTTGTTACGATGTCACTGTCCCAAAGAAAAATAAAAGTAAGCGCCAAGATGAAGCCCCATTTGGATTGGATTCCCTATGACACGCATGTTTTGGCTTCCCCTGAGCAAGCACGCACGGATGTAACCGGGCCTCCTTTGAATAGATATGGGGGCAGAGTAGATCGACAATGCGAGGCAACGGGTTATTTTCGTACGGCCAAGCTTGGCGGCCGCTGGTGGCTCATTGACCCGGAAGGATGCCTGTTTATTCATAAGGCCGTTACGAGTGTGAATACGACGACCTCACAACGGGCAGCAAAAGCCTTAGCGACGAAATTTGCTCATGAGCAGACTTGGATGAACCACACCATTGCGCTTCTCAAGGAAAATGGCTTTAATGGCACAGGATCGTGGTCTAGAACAGACCTTATTCGAAACGCCGATATTCCCGTTGTCTACACAGAGATTTGGAATTTCATGAGCAGTTACGGCAAGGAACGAGGAGGTACTTATTCAGCACCAGGGCATACCGGCTATCCCAATGATTGCATCTTTGTATTCGATCCCGAGTTTGAAGCATTCTGCGAGAAGCATGCGCAGCAATTGACCAAGTATGCAGATGATCCATTCCTCTTGGGACATTTTTCGGATAATGAGCTCCCATTTCACCCGGATTTACTGGAAAAATATTTACAGTTAGACGCCGTGGATCCGGGCAATCAGGCAGCAAAGCAATGGATTAGAGATAAGAAAGGCTATGATGCTGATATTCGGGAGATTTCCCGCGATGATCGAGCGCAATTCGTCGGGTATGTGGCGGAGACCTATTATCGCATCGTCGCTGGGGCAATTAAGAAGGCAGATCCCAATCATTTATATCTTGGATCGAGATTGCATTCCCCGTATAATCAGGAGAGAAATCCCTATTTGTGGAAGGCTGCCGGGCACTATGCGGATGTGATCTCCTTCAATTATTATGGCTACTGGACGCCAAATCTGGAGACGATGCTGCAGTGGGAGGCTTGGTCAGGTAAGCCCGTCATGATCACAGAATGGTATACCAAAGGGGAGAGCCCAGCTTTCGCCAATCAAACAGGAGCGGGTTGGATTGTGAAAACGCAAGAAGACCGTGGCTCCTTCTATCACAATTTCACACTTGCACTGATGAAAAGCAAATCTTGTGTCGGCTGGCACTGGTTCAAATATATCGATAACGATCCCTTGGATAATCGTTCAGATCCTTCTAATCAAGATGCGAATAAGGGCATTGTGACGATTGAGTTTACGCCTTATGAGCCACTTTTGGAGGCCATGAAGGTATTGAATCACTCTGTTTATGAACACATAGATGAGTTGGATAGCGAATAATTAGCGAGATAAATTGAGGGAGGACATAGGGGAATGATCGTTCATAACTTGGAATTTTATAATGTCGCGGAACTGGAGACGAGTGCAGGCATGGCGGGGTGGCGGCTGCGCAGGCTGCCGGCCTCTGTTCGTCAATCGCTCGGTTGGCCAAGTAACGAGAATGGACGTCTTGCCGCGCAAACTTCCACCGGATGTGAGATTCGCTTCGTAACTACGGCAAGTAACGTCAAGATTTACCTTACAGCACTTGACGCGGATGGCGATGTGGTGGTGTATCGAGGAGATTTTTTTCATTCCATTCATCGACTTCAAGAAGGTAGATTAACGGGGATTACGCTAAAGCAGCCAGAGAAATTTGCTGAAGTGCAGCCAGAGATGTTAGAAGGAAGGCGTTTCTCCCCACATGTGTGGCGCGTTGCAATGAGCCGCGGTTTCTCTGCTGTCTTTCACGAGCTGGATGCGATGGGCCATTCCGTAAGACCACCAGAAGCAGGGGAATCACCGAAGTTAAAATGGCTGGCGTACGGCTCATCTATTACGCATGGAGTAAGTGCGACCACGCATCATCTATCGTACATAGAGCAAGCAGCAAGAAGACTAGGTGTGGATGTGATGTGTAATGGCTTATCAGGCGCTTGCCAGTGTGAGCCCGAAATAGCTGATTATTTGGCAAGTCAAGATGATTGGGATATCGCTACTCTTGAGCTTGGGGTCAATATGAGGCAGCGATTTACAGCGGAGCAATTCGAAGAGAGAGTTCGATATCTGTTGAACACGGTGACCAAGCATCATCCTGATAAACCGATTGTGATCATCTCGATCTATCCAAACAGCTCTAATTTTTTGCGTGATAAAGATAACATTAGCGGGATTAGGAACCATCAGTTTAACGAAATCTTGCTTCGTCTGCATGGGGAGTTAGCGCATTCTAATCTGCACTTTATCCATGGTCATGATATTTTGACGGATGTTGCAGCAGGGTTAACGACGGATCTTTTGCACCCTTCTGATTATGGTCACATGATTATGGGTGAGAACTTGGCGGCACGATTAATAGATATTCTAAAAGTTTAATCAGTCGATAAGCCCGCTCTCGGCCGTTCTAATGAACAGTGCCTTGAAGCGGGCTTTTTCTTTTCATAGACTTTCGCGATATTTACCAGGCAGCACACCAGTTATCTTCTTGAAAACGGTCGTAAAGTAAGTTGCATTTTCAAACCCAACCATCTCTGCGATAACAAATATTTTTAGATCGGGCGATTTGAGTAGTTCGATTGCTTTTTCAATGCGCACTTTTGTTAAAAATTCAATAATGGTTTCTCCGGTTTCTTGCTTAAAGATCTGACACATATAGGTGGGGCTCAGGAACACTTCCTCGGCTAATAATTGAATCGTGACATTATTCATATAATGTTTCTCAATATATTGTTTGATTCGCCCAATAACCCGTTGGCTTTTGCTATTATGTTTGTTTTGCATATAACGGGCGATGTCCCCGATCAAGTTGATCATCATACTTCGGAGACTTCCGATGTCTTTGGTGGTTTGAATCATCTGAACGATGTCCATGGTAGATTTGCCAAGAATGGCCTCGAAAGATTCATCCGCTTCATGCAGCGGTCTTGCCAATTGGAAAATCAGCTCAGCTCCACGGAAATACACTTGTTCAACTTGTGCACTTCCCGGGAGAATGACGTCATCGAACAGCTTGTTCAGCAAATCGGAGACGCCTTTGGCATCTCCCAATTTTACTTGTTGGATGAGTAGTTTTTCAATTTCGTACAAGTGCATGTGCCGCTCAGACTCCGCTTTATTATGCGCAATGTCATGAATGGTGACAACGGATTCTTTCCCGGTAAAGAACGTGTGCTGAAGTGCTTCTTTGGCTTCTTGGTAAGAATTGCTCAGCTGTAGAACAGAGCTTACCGCCGAGCCGATGCCGATAGAAGAGGATACTTTCACGTATTGACGCACACAACGGATAATTTCTTCGGCGAGATCCATATGTTTGTTTCCGAGTTGGGAGCGTTCGTTAAAGATCACGATAAGCTCATTGTCCATCGTATTCGTAAAAGCAAAACCAGAGGAGGTATTTGTCAGAATTTCCGCTACAACATTGTGAATGGCAAAAAATAACAATTGTTTATTTTCTTCACTATAGTGCTGAATGGCGTGCTCAAAATCATCAATTTTAAGCACACCGATCGCAGAGAATTCCCCTTGCTGGATCGGAATTTGGTAATAGGCAATCTTGTCGTAGATATCGTTCTCATTCGTATAGTAGCGGGATAATAGCTGAATGAGCAACTTTTCGCGCAAAACAGGAAGGCTATCTTGCAGCTGCTTATGCAGCTTGGAATGGATGGCCTCGCTGTCGCGTTCGCGGTTAATTTTACTAGCAACCTGTCCAAATACTTCGGTAATTTCATGGAGCTTAACCGGCTTCAGCACGTAGGCTTCAGCATGCATGCTGAGGGCTGTCTTGGCATAGTTGAAGTCTTGAATGCCGCTAATAATGACGATTTTTGTTGTGCTTCCGGCATCGCGCAGCTTTTGTGACAGCTCAAGGCCATCCATAATCGGCATTCGAATGTCCGTGCAGAGGATATCTGGCTTCAGTTCCATGCATAATTCATAGGCCTCGCGCCCTTCTTCCGCAAGACCTACGACTTCGATGCCAAATTCAGACCAATCGATAATGGAGTTCAGACCGTCCCGAATTAACTCCTCATCATCCGCAATGACCATCGTAATCATCTGAATTCCTCCTTAAGATAAATGTTCGCCCTGATCCAGCAGGGGATCGTTGGCTAAGCCATCCGCTGTT
The DNA here is from genome assembly GCF_059692055.1 of Paenibacillus sp. J31R109. Classification (NCBI taxonomy): domain Bacteria; kingdom Bacillati; phylum Bacillota; class Bacilli; order Caryophanales; family Paenibacillaceae; genus Paenibacillus; species Paenibacillus sp. J31R109. The sequence continues at coordinate 102,973 of NZ_JCAUAR010000003.1, read as the reverse complement.
TTCCTAGCCGGCATACGAATAATCGCGGTTAATCCTTGATCTTCGTTGGCTTCATACTGTAAGCCATACTGCTCACCAAACCATTGTTGAATGCGCGTATTCACATTTCGTATCCCAAATGAAGCTGTTTGATCGCCAGTTGATGCCAGCAATTCCTGAATTTTATTAACCTCGGCCTGCTGACCGCTGCCATTGTCAATTACACGCAATTCCAAGATATCTAAGTCGAGGGATACTTGAATAATTAGATGTCCACGCCCTTTACTTGCATTGAATCCATGAATGATAGCGTTCTCAATCAATGGCTGAAGGATTAGCTTGACGGTAACCAGTTGCAGCAGGTGCGAAGGGGCTTCGATGGCGAACGTTAGTTTGTGACTTAATCGGATCTGTTGAATCGTCAGATAAGCCTGAACTTGGTTTACCTCGTCCTGAAGCTGAATAATAGAACGCCCTTTATTGAGTGATAATCGAAAAAAATCAGAGAGTGATGTCACCATTAAGCTAATCTCAGGTACCTTCTTTTTAAGCGCCATCCAATTGATCGAATCCAATGTATTGTATAGAAAATGAGGATTTATTTGAGCCTGTAAGGCTTCGAGCTCGGCTTTTTTCTTTTTGACTTCGGTGACATAGAGTTGATCGACCAGTTCTTTCATTTGCCGGATCATCTTATTAAACCGCTGGAATAAAAATAAAAATTCATCATTTCGCTTATATTCAATGGAAACATTGAACAATTCCGAATCCGTCGTATTGATCGCGCGTACAAATTTTCGAATAGGGTTGGTAATATTGTTAGAGAAGAAAAGGGCAAGAATGAAGGCCATCACCATGCTGAAAAGAATGACAACAATCATGACATTTCTAAAAGAAAGCAGCTTCCCGTTTAAATCACGGAGTGGTGAAACGGTTACAAGTTTCCAGTCTAATTGTGGAATGAGCCTGCTTGCGACAAGTGTTTGCTCACCTTGAATGGACAGAAAATGGGATTGAAAATCAGGTTGATGCTCTGACTTACTAGGCGTAAACAGGTCAGGGACGATAAATGGCTGATTCACTTGATCCATGCGAGGACCAATCATCACTTCGCCTGCGGCATTCAGAATATAGACTTCACTATGCTCGGAAGGCTTCAAACTATCCATCATTTTGCCAAAATCGGCAATATTGACATCCGCTGTTATAAGTCCCGCGTAGGGGACTGCGAAATTATCTAATTCGTAAAGCTGCTTAGCCGTACGAATCAAGTACTGAGATGGACTGCCGGATTCACTAGGCGCCTGATATAAGCCAAGTACCTTAAATCTGCTTTTGTAAGACATCGATTGGTACCAATCTAGGTTCTGAACAGATTCTACACTGTACACATGCGGAATGGAAGGAAAGAGATTATAGACAGGTCGATTCATTAAGAATAGATTCAAGGTGAATTTTGTTTTACCTTGGTTCGAAAAGCTATAACTATCGAGCAATGTACTTAGCTGCGTCATCTCATTCACAATGCTGATTTCATCGCTGGAAAGATCACGAGACAGGATGCCTTGCAAGGTGTTGCTTGTGTAAATTTTGGTCGTGATATCATCAATTTGTTCCAAGGTCTCCTGGACATTCAGCTCCATCATTTGCATACTACGGTTAATCGAGTCGACCATATTCTGAGAGATTGTTGAACTGGATTGGTGATATAAAGAAATGGCAATGATGGATGACGGAACGAACACGAGTGATAAAAAATAGACAAGCAGTCTGCTTTTAATACTGATATGATGAAGAGAAAGCTGCTTAAAAGGGCGCGTCCACATTACGCAATCACCTGTCTTCCTAGCTTTTGATATCCCCATTGTAAGGGAAGGAGATTGGAAATGAAACAAAAAAAATGGCTGCTTGTGACAGGTGTTCTTCTTGTCATAGGTCTCATCTCAGTTGGGATTCAGCAGATTTGGCATATGAATGCGCCTATGAACCAAGATGTGAAGCCTGTAAATTCTCCCTCAAAGGAGCAGCTTACGTTTGCTTTTACGTCGTACGGTTCGGATCTGGAAATGCGGAAGATAATTGATCAGTACAACCATTCGAATCCCGATCAAACCTTTGTACAAATGTTGACCATTCCCCGTGAGAACTACACGCGAACCTTAAATATGTTAATGGCTTCAGGGGAAGGACCAGATGTTTTTGCTGTCCAATCGGACTGGATCACCACTTACATGTATAAAAACTGGTTCAAAGACTTGACGAGAGATATTCCCCCGTCTATGACGCAGAATTATTCGAAATGGGCACTCTCCTACGGTAGTTTTAATGGCAAACAATACGCGATTCCTTACGGTTTAAGTACAGTTCGACTTGCGTACAATAAAGAGCTGTTTCGACTAGCAGGTCTTGATGAGAACCGACCGCCAAAGACGCTGGATGAGCTGAAGGAGATGGCTGCTCGGATTACTCAAAAGCAGATTGGTAATCAGAAATATGGATTTGTTTGGCCGCTTGGGGAAGACTGGTACGGGTTTATGCAGAGTATGGAGATTCCCATGACGTACAGCGGGATTACTTTATTTGATTTTCAAACGGGCAAGTTTGACACCACAGGGTATGCGCCATGGATGGAAACGATGTTAACGATGAAAAAGAATGGCAGTCTTTTCCCTGGAGATCTCACCATGAAGTACGATGCAGCCTTAACCCAGTTTGCCAAAGGGAATGTAGGTATGATGCTGGTTTCAAGCAGTGATGTCTACCAACTCGAAAATGAACTTAAGATTAACGTAGATTGGGATATTGCTATGCCGCCGGCTTTAGATGCGCAGAGAGCAGGTGCTGGTGCGTTAATGTTAGTTCCTGAGCCGGTTATTGGTATTAATAGCGCAACGAAACATAGTCTCGCTGCCCTTCATTTCTGGGAATATATTCACTCAGATCGAGTAATCGGTGAACTTTATCAAAAGGATGTTGTCATTCCCGTTTCGTCCCGTATTCGGCAAGACTACTCGAATACGAAATCTTCTTCTAAATTCAGCAGCTTTCAACCTGCGGATGTGGAGTCATTCTATCCAAAACAGCCCATTCTCTTGGATAGTTCGATCACCGCCAGCATCGTCAATCAGGATCATTTTGGTTGGAACAATCGGCTCAAGGCCTATCGGGACGTGGCTTCAGGAACAGCCTCCGTCAAAGATATGCTGCAAGCGGAAACACAACGATTAAATACGATGCTTCAAAGCGCTGTGCAGGTAGGATCTATTTCCTTACATGACTATATAAATCCCTCTTTTGACAAGCATCACCCACTCACCAAATAAAAAAAGAAGAATGTCATTAATCGACATTCTTCTTTTTTTTATGTTTCACCTGAATATTTTAACATAAATCCTAAGATGCTTTATTTTCAAAACTTTGTAAAAAGTTAAAATAAGACTATACAAAGAGAGATTGGAGTGAAGATTCAACATGACTAGACTTTCAGAACACATGAGAAATATCGTGCGCTTCCGAGTTTTATTCTTGATGATGCTGCCGGCGCTAGCCATTGTCATTTTCAACAACTATATCCCGATGTTTGGGGTAATTCTTGCTTTTAAAAATTATAATTTCTCGGATGGTATTTTACACAGTCCATGGGTAGGGTTGGAAAATTTTAAATACCTCGTACAAACCGATGTGGCGTGGACAGCTACACGTAATACGATTGGCTTCAATGCTGTATTTATTGTGTTAAACACACTTGGGGCGGTTGCGGTATCCATTGGATTGAACGAAATTCGTGGAATGAAGTTGAAGAGGGCATTCCAGAGCACAATCCTTTTTCCTTATTTTATCTCATATGTAGCTGTAAGTTACATCTTGTATGCCATACTTGGTCAAGCGGGATTCTTTAACTCAACGGTTTTGAAATTCTTTGGGATGGACGCCATCTCGTGGTATGCGGAAGCAGATAAATGGTTCTATATACTGCCAGTCGTCAACACTTGGAAGCACATCGGTTACTTTGCGGTCGTCTACTTGGCAGCGATCGTATCCATTGATACCGAGTATTATGAAGCTGCTTTAATTGATGGTGCTAGCAAGTTTAGACAAATGCTCCATATTACGCTGCCGATGCTTGCACCCGTTGTAATCGTCATGGTGCTGCTCCAAATTAGCCGAATATTCAATGCGGATTTCGGATTGTTCTATCAGGCGCCACTCAATTCAGGATCACTGCTTCCTGCTACGGAAGTTATTGATACGTTCGTCTACCGAAATTTCCTGTTAAACGGTAATGTCGGTATGTCAGCTGCAGCCGGTTTCTATCAAGCGTCAGTAGGCTTTGTACTGGTGTTGTTGACGAATCTCGTTGTCAGACGAGTCAGCAAAGAAAATGCATTATTCTAGGGGGATTTGCAATGGAAGAAGTCGTTAAATCGCGTGCGGTCATCAAAAGAAAATTCAAAACGTATCACGCCAATGCCATGTCACCCGTTAGTTATTACGTGTTGGTGACAGTGTTGGGACTTACGAGTTTACTATGTGTGTTGCCTTTACTGTTAGTCATTTCGGTTTCGTTTTCTGCGGAAAGCAACATTTTGAGAGAAGGCTATCGATTTATTCCTGAAGTTTTTTCCGTGGATGCCTATAAGTTCCTCATTGATGATTTGGATAAAATAACAACAGGCTATGGCATTTCTATTCTAGTGACAGTGGTGGGCACGTTCCTAAGTTTATTAGTCACATCTTTGTTTGCTTATCCGGTGTCACGGCCCGATTTTCCTTATCGAAATCAGTTTTCTTTCATTGTCTTTTTTACCATGCTATTCGGTGGTGGACTCGTCCCTTGGTATTTGCTGTATTCACAAGCTGGTTTGAAAAATACGCTGCTGGCGCTTATCATTCCACATCTTGTTGTTCCTTTTAATGTGATTATTATGCGTATTTTTTTCACGAATACGATACCTCATGCGCTTATAGAATCAGCCAAAATCGATGGTGCTGGCGAACTAAGGATTTATAGTAAAATTATATTGCCGTTATCGTTGCCTGTACTTGCGACAATCGGGTTGTTTCAAATGTTATCGTATTGGAACGACTGGTATACCTCATTAATTTTTATTAACAATCCGAAATTGGTAAGTTTACAATATTTGTTGTATAAGGTCATTAGCGATCTTAACTATATCAACTCTGGTGCTGCCAGTATTCAGGCTGTGAATGCCATTCAAAAAACACTTCCTTCTGAAACGGCAAAAATGGCAATGGCCGTCATAGGTATTGGGCCTATTATTCTGGTGTATCCGTTCTTGCAAAAATATTTGGTTAAAGGACTTACGGTAGGCTCCGTTAAAGGGTAGTAATTTTTTGATTGGCTATATCCAGACTATCTGGCTAAGCATATACTTGTAGATAATTTAGGAGGGTTTGTACATGAGTAACATGAAAAAATTGAATACGATTGCCCTAGCCGTTACGATACCGGCAGTACTGCTATCCGCTTGTTCAAAAGAGGGAACTGAAACAGCAACAAAAGCACCTGCATCTTCATCCGCAGCCACAACTGCTGCACCAGCCAAAAAATTGGATCCACGGGAAATATCGATTTATTTCGCAGGACCTACAGCGCAGAAAGATGTGCAGTTGGTTGAAGAAGAAATTAACAAGATTACCAAAGAGAAAATTAATGCTACCGTTAAAATTAATCACTTAGGTTGGGGAGATTATGCCCAAAAGACAAACCTAATGATTGCTTCTGGTGAACCATTCGATCTCATGTTTACTTCGGGTAACGATCTAAGTATTAATGTGGCCAAAGGTGCCTACATTGCGTTGAATGATCCCGCAAATAATCTGTTAGAGAAGTACGGACAAGATATTATCAAATCGATTAATCCAAAGTATTTAACAGGTACAACGATCAAAGGTTTGAATTATGCACTTCCTACGCAAAAAGAAATGGCATCCATGCAAGGTCTATTCTTGCGCAAAGATCTGGTAGAAAAGTATAAATTAGATCTAAAAACGATTAAAAAACTGGAAGACTTGGAACCATTCCTACAGCAAGTAAAAGCAGGCGAGTCTGCGGATGTAATTCCGATCCAAGCAACTTCCAACTTCTTGAACTTGCTGCCATATGAAACTATTGGCGGATTTGCAACGCCGGGTGTTATTTCCAAAACGGGCACGTCCCCTAAGGTCGTCAACCTTTTTGAAACGGAAGAAATGAAGAACCTATTTAAATTAATGTACAATTGGAACCAAAAAGGTTACTTCCAAAAAGACCCAGGAACGAACACGAATCTGAAAGCACAAACAGACGAAGGATTGGTCGCATCCAGATGGTCGCAGCTTAAACCAGGTGGAGATCTAGAAGCTAGTAACGCGAGTAAAAAGCCGTTAGTTCAAGTTGAGTTTACGCAACCTTATGTTGCTTCTGCTGATCTTAATAACTCGATGCTTGCTGTTTCCAGAACGTCGAAGGATCCAGAAAGAGCGGTTATGTTCTTGAATCTGATGCATAGTGATGCTCGTATCGTCAATCTGATGGACTTTGGGATTGAAGGTAAACACTATGTGAAAGTGGCTGGTAAGGAAAATGTCATCAAAGTTCCAGATGGCTTCGCAACTTCCAAGGATACAGGGTACTTCCCAGGAAACACTTGGCAAGTAGGGAACCAGTTCTTGACTTACCTGTTCCAAAATGAGGATCCTCAGAAATGGGAGAAATTCAAAACATTTAACGCAGCGGGTGTATCATCCCCAATTCTTGGCTTCACTTATAATAGCGATAGCACGAAAAACGAAGAGGCAGCTCTAGCGAGTGTTTATAAATCCTATATTGATGGCCTTAGCGGCGGTGTGCTTGAACCGGAGAAATACTTGGCTGAGTTCAACGATAAGCTGAAAAAGGCTGGTATGGATAAAGTTATTGCTGAGAAACAAAAGCAAGTGGATGAGTTTATGAAAACTAAAAAGTAAGAAATAACGAAAGCAGCGTCATCAGATTGTTGAGAATCACCCGATTAGGGGAAACTCACGATTTGGTGGCGCTGTATTAACTTCACAAAACAGAAGGTGGAAAGTAGATGAGCACCCATTTATGGTTTAAGCAGCCAGCAAGCGATTGGAATGAGGCCCTGCCTGTAGGGAATGGACGGTTGGGAGGGATGGTGTTTGGCAAAATTCGAAATGAAAGAATTCAGCTGAATGAAGACTCCATCTGGTATGGGGGACCTCGCGATCGGAATAATCGGGATGCCTTGTCGCAACTCGAGGAAATGAGGAAACTGCTCAAAGAAGGAAGAGCTGGTGAAGCACATCGGCTTGCTGAGTTGGCTTTTTCAGGAACACCGAATAGTCAGCGTCACTATATACCTGCGGGGGATTTGCTACTGTTTATAGAGGAAGACGAGAATGGTATTTCCAATTATCGCAGAGAGCTTGACCTTGAACGTGCGGTTGCGACTACGACTTATGAACGGGATGGATACTCGTATCGTCGGGAAACCTTTGCGAGCTACCCTGACGGTGTACTGGTTACACGTCTTGAGACATCTAATCCTGCGGGGATTTCGCTTTATGCCAGATTAGATCGCAAAGAAGGTAAATATGCAGATGTAACAGGAAAAATTGGCCATGACACGATTGTCATGCGTAATCAGTGTTACGGCTTATCGGACAAGGACTATGTCATTATGGTAAGGGCAGTCGCGGATGGTGGTGTCGTCCAGACCCTGGGTGAACATATTACGATTCAAGCTGCTCGTGCAGTGACATTTGTGCTGACAGCAGCTACAACTTTTAGATATGCGGATCCTGAGGAAGCGTGTACAGATCTGATTGCGCAAGCTGCTGTCAAGCCATACGAGATGTTGCTAGCAGACCACATTGCTGATTATAAAACCTTATATAATCGGTTGACTATACAGCTTGAAGGGGGAGAGCCGAATGATCGGGAGACGCTATCCACCCCAGAGCGACTCAACCTGGTTAAGCAGGGAAAAGAGGATCTAGGGTTAATTGCGCTATATGTTCAATTCGGCCGTTATCTGCTTATTGCCTGCAGCCGTCCCGGTTCCTTACCTGCGAATCTGCAAGGGATATGGAATGATGACATGCTGCCGGCATGGGACAGTAAATATACAATTAATATTAATACACAAATGAATTACTGGTTGGCGGAGACTTGCAACTTGTCGGAATGTCATGAGCCATTATTTGATCTGATCGAACGAATGAAGGAGCATGGCAGGCAAACAGCTGCGATTATGTATGGATGCCGTGGCTTTGTTGCGCATCACAATACCGATATCTGGGCGGATACGGCTCCGCAAGACATGCATCTTCCCGCTACCTATTGGCCCTTTGGCGGAGCATGGTTAAGTTTGCATCTCTGGGAGCATTACCAATTTACGCGAGATAAGATTTTTTTGAAGAGAGCTTATGACACAATAAAAGAAGCGGCCTTGTTCTTCCTTGATTTCTTGATTCAGGGTGAGAACGGCTGGCTGATTAGCTCGCCTTCAGTTTCACCTGAGAATAAGTATATGTTGCCTAACGGGGAAACAGGTATTTTATGTTCTTCACCATCGATGGATAATCAAATCTTGACCGAGTTATTCTCCGCTTGTATGGACGCCTCCGAGCACTTGGAGGTGGATGAAGAGTTTCGTAGTCAATTAGCACATGCACGAAGTAAGCTTCCACCAACACGGATTGGTAAATATGGAGGGATACAAGAGTGGTCCGAGGATTATGAGGAAGTCCATCCTGGACACCGGCATATTTCCCATTTGTTCGCGCTGCATCCTGGAACTGGCATTAGCGTTAGCCGTACACCAGAATTAGCGGAGGCAGCAAGAACGACCTTACAGAGACGTCTCGCTCATGGCGGAGGTCAAACGGGATGGAGCCGTGCGTGGATCATTAACTTTTATGCCCGGTTAAAAGAGGGTAATCAGGCGGCTTTTCATATGGGAGAGCTTTTGACGCATTCAACGTTGCCCAATTTGCTGGACAATCATCCGCCCTTTCAGATCGATGGCAATTTTGGCGGTGCAGCAGGGATTGGGGAAATGCTCCTGCAAAGCCATCATGGCACCATAGAGCTGCTGCCAGCTCTTCCGTCCAGCTGGAAGAAAGGCTGCGTTACTGGTTTGAAAGCGCGAGGCGGTTATGAAATTGATATGCAATGGGAGCATGGACAGTTGCAAACCGCTACGATTCGTGCCAGTCATGGTGGACGTTGCCAAGTTCATGCTCACTTGCCTATCTGTGCAAAGGATGAACACAATCAGATCGTACACATTATTGAGCATGATCAAGGGACAATTCAATTTAATATGGAGCCGGGACAGGTAATTCGGCTTGTAGTGGAGGAGTAGATTAGGTGATTATTGAGCAATTCCGTAATATGCTGCAAGAACAGAACATGATCAAACGGGAACAGTTCCAGCTCTTCCCATCGGCAAGTGACAGGACATATTGGGAAGCGGTGACCGAGGAAGTTAGAAAGCAATTGATCGAACAGGGTGAGACTTATTTACATTATGAGTGGCCGATTATCTCGGCATCGATGATGTTGACGTTTGCGCGAACGGGATCATTGGATCTCTGCGATGAGACGTATTTGAAGCGAAGAACAGCGCTGGGAACGCTGGTTGTAGCAGAGTGCATGGAGGGAGAAGGACGATTCCTAGATGACATTGTCAATGGGATATGGGCCATCTGCGAAGAGACCAGTTGGATCGGCATCATGCATAGTGAGGAAGCTGTACTGCCTCTCGGGAAGGGCCATTCGTTGGATCTACGAGCAGCAGAGACAGGTTCGTTGCTGGCATGGGTGTCCTATTTGCTTCGTGATGAATTGAACAAGATGACACCTCATATCGTGCAGCGTATTCAAGAGGAAGTAAAAAGGCGCATATTGGATGCGTATATGGAGCGCGATGATTACTTTTGGATGGGTTTTGCGAAAAAGCCAGTAAACAATTGGAATCCGTGGATTAATTCCTGTTTCTTAGCAGCGTTGCTTCTTGTAGAGGAAGATCCTATACGCAGATGGAAAGGGCTCACTAAATTTCTCGCAAGTCTAGATACTTTTCTGGAAAGTTATCATTCGGATGGTGGCTGTGATGAAGGGACTACGTATTGGGACCGGGCTGGAGGAGCGCTGCTCGATTGTCTCGAGCTGCTTAAGCATGCCACAGGCGATACTGTGGATCTGTTCAAGGAGCCATTAATCCAAAATATTGGCCGATATATTTATCGTGCGCACATTCATGACAGGTATTTTATTAATTTTGCTGACGGTTCTGCCAAGATCACTAACTTTCAGTCGGTGCAAGCTTACAAGTACGGGGTATTCATAGAAGATCCTCTTCTATGTAATCAAGCGGTTCATCAATACCGTTTGAGCTCGAATAAATTTGTTCAGCACCCCTGGTTTCCTATGCTCCGCAGTCTCTCGGAAATCAAGTATTATCCGGTATTGAATCGGAGTAAGGCCTGTGCGCCTTACCTTCGAGATGTGTGGTTAGACGGCATTCAAGTGATGGCCGCTAGGGAAAAGAGCGGTTCCTCAGCAGGTTTATACATCGCTGCCAAGGGCGGTCATAATGACGAAAGCCACAATCATAACGATATTGGACAGTTTATTCTGTATGCGGATGGACAGCCCGTCATCGTCGATGCAGGCGTTAACTCGTATAATAAGCAAACGTTCAGCGATCAAAGGTATGAATTATGGACAATGCGTTCAACGTATCATAATGTCCCAACGGTGAACGGATATGAGCAGCTTCCAGGCCGTGATCATAAAGGGGAACGGGTAGCTTACATGGCGGGCGAGGAAGAGGCTCGGCTTACACTCGACATAGCTGCTGCATATCCGCCTGAGGCTGGTATACGGGAGTGGATCCGAGAGATTGCTCTGGATCGATCCTCTTCTGCGAGCGTCATCCTGCGTGATGCCTATAATCTGAGTAGGAGCAGGAATGCTTTGCAATGGCAATTCATGACCTGTTGCGACGTACAACAAGTGTGTTCGGGTGAGCTTCTGTTTCAGATTGGAGAGGGAAGCGCTGTTCGAATGGTATATTCAGAACGATTCACGATGAAGAAAGAGCGAATCGAAACGAACGATAAATGGATGACAAAAGTGTGGGGCGAGTGTATATACAGGGTAACCCTTAGCTGTCAAACGGATGCTAATCAAGGCTCATGCGAATTTACATTTGAACAAGTGGGAAGGTAGCAGTGATTTTATTCTAATGTCATTCTCCGAGGTGGAGTATAACTGCTCAAAATAATCACGAATGACAAAAATGGAAATTTGTCATTCGTGATTTGTCAGTTGCCACAGGGGAAGAGGTCGCTTTGAACGGATCGACGTCTCAGGAGCACACTCGCGCGATAGCGCCGCTGAGCCGCCAAAAAATGCCGTCTCAGCAGCGAGCCACGTCGAAATCAGCGCAGCATCTCTCCTGAGCCGTCGAAAATCGACGTCTCAGCACCTCGCGAGCGCGCAAGCGTCTCTGAGCCGCCAAAAAATGCCGTCTCAGCATCGAGCCACACCGAAATTAGCGCAGCCTCGAACCTGAGCCGTCGAAAATCGACGTCTCAGCACCTCGCGAGCGCGCAAGCGCCTCTGAGCCGCCAAAAAATGCCGTCTCAGCAGCGAGCCACGTCGAAATCGGCGCAGTCTCGAACCTGAGCCGTCGAAAATCGACGTCTCAGCACCTCGCGAGCGCGCAAGCCCCTCTGAGCCGCCTCAAAATGCCTTCTCATAAAAATAACCGTCAGACTGAAAGTTGATCTGACAGTTATTTTCATAAGGCATCTTAATATATTGATAGGAATCGAAATATCCTTCATTTCCAAAAAAACACAATCAGGTAGAATATGAGTGAAAGAATAACTACGATTGGAATTCTGAATTCCAAGGGAACAGCTTTTTACAATGGAGGTGCATAATTTAACAATAGGTTATGCAGCATGAGGGTTGCAGTGTTTTCTAAGTTGGAATGACAGCGGTTTCAATAGTTTACGAGGAGGAAGCAAGGAATGAAAAGAATGAAGAAAATTGTTTCGTGCATCACGGCACTCACACTTCTATTGTCAGTCGCAAGCATCGGTTTTCCCACGTTGAGCAATAAAGCTAATGCAGCTGAAACGGTTAAAATGTTACATACCTTTGAAACGACAGACCCCAATTTCGGTTCGTTTGCCGTCGGAGCCGAGATAGCGCCAGTTCCTACCATGTTCCAAGTAGAAACTTCGTTCTCCAAAAAGATTGTCAGCGAGTCCAATGGAAATCGGGCGCTGGAAGTTACCGTGCCAGCAGATCAACAGGGGAAAACGCGGTTTTACTATGCAGCGGGCTCAGGCGCCCAAACAACCGGAAACCGTTTTAGCTTCGAAGGATCGTTAACTTTCAGTAATCAAGCTAAAGAGTTTGATTTGAAGGTTATCCCAGGGGACTGGGGGCAAAATCTTCCCATAGCTAAATTTTTACCTAGTGGAGATTTGCAAGTGAGATCAGGTACACTCGCCCAAGGGACTTATGTTAAACGTGGCACCTGGGAGGCGAATAAAACGTATGTCATTAAGTTGGATCTCTACAACGATATCAATAAATATGATCTGTTTATCACAGATAAAACGACAGGTCAAACAACAATGCTGGCAAGTGGCGAGCCGTTAATGGGTGCTTATGGTACGCCAAGTCACGATTTCTTATCAACGGGTGTTGTTTATTACAATATCGAGGCTGTCGGTACAACTGCCGCAACGAGCACGACTGTCCGATATGATAATGTCAAACTGTCATACTCTTCTGATGTGCGGGATGCCTACACGCCAGCAGCGGATGCTACTCTTTTAAGAACAACGACTTTTGAAACAAACGATACAGATGCATCAATTGCAGGTACGGCTACAGGTTCTGTCATTAAAACGAATATTCTAGACGCTAAATCACCTTCCGTAATGAAAATTGTTGAGGAAAGTGGCAACAGATGGGTGGATGTAACAACAACACAGGATGAGCCAGGGGATATTGGATTTCCCATCTTCCAATCTTGGCAAAATGATTCCATCTACAAGAGCTACACACTGGAAGCGGATTTCATGCTGAAGGATGCAAATGCCGATTACTATCTGAGATTAGTAGATGGAGCTTGGAGTGGTGTAAAAAGCAATACGGTGCTTCTCTCCAAAACAGGGAAAATTTTCTCTCGTTCATCGGGGACTGGAAATGGCGCATTTGCTGCTAGGACGACATGGGAAGTGAATAAAGCCTTCACGCTCAAATTGGTCGTACATGCAGATACGTTAAGCTATGATCTATATCATGTGAAAGATGGCGTTACAACAAAGTTAGTTAACAATGAACCCATACAGAATGCCAGTGCATTTACTACGAATGGTATCGCCGCATTTATGCTCCATGTTGATGCAGGCACGCATAGTAAATCTACGATTCTAGTAGACAATATCAAGATATTAACGTCCAATCTTCCGGGAACAGCTCCAATAACCAATGCATCCCCTGGAACATTACTTGACGCTGCACCTGTTATCGGAACTCCAATCGAGTATTATGTGAGTCCGACTGGGAATGATGCCAATAATGGCAAATCGTCTAGCACTCCGTTCCAGACGATTCAAAAGGCTGCCAATCTTACGGCTCCTGGAGATACGGTGTATATCATGGATGGTACGTACAATTACAGTGGCGGAAACCGAATGGTAACCATAACGAAATCAGGAGCACTGAATACAGCAACGAATCAGCCAGCGTATATTACATACAAAGCGGCTCCTGGCGCACATCCTGTTCTTTCCAGCGATAATGCTTGGGATGTTATTCTCATACAGGCTAGTTATATTATCATTGAAGGGCTTGAGATTAAAGGGAACAACGCCAACCTTACACTTGCTGATGGTGAAGCAGCTTATAATTATTGGTTAGAACAAACCACGGCTGGCTTGCCAGTTAATTATGGAGATCCTAGATTTACGAAAGCAAATACCAACGGGATTAATATTAACAGTGGAACGAATTTAACCAATGGTTTGCCAGCTTTTCATCATATTACAATCCGAAATAACATCGTTCACGATCTGCCTGCCGGGGGGATTGGTTCTGCTAATGTTGACTATATTACCATCGAGGATAATCTAGTCTACAATAACGCTTGGTATACGATGTATGCCTGCAGCGGAATCAGTGTTCTTGGTGGCGTCGATGTCGACACAGAGACGGGTTATAAGAGTATTATTCGTAATAATATCGTTCATCACAATCAAACGAATGTGAAATGGAATCAAGTCAAGACGTATTCTGACGGAAACGGAATTATTATCGACTACAATAAGAATACCGGTAAAACGTTCCCAGCCTATAAAGGGAAGACGTTGGTGCAAAATAATATCTCCTACAACAACGGGGGATCAGGTATCCATTCCTTTAACTCGGCTAACGTAGATATTATTAATAATACGTTGTACAAAAATAATCAAAATCCTTACCTTTCATATGCCCAGTTGTTTGCGAGTTCTTCAGAAAAGGTAAATATCTTTAACAACATTGTGTATTCCAGAGATTTGCGACAAGGGGAACTAAATTACGCTATTAATAATGCGAATGGCAGTGAGTTCGTCATCTATGCCAACAACATCTATTATGGTGGTGGTACACCCAAAGAAGTCGGTGTGAATGATGTTATCACTGATCCTAAATTTGTATCACTGGATTCAACAAATGTGAACTTCCTCAAACTTCAGTCTAATTCACCAGCTGTTGATAGAGGGACAAGAACACTAGCTCCTTCCATTGATATTGCTCATGCGGCTCGTCCACAGGGAGCGAAGTACGACATTGGCGCCTATGAAACCAGCTATACAGGTGCTAATCCGATTGTGAATGATGTCATCGATATTGAAGCAATAAGACAAACCATGGTGTTCACACCAGAAAGCGGTGTTGCACGCTACGGCACGCCTACGATTGATGGTACGAAGGACGCGATCTGGAACACGGCTCCTGTTCTTAATGTCAACAAATATATCGACAATGCCACGGCTCCTGTAACTTCGGGTGCGACCTCCAAGGTACGTGTATTATGGGATGAAGATAACTTATATGTGCTTTCTGAAGTTACAGATCCAGTGTTACGTAAAACCAATGCAAATCCTTGGGAACAAGATTCTATAGAGGTATTTCTGGATGAGAATAACGCCAAAACAACTTCTCATCAACCGGATGATAGACAGTACAGAATTAATTATGACAATGGCAAGACCGTAGGAAGCCAAGGAAATGCTTCAGAGTTTACTAGCAGTACTTCACTAACAGCAAGTGGATATCTCGTAGAAGTGAAGATTCCATTTAAGACGATTAAAGGCTCTATAGGAAAAGTCATTGGCTTCGACTCTCAGGTCAATGATGATAACGGTGTAGGAGCTCGAACAAGTACAGCGATTTGGAGTGATACCAAAGGAGTTGGTTATTCCAACACATTCAGATGGGGCAATGTGACACTTGCTGCACAGTCTGTTGTGGCAGACACCACGCCACCGACAGTACCAGGGAATGTTCAGGTTACGGGAAAAACACATCAATCCGCTAATCTGAGCTGGACGGCTTCAACGGATGAAACGAGCAGTGTAACTTACGAGGTCTATCGTGGGACGGAGCAAATCGCTTCCGGTTTGACAGCAACCTCGTACGTAGTAAGCGATCTGCAGCCAAGTACCGCTTATAGCTTTAGTGTTCGCGCGCGCGACGCAGCGGGCAATCTCTCTGGGGCTAGTGCTCTTGCTGCGGTTACGACAGATGCACCGCCTCTTCTTGTTACCTCCATCTCAGTCTATGGGGACGATATTAGCACAAATGGCGGAACTTCGCAGTTCCATGCGTTTGTTATTCCTTCAACCGCTACAAGTACTACGGTGCAGTGGAATGTATACGAAGCGGATGGCGTGACACCAACCAATAAAGCAGTCATTAGTTCCACCGGCTTGTTGACGGCAGTGAAGAACGGTTTTGTAAGCGTTGTTGCTTCCTCCACGGATGGTTCTAACGTCAAAGGCCGTACATTAGTTGCATTGAATGGTCAAATCGTGGGCAATCAACAAGTGTTATCTACAACAATAACTGGAGTTGGATCTGTAAAAAGTGGAGCAGCTTTCTCAACTAATACCGGATTAGCTTTCCCATCAAATACGGTTTCCACTGCTGTTTATGGTGTGGACGTCACGGTTAGTTATGATCCAGTGGATGTTGAGTTTGTCGATGCTGTTTCATTGAAAACTGGCTTGTCTTTGGTTACTGTCAACACAAATGTACCAGGGCAAGTACGTATCTTTGGGGTAAGTACGCTACCAAACGGAGCGATTACAGCGACGAGTGACGTCTTCAAACTAAACTGGACGGCTAAGCAACCCGCACAGAGCACAACAACTGTAATTGCAGTGACCGCTGCAATTACATCAGACGTCCAAGGTGAACTTAGCCCAATGAGCGCAGCGCAGTTGTCCTCGCAAAATGTCCTTGTTGTCGTTGTTAACAAGTCGGATCTTCAAGACTTGATTACCAATGCTCAAGCAATCTTGGCACAAGCGGTTGAGGGCACTCAGACCGGTCAATATCCAGTAGGAACAAAATCCACGCTGCAAGGAGAAATAACGGAAGCTCTTACTGTAAAAAACAATCAAGCAGCTACGCAGTTGGAAGTGAATCAAGCAGCTAATACATTAAATTTAGCTATTAATGAGTTTAAAAACCAACGGAAAATCTTCAGCATAGGCTACTTAGTCCTCATGGCTCAACATTATGGTAAAACTCCGTCTAGCAGTGATTGGAACACGGTGAAAAAGTATGATGTGATTCCTGACAATATCATTGATATCTTTGACTTAATTGAAGTAGCCAACCAAATTTAAGTAGTGCAAGTAGGGGGAAGGGGAAACCTTCCTCCTAAACTCTATCACAAGGTGGATAATGAGGATGAAAAATTACATGAAATGGACTACCTGTCTGATGTTCCTGGTTTTCCTCACGATGAGTTTACTGTTAACTAAAAGCTATGCTGCAACAGCACAACCTTCGTTTAAGGTCTCATTTTCAAATGATCGCGTAGAGGTAGGGCAGACGGTTACCATGACAATAAAGGGCGAGCAGGTTACTAACCTTTATGGCATGGAAATTGTGTTCACCTATGATGCACAGCGATTGCAATTCGTTCATAAATTAGGCATGCAAGGAGAACCTGATATTATACCTAATCGCTCCCTTTTTCCGGTTAATGCAAGTCTAGAAATTGCCCCAAAGGTGGAAGGGAATAAAATTCTTTACGCGATTACAAAAACAGGGCAATCGCCGCCTGGTCAGGGTGATCTGAATCTCATCACATTAAATTTTACAGCGCTGCAACAAGGAGATGCGAGTATAAGGCTTCTTTCTGTAAAATCGGGAGCTTCTGGGGGATCACCTTCCATTTGGACAGAGGGCACATCTTCAACACTCGGTATCACTAGTAAGTCAGCAGGGGGAAGTCCAGGGCAAGTGATGCCCCCAAGTACCGGGACAAGTGGGACAAGTGAATCCAATAAGAATACGAATGCCGTTCAACTGAAACCGATTCTTAACCAGGAGGTAGCGAAAGCAACACTTACAGCAGAACAGCTAAAAGGGCTTGAAGACCAACCAGGCTCCCCTCCCACAACCCTTAAAACAGTGGCCATCGATGCTGCTAATGGTGCGAAAGGATATGCCTTGTCCATCCCTTCTACCTTCTTTCAGAATGAAAGCAAGACGAAACAGCTAGAAATTCAAACTCCGCTTGGAACAGTAACAATACCGAAGAACATGCTGGAAAATAGTGATCTTTCATCATCGAGCGATATCGTTCTATCCGTTCGTCTCGCAGATACGTCAACTTTCGGCAGCGAACTAAAGAAAAGCATTGGCGATCATCCTGTCATCGATGTCAATATCGAAGTTGATGGTCAAAAGCTGGCTTGGCATAACGAGAAGGCTCCAGTTATCATCAGTGTAGCTTACCAGCCATCGGCAGAAGAGTTGCTGAACCCCGAACATGTGAATGTCTGGTACATCGACGACAAAGGCAACGTGCAAAGAGTGCCATCTGGTAGATACGATGCCGCAACAGGGCGTGTAACATTTCAGACGACTCATTTTAGCAAGTACGCGATCGTGTATGAGATTAAAAGCTTTGCTGATCTTACAGACATCGAATGGGCGCGTAAAGCGATTGAAGTACTGGCCTCCAAAGGGATTATTAACGGCGTAACGGATACAGCGTATGGACCAGGTAACCCTATCACACGCGCCGATTTTATTTCACTTCTGATTCGCACCCTTGACCTGAAGGCAGATTACGCAGAAGCGGCTTCTTTTGATGATGTTAAAACCAGTGATTATTTCTTTCATACGGTAGCTTTAGCTCGGCATTTGGGAATATCGAATGGCGCAGACGGCAATCAGTTTATGCCCAATGATCCAATCTCCAGACAGGACTTGATGGTGATGACGGTTAGAGCCTTACAACTGAGCTATAAGTTCGTACTTACAAATTCGGTAGCGGCTCTTAGCGCATTTACAGATAATGGGGATGTTGCGAATTATGCCAAAGAAAGTGTAGCCGCATTGGTTAAACAAGGAATGATATCCGGGGATGGAACGCATTTGCGGCCAACTGACAGCATGACACGTGCAGAGACTGCTAAATTGCTTTATGAGTTGTATGTTAAATATAGCAATCTTAATATATCAATAGGAATCTAAATATTCTTTATTTCCCCAAAAAATCATTCAGGTAGAATAGACATGTAAGCATGTATGGCTTAAATGTCCTGCTTACAACTCATTTCATAGGAGGTGCTTAGACGAAACAAGTTCATGACAGTACCAGGTAGTCGCTTGTCCTTATACGTAATTTGAGGAGGTTGAAATGGTGATGATGATCTTGAGAAAGTATGACCTCACTTTGTTCAGATGGCTTCTAGTTGCGATCGGTATGTGTGCTTTATGGATGTGTATCCCAAGTGGGACGCATGCGGCAGCACCTGTTACTTATTATGTAAGTACAGCTGGCAACGATGGGAATACAGGGCTAGGCCCTGAACCTGCCAATGCGCTTCGGTACATTCAGACAGCTGCTAACAAGACGAATCCGGGCGACACGGTTTATGTCATGAATGGTACGTATTGGGATAACGGCAATCCGATCTTAACCATTACTCGCTCAGGGACAGCTAATGCTTATATCACATATAAGGCCTATCCGGGTCATACTCCGATTTTGCGTGTTAGCCAAGGTGCATGGCACCATATTTTAGTCAAGGGAGCTTCGTATATTACTATTGAAGGTTTCGAGATTTACGGGTGGAGCCAAAATTTATCCAATACGGAAGCGCAATCCTATGAGAATACGAATACGCTTGGCAACATCGGTAAATTCAATACGAATGGTATTAGTGTCGTCAAGAATACGGATGTAAGTCCGACTGTATATGCGACGCATATCAATGTCCGTAACAACAACGTGCATCATGCACCAGGTCAAGGCATTGGGGCTGAAGAAGCCGACTATATTAACTTTTCGAACAATACCGTTTATAACAATTGTTGGTTTACAGCTTGGGCGCAGAGCGGTATTAACATCTTTCATTCAAGAAATACGGACAGCGGTACGGGTTACAAAAATTTTGTGTCTGGCAATCTAGTCTACGGCAATCAGACGAATTATAAATGGCAAAATCATAATGTGTATTCTGATGGCAATGGCATTATTATCGATGATAATAAAAATTCGCAAATTGGAGGCACGCCGTATACAGGCAAGACGATTGTTGACAACAACATCTCCTATTTAAATGGGGGGGCGGGCATTAATATTTTCAGCTCGCAGAATGTGTATGTGAATAATAATACGACGTATGCCAATTCGCAGAGCACCAATCTAAATTATGGAGAGATCATCGGCAATTATTCAAGTAGTGTCTATGTCATCAACAATATATTGTATGCGAATGGCGAGACGGTGAGTAAAGCGAATGATGCTAGCGGCGTACCTATTCCAACCGTCTATTTTAACAGTAATATTTTCTACAACGGCGCGATTCTCAAAACAGGTACAGGAAATTTAACAACTGACCCACTATTCAGTAATTTGTCGCTTCGTAACTTTCATTTAAAGAGCACGTCGCCGGCTATTAATAGTGGCGATAATACGTATACGGCCACGTTAGACTTCGATGGCATTAGTCGTCCTGTAGCTGGAACCGTAGATCGTGGTGCTTATGAATATCATTAAGAAGCGGACTTATCAATAGATAGATGAATGGATAAGAAAGAGGGAGAAACACATGCTGACTACCTGGATACTGGAAGATCATCAGCTCAAATTAATGTTGGATACGCTTGAGAAGCGAATCATAGTTACCGATAAACGTGTAGATAAAAGCTGGGGACAGCTGCCGTTTGAACGGGACTGGCAGATCCGCCAGGTATCGCAGAGCGGTAATTCGTTAAAAGTAGACTTGCATGGCGCATTCGCCATGTCGGTTACGATTGTTTTAACTGCTCAATCGGAGATTACGTTCACCCTATCCGCTGATGCGCAAGCAGCGTTTGAGAAAATCAGCTTTCCACCTGCTTTTAAGGCACCGGACCCCAATCACTACGTGCTCCAGACCGACAGTCAGGGCTTGCTGCTTCCTGTTACAGATAACGTGTATCCACTGGAGGAGCAGCCACTCTTCTTTTGCGGGGGCGGAGCGGCAATGGCGTGGATTGGGGTTACGGATTCAGCTTTTGAAACCGGCTATATGGCGATCGTAGAAACGCCTTTTGATGCAGCTATCGCGCTTAAGCGTGAGCAAGGGCTCATTACTTTTGCACCGACTTGGCTCAGTTCCATGGGAGCGTTCGGATATGAACGTAAAATCTCCTATATTTTCTTCGATAAGGGTGGGTATGTCGCCCAATGCAAACGATACCGAGCCTATGCTTGGCCGAAAAATAAGGTGATTTCGTTAAAGGAAAATCAGGAAAGGTTTCCAGCCATTGCGAAAATCCTTGGAGCTGTACATATTTATGCTTGGGATAAAGCACGTGAGGTCATCTTCGCTCAAAAGCTAAAAGAAGCTGGTATTGAAAAAGCGATGTTTCTGTGGGACGCCAATCACTTGCCCTATCCAGAACAGGATTATGACAGTCGATTGAAAGAACTGGGTTATGCGACAGGTGCTTATGAGCTTTTCACCGATATTCACCCTGAAGGTCATGCTGGCAATGCGGAAATCGAGTGGATTCCTCTGAAACGGAATGTATATCCGGGGTTATTTGAACAGATCACGTCTAGGAAACCAGATGGCTCTACGTATTCAAATCAATACGGCACCTATGTGTGTCCGGTAGCTGTACGCCCAGAAATGGTGAAACGGGTGGAGAAAGAGCTGCAGATCTATCCGCATGAAACGTATTTTGTGGACGTTTATCAAGCAAACGGACTCTATGAATGTCATCATGAGGATCATCCGTTAACCCGTCAGCAGTATGCGGAAGCTATCGTTCGGAATTATGAAAATTTGGAAAATAATTACAATACATTTCTAGGTGCTGAATTTGGAGCAGACTTCGCAGGTTCTCATGCTGTCTATGCGCATGGCATGATGACACTACAGCGTACGTGGTTCAACTCAGATATTCATAAGAAAGGATCCATTTATTATACCGGGGATTGGAAAAACAATGAGCGGCCCTCCGCCATGCTGGGAACAAGAACCGCGACAGAAACTTATTTGACTTATTCCATCAACGAATACACAAGAGTTCCATTATATGAGCTGGTGTATCACGATGCAATTGTGACTTCCTGGCGTTGGGAAGACGCGAATCATCATAGTCCTGAAATCTGGTGGAAAAAGGATTTATTCAACATCCTGTATGGCTCTGCACCGTTATGGTCGATCGATCAAGATCGGTGGGAAAGTTTTGAAGCTACCTTTGTGGAGAGCTATCAACGGGTCTGCCCATGGCTGCAGCAGATTTGCTATGACGAGTTAGTCTCTCATCGTTTTGTGAGTGAGAATCGACAAGTGCAGGAAACGCTCTTTTCTTCCGGCAAGCGGGCAATCGTCAACTTTGGTGACAAGCCGTATCGGTTTGAAGAAGAGATCATTGAACCTCGTGGATTCGTAGTGAAGAACGGGAGGAATATCGTATGATAAGTTGCCAAACCGTTATATTTCCAGAGGCTTATCAAGTAGATTGGAAGCAATCGCCTCTCCCTGAGATAAATGAGAACCAGCTGCTGGTTAAAACGGAGTATAGTCTCATAAGTCCAGGGACTGAGCTAGCTCTTTACACGGGCACACATACGGGTTTATTGAATCCTGGTAACACTTGGGCAAAATATCCATTTACGCCTGGTTATGCCGTCGTAGGATTCGTGGAAGCTGTTGGTGCGAACATAACAGACTTTCAGATCGGGCAACGCGTCTTTGCTATGGGGGCGCATGCAAGTCATAACGTTATTACTTATACACCGGAATCTCGCTCCGTTTTTGTCCTTCCTGATGATCTGTCGGGAAAAAGAGCTGTGTTTGCCCGGCTGGCAGGTATCTCAGCTACTGCTCTGCAGCAAGCCAAAGTGAGCATTGGCGATAAAGCAGTGGTTATCGGTATGGGACTAATTGGTGCGTTCGCTGCGCAATTGTTCGCCCTGCACGGGGCCGAAGTACTGGCTGTCGATACCGTTCCTGGCCGCTTGCAGGCAGCACGCGCTTGCAAGATTGCCAATATCTACCAGTCTGATCCGCATACTGCTCTGCACAGTCAGTTAACAGGTCTGCTTGGCTGCGGAAAAGGCAGTGAGGATCGAGCCGATATTGTCATTGAAGCAACCGGCATTCCCGAGATGGCTAACGAGGCTATGGAAATGGTACGCCGGTTAGGCAAGGTGGTTCTGCTCGGTTCTCCCCGCGGTCCGGTTCAAGTGAAGACTTACGAACACATACATGCCAAAGGCATTACTTTAACAGGCGCCCACGAAGGTTTGCAAACCGTTGACGGTGAAGAGGGACGCAGCCGCATGCTGCGATATGCCCTTCATTTGATTCATACCGGTCAACTGACGGTAGATCCTTTGCTCACGCATGTGCTCCCTGCCAAGGATGCGCAGCAAGCTTATGAGCTTTTAATTACAGCCAAAGACACGACGATGGGCGTGCTATTAGACTGGAGGCAGGAGGCAACGTCTAGTGAGTAGCCCAACTTACGGCTTCGCCTTGCTTGGTACCGGCATGATCAGCCGTATACACGCTAATGCCATTAAACAGCTGAATCAGGGGGAATTAATCGCTGTCTGTGACCGCAATCCTCAAAAGGTGCAGCAATTTGCTGCGGAGTTCGGCTGCGAAGGTTATACCGATTTATGCGCTATGTTAGCTCGGAAAGACATTCATATCGTAGCGGTCTGCACCCCTAGCGGTCTGCATAGCGCTCAAGTCATCGCCTGTGCGCAGGCATGCAAGCATGTCATTACGGAAAAACCGATGGCCATTGCTTGGCATGATGCACAGGCGATGATCGCCGCTTGTCGGCGTGCGGACGTTAAGCTTGCTGTCATTTCACAGAACCGGCTGAGTCCAGATGTCATTGTGTTGAAGCAGATGATATCAGAAGGTCGCCTGGGGAAATTGTTGGCAGGCAACGCCTCCATTAATTGGTATCGTACCCAAGATTACTACGATAGCGGGTCCTGGCGCGGAACAAAGGCGTTGGACGGCGGTGGAGCCCTGCTCAATCAGGGCATTCATACGGTTGATTTGCTTCAATATTTGATGGGCAGCGTGACATCCGTGCACGCCCATACGAGAACTATTGGACACGAGCACATCGATGTGGAGGATATTGCCACAGCTGTGCTGACGTATGCCGACGGCGGCCTCGGTACTTTATTTGCTACAACTTGCGCCTATCCCGGACTTCAGACGCGCATCGAAATTTTTGGGCAGAATGGCAGCGCAATCCTGGAAAATAACGAACTTGTTTATGTTGCGACTCGCGATGGAGAGAGGGATTGGTCCCATCTTGCCGAACAAAGAGTAGTCAATTTGAGCAAAACAACGCCCAATCCGGAGGATGCTGTAGGCACGGCACATTGTTTGCAACTGCAGGATCTGATCGACGCGATTGAACAAGATCGGGAGCCGATTGTCAACGGAGAAGAGGGAGCAAAGCCGCTTCAGATCATTTTATCCGCCTATGCGTCAGCGGCGACAGGGCTACCCGTTTACTTGTGAAAGATTTAATGCATAAGACGCCTTTATTTGCTATTTTTCCTGAATTGATTAGGTGACATGCCATATTCTTTTTTGAAAGTCCTCATAAAATGAGTGTTATTTTCAAAGCCAATAGATTCACTAATGTTTTGAACTTTTATATCAGAAGAGGCAAGTAGTTCAATGGCTTTATTTAATTTTATGGTTTTGATAATAGCTAGAAAAGTTTGGCCAGAGGTAGCTTTAATGAGTTTGCTTAAGTAGGATTCGGTGAAATGAAATGTGCTTGATAATTCGCCTAAGGTTACTGTTTTATAATGTTCCTGCATATAGGCTAAGATCGATAGCAGCTTATCATTCTTGGGTAAACTTTTGGGTAATTCAACTTGACTCTCATAATCTCTAAGCAAATAACTAAAAAATAACATGAGCAGGTTATATAAAATAGTAGCGGTATACTTTTTGTTGTCATGTTGTTCCATATATAACTTGGAGAGAATTTCTTTTAAGTTAGGATCTCGATTTGTTCGGAAAATGATGTAATTATTGTAGGCCTCCGTATACAGGATTTTCATAAAGAATGTGGAGAGAACGGTTTCATGTTTGAGCATTTCTAGGAAGGTTTCTTTAAAAGTACTTCTCTTTATTAATACATTTAAGACAATGCTATCATCAAAGACCTCAATGGTATGTTCCACCTTGGGTGGGATGATACATAAATCACATTCATTTAGCTGAATAACTTCACCATTAATCTCCTGAACGCAATGACCTGCATATACGTAAATTAACTCGAAAAACGCATGCCGATGTTTGAAAATGGGTGTAAATCGTTTATGTTTCATAATGATAATGTCAGTACGATTGTTCGGAGAAAAATAGTCATCTTCGGTTAGTTCCTTTATGGAATCCTGAAGCATGTCGCGATCCTTACTCGCATCATAATTCTTACGATACAATAACTCGTCTTCCGAATACGCCCTAAGCATTGTATCCAATTCAACTAGGTTCATCATACGCAGCCTCCAGGCAGGTCATGTACCTATACCATATAAAAAAGTGCATAAAATGTAAACTTTATAAGGTGAAGGATGTTAATGATTTCATGCATGGATTTCATTATCATGTAAATTAACTACAATGCATAGGGAGCAAATGGCATATGACGAGTTACCATATATCTGGAATTACCGTGATGAATGAAGTTGAACCTATGGGTTTGGATGAGAAGAATCCGGTATTTGCCTGGACATTTATTTCAGATGTGAAGAACATGAAGCAAACTGCTGTAAGGATTACCGTGGGAGAAGAACCTGCAGGTCTTGATATGTGGGACAGTGGTTGGATTCTTACGGATTGTTCAATAGGAACTGATTATGCAGGAAGAGATTTGCAGCCATGTACGAAATATGATGTGACTGTCATAACGATGAACCAAGCATCAGAAATAGCCTTAGCTTCGACAAAATTTGAAACTGGTTTGATGAAGCCCAAATTAGAAGCCTGGAACGGGGCGAAGTGGATCGGTGCGCCGGAATATTACGTCTGCAGCGATTCTATGGGTATTTTCTCTTTGAAAAGTACGATAACTATTGCGTCAGGTGGAACTAGGGCAGGGCTTGTCTTTGGTGCTAATGATGCCAGACTGTTAAACAGGGAAAGAAATGAATCCTTCTTAGAAGGTGAAAACTATATTTCTTATGAAATCAACATAAGCAATCAGCCAGCAACGTTGGATATTTATCGGGTAGGCTATCACCAAGATGATAACAAACATGTTCCTTTTGCTTCAGTACCGATAGTTAACTTTGAGGGTGAAGAGAAAGTTCAGTTGATTACGAAAGCCAATCAATACGATCCTCATGAAATCAAGATCGATGTTGTGGGTAATGGGGCTTACGCTTATGTAGATGGCGTACTCGTTGATGCTGTATTCAATCCTAGCGCGATCGGAACGAGGTTTATTCCAAGACAGTTAAATCCACTCGGGAATAATGACATCACAACCTTTCCGCGACTACATGAAATTGGTTATATGGTTGCGGCGGGAACAAGCGCGCACTTTGATGGTATTCGCTTGAACTTTTTGCGACATCCGTCTAATCAGTTCTATGAGATGGATACCGAATGCGGCATTGATTTAGAGAGTGATGGAACGGATGTACGAGTTACCAAAAGTCCGGATTGCCATGCACTCCCCATGCTGCGCAGGGATTTCTCAGTCAAAAGATCGCTTAAGAAAGCGAGACTTTATGCGACGGCTAGAGGGATTTATGATTGCAGAATCAATGGTAGGGAGATTAGCGATCAATATTTTGCCCCAGGTGCCAGCCAATTTGACAAACATCTGATGTATCAGACTTATGATATTACAGACTTTTTGACTGAAGGGGGGAATGGCATTGGCTTTACATTATCTTCGGGCTGGTGGAACGGTTCTCAGACTTTCGTCCTGCAGAACTATAACTATTGGGGGGATAAAGAAAGCCTATTGGCACAATTGGTACTGAGTTATGAAGATGGAACATCGGATATTTACGTAACCAATGAAGACGAATGGCAGTATTACGGGGAGGGTCCTTACCGCTTCGCGGGCTTTTTCCAAGGGGAACATTTCGATGCCAATTTGGCTTTTATTTATGAGGATTTTTCAAAAGCGGGATTTATTATAGACGGCTTGAAAACACCGGCGATCATAGAAGCGGTTCCCATCGGCGAATTCGATTCCAGGCCTGAATTATTCTTGCCTTGGCCAGCAGTTAACGAAAGCGAGCCAGAACTCATTGGTCATTATCAAGCACCGATCAGAAAAGTAGAAACATTTATAGCTAAAAGCATGACGGAGCCTGCTCCTGGTTTATATATCTATGATTTGGAGCAAGAGATAGCAGGAGTTCCCGTACTTACATTCAGAGGCAAAAAAGGTACTGAAGTTCGAATTCGTTATGGGGAAATGCGCTATCCAAATCTTGATGCGTATGGGGAACTTTATGGGAGAATGCTCCAAGTAAACCTAAGGGATGCTTCAAGCACCGATATTTATATACTTCGGGGCGATGAGGATGGAGAAACGTATATACCCAGATTTACCTTTCATGGCTACCGATATGTCGAAATCACTGGCCTAGATTATGCACCTGAATTAGAAGATGTGCAGAGCTACCTGCTTTCCAGTCTTTCCACGATGCGTGGTAAGGTGGAAGTAGATCATGAATTGGTAAACAGGCTAGTATCCAATGTGAGATACAGCCAGTTGGGGAACTTCATCAGTGTGCCTACAGACTGCCCGCAGCGAAATGAACGAATGGGCTGGATTGGTGACGCACATGTATTCTTCCGTACTTCATCTTACCAAGGGGATGTTCGAACTTTTTATCTGCGCTATCTCCAAGCCATCCGAGATGTGCAATTACCAGACGGAAATATTCCGAATATTGCTCCTGTAGGAGGCGGATTCGGTGGAATCACATATGGCAGTGGCGTTCACTTGATCGTGTGGGATATGTACCAACAATATGGCGATAAACGAGTTATCGCAGATAACTATGAGACTATGAAACGCTTTACCACATATTTGAAAAATCAAGGGATGCCGGGCGACGCCTTTATGGGACCTATCGATGACTGGCTGGCTCCACAGAAGACGGATAGTCACCTGGTATGGAATGCTTTCTATGGTAGAGATATGTATCTGATGTCTGTTTATGCTGAGTTATTAGGAGAAAAGGACGACGCGTCTTACTATCGATTGAAGGCAGATGAGGCGAAGATTTACTGGAACCAGACTTTTGTAGATGGGGCAACAGGACAAACCTTGCATTTGGATGGTACCCTGAATGACACGCAGGGCGGATATGCCATTGGGTTGAATTACGATATGTTTGATGAGACCGTTAGGCAGAAGGCTTTTGATAATCTAGCAAGAAAAACGAAGGAAATGGGATGCACCGTATCCACTGGTTTTTTTGGAACGGGTCCATTAAATCCAATGTTGAGTGAGGGCGGTTATTCAGAACTAGCCTATGCCATGATTACCCAAACCTCATATCCAAGCTGGCTTTATCCAGTAACGCAAGGAGCAACGACAGTTTGGGAACGTTGGGATAGCTATACCGCCCAAAAGGGTTTTGGTAATCGAAATGCGATGAATAGCTTTAACCATTACTCCTTAGGAGCTGTGGTGGGCTGGCTCTATGCGTATGTGCTTGGCATTCAGCGGGATGAGAGGCATCCAGGCTATAGTCATTTCACGCTGAGGCCTGATTTGACGGGCTTTAAGCAAGCACATGGAGGATTTGACACCACATATGGCCGAATTGAAAGTAGTTATAACTTGGAAGAAGACAAAGCCACATATCGTTGTACGGTACCTGCTAATACGACAGCAACAGTGGTTCTCCCTGGGATCACAGAGAAAATAGGAAGCGGGAGCTATACATTTTACCTATAACATCCCAGATCATACCAAGGTCAAGCTGATTACTCAGTTTGGCCTTTTCGGATTGAGCTGAAAAACGGTCATAAACATTTATCATTGAAATTATGAACTAAATCGTATACAACTAGGGAAAGAAGTTATTATTGGTCTGGAGCTGTGAGTTGATGATTAAAAGGAAAGCGTTAACAATTAATGCGAAGCTCGTTTGCATTATTTTATTTTTCCTATGCGTTCCCTTACTCGCCTTTGGAACCGTATGGTATTCCAGCTCAACCGAGAGCATTGAGAAGAATGCTATCGGCTATAGTGATCAACTGGTACGGCAAATCAATGGGCAACTTGATTCTTATTTTGGTGATTTGCAGCGTGTGACCTATCCGTTATTGCTGCATCCCCAAATCCAAACGTTCATGAAGTCGGATCCGAACGATCAATACGAACGATTTGCAATTAATAAAAAAATATCGGATGAATTGTTTCCCTCGATTCTATTTGGGCGCCCGGATATATATGGATTATCCATCGTAACCAAGAGTGGTGCAGTGGCCTCGAGCTATAATCCCATTGCTGCCCAGGCTAGCTATGATCAGTATAAGGATGCGCTGACGGGAGAGCAGAATTACAAGATTGCTGGGTTGTCCGTGATAGACTCTACGACTGTGCTGACGATTACCCGAAGATTTGTGGATACATTGTCGTATCAGTCAGCGGGGCTGATGGTTGTACATTTAAGATTGAACGAAATTATTAAAATATGCGATAAAATTAAACTCGGAAAAAGTGGTTTTGTATGGATTATGGACCAAGACGGTAAGGTCGTTTATCATCCCGATAAGGAAAAGTGGGGAAAGGCTGTCAACCTGAACAACATTCCGTTAACGCAGGATGAACCAAATGGGTACTCTGTCGTCATGATTAACGGCACCAAAAAGCTGATTCTTGCCGACCGTTCTTCGTTGACAGGGTGGACCCTTGTTTCTGAGGTGCCGCTGAATGAACTGAATGGCGATCTTGTTCGCTGGCGTAATGTAACGGTTTGGGTAGGGTTGTTGCTTGTTAGCTTGGCTTTATTTTTGGTGGGAGGTTTCTCTGTGACTCTTACGCAATCGCTGTCGAATTTGCGGCGGTTGATGCGCCGAGCGGAAGAAGGGGACTTACATGTCCGTGCGCCAGAGAAACGCAACGATGAAATAGGGGGCTTAAACCGAAGTTTTAACCGAATGGTTGAGGAAATCCAAAGATTGATTGCTGAGATTCAGTATTCTAGGCAAAAAGAGATTGAGATGGAACTCCGGCAAAGAGAATCGGCACTTCTCGTCATGCAATCGCAGATCAATCCCCATTTTCTATACAACACGTTAGAAATTATAAATTCGTATGCCATTATTGAGGGTGTTAAACCCATTAGTCGAATGGCCACTTCCTTAGCCGATATTTTCCGCTATAGTATCGGTCATCCGCAGCAATCGGTGACGTTGAAGGAGGAGCTTCGTTATATTAGCACCTACCTTGAAATTCAGCAGGAAAGATTTAAATCACTTCGCGTAGAACTAAAGCTGCATGATGAGGATATCCACAGCGTATTAGCGCTTCGCCTCATGATTCAACCCCTTGTGGAGAATGCCTTTAAGCATGGTTATGAACGTCATCGAATCAAGCCTACGTACATTGGCATTACAGGAGAACATTCAGAGGATGGCTACTTGCTTCGGATTGTAGATGAGGGAAGAGGGATGGACAATAATCT
Organism: Paenibacillus sp. J31R109; assembly: GCF_059692055.1. Classification (NCBI taxonomy): domain Bacteria; kingdom Bacillati; phylum Bacillota; class Bacilli; order Caryophanales; family Paenibacillaceae; genus Paenibacillus; species Paenibacillus sp. J31R109. The sequence continues at coordinate 72,503 of NZ_JCAUAR010000003.1, read as the reverse complement.
GAAAAATGAGTATAATCAAGCGTTTACTAGCATTGAGATTAATTCTCATAAAGATTCTTACGTACTTACAGATGGCACCTCTGAGTCGATCGGACTTTGGAATGTGCATCAAAGAATTCGCCTCTCTTTTGGATCGCCTTGCGGTCTTTACATTGCCAAATCGGATGAGACGGGAACCATCATAGAACTGATGCTTAAATACACGACTGATGACAAATAAGGAGGTCCGAACATGTATAAGGTGCTCATTGTAGACGATGAGATTATGATTAAACGCAGTTTAACGAAGCTAATCGCCGAAAGCCCCTATGGCTTTGAAGTCATTGGTGAAGCGGAAGATGGCATGGAAGCGTTAGCACTATGTGAGAAGCTGCGTCCTGATCTGCTGATTACCGATATCTCGATGCCCGTTATGGATGGGCTGGAGCTGATTCGAGAGGTACGCAGCAGGAAATGGGATATGGATACCATTATCATTTCTGGATATGATGACTTTGCTTATGCGCAGCAGGCGCTACGGCAAGATGTTGCCGATTACTTGCTCAAGCCACTTAAAGAGGAGCAACTGTACGAACTGCTTGCACGCATTGACGGCAAATTCAAGGAAAAATATAAATTAGCCACAGGCAGAAGCCAATGGGTAAAGCAATCCAAAGCGCGAAGTGAAGCCGTATCAGAGCAACTATGGGGGTTAAACGAAGAAGAGGCACTGCGGCTTATGGGCGATATGGTTCACAAGCTTAGGGAAGAAGGTGCTTCCAATGAGGTCGCTCGAAGTTGTACGGAGGATCTGCTGACCATGGTCGAGGCGGAACTTCAGCATCGCTCAGGGGGCGGAATGTCCGAGTTGAACAAGCCCTTTCTGACAGGGGGCAGTGACATGCCGCTGGAGGGATGGCTCGCTCAAGCAAGAAGCTGCCTGCAAGCTTTGGCGGATCAGATTAGAGCCTCTAGAAATTGGGGGCAGCGTCAATCGATTGCGAAGGCGATCGAATTTATAGTTCAGAATTATGCCAATGAGGATATCTCCTTGCAGAAAGCTGCGGAGAAGTCAGGGATGTCACTGTCTTATTTCAGCCGTTGTTTTAAAGATGAACTAGGGCTAAGCTTCACCGATTACGTTATAAAGCTGCGTATGGAGAAAGTGAAGGAGTTGCTGAAGGCGCCAGGCATAAAAACCTCAGAGGCAGCTCAGGCAGTTGGTTACGAGGATTATCCGCATTTTGCGAAAACATTCAAGAAATATGTTGGCTTGTCACCTAATGAATATAAAAAAAGAGAGATTAGCTCCTAGCTAATGGGTTAACTAACCGAACCCTAAGGGACCGTTCTTAACTGAATGGTCCTTTTCATTTGAAAACGCAATCATTTAGAATATAAAAACACAACTTTCGCAAGAGATCACATGGTCTAATCACCTTGTAACCGTATACAATAAAGTTGCAACTAAGGCCAAATAAAAAGCCTACAGATAGGCTAACACAGGATCACGGAGAGGAGAAATGCAGCAATGAATGTCAGTAAAGAGAGAATTGCGGCGGACGCAGCTGGGCTAACGGCACGGCCGTCAGTAAAACCCAAGCTGTATGTCGTTAAATATTGGCAGATCTATACGATGGTACTTCCTGGATTGATTTTCTTTATTTTATTCAAATACGTACCTTTGGCAGGCATCGTCATTGCCTTTCAGGATTATAGCGTGTTCACTGGGATTTTGGACAGCAAATTCGTCGGAATGAAACATTTTATTAACTTGTTTACGTATCCGGAGTTTCTGAGGGTGATGAAGAATACCTTCTTAATCAGTATCTATCAGCTTGTCATCGGATTTCCGGCTCCGATCATTCTGGCGCTTCTCATGAATGAAGTAAGAAAGATGTTTTTCAAAAAAATTATACAAACCGTGCTGTACTTGCCGCACTTCTTATCATGGGTCATTGTCGGTGGGCTTGTCATTAACTTCCTATCACCGAGCTCAGGGATGCTGAACGATGTGCTTCACATGATGGGCAGGGAACCGATCTTCTTCATGCAAGAGCCTAACTATTTTCGCACAATTGTCGTGACCTCGGGGATATGGAAAGAAGTAGGCTGGGGCACAATTATTTATCTGGCCGCACTAGCAGGCATTAACCCAGAGTTATATGAATCTGCCGAGGTGGATGGCGCGAGTAAGTGGGTGCAAGTGTTCAGTATTACCCTACCGTCACTATTGCCTACGATCATGGTGCTGCTCTTGCTTAGAATTGGTAACATTCTCGATCTCGGCTTTGAGCAGGTGTACATGCTGATGAATCCACTCGTCACTTCTACAGGCGAGATCATTGATACTTATATTTATCGTATCGGCTTACTTGGTGGCCAATATAGCTATACAACGGCAATCGGGCTGTTCAAATCCGTCATAGGTCTCATTTTAGTCGTAGGAGCGAATCAGCTTAGTAAAAAAACAACCGGCAATTCGATTTATTAAAGCAAGGAGGCTCTTCAATGACAAAAAAACCAACTTTCTCGCGAGAAGTATTCGCTTTCCTTAACTATACGATACTCATCCTAACAAGCTGTGCCATGCTTCTGCCATTTCTACATATCGTGGCTGGATCCTTAAGCTCAGGAACTGCGCTTTCTCAAGGAAAGGTCTCTATATTGCCTGTAGATTTTACATGGATTAACTATATTGGGGTTCTTAAAAATATGGCGATTTGGAAATCCTTCGGCGTTACGACGTTACTGACGGTAGGGGGCACCGCCTTCAATTTGTTCTTAACTTCGTTAATGGCGTACGGCTTAGCCAAAAATGAGCTGAAAGGTCGCTCCTTCATCTTACTTCTTGTTGTTTTTACAATGATTTTTCAAGTACCTATTATACCGGGATATCTGCTGGTAAAATCATTAGGCATGCTCAATTCGCTATGGGCACTCATTATCCCGGGGGCGATCAGTGCGTTTAATCTGATCATCATGGTTTCGTTTTTTCGCCAAATTCCCGAGAGTTTGGTGGATGCTGCCAAAATCGATGGAGCCGGCGAATATCGGACTTGGTGGAGTGTTGTGTTACCTTTATCCATGTCTTCCCTAAGCACGGTTGGGTTATTTTACGCAGTCGGGCACTGGAATGGTTACTTTAATGCCATCATGTACATCCGGGACCCCGGGCTTTACCCCTTGCAAGTGAAATTAAGGCAGTTATTAGTTGAGGGCGATACGCAAGGCGTCACCCAAAGCGTTAGCTTAACCTTGCAATCAGCGGAGGGCATCAAAATGGCTACCATTATTGTAGCCACACTACCTATCTTGTTTGTCTACCCTTTCGTCCAGAAGCATTTTATAAAAGGTGCAATGCTTGGTTCGGTGAAAGGTTAATCATAGAAACAACGACAAAAATACAACTAAAAGGAGAAGGTCAAATGAACAAAAAATGGACAACAGCAGCACTAGCCGTAACGGTTGCAGGTACTCTTGTGGGCTGCTCTTCTAACGACAGTGCAACATCGACACAAAGTACGACGAAGAGTACAAGTGCACCAACAAAGAGTGCGAGTGTACCAGCGAAGTTTAAAGTAGGCATTGGTACCGAAGGCTTGCAGTACATCCAGGGATCTCCGAACATCAACGAGGATGAATATACGAAGAAGCTTCGTGAAATTTCCAAAACAGATGTCACATTCGATCTTATTCCACACGCTGAATTTGATCAGAAGTTAACGTTGCTTTTTGCGAGCGGAGATTTGCCAGATCTCTTGCAAACCCACGGGATTAATAGACCGGAAGTAGCACCCGCTGTAGATACAGGAGTCATTATTCCGCTTAACGACCTGATCGACAAATATGGTCCAAACCTGAAAAAAAATATTTCCAAAGAAGCTTGGGATTTCGCAAGTGTTAGTAAAGATGGGAAAATCTACGGGATCCCTTCTGTCAACGCGACGCCAAACGGCCTTGTCATGATGGTTCGCAAGGATTGGTTGGATAAAGTGGGATTAAAGGCACCAAAAACGATCGACGAATACTTGGATATGCTGCGGGCATTCCGTGATAAGGATCCTAACGGTAATGGTAAAAAGGATGAAATTCCTTTCACTGGGCGTGAAAAGCTAGCGTTTACGGAAGCGTTCTTTGGAGCCTATGACGCGATTCCTGCCGATTGGAAGCTAGAGAATGGTCAATTAATTCCTAATCTCATTCGTCCACAGATGAAGCAGGCACTTGCATCTTATCGGAAGCTGTATGAAGAAAAGCTTTTAGATAATGAGGTGTTTGTACAAAAAGGGGCCGTTTGGGATGCTAAAATCAAAGCACAAGGTATTGGAGGTTTATGGATACATGCTCCGCGTCTTGCTGACAAGTGGTCAAGTGAGATCAAGGCAGGATCGACTAGCGCTCAACTTGAGATCATTCCAGCCCCTGTCGGTCCAGACGGCAAAGGCGGTCATAGTATTGGATCGACCGTAGGAAATAACGTTTGGGTTATTCCTAAAACGACGAAGAATCCAGAAAATATTATCAAGTTTTTGGATTGGTTCTATAGTGACGAAGCCCAGAAGTTCCTTACTTATGGACTTGAAGGCAAAGACTATACAATGGATGGCGGCAAAATGAAGTACAACTATCCAGCGAAGCAGGAAGACATTTACCGTGAAGAAATGCATCTGAGTTGGTTGCGCCTGGTAGGTCCTCTTCACTTGTCGGATACAGAGTTTATGAAAAATCGTCCTGCTGGGGATTTAGTGCTTAAAGCCATAGATGTTGCTTCCAAAGAAGGTCGTAAAAATGATTCTCTAGGCATGCCTTCATTACCAACTCTGCAAACGCGTCCTGAACTTGGAAGAGATGGCTTGTGGTTAGAAACAGCAGCCAAAATCATTACAGGTAAGGATCCTATCGATTCCTTCGATAAATTCGTTGAGGATTGGAAGAAACGCGGGGGAGACCAGGCGATCAAAGAAGCAACAGATTGGTACAATAAAACGCATAAATAATGAGGAAATAAGTGTTCCGTATAAGCCGTTGTTTATTCAACGGCTTATATGAAATAAAGGAATTAAAAGAACTAGAAAAGAGATGGAACTGATTGGAGGACATATTGTTCATACAAAATAAATGTGGGAAAGGAAGGTCATAGGATGATTGGATATAGTAGGCATGGAAAAACGGGGGGCAGAAATTATATTGCAATAATCTTAATGGTTTCAATGATGCTTAGTGTAATTGGTATCGGGGTAACAGGACTAAGCCAACCTGCGTACGCGGCCACAACAACAGCAAGTGTTGAGGTAAATGCGAATGTTACGGGGAACAAAGTCTCGCAGCAGTTGATCGGTGGATTCACGGAAGATCTTCATAATGCAGTTGACGGGGGGCTTTACGCAGAAAAGGTTTTCAACCGTTCATTTGAATTTAATTCCGGTGACGGTGGCACCTATAATCATCCTTTAGCAGGCTGGACACAGCTTTACCGTGATGGCGGAGCAGGAACCATTACCGTGGAAAACGCCAGTCCTCTGAACTTTGTGAATACGCATTATGCGCATTTTAATATTACTGCCGCAGGTAATGGCGTCGGTTTATCTAATGCCGGGTGGTATGGAACTAGTGTAACTTCTGGAGCTACCTATAATTATTCACTTTATGCCAAAAGAGGATCCAATTTTAACTCATCCATAACGATAGGATACGCTAATCAATCAGGTGCAGATTATGGTACAGCTACCATAAATGCAATAACGACGGATTGGGTTAAATATACAGGCAGCATTACGGTTAATGCCACGGATCCAAATGCCAAATTGGTCGTATTGGCGAAAGGAACGGGCGATGTCTATCTGGATTTTATTTCGGTATTTCCTAGTGTAACCTATAAAAATCGTCCAAATGGCGTTAGATTAGACATGGGAACTGCTCTTGAGGACATGCATCTTGGTTTTATGCGCTTTCCAGGTGGGTGCATCATCCATAGTGCTGATTACCAATATAATTGGAAGGATCAAGTAGGTCCTATTGAAGGGCGTAAGGAGTATAACAACTCACAATGGAATATGTATGAGACGACAGACCATATATCCAATGGTATGGGCATGTATGAGTGGCTGCAGTTAAGTGAAGATATGGGAATAGTTGCGGTACCCGTCCTTCCTGTTGGCGTCACACACCTTGCCGGTGCTCTAGACCCTAATAGTCCGGAAATGGCGCAACTTACACAAGATACACTGGACTTCGTAGAGTTTGCCAATGGGAGTGCTACTTCCACATGGGGGGCCAAACGTGCCGCTATGGGACATCCAGCACCATTTAACATTCAGTACTTGGGCCTTGGAAATGAGGAGCATGACAGCACCAATGCAAGAGCAGATATTACCAAAATATATAATGCTGTTCACGCTGCATATCCTGCACTCAAATTGATTGTAACTGCAAGTGACTCCCACTCCCTCTATAACTTTAGCACGAATTTAGGTGCGTGGGGCGTGGATGACCACTATTATTTTAATCAAGGTAGTCTTGGATGGATCGAGTTTATTAATAGTTATGATCGTTCCAAACCACAGGTCATGATAGGGGAATATGGCTCCAATATCAGGGATGGAAAAATCATCGATGCGCTTGATGCAGCTAAGAATAAAGCCGTATTCGAGAAAAATGGGGATATTTTAAACATGTCCGCCTTTACACTTTTAAGAAAAGTGTTAGATTTTGATAATGCGAATGTGTTTAAAACGAATTATTACCATGAAGAGAAGATGTGGGCAGAAAATTTGGCTGACTATAATGTGAATTTCAGACAAACAGGAGATGCCAATCTTGTGGTGGTAGCGGGCAAAGATACCGAAACCGGTGACGTCATTCTAAAGCTTATTAATAATAGCGCCAATATTATCAACAGTACAGTTGCTATTAATGGCATGACAACAATTTCCCCTACAGCAAATGTGACTTTCTTAAAACCAAAAACTGCAGGAAATAAGGATGCCAGAGATAGTCGATACCTTAATGGGCTTGACTATGGGCTCAGTACAGATTTAAATGAAGTTGATACAGGAACAACCACGACGAGCGTAAGTGGAAATCTCCTCAATTATTCATCTCCAGCCTATTCCATGGCCATTATTAGAGTTCATGGTACAATTTCTTCGGATGGTGATCTGATCTATGAAACAGAAAACTTTAACGGTGGAGCTGAGATCACGGCGGGACGTTCATTAACGCTAATCTCCGAGCTTGCTGGTCCAAGTAATGACCACTGGAGTAGTGCTGATTTACAAGCAGTAAATGAATATATTCAATATAATAACGTGAACGTCGCCACTGCGGGAACCTATAATATTAAGATTGGCGTTAAAAAGGGTCCTAATCGAGCTATTACCAAATTAACGATTGATAGCATCCCCAAAGGTTCACTTATTGATGCTTATGGCTCTACAACGTCCTATCAAGAGGTTGACATGGGTACAATGACGTTAAGTGCTGGCATGCATAGCTTTAGGTTTACTGTAACGGATAAGAATGCAGCTTCTACAAATTATGCGACAGCTGTCGACTATTTTAAACTTGATAAAGTTACTACTTCCTATATCGATGATGACTTTAACAGCACGACCACAGGTAATCCGCCTTCGGGATGGGTCTTAGACACAACGGTAGGTACGGTCTCTGTACAGAATGTGCCAGATGCTTCGGATAAGAGTGTAGAGATAAGTAAATCGGACACTACACTAGGAAAAAGGACGTCTATGTATAAGACGTTTGGTCCAGCAAGTGGTACGGTTTCCGTAGAAGCAAGAGTCAGAAGAGATGCAACCACAAATTGGTGGAGCTTGCCTTATATCTATAGTAGTAATGGAACTGCGGCAGAAACGCTAGCATTTGATAATGGCAATATCAAGGTCAACATCAATGGAACATGGCAAACGGTACAAACCTTTACAGCAGGTACGTGGTATGCGCTAAAATTAGTCATAAATACAGATACAGATAAATTTGATTTGTATATCAATGGTGTTCAGAAGCTTAGTCAGGTTGCACTTAGAAGCGCTGTTACCGATATTAGCAAAATAGAATTCTATGCAGCAGATGCGAACACTGGTAGTACAAATGTGGATAATGTAAAAATATATAAGTAGTCGTTAACCTTGAACCCTAGGCACAAGCCTAGGGTTTTTTGCGTACGGAAACAAGGTCCCACGGCCTTTTTTTAATAGCAAATGTCGGATTACATAAGATTCTATAGGTTCACCTTATTATTTAAGTACATACATGTCAGTTTACATAACAAAAAGATTACATTCACAGAGATTGCTCGAAGGGGGGGTTCCATTGATCTCATTTCGTCAAGTCGAGAAGCATTACGGCGATTTTCATGTTCTCAAAGGAATTAATCTTCAGATTCAGCAGGGCGAAGTTGTTGTCATTGTAGGTCCATCCGGTTCAGGCAAGAGTACACTGCTAAGATGCATTAATCGTCTAGAGACCATCACAAGTGGAGAACTTGTCGTGAATGAATACAAGGTCAGCGACAAGAAGATGGATATGAACAAGCTGCGTCGGGATATCGGCATGGTATTCCAGCATTTCAATTTATATCCGCATAAGAAAGTGATCGATAACATTACGCTGGCGCCGCTGAAGGTACGCGGTATGGATAAGAAAGAAGCCGAAGAGGTCGCGATGTACTATCTGGATAAGGTAGGTATTCAGGACAAGGCGCACAGCTTTCCTTCGCAGTTGTCTGGTGGGCAGCAGCAGCGTGTCGCCATTGCTAGGGGGCTTGCGATGAAACCGAAGATCATGTTGTTCGATGAGCCGACTTCAGCTTTGGATCCAGAAATGGTTGGTGAAGTTTTGGATGTGATGAAAACGCTAGCCGATGAAGGAATGACAATGGTTGTGGTCACACACGAGATGGGCTTTGCCCGAGAAGTAGCCGATCGCGTTGTATTTATGGATAAAGGTCAGATTGTCGAAGAATCACCTCCAGATGAATTTTTCGTTAACCCGCGTGAAGAAAGAGCAAAACTATTTTTGAATCGCGTACTTAACCATTAAATAAGGAGATGAACGAAACCATGATGTCAAAAAAGTGGAATTTCATGTTGATGTTGGTAACCCTATTCGCATTGACAGGGTGTGCCTCTACAACAAGTATATCAGGGGGCGAATCGAGCACTCCAGCAGCAAGTACAGTTCCAAGCACTACGAAGCCAGCAGGTGGGACAACGGTTTTGGATGAAATCAAAAGTAGAGGGAAAGTTGTCGTGGGTGTGAAATATGATACGAAGCTGTTCGGATTGAAAAATCCAACAGGAGGCGAAGTTGAAGGTTTCGACATTGATATCGCCAAGGCACTAGCCAAAGAAATTCTCGGTGATGAGAAGAAAATTGAGTTCAAAGAAGTAACGTCTAAGACACGGATTCCGATGCTCGATAACAAAGAAATTGACATGATTGTTGCCACGATGACGATTACCGAAGAGCGTATGAAGCAAGTTGAATTTTCTCAGGTGTATTTTAAGGCGGGACAGTCCTTGCTCGTCAAAAAGGGCAGCCCTATAAAGAGTGTTGCGGATGTTAAAAAAGGAACGAAGGTACTGGCTGTAAAAGGCGCCACATCCGTTGCCAATATAAAAGCGAAATCGCCAGATGCCACCATACTCGAGTTTGATAATTATCAAGATGCATTTAGCGCGCTGAAAGCAGGTCAAGGCGATACGTTGACCACGGATAACGCCATCCTCTATGGCATGATGGAGCAGGATAAGAACTTCGAAGTCGTCGGTGAACCTTTTACTGATGAACCTTATGGTATCGCGATGAAAAAAGGTGAAACAACGCTTCAAGCCGCAGTGAATGACGGACTGAAGAAGCTGGAGTCAAGCGGTCAATACGCGAAAATATACGAAAAATGGATTGGCAAAGCACCATCTAAATAACAGGAATAAGAGGATAGATGGGTGGCTGCCGCTGCCCATTTTCTGTCTATGAGGGGGGAGCGCATGTTGGATTTCTCAATTTTTACGAACTATTTTGACCTCTATATGAAGGGCTTCTTGAACACGATCATTGCCAGCGTTATTGCATTAATTGGCAGCTTTGTGCTAGGCACGATCATTGCCATTTTTCGTATCGGATCGGTGAAAATACTGCAATGGTTAGGTACGGCCTATGTGGAGTTCATTCGAAATATTCCGCTCTTGCTTGTTGTTTTTGTATTCTTCTATGGGCTGCCTTCTATGGGCATTACCCTAAGCGGGTTCGTATGTGGAACTTTAGGTCTTACGGTATATACGGCATCTTTTATCGCGGAAGCAATCCGTGCTGGTATTATGTCGGTGCCTAAAGGCCAGTCTGAGGCTGCACAATCCTCGGGACTAACGTATCTTCAAACGATGTGGCATATTGTCCTTCCGCAAGCAATCAAAATTGTGATCCCTCCGCTCAGCAACCAATTCATAAACCTCGTTAAGAACTCGTCCGTACTAGGCGTATTCGCAGGCTTCGATCTCATGTATTTCGGCGATCAGGTTGCAAGTGAGACCTTTGCTACGTTCGATACCTATATCTTTGTTGCTGTGCTGTATCTGGTACTGACACTGCCTTTAAGTTACATGGCATTGCTTCTGGAACGTAAATTAGCACGTACGGACTGACTTTAAGAGGGGATGAACGAATGGATATTATGCATGCTTTTTCAGTAGATAATATAAGATTTGTATTTGAAGGCTTCTACATGACGCTTAAAGTCGCTGCTATTTCTATTGTTTTGAGCTTTATCGTGGGTGTTGTCGTCGGCACAATTCGGTATACAAAGCTGATGGTTGTGTCCCCAATTCTAGCCATCGTAGTCGAGCTCATTCGCAATTTACCCTTATTGTTAATCATATTTTTCGCGCGATTCGCCTTACCGGACATTGGCATCAAGTTTGGAGCTATGAATGCAACTATTTTTGCTTTAACGATATTTGAAGGGGCTATGATCGCAGAAATTGTAAGAAGCGGCCTAAATTCCATCGATAAAGGACAGATTGAAGCGGCACGTTCTTCAGGACTAGGTTCTGTGCAAACACTCTGGCATATCGTCCTTCCACAGGGGCTGCGCCGTATGGTGCCACCACTGGTGAGTCAATTTATTTCCCTGTTGAAAGATACTTCTCTAGCAATTGTTATTTCCTTGCCTGAATTGATGCATCATGCGAAAATAGTAATTGGGCAGAACTATAATTACACCATGCCCATTTTATTAGTAGTGGCGCTTCTGTATTTTACTGTGAATTATGCGCTATCGTTAGCAGCACGCAGGATGGAATCAAGAATGATATAAGAGAATATCGAGGGGGTGAGCGCCTGGGACGATTGAAAAACGAAGGGCTACAGATGATTCTCATCGCGATTGTAACAGCAATTGCCGGGGAGTTTAAAATAACACCTTTCAGTGGTGAAGTGTTTCGCATCGGACTTGGCAGCAGCGCCTTTCTTCTCTGCTTGTTATTAATGAGGCATTTACCTTATGTGTATACAGGTATCATTACGGGCATCACTGTTCTGCTATTTCGAATGGTAGAGGATGGTATTACTTCGCATGGCGCCTTATCTTTCATCACGAGTGCACAAATGCATTTGTCAGCCACGTTTTATTATATAGCCTATGCGATTGCCATGAGCGTGATTAAGCACAAGTGGGATCGCTTCCACCCCTTTATATTAGGATTGTTTTTATCTGTTATTGACCTCATGTCAAATGAGCTGGAATTACTGGCGCGCAGCTTCATTTTCCATTCACCTTACCTGTTTTCCCAGCAATTCGTGTTTATTACCGTGACCGCTGTCGTACGAAGTTACTTTGTGGTCGGCATTTACAGCAGTGTAACCATTAATCAAATGCGAGTCTTGCATATTGAGCAACAAAAGCGTATTGAGCAAATGCTAAATACGAATAGCGGTTTGTATGGCGAGGTATTTTACTTACGCAAGTCCATGGAAACCATAGAGCAAATAACGGCGAAGAGCCATAATTTATATGAAAAAGTCAATGGGACGGGGTTAAAGAGCTATGCTCGGACCATTTTAGGAATTACCCAGCAAATACATGAAGTAAAGAAGGACTCTCAACGCATTCTCGCTGGTTTGTTGAAGCTGTTTGATCGGGATTTTGCTGCCGAAATGAGACTGGCTGAAGTTGTGGAATTCGCCATCAAGTCCAACCTTGGATACAGTACGATGATTGGCAAAAAGATTCAATTTACAAGTGACATTCAAACGGACTACCACTCGGATCAATATATCCCCCTATTAACCGTACTCAATAATCTCGTATCGAATGCTGTGGAAGCCATTGAAGATCAAGGATCAATCCGTGTAGGGGCATATGAGCAGGGTTTTAAGACCATCTTGACCGTATCCGACACAGGTGTTGGCATTTCGGAGCAGGATAAGGAGATGATATTTGCTCCAGGATTCACAACGAAATTCAATCAGGAAGGCTTTGCTGCGACAGGGATTGGCCTCTCACACGTTCGAGATATTGTACATTCGCTAGGTGGGGATATTCTTCTGCGCTCTAACGAGCCGGGCTCTCAGACCTCATTCGTAATTACCTTATTGACCAATACGTTGAAAAAAGGAGCATAGAGATGATGCTGTCATTCGGAATCGTAGATGATGATGCAGTAAGCAGACTGATGCTGCAAAGGATCATTGAAAATGGTGGTCTAGGCGAAGTCGTAGGGACAGCAGATAGCGGTAGCGAAGGAGAAAAGATTCTTCTGGAAACGACGCCGGATGTCGTAGTGATAGATTTACTTATGCCGGATCAAGATGGAATTGAGACCATTATTCGCTTGAAGGAGCAAGGTTATCAAGGGAAGTACGTGATGATTTCGCAAATTGAAAATAAAGAAATGATCGGTAAGGCTTATCAAGCTGGTGTTGAATTCTATATTCAAAAGCCGATCAATAAGATTGAAGTCGAAGCAGTGCTATCCAAGGTTCATGAGCAGTGGAAGATTAGCCGATCCCTACAGGAAATTCAGGAGTCTTTAACCAAACTAAGTCTATTGCACACCGGTTCGGAAAGTACGCGTAAAAAACGAGGTGTCCGTGAAATCCTACAGCCGATTCTCATGGATATTGGGATAGTAGGCGATAGTGGAAGTCGCGACGTGATGGACATTATGGAGCATCTTGTTCGTCATCATAAAGGGGAGGGAATCCCACCGCTGAAGGAGCTCTATGAAACGGTGGCCCGCTGCCACAAGGTTAATGAAGCGGATGTTGAGAAAGAGGGCAAAGCTGTGGAACAGCGAATTCGTCGAACGATCATGACTGCATTAACCCATATAGCGAGCATCGGCTTGACGGATTACGGCAACCCCAAGTTTGAGCACTATGCACCTCTTTATTTTGAATTCCAGGATGTGCGTTTGAAAATGAAAGAAATCGATGAGAATTGCAAGCCGGAGAAGGGGAAGGTTAATGTTAAAAAATTTCTCCAAGTTCTCTACCTGGAAGTCACCGATAAAATGCGCAGTGAGCAGTAGGCGTGTTTAAAAAGGACCGGGAGCACCTAATAATAGGTTTCCCAGTCCTAGACTTTCAGCTTGTCTACTCTAGAGATTAATATACACCCAGTTCGAATAAGGAGTAGCCGTATTGCGTGGTACGCTCTGTCCCTGTTACTTTAACGTAGCGCGCTTCAGTTTGGTTAATAATTAGGTTATTGGTGCCTTCGTGACCACTTGTTGTAGTGTAAACTGTCGTCCAAGTTTTACCGTCTATAGAAACTTCTACACGGTAAGATTTAGCCGCAGCGTTTTCCCAATTCAGGACAATACGGTTGATCTTAGAGGATTCACCAAGATCGACGCTAATCCATTGTGGATCACTGAAAGGTGACTCCCAACGTGTGCTTTTGTCGCCATCAACTGCGTAATCGCTACTCTTAAGCGGCTCGTTAGAAGTTGTTGTTGGTTTGTTCAGGGCCAAATTGTAGGACGATCCTAGAGTAATCGTTTGTACAACAGAGTTATTTGTGTAGCCAGTTGCTCCAACCGTTAGTTGATACGCTTTAGGGTCGATGAATAAGGAGGCATTTAAAGTGATTTTACCTGCTTCCAAACGATATTGTGAAGGGCTCACTGCTACGCCATTCAATTCAACTGAGTTGATTGCATATCTCCATGCTGTGTCATCAGCGAAAGTATATGTTACTGGATTTCCAATTGTGGCAGTCGTGTTAGCTATCAATACAGGACCTTCGATCAAATCTGCTGTACCCGCATATACTTCGAATTCCCACAACGAGAAGCCGTAAGGTGTGCCACGTTTAATTCCATGCATTTTCACATATCTTGCTTTAACAGGGGAGAAAGATATGTCGTCAATTTCACCATTTCCATTGTCAGTAGCATAAACAGTGTTCCAGTTATTTCCATCTGTAGATACATCAATTGTGTAAGCTTTACCGTAGGCATTCTCCCAATTCAAAGCCACACGATTAATCATAGTTGGCGTTCCAAGATCAACGCTCATCCATTGGTTATCGTTAAAATCGGATTCCCAGCGGCGATCAAATCTGCCGTCCACGGCGTCCTCGCTAGAACGGTGATAATTAGGCGACGATACAGTTGGCTTACCTAACGCGACATTGCTACCAGGCGTTGCTGGTGGGTATGTCGGAGGAGTGGTTGGTGGATTCGTAGGCAATCCTGTGTCGTTCTTAGGCAGGATCGTTTGATAAACTAACGATTCATTAAATCCCTCTGCCTGAACAGATATCCAATAGGGTTGTGATTCTGTAAAACAAGAACTGTTTAAGATCATTTTGCCAGACGTCATTGTGTATTGAGAAGGGTTAATAACTGCGCCGTTGACTTTTACTTCGCTGATCGCATTTCTCCACTCTAAATTGTCAGCAAACGTGATATCAACCGGTTGACCGAGCGTATTATCTGTTGCATCTGCACGTAATATAGGTGCTGGGGCAATTGGCGATACATCTCCAGGGAGACCGTTCACTTCAAATTCCCAAAGAGAGAACCCGTAGTCCGTTGTGCGTGTATGACCGTTCATTTTCACATATCTTGCTTTATCCGGGGTGAAGTACACAACATCGGTGTGGTTAGACTCTCCTTGATTGGTTGTATAAACGGTCGTCCAATTTGAACCATCCACGGATAGTTGAATATCATAATTTTTGCCGGCTGCGTTTTCCCAATTTAAGACTACGCGGCAAACATCATAAACAGCGCCTAGATCGACTGTAATAAATTGCGAGTCAGCGAATTCGGATTCCCATCTTGTTTGGTTATTTCCATCTACCGCATATTTGCCGGCTTGTTTCGCGTTATCTGAGGTAACTGTAGGTTTATTTAAGGCAAGGTTTACTTCATAATTCGATTCAATGACCTGTGTAATATCTGCATTTGAATAACCGGTTGCTTCAATACGAATGGAATTCAAACCTTCACCTTGGAAAAGAGCACTGTCGAATGTGATCTTACCTGGTGCTACTGTGATAAGAGAGGTTTTACTTAAATCATACCCATTTAACTTTACAGCAGTGATCGCATTTCGCCATTCCAAATCATCTGTAAACGTAATATCGACAGTGCGACGAACCGTATTCCTCGTGTTATCAGCAATCAGCTTTGGCGCATCCAACAGCTGTTGCGCGTTAATTGCGCTGCTTTGGGGAGAAGCAGAAGTAGCCTGTGAGACAGGTGATAAGTTATAAGAACTCAAAAGCACAGATAAAGCAAGAGACATTGCGGTGACTTTTAATACATTTCTTGGTGTTACTTTTGAAAGTACGTTCATTCCTGGTTATCCTCCCTCATAATCCTGATTAATAACTGACAAAATTCCTCAATAGTCAACATGAAACTATTGGAAATGCAATCAGAGCGATTATATAAGATCAAATTAGGAATGAACAATAGGTACTTTTGCCTTCTAAGCAGTAATTATGGGCTGAACAACCGTATGTAGAATCACTTTTCATAAGCCTCATCTGTATCCTTTGAACTAATTGACCACTGTAATTTATTCGTGGATGAAAGCTAGAAAATCAAATAGAGTCGGGCTCATTGTCTCCTCCTATTACAATAAAAGCATTTTCGTGATTATAGTTCGTGTTACCTATAGAGATTTACAATAAAAATAAATCCCCTACTTCGAAAAGTAAGGGATTTAGGGTAAAACTCGCTTTACTATTTCACAAATCTAACAGCATCAGCCGCTACATAGCCATCGGTACCCGCATTCTCTAATTTTACTGATCCGTTCGCGCTGTTCTGGCCAGCTTTAAAAGGATGTTGTCCTAGATAAACCCATGTTCCCCCATTGATCGTCTGATTGACCGTGTAGGTGGTTGAACCCCCATCATAGAATACGGTATATTTGGCATTTGTTGCTCGATTGGCGTGGGATGTAAATCTGACATACACATTATAGTTTTCGGCGACAGGAAGATTGGGTATCCATCTGAATCCCGCATTCCCTTTGTTGGTATTGCCATCATGCTCATAATTACTTCCATAATAGCCAGCACTTCCGGTTGTAGTCGTCCAAGTTCCTGATGTTTTGCTTGTAAAGGGGCTGCCTTGAGAATTATCGACGATAACCTCCGTATCACTATTTTTATAATAAGCAATTTTACCATCAAGTCTGCCGCCAATATCGGCCAATGCATACAATACGCCACCTACCGTTATGAAGGATACGCCTCCGATCTTATTTGACTCTGGACCCGTAGGGGAAGGATCGTAGAACACGCCAAGATGATTTTCCAAATTGAAATTTGCACCAACTTCCGTAATGTGGGAATTCCCAGAAGTCGCATTATAGACAAGGTAATGACCACCGTTCCAATACAAGTACTCTCCACCGCCAATATTAGTACCTTCCTGTGCATTCGCTGAAACAAGTGGTGTTGTTTGTACCGTCCAAGTTTTGCCGTCATTGGAATAGGCCAGATAACATTTCCTTATATTTGATGTGTTATTTACCATAAACGTCATCGTATACTTATTATTAAACCTCGGAATCGTGTACTCAAATACCCTCGCATAGGAAGTTTCCGTCGCATTCGGAATCATTGCCGTCGTAATGGCAGTCCCTCCATAAGTAAAGTTAATGCCATTCGTCGTTGTAGCATAGCGGGTTATCGTGTTTTCTCCATGAAAATAGAGGAACATTTTATTCTCATCACTCATCCATATCGCATTTGGCGAAGACACGTGACTCACATTGTAATGTGGCGACCAGTTATTCGCAATGACAGGGTTATTGGCATATTCCGTCCACGGACCATCTAGTTTATTGGAGTAATAAAGGCTTATTCCGCCTGGGGCATCATGTGGCGCTACATACATATAGTAGGTGCCTAAAGGATTTGTAAAATAATCCGCTGCTTTGAAAATGGTTGGAGAAATGAGTTCTCCCGTGGGATTATAGGTGAGATTGTCATTGACAGGGTCGATAAGCATCTTTTTAAAAGTAAGATGCGGAAAGCCGGCGATTTCTGCTGAAGCCTTGCCAACCTGGAAATTCAATCCCAACTGCAATGTCACAGCACATACCACCATAACCATAACGGCAAGTATTTTCAATGGTAACCTTTTAAACATCATACAACCTCCTCGTATAGTTGATAAAGCGCTTACAAAATTGATTATAAATGAAATCCACTCCCCAGGATAATGCCACAAATTCCATATATGGTTCAAAATCGTAAGATGTCTGAAGTGACACCTCCGTCACACAGCTAATTATATAAAAAAACGTCTGTCATCTTGTAAATTTTCTGGCATGCACGTTATACTTCTTCTACTAGCCAGTATGTATGGGGAAGTAGGGACGCCACTTGAAGCTAAATAAACCGCCTTTCGTATCGCTGAGAATGAAGTTTCTTGTCTTGTTTTGTTTAATGATCATACTGCCATTTTTATTTAGCGGCTATTTGACCTATCAGAAATATTCCTCAAATGTAGAACGGGATGCGAAGGCTTACTCCGATCAGTTGACCGATCAAATCACGATTAATTTGGAGCGATATATTCGCGAGATTGAGCGGATTACGATTTCCATTTATTACGATACCAATTTTGTTCGTACGCTGGAATCGCATAGTACGAAAACAGGAAGCGCTTTCGTGCCTTTTGAGGAGCGTTTGAGAATGAATCAGCTCATCTCATCGTTAGTGTTTGACCGAATGGAGCTGGAAGGCGTCTATATTTTTGCGTTGGATGGTACGTTATTTAGTAATTTAACGGAAACCATTTCGCCCAACTGGTTTCCAGACGGCTCGACTTGGATGGACCAAGTGAAGCAGAAGGACGGAGGGCTCGTCATTTTGCCGCCGGTGCAATGGAACTACTATCTGGAAAAGCCAAGAGAAGCACTAGCGTTTGCCCGGGTGATGAAAAATCCGTTGACTAACAAAACCATTGGGTATATCAAGATCGATTTGACATCCAATGGTTTCGAGAAAATTTTATCCAATGTCAAAATGTCCAAAATGAGTAAGCTGTTTCTGTTTAATGAGAATTTTCAATGTATTTATCCATTTAGTGAGGAGTTGTCGTGTCCTTCTTACGCGGAGACTGTGGATATGCACACACCTAATATGCTGAAAACAGTTACTACGACACCTGTCGGAGGTTTGACAATCGTCAGCACGATTCCAAAGAATGATCTCTTGGCGGATGCTAGGCAGCTCATCAGCTTCACGTTGTGGATCTCTGGGGCTTCCCTTATTTTTGCTTTTATCGCAGCTGTGTTTACATCGAATCGGCTTGTAAAGCCGATTCTTTATCTCCAACGGAAAATGCTCCGCGTTCAAAATGGTGATTTTCAAGAGCGGGCACTGGTCTATACCAACGATGAAATCGGACTCTTGACTGAAGGCTTTAATAACATGGTGTCTCAGTTGGATATCACCATCAAAGAAGTCTATGAGCTAAAGCTGAGGGAGAAGGATGCTGAATTGAATGCGCTCCAAAGTCAAATCAATCCGCATTTCTTATATAACACCTTGGAGTCAATTAATATGGTGGCCGTTAAAGAGCGCAATCATGATCTCTCACAGGTGATAACGAGTTTGGGGAAACTGCTGCGCTACACGGTAAATAAGCAGGAGAGGTTCGTCTATTTGAAGGACGAGCTGAACTTTGTGCAAAATTATCTGAACATCCAGACCTTCCGCTTGGAGGAGGGCTTGCACACGGAAATTCATGTGGACTTCTCACATGAGTTTGCGATGGTGCCGAAGCTGATTTTGCAGCCACTGGTTGAAAATGCGATTGAGCATGGGATGGGAAGTGACCCCTTCACTATTGCTATTACGACGAAAGCAGAGGGGCAGGACCTCTTCATCTATGTGTCTGATAATGGACGCGGTATTACGCCGGAGCGGCGGGAAATGATCGAACAGCGTCTCTACGGACCGGAGCGTCCGTTATCGAAGATGACGACAGAGAAGAAAACGAAGGGTTTTGCGCTTCGGAACATTCATCAGCGGCTGTTCATTTTGTATGGGGAGCCGTATGGCTTGTCGATGCTGGATACCGCCCAGAAGGGGACCACGTTCTGTATTCGTATACCATTTCAATGGGAGGAGTAGCACATGAACATTTTATTAGTAGAAGATGAAATGAAAATTCGGCAGGGATTGCGGAAAATCGTGGAGGATGTAATCCCCTACCAGCTTCATATTGCAGAAGCCAGCAATGGTCGTGAGGCGCTGGAATGGCTGCGGACGCAGGATTGCGTCGATCTTGTGATAACGGATATTCGGATGGGTGAGATGAACGGGATTGAGTTGATCAAACGGGCAAAAGAGTCGCATCCCGATACGCCGTTTGTCATTATCTCCGGTTATGACGAGTTTGGGTATGCGCGCGAAGCGCTGCGGTATGGCGTTTGTGACTATTTGCTGAAGCCGATTGAGCGGGTTGAACTTGCAGGAATTCTGCAGAAAATGAGTGATAAGCACGCGGCTTCGCAACTAGCAGGCAGCGACGACAGCGTGGGGACTGGGCAGCCAGAGGATAAGGATCGACTGATGATTCGCCGTGTGAAGGAGTTGGTGAGCCAACACCTAAGCCAGGACATCTCTTTACAGTTCTTGGCAGAGCGTGTGTATCTGCATCCGAAATATTTATCTGAAGTGTTCAAGCGAGCGACGGGACAGAACTTGTCCGATTTTGTGACGGAACGCAGGATGGAGAAAGCAAGGAAGCTCCTGAAGGAAACGACGCTGAAGGTGGCCGAAGTGGCGATGATGTGCGGTTTTGCCAATCATAAGTACTTTGCCTCGCTCTTTAAACAGCAGACGGGGTGTACGCCGACGGAGTATAGAGACCAGAGATGACCTTACGATTTTGAACCATATATGGAATTTGTGGCGTTATCTTGGATAGCGCCTTTCTTTTATAATAAGTTTTGTAAACGCTTAATCAAATATGTGAATACAAAGGGGAAACGACACGATGAAGAAAGCTTTGCTTGTAACCACATCCTTACTGTTACTCAGTTCCGTTGTTGCGGGATGCAGCAGTTCCAAAGATACAACAACCAGCGTTTCCTCCGCTCCGGTAGGGACAACGGCTGCTACGAAGGCGCCAGCGAAAGACGTGAAGTTGACCTTCAGCATTTGGGGCAGCGACGCGCATAAGAAGATGTACGAAGATATAATTGCGAATTATAAGAAAACGAAGCCGAACGTGAACGTGGAAATCATGATCATCCCAGGTGCGGATTATATCCAAAAAATGTCTGTCTTGATGGCATCCAAAACGGCTCCGGACGTCATCTGGATGCTGGAGCGCGGCATTCCACAGTTCATGGAGACTGGCCAGCTCGAAGATCTATCTGCGATCAAATCGGACAGCGCTTACGAATCGGCAGATTTCATTCCATCTACGATGGATCTCGTAACGAAGAATGACAAAGTGTATGGCGTACCGTTCTCCACACCACCGAACATGATGTACTACAACAAAACGATGTTCAAAGAGAAAGGCCTGAAAACGCCGAATGAACTGTTCAAAGAAGGCAACTGGACGTACGTTGAAATGTTGAAAGCGGCGCAAGCACTCACGCAGCCAGATAAAGGAGTCTATGGCATGAACCTAATCCGTCCTGCGGGTTGGGGAGTAAGCTGGATCGAATCGCTTCAGACACTTGTGTGGGCATTCGGATCTGATTTTTTCAGCAAAGATGGCAAAAAATTTGCATTAAATACGCCGCAAGGGGAACAAGCTCTGCAATATTTTAACGATGCGATGTTTAAAACGAAAGTGCATCCGAAGCCTGGGGATCAAACGGCATTCGAATCCGGCAAAATCGCCATGCAGCAAGACTTGTTAAGCTACATGGGCAAAGCGAAAGCGATCAAGGATTTTGAGTGGGATATCGCCCCGATGCCGAAAGGACAAGGTGGTCAAGGCACGACGCTCGGTTATGCTGCGTACATGGTGCCCAAAGGTGGAGCGAACACGGCTGAAGCTATTGAATTTGTGAAGTTCTTGTCCAATAAAGAGAACATGGTTACGACATCGCAATATTTCGTGCCTAGCCGCAAATCGGTCTTGAATTCCGATGCGTTCTTGAAGCAAGGTCCTTCTCCGGAAAGTACGAAAACGGCCGTACTCGATCAAATGGCTAGCGCAAGAGTTCGCCAAGGCTTCGTCAACTTCCAGAAAATCGATGACAAGATGAAGCTGCACTTTGATGCCATCTATACACAAAGCGGTACGATTCCAGACATTCTGAAGAAAATGGAAGCGGACGTTACGACGGTTCTGCAATAACCGAATTTGGGTAGATGACGAGGCCAAGCGGAAACTGCTTGGCCTCTCGTCTACAAAGGAGTGGAGACAACTTTGAAAACCTATCGAACGACGACCTTAGAGACACCAACTGGGATAGCCGTCAAAACTAGAAAAGGCAGCTACAGCAGGCTTAAACGCCGGAACGCCATTTACGGTTATCTGTTTATATCTCCTATGATGCTGGGTTTCTTGATCTTCATGGCAGGTCCTATCATTAGTGCATTATGGCTCAGTTTCACAGATTACTCCTTGTTGCACGCTACCTCTTTCGTTGGTGGCGACAATTATCGAACCATTTTGACCAACGACCCGATGTTCTGGACGTCAATTAAAAATACGCTGTATTTCTCGGCAGGTTTGATTCCACTCAATCTCGCGCTGTCTTTAGCTTTAGCCCTTTTACTTTCGACTAAAATCCCTGGCGTGGGCTTGTTTCGTACCGCGATATTCACGCCGGTGGTCACATCCATTATCGTATGGGCCATTGTATGGAAGTATGTATTCGCGACGGATGCCGGTCTTGTGAACCAATTATTGAAAATCTTCGGCGTTACAGGTCCTGCTTGGCTGTATAATACAACATTGGTCATGCCGGTCGTTATCCTCGTCTCCGTGCTGAAAAAGGTTGGGATGAACATGGTTATTTTCCTAGCTGCACTGCAGGATGTGCCGAAGATGTATTACGAAGCGGCAACCATTGACGGTGCATCGAAGTGGAAGCAGTTTACCAAAATTACAATCCCGATGATTTCTCCGTCCATATTTTTGACTCTCGTCATTACCTTGATCGGATCGCTCAAAGTGTTCTCGCAAATCGTCGTCATGACGGATGGAGGACCTGGCACCAGCACGAACGTACTTGTCTATTATATCTACAAGCTGGCATTCAAAACGTATGACTTGGGCTATGCTTCGGCTGTTGCATTTATTCTGTTTTTTCTCGTACTGCTGCTCACCATGATTCAGTGGAATTTAAGAAAAAGGTGGGTACATCATGAGCAATAAGGCATTGCGATTACTAAGAAACGTCATTACTTATCTGCTGTTAACTATTGTCTCGTTAATCATCATTGGCCCGTTTCTGTGGATGCTGACGACATCTCTAAAGGACCAGAACAAAATCTTTCTGTTTCCGCCGCAATGGTTTCCGAATCCCATCGTGTGGTCGAACTATTCACACGTATTTACGACGCAGCCGCATTTTCTGCTGCACTATGCGAATTCTGTGTACATCGCGATCCTCGTCACGATCGGTACGTGCCTCGTCGGTGCGCTGGCCGGATTTTCGTTTGCGAAGCTTCATTATCCATTTAAAAATGTGTTTTTTCTCATTCTGCTCAGCGGGATGATGATTCCGAATGAAGTCACGATTATCCCGAATTTCATCTGGTTTTCCAAGCTGGGACTCGTCAACAATCATTTCCCGCTCATCATTCCGCCGATTCTCGGTGCGGGCGGCATCTTCGGCGTGTTCTTGCTGCGCCAGTTCTACATTACAATTCCGAAGGAACTTGACGAAGCTGCCGAAATCGACGGCAGTACGCCGTGGCAGACGTTTTGGCGCATCATGGTACCGATGGCGACGCCAGCTTTTGCCACGCTTGCGATCTTTACATTCCTCAACAGCTGGGAGGATTTTCTGGATCCTTTAATTTATTTAAGCTCGGATCGGTTGTTTACTCTGCCGATTGCAATGAAGCTTTTCACCGATATGGCAGGTACGGATTGGCATCTATTAATGGCGGCCTCTGTCATGGCGACAGTTCCGCTGCTCCTCGTGTTTTTCTTCGCACAAAAGAAATTCATCGAGGGTGTGGCAACAACAGGTTTGAAATAAGAGGCGTGTATATAGAGGGGGGATTCAGGCATGACAACCAATCATTTTGAAGTCGTGGTCGTAGGCGGAGGCATTGCCGGCACCGTTGCGGCTATTGCTTCGGCAAGGTGCGGAGCAAAGACATTGCTTGTCGAACAGTATGGCTTTCTTGGCGGGATGTTAACCGCTGCAGGTGTTGGACCGATGATGACTTTTCATTCAGGAAGCACACAAGTGGTACAAGGTCTTACTGGTGAACTGATTGACAGGCTGAAGGCGAGAGGTAAATCACCTGGTCATATCGAGGATACGACGGGGTATACGTATACGGTCACGCCATTCGACGCAGAAGGCATGAAACATGAACTGGACGTCATGTTTACAGAGGCTGGCGGTCGATTGTTGTACCATACAATGCTCGCGGAAGCAGCAGTAGCGGACGGTAAGATCCAATCCCTTAAGGTGGTCAATAAAGCGGGGATTACCGAGATTTTCGGTAAAGTGTTTGTTGATGCTTCCGGTGACGCCGACCTCTCGGCGTGGGCTGGCGTGGAGTTCAATAAAGGCAGGGAGACAGACGGGGCAACTCAACCGATGACGATGAATATGAAAGTTCGGGGGGTTGATATCGCCCGTGTGAAGGCATATATCCGAGCGCACCCAGAGGAGTTCCCAAGACTTGTGACCGAAGAGGACAGGGAGCGAATTCTGACGGCAGATCGACTGTCCATCGGCGGCTTCGTAAGTGCGATGAAGAAAGCGATGGAAAGCGGGGAGTTAACTGGCGTTCGCGATGATCTATTGTTCTTCGAGACGAATAATCCAGGCGAGGTCATCGTGAACACCTCTCGGATTTCGGGGTACGACAGTACGGATCCATGGAGTCTAAGTGAAGCGGAAGTCGTAGGCAGAAGACATGTGAGAGAACTGGAAACATTTTTGAAAAATAAAATCGTCGGATTTGAACATGCGATCGTCGTATCATCCGGACCTTCGGTCGGCGTTCGCAGCTCGAGACAGATTAAAGGCTTGTACACCCTTACGCTAGACGATTTGGTTGAATGCCGCACATTCGATGATGTCATCGCGCATGGGGGTTATCCAATCGATATTCATCCCCCGAAAGGCGAGCAGGAGGAACATTTTAAGAAAAGAAACCAGGAGATTAAGCATCTGAAATCGGGAGAAACGTATAGCATTCCTTATCGCAGTCTAATTAACGATAAAGTTCGTAACCTTATTACCGTGGGCAGATGTATTTCTACGACGTTTGAGGCGCAGGGAGGTATCCGCGTAACGCCAATCGCAGGTGCCATCGGACATGGCGGCGGCGTGGCGGCCGCGCTTGCGGCACTTAGCAATAAGCCGACCAACGAAATTTCTATTCAAGAGCTCCATGCTGAGCTCAAGAAGCAAGGCGCATATCTAGAAATTTAAAACTAAATAGTGGATCGTATAGATAGCCCTGCTGGTTCTTTCAGCAGGGCTATTTGATATATAGGGGCGACAACATCGTGGAATAGTGTAAAAAAACGATTGATCATTCATATAACTCAACAAGCTGCGACAGTAAAATAGAACCATACAGAAGAGGTTATAGATTGTCGGATAGGAAAGGAAGAGACATCATGGCAGTTATATTAGAAAACCAGTCGCTGACGAAAGTCATTGATAAAAGAAGCGAGCGTAGGCGGCATTTCTCGAAGCACAAATGGCTGTATTTGTTTTTGATTCCGGGATGTTTGTATCTGTTGATATTCAAGTATATTCCGATTTTTGGCGTTGTTATTGCGTTTAAGGACTTTAGTTTAGTAAGGGGGATTTGGGCAAGTGAGTGGGTAGGATTGGATAACTTTCAATACTTATTTCAGTCCAAAGATTTCTATGTGGTACTTCGAAACACACTCATTTTAAGCTTTTATCAGTTGCTCTGGGGGTT
Organism: Paenibacillus sp. J31R109; assembly: GCF_059692055.1. Lineage (NCBI taxonomy): Bacteria > Bacillati > Bacillota > Bacilli > Caryophanales > Paenibacillaceae > Paenibacillus > Paenibacillus sp. J31R109. The sequence goes on along the minus strand of NZ_JCAUAR010000003.1, from coordinate 46,927 downwards.
CCCTGCACCTATCATTTTGGCGATCATGCTCAATGAAGTTAGACATATGGCTTTTAAACGTGTATCCCAAACCATTTTGTATTTACCGCATTTCATCTCTTGGGTTGTATTGGCAGGGATGATCATCAATTTCTTATCACCGTCTACTGGGGCAGTTAATTCAATCATTTCTTCCTTTGGCTATAAGCCGATTCCGTTTTTACTTGAACCCAGTTACTTTCGGACGATTCTCGTTTCAGCCGAAGTATGGAAAGGAATGGGTTGGGGAACTATCATATATTTAGCTGCCATGACCGGTATTGACTCTTCCCTTTATGAAGCAGCCAAAATGGATGGTGCAAGCAGAGTTAAACAGATTCTCCACATCACGATTCCAGGTATTCTCCCGACAATCGTGATTCTCATCGTCTTGCAATTGGGACATATTCTCGATAATGGTTTCGAGCAGGTATTCCTACTCTATAACCCTTCAACCTATGAAGTGGCTGATGTCCTTGAAACCTACACGTATCGGATCGGTTTAATCGATGGACGGTTATCCTTTTCAGCAGCAGTCGGGTTGTTTAAAGCTTTTGTAGGTTTTGTGTTGGTTCTTGGAGCGAATCGGGTCGCAAAACTGTTCGGTCATAATATTTGGTAGGAGAATCAAAATGACAAAAAAAATAGATGGTTTCGATTGTATCAATTACACACTGCTCACCCTGATAACGCTTGCAATGCTGTATCCATTCGTTAACGTGGCTAGCGTTTCATTTAGTTCTTATGATGCTTTTATCAACCATCCTTTGATGATTTGGCCGCATGATATCAACTTCGCCTCTTATAAAGAAATCTTATCTCGTCCCGTACTTTGGAGCAGCTATCTCAATACGATTACGATCACAATCATTGGGGTATTCGGAAGTTTAGTTCTTTATGTGCTTATGGCTTATCCTTTGTCCAAAAAGTTTCTAAAAGGACGGAGCTTCATCCTTGTCGCCATTGTGTTTACAATGCTATTCAATGGAGGCATCATTCCCAATTATTACTTAATGAGGTCATTAGGACTCCTAGATACATTAGCCGCGCTGATTCTTCCTTCATTATTCACGGGCTTTAATCTCATCCTGATGAAGAGCTTCATTGAATCTTTACCTGACGAGCTGGAGGAAGCAGCAAGTATTGACGGTGCGTCTTATCCCTATATCTTGCTGCGAATTATCGTACCACTCTCCAAGCCGATTCTTGCAACATTAGCCCTATTCGGAGCTGTGGGCTACTGGAATAACTTTTTCAACGCGATTCTGTATATTCAGTCGGAAGCCAAGTGGCCACTGATGCTGTATCTGAGGGAAGTTATTGAAGCTGCAAGTACGATGGCCCTGAATGCCAATGCTGCTGAGCTAAGTGCTAATGCGGTAACTTCGGAAACCCTCCAGTACGCTACATTGATGATTGTTATGGTTCCCATTCTGCTTGTCTATCCATTTCTGCAAAAATATTTTGTCAAAGGCATGCTGCTTGGCTCGGTAAAAGGATGAGGTGACACTGGGAATTTTCCTGTTGATCATATACAATACCAATTAATCTACCTAGGAGATGAAACCATGAAAAGTTCAAAAAAAGGGGTACTCACTAGTTTGTTGAGCGTTACGACGATCAGCTTGCTTGTTGCGGGTTGCGGAAACAGTACAGACACTGCAAAAAACTCGGATGACGCCGTCAAAAAAGCAAGCGAGCCAGTCTCACTCAAAATTATGGCGAATTATGATTCGCCTACCTTGACTGAAGCTGATCAAAAATTCATTAAAACGTTGGAAGAGAAAAATAATGTAAAGATTCAATTCGATATTCCACCGATGAGCGGCTATGCAGAGAAACTACAGCTGATGCTGGCTTCCGGCTCGTATCCTGATATCGTTTTCTTTCCTGATACGAAGGATGTTGCCTTCCAAAATGCCGTGAGAGATGGCTTACTTTTACCTGTGAACGATTATATAAATAAGCTGCCTGAGCTTAAACAATATACGTACCAGTCGGAATGGGATTCGCTAAAAGTGAAAAATGACGACAAAATCTATGGCATTCCAAGAACGTCTATTCTTCGCAATGATGGTTATTGGGTCAGAAAAGATTGGCTGCAGAATGTTGGCATTACATTGCCTGGGGATGGGCTTGTAACCAAAGAGCAATTCGCAGATATTCTAGGAAAGTTTACTTTTAATGACCCTGACAAAAATGGTAAAAACGACACATACGGATATGCTGGCGCTGTGAATCCGCAGTCTAAAGTGTTTGATCCTATTCTTTCAGGAGCTTTTGGTGTGCTTGGTTGGCAGGAAGCAAACAGCGGAACTTATACATACATGGATGCCAAGTATGACACCAGTAAGACTAGTTATAAAGATGCGTTGGCGTTCACGGCTAAGCTGTATAAGGAAGGCGTATTCGATCCCGATTCAGCAACCAATGATGAAACGAAACGCAGAGAACGCTTCTGGCGTGGGATGACTGGTGTGTACCCAGGATTTGCTGCCCATTATACGTATCATTTGCCTGAGATCCAAAAGCAAACGCCTAGTGCAGATCTTACTTATATCTGGGTAAAAGGGGAAGATGGTAAAGCAAGCTTCAACACAGGTTCGGTTAATTCGACTGGCATATGGGGCTTTTGGGGTATTACCAAAACAGCAAAAAATCCAGAAAAAGCAGCAGCACTCCTGAATTCATGGTTAACAGATAGCATGTGGGAAACGGTTAAGAACGGATATGAAGGTAACGACTATACGATAAAAGACGGTCAAAAAGTAGCGCCAGCAACACTGCCAACGGATTATGTTCGTAAGAATTCCATGCGACGCGCGAACGATTCTTCTTTCTTTATTAAAGTAGGTACACCTAAAGATGTTGTTGATAAAATCACACCATGGTTAAAAACATCGATCGACACAGTCGTAATTTCCAAAGACTTGGGCTTTCAGCCTGAAGCAGCCAGAAAACCAATCTATCAAGATTATCAAAAGACGTGGGATCAAACGATTATGAAAATCATTATGGGGAAGGAAACTGTCGACAAATTTACAGAGCTACAAACAGGCTGGTATAAAAATGGTGGGGATGAGTATGCGAAGCAAATGAACGATTATATCACTAGCCTGAAAAAGTAATCACTGAGTGGTTTCACCGACTCTCCTAAAGGGTAATAAATGGAAGCAAGCATTCATCCTTCAGGAGGTGTTTCCTATGGAAGCTAACAACACGTTTCACGAAACGGAGGAGGAAATTGTCCTCCAAAAACAAGGGAACGCCTACATCCTCAGCACGCTGTCTGGTACGGTTGGTGAGATTACTTTCAGGCTGGTCGAAGCTGGAACTTGGGTCATTGATCATACTTACGTGGATCCGCGTTATCGTGGTCGTCAACTAGGTAAACAATTGTTGGACATGGTCGTCAGCGAAGCCCGTGACAAAGGGCGTAAAATCATCCCTTCCTGTGCCTTTGCGTTGGAAGAATTCAAGAAAGACTCCACGTATGCCGATGTGTGGGAAAGAGGTAAATCAACGAGCGATTTCTCAGACCATCATAGCTCAGGCAGCGCCATCATGGGGCGATAGGGATTAATAACAATCAGGCTAGCGTCCGACAGGATGCTGGCCTGATTGTATGTTATATGACCTCAGTAAGATTCACCAAGTATGGCAAGTTGCATGCCAAAGCAAAAAGCCGCCTGCGTATCCCTCAAGATAAGCAGGTGGCTTCGTTATACTGTCGGCATGCCATGCTATGAGCATTTCATACACCAGCACTACGACCATAACGACTCTACAAGTTACTGCGATAGCGGTCTTTGACGGCGCCTGTGTCGCTTACGTAACTATAGTCCGGGCTGTACTTATGCGCATTGAGCGAATTGTGGTCGCGGAAAATCCGATAAGCCAGATTGGCGCGGTCGCCATCGTTGTCAACGAGGACGAGTACTTTGCCGTTTTGCACAAATTCGTTATAATACATCGCATCCTTCTCGGGGATACCGAGTCCGATCAAGCCGCCGACCAGTCCGCCTGCACTTGCCCCGACAGCTGCACCTGTTAAGACCGTTACAATTGGGCCTGCTGCAAGAATAGGGCCTAGCCCGGGAATTGCCAATGCGCCGATACTCACGAGCAGACCTGTCACCCCGCCTAACACGCCGCCTGTCGCTGCACCTGTTGCAAGGCCTTCTTCCGCTTTGGTCTCGGTCGCTTCTTCGATGTGGTCCAAATTATCGCGGTTGCGGCCCACTACAGAGAGTTCGTCCGATTGATATCCCTCTGCTTTCAATTGGTTAATGACGCGAATCGCTTCTTCTTCCGTGTTGAACACGCCGATAATATGTTTGCTCATGGTAATCCCTCCTGGGTAGTTGAGTGTTAGCAAGCCGCCTTGACGACTATGGCATACAGCTACTTACCCCAAATACCAATCTATTAAACAATTAATAATAGAATAGGCAGCCATTAGCGGTTAGCAAAGGAGCATTATTTTGCGATGCTGACAATCCGATTACGGCCATCTTCTTTTGCCATATATAAGGCTTTATCCACAGCTTCAAGCAATTCGTTTAAATACGTACTGGGATTTCTTGTATGTTCTAAGGTGAAATTATGAATAGATAGTAGACCAATACTTATCGTGATGGATAAGGAATAAGGTATTTTCTTCGCTATCAACTTATTAGATTCAACTGTGGTTTTGACACGTTCAGCTAAGGATTTTGCCTGTGCTTGGCTTGTTTGCGGTAAAAAAATGAAAAATTCCTCCCCGCCATAACGCGCAAAAATGTCAGTTGGCCTCAGGGTCTGTTTGATTACGTCCACAGTGCTTTGTATCATTTGATCACCGACTACATGTCCATAATTGTCATTGATTAACTTAAAATAGTCGATATCTAATAAAATGACCGCAAACGGCATTTGATACTTTATATGATGTAACACTTCGTCCTCTAACTTTTGTGTCAGATAGAGGCGGTTATAAATACCTGTCAAACCATCGGTTATGGCCATGTGCTCGAGTTTCTGATTGGTTTGAGACAGTTCATCTTGTATTTTTATTAACGATCGATTACGTTCTTGTAGGATTTCGTTCTGAAGGTTTGTTGCTTCCATGAGGCGATGAAGTTCACTCACATCTTGAAATGTGATGATTCGTCCAACCCTTGTACGGTTAACCGTGATAGGTGCGGTTTGCATGTTGATATGGCGGCCATCAGCGAATTTCATTTCGATTGCAGATCTCTCCATAGGAAAATTGAGGTACGTTTGGAGGAATGAATCTATATGTCTGCTTGACTGTCCCTTGGTGAGAATGTTAGCGATATCAAAACGGATACCTATGGGCAAGTCGAGATGAGGTAATAGAGAGCGATTTATTTCTACAACGATGTCATTATCATCGAGTACCAGAATGCCATAATCGATGGTATCAATAATATCTTGATGGGCGATGTTCACAATATCAAATACTTTATCGCGATGAATGGCAATGACAAAGAAAATAGCAGAAAGTAGAACACCAAATGAGGTCAATCCTGGAATGACGGGTAGAAAGGAATATAGGACAACGTTTAAGATGACATCTAATAATATAAATAGGGTCATTACGATAATACCTTTTAGCACTTGCTTAACTTGCGTCTTGATACGAGGTGCCTTGTCGGATAGTAATACGCGACTCATAATCGATAGCGAAACGATAATATAGCCAATCAAGATCGTAATGATACACCAAAAAAGCGGTCCATAATACCTATGGATGTAACTTCCTTGCAAGGGTAGAACGAATTTGCCATTAGGATTCATTATCACGCAGGTTGCTGCTAGGAGAGCTGGAACATAAAGCAGTAATGATATTTTCGTTCTCAGAAATCGTGACTGTCCGGTGAGGAAAAGTGTAAAGAGAAGCCAACCAACGGCAAGCAGACACGTGTCAACAAAGGATAGTTTTAGATAAATGAGTTGAACGTTAGGAGCATCCACCATTTTAATAGCAAACTGGCAGAGTGGCCAAAGCATCATTGAAAAATGGAAGGTTAAATAAACTTTATGCAAGCTAGTGATGGTAACGGACACGAATACATATACGAATAAAACAAATAAAACGAAAAATAAGATAATATCCATCCATGCAAAAAAATTCATTTTACACCCTCTAAGTAATCATAGTCATTATTAGTCTGGGTCAAAAGTCCTTCCTTATTTTACTAATATATAACTGATCCTTCATAAATTCAATCCACACTCTTGCTGCATGTGAAAGATAATGGTGTTTGCTCCATATTAAGGCTAAATCCCAGTTAATTTGGGGAAAGGTCTTAGGAAGCACGGTGACAGTCCGGGTATTCATTCTTCCAACAACAGTATCAGGCAGCAGAGCGATGCCTAACCCGGCACCTACCATTTCACTAATTAAATCCCATTGTGAGCTTTCAAAAGATATGATGGGTTCAAATCCTTCCTGAATACAAGCCTCACGTACCCGATCGTGGAGTGAGAAGCCCTCCTTGAATAAAATAAATGATTCATTCCGCAACTCCGACAATTGAACGGTTTGTTTTTCAGCGATAGGATGATTCGAGTTCACAATTAACGATAGGTGACGCTCGACAAGTGGAAGAAAATCAAAATGCTGTTCATCTATAGGAAGCACGACCACGCCTAAATCGATCTTGGCCTCTCGTAACAATTGTTCTACGATTTTCCCACCCTCTTCAATCAGTTGAATATGAACACCGGGGTAGAGGGCGCGAAATTGCGCAATAATCTCTGGAAAGAAACTGACCCCAATTACCGGAGGAAGTCCTAAAGATAATTTCCCCTTCTTTAGAAGCTTTCCATCATTCAGGGATACCTGAAGATCATCGGCCATGGACAGCGTTAAAAGGGCAAATTTCAGAAAAATGTCTCCATCAGCGGTTAATTGAATATGTCTCGTTGAACGGTTGAGCAAGATAACGCCAAGCTCGTCTTCAAGGTTCTTCATGATCTTACTTAAGGTAGGCTGTGAAATGTGCAAAATGTGAGCCGCTTTTGAAAAACTTTCCTGTCGAACTACTTCAATAAAATAGCTTAAATGCTGAAAATTCATCCCGAATTCCCCACTTCCATTTATTCGAATATGGAATAAATAGTATTCATTATTGTCATTTTACTCATAAATAGTTGTGCTGTACACTTTTATGTAAACGCTCCATTTTTCAATGGAGGATAGAGAACTTGTAGTCAAGGAGATGAAATCTCATATGCATGAAACGGAGGTTGCCATCGTAAGTGCAGCCCGAACACCGATTGGCAAATGGCAGGGGATATTTAAAGACATATCCGCTGTTCAGCTTGGAGCAACAGCTATTCAGGCAGCCATCCAACGTGCGAATATCGATCATCGTTTGGTGCAAGAAATCGTGATGGGCAATGTCCTGCAAGCGGGTCTAGGTCAGAATCCGGCAAGGCAGGCGTCTCTTCTAGCAGGTTTGTCCACAGAAGTACCCGCAACAACCATCAATCAGGTATGCGGCTCCGGACTTAAGGCGCTTCAAGTGGGCTATCTCTCCATCCGGAGCGGGGAGAACGATATTGTGGTAGCTGGCGGGATGGAGAATATGAGTCAAGCGCCATATTTGCTCCAGGGGGCGAGGACTGGTTTCGGTATGGGTGACCAAGTGCTGGTGGATGGTTTGCTAAAAGATGGCTTATGGTGCGCCCACAATGATTATCATATGGGAATAACCGCAGAAAATCTGTGCACGCGATACGATTTGGTTCGAGAAGAACTGGATAGGTACGCCTTGGGGAGTCAAAGAAAAGCTGCATCGGCTGCAGCTGAGGGAAGGTTCAAAGCGGAGATTGTGCCTGTACACGTTCCAGGACGAAAAGGAAGCACGATCCGCGCGGATCAGGATGAATACTTGCGACCTGACACAAACATGGAAGCATTATCGCAGCTTCGCCCGGCATTTCACAAAGATGGTATGGTTACCGCGGGCAACTCTTCCGGCATTAATGACGGAGCAGCGGCATTCGTTTTGATGAGCCATGCGAAAGCACAATCCCTTGGGATTCGGCCAATGGCTCTTATTCGTTCAAGCTCAGTAGTAGGCGTAGACCCTGCCTATATGGGAATTGGTCCTATTCCAGCTACTGAGCAAGCCTTGAGAAAAGCTGGATTGACGATACAAGATATAGACTTAGTAGAAGCGAATGAGGCATTCGCTGCACAATCACTCGTCTTTTCGAAACATTTTGATTTGGATGATCATACACTTAATGTTAACGGCGGTGCGATTGCACTAGGACATCCGATTGGTGCCAGCGGTGCAAGAATTATGGTGACACTTCTCTATGAGATGATGCGGAGGGAATCCCAGTACGGACTAGCTACGCTATGTATCGGCGGTGGACAGGGCATTTCCGTTATTGTGGAGCGCTATTTGCATGGTTAGGAGGATACGTTGACATGAAAAGTATAGTCACATCGTTTGATGAAGCGGTTGCGGAAATTAAAGATGGTTCCACGCTCATGGTTGGGGGGTTCGGACTGGTAGGCATTCCCGAAAATTTGATAATGGCACTCGCAAGAAGCGGAATACGGGATTTAACGGTCATTTCCAACAACTGTGGTGTCGATGACTGGGGACTGGGTTTGCTGCTTCATAATAAGCAGATCAAGAAGATTATCGCTTCTTATGTCGGAGAGAATAAAGAATTTGAACACCAGCTCCTCACGGGGGAAATTGAAGTAGAACTTCTGCCGCAGGGAACACTTGCAGAGAAAATAAGAGCAGGAGGCGCTGGAATCCCTGCCTTTTATACCCCGGCAGGCGTTGGAACTGATCTTGAAGCACATCGAGAAACTCGTGTGTTCAATGGAAAAACCTTTGTGATGGAAGAAGCATTAACAGCTGATTTCAGCCTTATTCGAGCAGCCGTTGCCGATAAGATGGGGAATTTGATATACAACAAAACAGCACGGAATTTCAACCCGCTAATGGCTGCGGCAGGGCGCAAAACGATCGTGGAGACAGAGCAATTAGTTGAAGCAGGGCAGCTTGATCCCGCAAATATTCATACGCCGGGTATCTACGTGCAATCACTAATCGTCGGTCAACAACAGAAGAGAATTGAGAAAATAACCATCAGCAATGAGCTGTAATGCATATATGGCAGGGGAGGATGACGATGAAAGCTTGGTCCGTTCGTGAAAGAATTGCCATCCGCACTGAGAAGGAGATTGAAAGCGGATTCTATGTCAATCTTGGCATCGGTATTCCTACATTGGTAGCCAACTTTATCCCAAGCAGTAAGCAAGTGATGCTTCAATCTGAGAACGGGCTACTCGGAATAGGCCCTTATCCGAAGCAAAATCAAATTGATCCGGATTTAATCAATGCCGGGAAAGAAACAATAACGGCCATTGCGGGAGCCGCTTATTTCGATAGCTCCGATTCATTTGCCATGATTAGAGGCGGGCACATTGATCTGGCCATTCTCGGTGGAATGGAAGTGTCGGAATTCGGAGATCTTGCGAATTGGATGATTCCCGGCAAGATGATCAAAGGAATGGGCGGCGCTATGGACCTTGTTCATGGAGCAAGACGCATCGTTGTCATTATGGATCACGTGAATAAAGATGGCCAACCGAAGATATTGCGACACTGCCGTTTACCTTTGACTGGCAAAGGGGTTGTGAATCGGATTATTACAGATCGTGCGGTCATCGATGTTACCGAACAAGGACTTGTGCTGATGGAAGTTGCAGAAGGATACACGTCTGACGATATTCAAGGCATGACAGAACCGACGCTTCGTATTGCGGAAAACCTTATTTTGAACGCTTATTAAATGGGGGTGAAGTTGGTGTTGCCTAATCGAATTGTTGTGATTACAGGCTCCGCAAGGGGAATTGGATTTGAAATCGGGAAAAGATTTGCCGAGTCTGGATCGACCGTCATTTTAACAGATAAGGATAGCAGTGCTGTTGTGAAATCAGCGGAACAGTTACAGTTATTAGGGCTGGATGTCCATGGCATTCAACTGGATGTTACATCGGAAGCTGAGATCGCCGCAGCAATTCGCCACATCGAGAGGATATGGGGAACATTGGACATTCTGATTAACAACGCGGGAATGCAGTTTGTTTCTCCGATTGAAGATTTTCCGACGGAAACATTCGAACTGATGATTAAAATCATGCTCACAGCTCCCTTCATCACGACGAAGCTGGTTGTTCCCATTATGAAAAGACAACAATTCGGAAGAATTATTAACATTTCATCGATTAACGGATTGGTCGGCTTTGCTGGTAAAACGGCCTATAATAGCGCCAAGCATGGCGTAATTGGATTGACCAAAGCGGTTGCTTTAGAGACAGCTGCACACGGAATAACGGTCAATGCGCTTTGTCCTGGTTACGTAGATACGGCCTTGGTAAGGGAGCAATTACATGATGTAGCCGCTCTACATAACACTTCGCCTCAGTTAGCTTTAGAGAAGGTCATCCTACCGCTGGTTCCGCAACGCCGTCTACTAGAGATGAACGAAATCGCGGAATATGCCTTGTTTCTTGCTGGAGAGCATGCAAAGGGAATAACCGGTCAAGCCATTGTGATTGATGGAGGTTATACCGCACAGTAGCTCGAATCTTTAGGAGTAAAGGAGGTTGTATCTATGATGGAAGCTATGTTCAAAGATGCCAACATCGAAGGGTGTACGATTACATGTGTTGAAATGGTGCCTGAAGGGAATTTTACACTTCCGGACGGTGGAATTATATCTGATCTTCCTGCATTTTGCCGTGTTGCTATGCAACTGAAGCCAACTCCCATATCGAATATCCACGTAGAGGTTTGGCTGCCTCAAGAGACATGGAACGGCAAATTCCTCGGCACGGGCAATGGAGGGAGTGCTGGCGCCATCGCTTATGCTCGCCTTGCTTTCGGATTACGGCGAGGGTATGCAACGGCTAACACAGACTTAGGCACTTCCCCTCATGTCGATGCAGCCATTGGTCAACCAGAACGTTGGGCGGATTTCGGCTATCGTGCAACACATGAGATGACAGTTGTCGCGAAGGAAATCATCGCCATGTACTACAGAAGACCAGCTAGTTACGCTTACTTCGTAGGCTGTTCGACTGGCGGTCAACAAGCATTGATGGAAGCACAGCGGTATCCGGACGATTATAACGGCATCCTTGCTGGAGCTCCAGCTAACAATCGCACGCACCTGCACGCTGGATTCCTGTGGAATTATAAAGCCGTGAATCAGGTGCTTGATGGTGAATTTTTCTTAAAAGAAACCATAGATGCAATAACAAATGCGGTGATCGAGCAATGGCAGGGAAAAGATGGCGGTGCTCCTGCAGATAACTTTTTGACCGATCCAAGGAAATGCGGTTTCGATCCTGACACGATTTCAAATCGCAGCAATCTAGCTAACGACAAGGGGCTTACGAATGCCCAAGTGTTGGCACTGAAGAAGATCTATGCGGGTCCAACTAATCCGCGAACCGGAGAACAGATCTATACGCCATTTCCCTATGGGAGCGAGAATTGCTCAGGGGGGCTAGATCTTCAACAAGATCCCGAGCGCTTGCCCTCATCGCTGCTTTATATGTTTCGTTGGGTGTTCGGTGCAGAATTTGATTATAGGACATTTGATTTTGACCACGACTTGGATGTATTAAATGAAAGATTGGCTCCGCTTCTAAATGCAAATAATCCTGATTTAAGTGCGATGAAAGCACTAGGCGGGAAAATAGTGATGTACACAGGGTTGTCAGACCCACTTGTTCCGTATCAAGATGCGCTTCACTATTACGAACGGGTTATGGAAGCTCAGGGTGGATTAGCTCAAACGCAAGATTTTTTTCGGTTTTTTCTTGTCCCGGGAATGGGACACTGTGGAGGCGGTCCGGGGTTGAACGATATTGGTCTTGGCGGTGCCCAAAGTGATCAGCTAGATAGCGAACATGATATGTTAAACGCACTCGTTGCTTGGGTGGAACATGGAAACGCACCAGAGAAATTAATCGCAACGGCGTTCAAGGATAGTTTTGCTCCGAATGGGATCAGCTTTCAGAGACCTGTTTTCCCTTATCCGAAGTTTCCCGAATACGTGGGTGGAGATCCGAATTTGCCAACTAGTTATCAAGGTATTGATCATGAACGGGGTGGCGTTCTGGTACCTGCGGAACGATATCTTGTTTAACTATGGTGCCATATCACTTAAAGAAATAGAACACAAAGCCGAAATTCCTCCCTTAGAGGAACTTCGGCTTTGTGTTTTTCATTGAGATTTCCATCTGATGCTCTTCACGCACGCGCTGCATAAACACTTGAAGCTCTTCCTTGGTTTCACAAACGGCTGCATGTTCTAACCAAACAAAGAATTTCTTCTTCAGAATGGCTGAAACATGAAGGGGGTAGGTGTCACGGGATTTAATGATATATAACCCTGGAGAAACCTCATTCCAAGGTGAATTGAAAATAGTGCGAAGGGATAAGCGAGTGCGATGCTCCCAATCTTGTTTTTTCTGCTTGTTTCTAATAGATTGGTACATTCTCATAATCAGTTGATGATCGGATATTTCGGTCCATGTTGAGAATCCTGACAGGGTGGCATCTTGTGTAATTTCGGACCTTTCTTTAGAAAACCAGTAACCAACAATAATGGGAAAATGATTTTCTTCTTCAAGCCATAAGACACCAAACCATTCGTAATGCAAATCAATTGGATTTAACAAATGAGGGGCTATCCCTAAATAATAATGGGGGGAGGAAGTCATGACATTTCTCCTTTTGACTTAATCTCAAAGTCGGTTGTAAGCGAATATGTCATAATTGTAACGTTGAACCGGGTAAAAATGGGGTAAAGAATGGCTAGCAAACGTATAAAAATTGAATAAAAACAAACCTGGCGACTTTATCAAAGTCGGTTTGCCACTAGCCTAATTATTGTGAAAGTAGGCAAAAACGAAAGAAAACCGAAGCATTTCTATCGATAATGCAAATGATTTCTAATTGGACGCGCTTTCATAAGCGCTGAATGCCACAGATTGCGAAATAAGTGTCTCCAACGCATTTTACATTTATGAGCAATCGGCGTAACATTCGATTCAACAACAACAGATGTGAAGCAAAACGCTGAGTTTCCGCAAGGAAAACGGGGGAACCAACCGAAGCCGATCGGAGATAGAATCGGTTTCTCGGGGTGAATCTAAAGCAGGCATAGCTTGCCAAAGTAGGGCACTTCCAAGCCCGAATCCGACAGCTAACCTCGTAAGCGAATTGGGAGAGAACTACCTTCTTTTCGAGTCTTCCTTAGCGCGCTTATGCGACTTTGAAGCCCGAGAGTAGAGTTTCTCTGCTCTTTGGCTTCTTTTTGTTGTTCACAATTTGAGGAGAGTGAATCTATTATGTATCCCGAACCCCTGACTCTAGTAAGAGAATCCGATGAATGTACGCAAGCATGTAGAATTACCCGTATTGAATGTTTTCAATTCGATTGTGAATTATCCGATAAGCTGCAGCCCGAACATGGTGATGACTGTCATTGCGGTTTACTGACGATTTCAACGAATCTTGGAACATGCGGTTTAGGGCAATTCGTAATTCCATGTGGCAATCTAAAGGGAGATTTTGTACAATGGGCAACTGTTTTTCAGAAACTCAAAGGACTGAACCTGACAGATGGCATACAGTACGCTCATCAGAGACAAGAGGCATGGGGAGAAGTACGCACACATTTAATCAAATCAGCACTAAGTGATCTGTCCAAAAAGCTTGAACATGCATCTCGCGCATATCAGAAAGAAGATTTGAGTTTTCTAAGTGATCGCAATTATTTATTTGAGCATTCTGGGGCGTATATCTCTTTCTAGGGTGGTTTTCATGAATCAAAGATGGCAGCAATCTTTTCATTCAAAAGTGGTCATTAGAGCCATATATGATAGTGTACTGAAATTAAATCCAAGATTAATGATCAGAAATCCCGTGCTTTTCGTGTTGGAAACGGCCACTTTTGTTATTGGTTTATTGCTGCTGTTTCCGCATTATTTTCATACCGAGACACAGATCAGATATAACCTCACTGTATTTATTATTTTATTAATTACGATTTTATTTGCGAATTTGGCTGAAGCGTTGGCTGAAGGAAGAGGGAAGGCACACGCGGACAGCTTAATTAAAACCAGAAAGGAATTAAAGGCCAAGCTGCTATCGAAAGATGGCAGCATAAAGGTCGTTGCCGGAAACGAATTACGCAAAGGTGACCGTGTATTGGTTGAAATGGGTGATTTGATTCCGGGTGATGGCATGATTGTGGAAGGCATTGCAGCCATTGATGAATCTTCCGTTAATGGTGAATCGGCTTTCGTTATTAAAGAAGCGAACAGTGATAAGAATTCAGTAATTGGTGGTACCCTCGTGACCAGCGATTGGATTCAGGTGGAAATTACCGTTGACCCCGGGCATTCCTTTTTGGATCGGATGGTTCAAATGGTGGAAGGAGCGAGACGGCAGAAATCACCGAATGAAATCGCACTGACGACCCTACTTACGGTACTAACTCTCATCTTCTTAATTGTCGTCGTAACGTTGTATCCATTAGCCAAATTTGTCGGCGTACAATTGGAAGTGTCAACGTTAATTGTACTACTCGTGTGCTTGATTCCTACGACCATTGGGGGACTTCTATCCGCCATAGGCATTTCAGGGATTGACCGTGTCACGCGGATTAACATTTTGGCGAAATCAGGGAAGGCTGTTGAGGCAGCTGGTGATATTCATACTGTTATTCTAGATAAAACAGGTACGATCACCTTCGGTAACCGAATGGCAGCAGCATTCTATCCCGCAGCAGGTGTATCCTCCGAGGAGCTCATGGAAGCTGCGGTTCTTACTTCGTTGTTTGATGACACCCAGGAAGGACGGTCCATCGTGGAGCTCGCTAAGCAACATCACATGACAAGTAAGCTCAGAGCTTATAAGGGCGAAGTCATTGCTTTTACAGCAGAAGAGCGAATGAGCGGGTTAAACCTGAATGGCTGCTTTTTCCGAAAAGGGGCAGTTAGTGCCATCTGCAGTTATATCACAGTAAGGGGTGGATTTATCCCTGAGGAGATAAAGGAGCAAAGCGATTTTATTGCCAGAGAAGGCGGGACGCCTCTAGCTGTGAGCAAGGATAATCATATTCTTGGGCTTATTTACTTGAAGGATACGATTAAACCTGGCATTCGGGAACGAATGGAATCGCTGCATCAAATGGGGATTAGAACCATCATGTGTACAGGGGATAACCCGCTAACTGCCGCGACGATTGCGAATGAAGTTGGCGTTGATGCTTATTATGCTGAGAGTAAACCGGAGGATAAATTGCGGATTGTTCGTGCAGAGCAAAGCGAAGGAAAGCTCGTCGCGATGACGGGGGATGGGGTCAACGATGCTCCTGCTCTAGCTCAGGCGGACGTAGGCATTGCCATGAGCAGCGGAACACTAGTCGCTAAAGAGGCAGCCAATATGGTTGATTACGATTCGGATCCCACGAAAATTCTAGATGTGATTTCCATAGGCAAGCAGCTACTTATTACACGCGGTGCCGTGACCACATTTAGCATTGCCAATGATTTTTCTAAATACTTTGCCATTATACCTGCCATGTTTGCGAGCAATCTGCCGGAGCTGCAGGTATTTAATATTATGAATTTGCATTCTCCAACATCTGCCGTGCTTTCAGCCTTGATATTTAACGCGGTTATCATCCCTCTGTTAATTCCTGTCGCATTAAAAGGGGTTACTTACAAGCCGATGAGTGCAAACCAATTGTTAAGCCGGAATTTAACGGTATTCGGGTTAGGTGGTATTATTTTTCCCTTCATTGGGATTAAGCTCATTGATTATTTCCTGCATATGCTTGCTGAACATCTATAGAACAGGGGTACATAAGTATGGATAAGCTGCTAGACATTAGAAAAAAAGCAGAAGGAAGAAAAATTTCATTTCGTATTGTTTCCATGTATATGCTACTCGCTTGTATGCTGCAATTAGCTTTCAAGCTAGGTGTTCCCTATCTATTCGTCAGTACGTTAATGATAGCGACGGCATGCTTGCTGTATCACATGATTCAGCGAGATATGGTGAAAGTGAATCAGATGGAGGCATCGCAGTTGTTGCGAGAGGAAGAGAAGATTCGCTCAACCTTAGAGAGCATGCAGGACGGCTATTATGAAATAGATATGATCGGAAATTTTACTTTTGGTAATCAGTCTCTGGTAGAGCTTCTCGGTAAAAAAGATAAAAATGAGTTGAAAAGATGTCAAATTGCTGATTTTATGGGGGCAGATGATGCGAAAAATCTAAAACAAACGTATCAATGGGCAGCCCATTCGGGTATAGCTGTCAATTGTGTGGAGTGGGAGGTTATTCGAGCCGATGGCACACGCAAGCGCGTGGAGGGTTCTATCATGCTTATACAGGAAGGGGATGGGGGAGATCCAGTTGGTTTCCGAGGTATCATTCGAGACATTACCGTTCGCAAAGATTCGGAGAGAATGCTGGAGGAGAGCCGATTTCGTTATAAATCGTTAGTAGATCATAATCCCGATTTAGTTTGTTCATTTGAATTGGAAGGGCATGTTACAGCGATAAACCCAGCAACAGAGCAAATTACTGGTTATTCAGCTAATCAAATCGTGGGCACGACAGGTACCCATCTATTGAGAGCTGCTCCTAATTCTAATTACTTGAAGTCATTTATACGTGCGAAAAATGGAAAGTCCTCCTCCTTTGAGGCTTCGATCACACACAAACGTGGATTTCGGGTTGATTTGCAAATTCGGTTTGTGCCTATCATCGTCGACAGCAAGGTGGTCGGTGTTTTTGCGATCGGTAAAGATATTACGGAGCATAAACAAGCGGAGGAAACAATTAATCATATGGCCTATCATGATGCGCTGACAGATCTCCCGAACCGTCGATTGTTCAAAGATCATCTAAATAAAGGGTTGGAGCAAGCAGAACGGGGGGGACATCAACTAGCGGTTTTGTTTCTGGATCTGAATCGGTTTAAATATATCAATGACTCCTTGGGGCATGCCTTTGGTGACATGCTGTTGCAGACGATTGCTCAACGCCTTCTAACCTGTTTGGGTCAGCAGGGGACGATAGCTCGTATGGGTGGGGATGAGTTTACGATCTTATTGCCAGTTCTCAAACAGGAGAGCTTTATCCTTCATATTGTAAAACGAATTATTGAAGTTATTAACCGTCCTATTTGCATTGAAGGTCATGAGTGTTCGGTAACTACGAGTATAGGCATTAGTCTTTTCCCAAACGATGGACAGGATGCTCAAACGCTTATGATGAATGCCGATGCGGCCATGTATAGAGCGAAGGAAAGCCATCGTAATCAATATGAATTCTTTACACCCATCATGAGTATCCAATCATCGGAACGGCTTATGATGGAGCAAGAACTACGTAAAGCATCGGAACGCAATGAGTTACTCTTGATGTATCAGCCTCAGCTTCAGTTCGAGACGGGGCAAGTAACAGGTGTGGAAGCCCTTGTTAGGTGGAAGCATCCCAAAAGGGGACTGATATCACCGGCTGAATTCATTCCGCTCGCAGAGGAAACGGGTATTATTATCCCTCTTGGAGAATGGGTCCTACGAACAGCATGTCTACAAAATAAAGTATGGCAAGACGCTGGATATCCTCCTATGCGGGTAGCGGTCAATTTGTCCGCTTATCAATTTAAACAATCGAACATTGTCCAGCTTGTTGCTGATATCTTGAAGGAAACGGGACTACATCCTGCCTATTTAGAGCTTGAAATCACAGAGAGTGTTGCTATGCAAAATGCTGAGCAAGTGATCGGAACACTGGAAGAATTGAAGAGGCTTGGCATCCAAGTGTCCATTGATGATTTTGGTACAGGTTATTCTTCACTAAGCTACCTCCGGAATTTTCCCATCGATCGCTTGAAAATTGACCGATCGTTTGTCAATGATATTACATCAGCGCAAGGAGAGTCTGCGATCGCAGCTTCTATCATTGCCATGGCTCAAAGTTTAAACTTAGAAGTCATTGCTGAAGGTGTGGAGACAGAGGAACAATTCGAGTTTCTTAAAAACAGAGGATGCAATGAAATGCAAGGGTATTTCTTCAGCAAACCGCTTTACACAGAGGATTTGACAGGGCGATTAGCTAGTACTTTCAACGCAAGAGCAATTTGACGATGTGTTTGTGGGATTTGAAATACAGTTAACCTTTCGAATTGGAGGATTCCGCTTCAAATAGATGGAGAAAATCCAGTTAGATTGCGGGAAGTGGAGAATCGTATAGCCTCGGTGTATGTACAAATCACACCGAGGCTATGGGAGATATAAGAAACCCTAGAGAGTCACCTTTCGCCCTGTCTTCGCACTCTCGATTGCACCAAATACCATTTTCGTGCTAAAAATATTATCCGAATAGGCGGTTTCAGCCTGCCGTCCTTCTAGAATAGCTTGAAACATGTCATCCAGGCAGCCTGTGTGACCTTCACGCCCCGTCCAAACATAAGGCGCCTCAACCCGTTGATAGTCGTAGATAAATTTATTATCTTGGCCTGGTGCAACAATTTCGGCATAAGGCGCTGCTTGGTTCCAAATGGCTGTTCCCTTATTGCCTGCGATACGCCAAGCAGCTTCCCATGAGGTAGGAGCTCCTTCAGAGCACCAAGAACCGTTGTAAGTGAAGACCGCGCCATTATCGAATTCAAATATACAAGCGGCGGCAGCATTTCCTTCATACCAAGAGCCCTTGGGATTAAACTCATGGCAGTATACTGATACGGGATTTGCTTGGATGATAAAACGAGCTTGGTCGAACGTATGTATAGCCATATCTAGAATGAGTGGGCTGCTCATTGCATCTCGAAAACCTCCGAAGTGAGCACCGATAAAAAAGTCTGCGGTAACGAAGTTCACATGACCTATAACATCTTGTGCGATGAGTCCACGCAGCGCTCGGATATCCTTCAGATAGCGACGATTTTGCATAATCGCATATTGTAATTCGGGTTTGGATTTTGCCAAATCAGCAAGTTGTTCAGCTTCCTCTAATGTAGAGGCCATCGGCTTCTCACTAAGGATATGGCATCCACCATCCAGCGCAGCTGTCGCAACGGCTTTGTGAGCTGTTGGAATTGTACAATCAAAAACAACGTTAGCATTGGATTGTCTGATTGCTTCTTCGACAGAGGCGTACCATGGGAGGGACAATCCATATTTCTCATTCATTTTCTTCGCAGCTTCCTCATAGATGTCTACAAAGGCAACAAGTTCCGCATCTTGACGTTCTAAAGCGTATTGAATCCATGCATTCGCCATGCCACCGCAACCAGCTTGGACAATTCTTATTGCTTTCATAAGATGAATTCCTCCTAGTAGATGTATATAATAAGGATAACGAAATAAGAAATTCTGTTCTATACATGATCGTGTTGAAAAGTTGCACTATTTTGTTATCGTGTGGGGGGAAGAACAAGTGACGGCTAATCAGGAACTTAAAGAGATGACATATTTGCCTGAAAAACAATTCCCTATCAACGTATTTCATAATTATAGTGCAGGAGAACGAGTGCTCTATTTACACTGGCATGATCACTTAGAGATTATTTATCTAGTAAAAGGGCATGCCGTTTTTGATATTGGAGGGAGTCCCTACGAAAGTTCGCCTGGTGACTTGCTTTTTGTACATTCTGGTGAGCTGCATTCCGGTTATTCCGTTAACAATATGGATGTTGACTATTATGCAATTGTTTTTAATAAGTCGTTGTTCAGTAGTGACGCAGGTGATCCTTTATATGGTGCCCTGATCTTGCCATTTATGTTAGGGCAAAAGCGATTTCCTGTAAAACTGAGCTCTGAAGACCCGGACTATGGACAATTTGAACAAGCTGTTCTTCAAATAATTCGTGAGTTTGAAGAGAGGAAGCTTGGCTACGAGTTAGCTGTTCGCTCGTATTTACAATTGATTATGACAGCAGCAGTCAGACGGAATGTTCATTTTGAGGGGATAGCGCAGAGGGACAATCAGCTTTGGGATGACCGGAGACGAACGAAGAGTTTTGACCTATTATTTGCATTCATTCGAGAGAATTACGCAAGGCACATCGCTTTGGAAGAGGCTGCACAAATGGTCAATATGAGCATCCATCATTTTTGCAAAACGTTCAAACGCTTAACTGGACGTACATTCGTAGAATTCGTCAATTTGCACCGGGTAAACGTGGCGGAACATTTGTTACGAACAACGGATATATCGGTGACTGAGGCAGCGGATCGTGTAGGTTTTGGTAGCATTAATTATTTTATTCGCATCTTCAAACAGTTCAAGTACTACAGTCCTTCGCAATGTAAAAAATAAGGAAGACAGGCACTAAACTTAATAACTAGACCAGACTGTTTAGCGAATAAGGCTAAACAGTCTGTTTGTTTTCACGGTGATTCGAAATCCTCTTAGAATTACACGGTAAAAGTTAAGAATCTCCCTGTTGCAAAGGAAGGCATTCATGTAAACTGATTTTATAGGGCATTTTTAAGGGGACGGAGGAGCAGCATGAAAGGCATTAAATATATCATCCACTCCATTAGAGGCAAGTTGATTTTTACGTTTATTATCTTAATCGTTGTACCTATCTTATTTATCTTCCTCTCTTATACGTATTCTTCAAAGAGTTTGCTAGAGAAAGAAGTATATACGACCAATCAAGAATTGGTTGAAAGTAAGGCGAAAGGGATTGACGATTTGCTTGGTAAAATGATTAAAGCAACAGCTTTTGTAGAGTCTGATGTGAAACAAAGTGATATCTCCAAGCTATCTAATTGGAAGAATGACTATCAATCCTATTCGACGATTAAAAGGGTACAAACGTCACTGGGGACCATACGAGATTTACTCCTGGATACCAGGGCCTTCCTCATCTATCTAGATAATAATCAGCTGGCGCTCAGTACGTTATATGATTTTAACATTGATAATAATTACGCAAATCTCATTCAGGAACCATGGTATATCGCTGCAAATAAGCAGATGGGATATCCGATTTGGACATTGTTTTACAAACTTAACCCGCAATTTGGCTATGCCGACGCAGGCACTTCGAGCAGCTATGTCACGATATCCAGAGCTGTACGAGACGCTACTGGTTTGAAAAGTGTGGGAGTTATCAGTGTAGGTGTACCGTGGGAGGTTTTCTTCGGAAAGCGTGAATCGTCTTCTCCAAGCTTGCCGGATATGATGATGAGAGACCATGAAGGGCGGTTCATGGACACGCAAGGTAATGCGTTTTCAAATTTCACAGATGAACAAATATTAGAGTTAAATCGAGCCAAAGATCAGGGCATGCGCTTTAATCATGACGGAAACACCTATTTGGTCAATGAAGCTAAAGTTTCTATATTAGGTGTGAGTTTGCTGACGTTTATACCCAATGATCAATTTACTGCTCAGTTAAACAAGTCGAAAACCAAATCTATTCTTAGTATTTTGTTGTTTTTTGCTGCTGCCATTCTGTTATTTATCTATTTCCTGCTGCGATTTACCAAGCCGATCTATTCACTTCTGCATTCCATGGGGTTAGTTGGAGCAGGGGATTTTAAGACGGTTGTTCGGGTAAAAGGGCGAGATGAGATATCGCTTCTAGGTAATAGCTTTAATCGCATGACAGTCAAGCTTCAAGAGCTGATGTCCCATGTCGTGGAAGAACAGCAGAAGAAAGAGGAAGCCCATTTTCAAGCGTTGCAGGCACAAATTAATCCTCATTTTCTGTTCAACACACTGAACTCTATTAAACTTATGGCCATGTTGTCTAATACGAATCGCAATGTGAGTGACATGATAACAGCATTAGGTAAGCTTCTGGAGTTCTCAATGAAGCAGCAGCATCACTATGTCACACTTCGACAAGAATTAGAATATTTAGAGCTTTATATGTATTTGCAGAAAATTAGATATAATGACAACATCAGTATTGCTATGGATGTTCCCGAGGACCTCTTGGATAGCTATGTCTTGAAATTTAGCCTTCAACCCCTTGTAGAGAATAGTCTTATACATGGGGGGCGATTGCCCTTACATATTCAGATTCATGCGTATTGGCAGGAGGATCGTTTAGGATATACCATCTCCATTCAAGATAACGGCAAAGGTGTAGCTCCAGAGGAATTAATAAGCATTCAGGAGGGGTTAACCCCCTCACATGCCAAATATAGCGGTATTGGAATTGGAAATGTAGACCAACGAATCAAGCTATATTTTGGTGCTTCCTACGGCATTACCTTACATCAACTTGAGGAATGCGGGTTAGAAGCCCGTATCCAATTACCATTCATAAATAAGGAGCCGACGCTATGATACGGATATTAATTGTAGATGACGAGATTTTGGTACGATTATCTCTAAAAACGCTAATTCCATGGGAGGCACATGGGTTTGAAGTGATCGGCGAAGCTGAGAACGGGGTAGAGGCCTTGGCTCTGCTTGAGAGATTTCCCTGCGATATTGTGCTTATGGATATTCGTATGCCAGAGATGGACGGCATTGAATTAATGACGAACATAACGAGGGAGTGGCCGCATACACGGTGTATGATTTTATCTAATTATAATGATTTTAATTATGTACAAAAAGCTTTGCAATTAGGTGCAGTTGACTACATGCTCAAGTTAGCTTGGGTGCCAGAGGAGTTGCTTGAGAAATGCAAGCGAATTGGTGAGGAGATTGAAAATTCGCGCATTCAGCAATCGGAAAAAGAGCAACTCGTCTCGAAGGTGGTGCAGTTAAAAAGTGGCGTTAAGCGGGGACAACTGCAGAATGTATTAATGAAACACAGTTCGAAACTGGAAACGGATGCTTTACTGAAGGAATTGGATTTGCAATGTGGCGAGCCGCCTTATCGCGTTGTTTGCATTTCGATTGATGAGTATCGGCGGGTCAATGAGGAGAATAGGTTCAAAAGTGAACAATTGCTGAGCTATACCGTGGGTAATATTTTGGAGGAAATCATGAAGAAGAATGGCGGAGGCGAGTTAGTAGAAACGTTAAATGGTAAGTTCGCCTTGATTCTAAGCGGCTTCTCTGAGATCACTTTGGAGGAAATGCGCGATGCTTCGACTACTTATGCTCGTGTATCGCTTAGCTTCGGTATTTCTCAACCCTGTACGATTTATGAATTACATCGCGCCTATGAAGCAGCTGAGATGAGCTTGGATCGCAAGTTTCATGATCTTGATAAGCATATGTTTTATTCAGATAAACAAAATGTCGCAGCTGGACGTTATCGGCCAGAAATTCAAGAAGTGATCGATATCATTCATAAGGAATTCAATCACTCCATCAAGGTATCTGAATTGGCTAAGCGAATCGGGTTTGTTGAGAATTATCTAAGTGTTCTCTTTAAAAAAGAAACAGGCGATAAAATTGTTGACTATATAACCAAGGTGAGGATGAAGCGGGCTCGTGAGCTCTTAGCTGATCCTACGTATAAAATATATGAAATCAGTGAAATGGTCGGGTATGGAGATTCGAACCATTTTAGTAAATATTTCAAGAAGACTGAAGGGGTATTTCCGCTGGAATATCGCAAAATGATATTGGGTAAATAAATACGAATCTAAGAAAAACACTTGAAGTCTATAGAATCTCCCATTCGAAGTTGTCACGCCATTTGGTATAACTGAAATGTGGTCAAATTAAGTTGAGGGGGAAATACTAAATGAAAAGGCTTTCAGTTATTGGCTTGTCAGTTGCGATGTTATCGTCGTTAGCTTTGAGCGCTTGTGGTAAAACAGAAACGAACAATGGTGGTACAAGCACTACGACCGCTGCAGCTACGTCAGCAGCAGCAACGGCAACACCAGCAGCACCTGCAAAAACAGTGAAGTTAAAGTTCTGGGGTGGCGTTCCTGAAGAAAGTGGTCCTAAAGCTGTCGTGGATAAATGGAATGCGGCTAATAAAGATATTCAAGTTGAATATGTGCGATTCGTAAATGATGAGCCTGGTAATACGAAGCTTGAGACCGCTTTACTTTCAACGAATGACGCACCTGATCTATACGTTTCATACAGCGATGCCAACTTGGATCGAAGAATCACGTCAGGCATGGCTGAGCCACTAGATGATCTGATTAAGAAGGTCAATTTTGATGTTAATGGTATCATTGGCGCCAATAATCTGATTAAGAAGGACAATAAAACGTATTATCTACCAGGAGCGAAAAGCTTACAGGTCATGTTCTTCAATAAGTCGATGTTAGATGCCGCTGGCGAGAAAATTCCAACAGATTGGACTTGGGATGAGTACGTGGCTCTTGGGAAGAAGCTGACGAAATCAGGACAAATCGGTGCTTACTTGAATCCAACGTGGGAGCCTGTTGCGTATGACGTGCTGATGTCGGCGCAGCCAACAAATGCTTACTTCGCAGCAGATGGCACCTCCAACTTGAATAATCCAGCTTTAAAGAAAGGCTTAGAGGTACAAAAGCAGTTACTGGATGCAAAAGCGATGGTTCCATATGCAGAGGCCATAGCCAATAAGCTTCAACCGCAAGATGAGTTGCTAAAAGGTAGAACGGCTATGGTGTATTCGGGAACGTATTTGTTTAGATATATCAAGGATGATAAAGCATATCCAGATCGTAAATTCACAGTAGCTTTCGCACCTGTACCGCAAATGGAAAAAGGTAAAAATGTGAATGGCGGCGGATTTAGTGATTACATTTCCATTAATGCGAAAAGTGCAAACAAGGAAGCAGCGATGAAGTTCTTAGATTGGTACTTGAAAGAAGGCAACTTGGAAATGGTTGCTGGTGGACGCATTCCGAGTAACCTGAAGTCCGACATTAATAAAGTCGCGGATATTATCATTGCGGATAAAGGTCAGTACTTTGATAAAGATTCGTTCATGAGTGTGCTTAAAGGTAACTATACGTATAAGTTGACTACGAAAACGACAGCAATAGCTGAGCAAAGAAAAGCATTGATGGAAGAAGCAGAGAAATACTTTATGAACGTTCAACCGCTTGACAAAACGGTAGAGACGATCAAGAAAAAGGCTGATGACGCTATTAAAGCAGCTACCAAATAATTGAATAGTTAGACACCCAAAATAGACCACACCTTTTGCCTAAGGAGGTGGTCTATTTTTTTATATATAAATTTAATAGCGTTTTCATTTTGAATTTGAGGAGGAAACTTGTGTTTAAAAATGGGATGAAAAGGATGACATGTTGGACCCTTGCCATGGTTGTAGTTAGTTTTGCCATTCTTTTATGCTTTCCTGTCACGAAAAGTAGTGCCGCTGATGAATTCGATACGTTAAGAGAAAGGTATAAGACGATGCTTACCGGCGGAACGAGCTATAATCTTTCAGACCCCGATATAGCGGCACGAATCACGTCGATAACCGACCAAGCACAGGAACATTGGGACAGCATGCATAAGCAGTCCAATCGAGTTCGTCTGTGGGACAGCGCTCCCTTTGGCAACGATTCTGATAGTCTAACAAGAACCTATGGCTACTTAAGGGACATGGCGAGAGCTTATATTACGCACGGTTCCAGCTTACAGGGCAACGCTCTGCTCAAGGCGGATATCATAAGCGCACTGGATTGGATGAATGCCAATCAATTCTACGTCGGCTGCAACATGTACCAGAATTGGTGGCCGTGGCAAATTGGCGCTCCGTTAGCCTTAAATGAGATCGTGACTTTGATTTATGAGGATTTAACTGCGACGCAAATCTCAAATTATATGGCTGCCATCACCTATACCCAGCCAAGTGTTACGATGACAGGTGCCAACCGATTGTGGGAGAGCCAGGTGATCGCAATTTCGGGAATTATCAATAAAGATTCCGTCAGAATTGCTGCGGGCCGAGATGGGATTAGCGCCTTGCTGACAAATGTCATAGTGGGAGACGGCTTCTATGCCGACGGCTCCTTTGTTCAGCATAACTACTATGCTTACAATGGGGGTTATGGCGTAGCACTTTTGGAAGGAATCTCTGATCTGCTGTATGTCTTACACGGATCAACTTGGGAGGTAACGGATCCCAACCTAAATAATGTCTTCCAGTGGATTTATAAAGCCTACGAGCCCTTTATCTATAAAGGGAACTTAATGGATATGATCCGGGGCAGGGAAATGTCCAGGAATAAAGAGCAAGATCTTAACGCAGCCGTCGATGTGATGGTCTCCATTATACGGTTGTCAGAAGTTGCTCCATCCGCAGATGCACTCGCATTCAAGAAAATGGTTAAATACTGGCTGCAGCTCGACACGGATAAAACCTTCCTGAATGAAGTTTCGATCGACATGATTAAGACTGCTAATCAAATTTTAACGGATACCGCAATAACGGCGCGAGGGGAATTATTGACATACCGGCAATTTGCAGGCATGGATCGTGCTGTTCATCTTCGACCAGGGTTCGGTTTCGGAATCAGCATGTTCTCCAGCCGCATAAGCAATTATGAGTCCATCAATGCGGAGAATAACAAGGGCTGGCATACAGGAGATGGCATGACCTATCTGTATAATACGGATTTGAGCCAGTTTAACGACAATTTCTGGCCGACTGTAGACAATTACAGGCTTCCGGGCACTACCGTTCTTAAGAATACGACGCAAACGGCAAACAGCCGCACTGATAAGAATTGGGTGGGAGGAACAGATATCCTCGGCCAATACGGTGTTACGGGTATGGAGTTACATCCTGTCGGAAAGAGTCTGACGGCTAAAAAATCTTGGTTTATGTTCGATGACGAAATCGTCGCACTTGGTGCGGGAATTACCAGTACGGATGGTATCGATACTGAAACGATTGTCGAAAACAGGAAATTGAACAGCACTGGCAACAACGCGTTGTCTGTCAACGGTTCAGTCAAATCAACCGCACTCGGCTGGTCAGAAACGATGACGGGTACCCATTATATTCATCTGGCTGGCAATGTTCCTGGGTCTGATATTGGCTATTATTTCCCAGGTGGAGCGACGGTTCAAGGTTTACGTGAAGCAAGGACAGGAAATTGGAGACAACTGAATGCCTCTTCTTCGTATGGAGATGCAACACCAATTACTCGCAATTATATGACGTTGTCGTTGGATCAAGGGCTAAATCCGATTAATCAGTCCTATTCGTATGTCCTGCTTCCGAATAAAACAAGTGCAGAGGTGAGCAGTTATGCTGCAGCACCAAGCATCAGCATTTTGGCAAATACCCCTTCGGTGCAGGCCGTAAAGGAAAATAATCTGAATATGACGGGAATCAACTTCTGGAACGACGAACCCGCAACGGCAGGACTTGTCAGTTCTGACAAAAAAGCCTCAGTCATGATGAAGGAAACGACGAATGATCTCGAGGTTTCTATATCCGATCCGACTCAGAGCAATGTCGGCACGATTTATATCGACGTTGATAAAAACGCGACGAACCTGATCTCAAAAGACAATGAAGTAACCGTCATTCAATACTACCCGACCATTAAATTCAAAGTGGATGTGAGAAAATCGGGTGGTAAAGCCTTCAAAGTGAAATTCAGTCTGAGCGGAACGCAGTCACCGAATCCAGGTCAGATCTCCATTCCGAATCCTTACGAGGCGGAAACGTTGCCTATCAACACCCAAACGGATACGGCCACGACCTACAACGATGCCAATGTCAGCGGCGGGAAGAAGCTGGGCTTCAACAATAATGCGGTTGGCGATTACGTTGAGTTCAGTCTGGATGTGACGCAACTAGGCACCTACGATGTGAATGCTAGAGTAATGAAAGCCAGCAACAACGGCATTTACCAGCTCTCCGTTAATGGGTCCAATGCGGGGGATGCACAGGATTTATACTGGAGCACCTCCAGCGCGTACAAGGACATCAAACTAGGCTCTTATACCTTCGGTTCGGCAGGAAGTTATCTAGTCAGACTAACGACTACAGGTAAGAATGCGAGCGCGACGGGCTATAAATTAATGTTGGACTACCTAAGTCTTACTTCCGCCACACCGGTGGGTGATACTCAAGCACCGACGGCGCCGACGAATTTGACGGCTACGGCGGCTTCCAGCAGCCAGATTAATCTGAGTTGGACGGCAGCGACAGACAATGTCGGGGTCACAGGATATAAGATTTACCGCAACGGGGTAGAAGTCAGCACAGCAACGACTACCTCGTACAGTGATGCTGGTCTGGCGGCAGTGACAACATATAGCTACACGGTGAAGGCCTATGACGCGGCTGGCAATGTGTCCCTGGTTAGTAATTCAGCTAGCGCCACAACATCGGGGACTGGGACGAATAAATTTGAGGCGGAAGGTCTGACAGCCACTACAGGCGTGCTTAAAACCAATGTAGATGCAAGCGGAGGACAATACTGGATGTTCAATGCGTATAGTGTAAATGAGTATATTGAGTATGCTGTTCCTGTTGCTCAAGCGGGAACTTATCATCTAACAATTAGAGTCATGAGATTTAGTGATAACGGCACTTATCAATTACAAATCAACGGTAACAATCAAAGCTCACCTATCGATATGTACCGGCCATCAGGCAAATATGTGGATCTAGATCTAGGGGATGTGACAATAAGCAGCTCAGGAACCCAGTTGTTCCGATTTACAGTAACGGGTAAAAATACGAGTTCATTCGGTTATAAAATGCCTCTAGATTACTTGCAACTTCTTCCAGTTGCTAATTAAGTTTCACAGGAGAAAGGCCGCGCGAATGCGGCCTTTCTTACGTTATCAAATCATTTGAAATCATAGGATATCACGGTTTATGCTTACTTTTTCCCATTCTGCTGAGGATGAAGTTATTTTATACTAAATACTAAGAAGGGAGCTGCGAGCAATGAAATGGAAAGAAAAAACAAGAGAAAACGTAGCTGGTTATTTATTCATACTTCCAAATCTGCTGGGATTTTGTGCGTTTATTTTACTCCCATTGGTATTTAGCTTGATATTGATATTTACAGATTGGAATTATTTAAAGGGATTGCAGGGACTCACCTATATCGGATTGGATAACGTAATTAAACTATTTCATGATGAAAAGGTGTTAAAGGCATTAACGAATAATGTTATTTTCTCTGCTGTTACTGTTCCTGCAGCGATGCTTGGTGGATTGCTTTTAGCAATTGTCCTGAACAAATATGTCTTCTTTAAAGAGACACTGCGTACGTTAGTTTTCCTTCCTTATATGAGCAGTTTAATTGCTATTGCTGTGGTGTGGAGAGTCATGTACAACTCATCAGAAGGCCCTATCAACAGCATCTTAAGGTCGCTAGGCGTAAGTAATCCTCCTGGATGGTTGGCAAGTCCAGATTGGTCACTTATTAGTATTATTATCATGACGGTATGGATTTACGTTGGGTATGCGATGGTGCTTTACATGGCAGGACTTCAAGGTATCTCCAAGGATTACTATGAGGCATCAGAAATTGATGGCGCGAACGGAACGAAGCGCTTCTGGCATATTACATTGCCACTGCTTAAACCGACCAGCTTCATGATTGCAATAACACTTGTGATTGCTTCTTTTCAAGTATTTGCATCTGTTCAAGTTATGACGAATGGCGGGCCACTCAATTCTACTTTGGTGTTAGCGCTATACATATACTCACAAGCATTTGAACTCAAACAAATGAGCTATGCATCTACGGTATCATGGTTGCTATTTATCGTTATTTTCATCGTTACGATCGTTCAATGGAAAGGCCAGAAGAAATGGCAAGATTACTACTAGGGAGGTGAACAGAGTGAATAGGCAAGTGTTAAATAAGAGTGTTCTTCTAAAAAGTATGCTGACGCTAGTATTTGCGGCCATTGCAATTGGTATGGTTCTACCATTTATTTGGATGTTATCGGGATCCTTCAAGAATAGCGCTAGCTTATTCGAGTATCCGATTCGTTGGATTCCGAAGGAATGGAACTTTGATAATTATAAACGTGTATGGTCAGGATCGGTCCCGTTTTCGGTCTTCTATATAAACTCGATTAAGATTACTTTTTTGCAGGTTTTAGGTTCAATTGTAACGAGTGCGCTGGCAGGCTTCGCTTTTGCTAAATTGAGGTTTAAATTTAAAGAGGGTATCTTCTTAATTTATATTTGTACAATGATAATTCCGCATCAGGTGCTGTTCGTTCCAAGGTTCATTTTGTTTGATCAAATGAATTTAGTGAATACACATGCTGCAATCATTTTGCCAGGAATGTTTACGGTTCTGGGGACCTTTCTCATGCGTCAGTTTTTCTTAACATTGCCAAACGAGCTGCTAGAGGCTAGCAAGGTAGATGGAGCGGGGTATTGGCGGATGTTCTGGCAGCTCTCACTGCCCTTAACAAAACCAGCTTTAGTTACGTTGTTAATTTTAACGTTTACTTGGCATTGGAATGAGTACGAGAACCCGCTAATTCTACTTAGAAGCAGAGATTTATTTACGATTCCCATCGGTTTATCGAGTTTCTCCGATGAGAATGGAACGGATTACCCGCGTATCATGGCCGCGTCCGTATCAGCACTTGCTCCCTTAATTGCGATTGTAGCCATCTGTCAACGATGGTTTGTTGAGGGGATTGCGAATACAGGCTTAAAAGGCTAATCGGAATTATAGCGGGGGAAGAACTTATATGAATGTAAATATATTGAAGATCGTGCAATCCCATATAAATGTTCTAATCGAGCATGGCAAAGATACCTATGGCGATGTACATACCCCTATGTTTATGGCTACGCTAGATCCCATGACGAAGAAATATCCGATGGATGATACGCGTTCGGATGATTTTATGCAAAGAGCTTATCGACTCATTCATGCACCGAAAGGCTGTTCGGCCTACTGGGATCATTCTACCTTAAACGCGATGGTTCACCTTGCTAATGAGACCGGAGAGCCTCGTTATCTTGAAGCGGCTGATCAGTATCTTGATTATTTTATGAAACACTGTGTATCAGATCAAGGCCTCTTTTTGTGGGGCAATCACCATTTCTATGATGCTTTTCGAGATCGCAACGTATGGTTTTACTATGGTCCGCCATTGATGGATTTTGATGTATCTCAGCAACCTACCTTTCATGAAATGAGGCCGTATGTACCGGATTGGGAGCATATGTACCGTCTGAATCCAACAGCTGTAGAGACCCATATTAGAATGTGTGAAAAACATCATGTGTACGATCCGTTAACGGGTGGTTTTGATCGTCATTCTTCCCAGCAGAAGGATTATGCCTTCATTGAAGCGGGGGGTATTCTGGTACAGTCATTAGGTTTTTTATTCAGTAAAACGAAGGATATGGAGTTGTTGGAGAGGGCATGTAAGCTCGCTGTGTTCAGTTATATCCATCGGAATACAACAACGAACCTGATTGTCAATTGTCCAACCCAACAGCGCTGGGACAGCAAAGTAACAACCACAGAGGTCGGCATTTGGGCTAGGACATTGCTCCGCACAGTCGAATACATCCAGTCTGTAACCAATGAAGGTAATGGGCGGGCCAGTGAAATTGCTTTAGAATTAAAAACGATGGCACTGTCAGCCCTGCAGGCATATTTGATATATGGCTATGATTCAAAGCAAGAGAGTTACTATGGCAGAGTGTTTCTAGATGGAACACCGGATCTTGGGCAGCGAGAAACGGTATATATGCCGGATTCATACAGTGATGTGTGGGCTTTTTTGTTCCCAAGTCATGATTATCCGATGTCAATGGCTATGACAATTTTGGAACATATAGATCATAGCGAGTTGTTTGCACTTAGCGCTAAGAGATGGGCAGATGTGACAGTTCGGGACTGTATGTCTATGCCACACGGACAAGTTAGATATGCCGAGCACTATGGCCGGAATATTGTATTTCTCGCTGAATATGCTCGTATTAGCGGGAGGCTGGAGTATCGAATTGCAGCAGAGAGGCTTGCAGAAGAAGCGGTAAAATCCCTTTATCAACAGGAAATGTTTGTTGGACATACAGGTGCCAGGTGGTACGATGCTGTCGATGGAGTCGGTTTTTTAATGGCAGGTCTGCTGTATCTACACAATGGCAACAAGGATGTCATTCGTTCTTTATTCTAGTGCGGAAGATAGATAGTGAGGGGAGATCATCAATCATGAGTGGAGAAAAAAACAGGGAACTCATACAGGCAGATGTGTTAGTAGCTGGAGGCGGAATATCTGGCGTAATAGCAGCCATTGCCGCTGCTCGGAACGGTGCGAAAGTTGTTCTATGTCAGGATCGCTCCGTTCTTGGCGGCAATGCCTCATCTGAGATTCGCATGCATATCGTTGGGGCGGCGCATTCCAAGCGGGGAACGGCCTTAGAGACGGAAGCTAGGGAAGGCGGCATTTTGGAAGAAATCCTATTGGAATGCGCTGTACGCAATCCACAGCGAAGCGCTTCGATGCTCGATCTCCTTTTATATGAAAAGTGCCGTGCAGAAGCGAACTTGACCTTGATGCTTAATACAGCGATTATCGGCGTACAAATGGATGGCAATCGCATTATTTCTGCGTTAGCTACTAGAGAAAGTACAGAACATAGCTTCGAAATTGTTGCCAATATCTTCATGGATTGTACCGGAGACGGACGTCTCGGGAAAGAGGCGGGCGCGTTGTTTACGACAGGTCGGGAATCATCCGCGCAATTTGGGGAGTCATTTGCAGGAGAAATCTCTGATCCGTATCGTCTTGGTTCTTCGTTGTTGTTTACTGCCCGAAATATGGGAAAACCGATGAAGTTTATAGCACCAGAATGGGCGAAACGCTATTCAGAGGAGGATTTGAAATATCGCGATCATTCCTCGTGGGAATACGGATATTGGTGGGTGGAGTTTGGCGGATTATTGGATACGATCTCAGATAACGAAATGATCCGGGATGAGTTGCTTGCCATCATGATGGGCGTCTGGGATCATATCAAAAATAGCGGTTACCACCCAGAGTCTGAGAATTGGGCGCTAGATTGGTTTGGTTTCTTACCTGGCAAGCGGGAATCGCGCCGATTCATCGGCAAGCATATGCTAACACAAGGGGATTTACAACATTCCGTCCATTTTGAAGATGTGATCGCCTATGGCGGGTGGCCGATGGATACACATCCACCGCAGGGGATAGAGGCCAAAGAGATCGATCCCTGCCAACAACCGCATACCAATCATGTGTATGGCATACCACTAGGTGCAATGATAAGCGCGAATGTGGCGAATCTCATGTTTGTAGGCCGTAATATTTCAGCTACGCATATTGCCTTTTCAAGTACAAGGGTCATGGCGACCTGTGGTGTGATGGGACAAGGGGCTGGCACATTTGCCGCAATGGCCATAAAAGAAGGTCTTCCGCTGGATGTGGCGTACCGTAACGAAGAATTGGTTCGGAAAACACAACAGCAGCTTATTAAACAGGATGCCTTCCTTCCTGGTATACCTACGAGTGACAATTTGGCAAGTCAAGCTGTTGTTCGGGCTTCATCCGAGCAGCTAGAAGGGCAAGCATCCAATATTATAGATGGATATACCCGTTCCATGCATGGCAACAATGGGGTCAGACTGGATAGGGTCCTTCCCGGTACGCACAGATGGATGTCACTTCCTGAAGATCGGGAGCCGTGGATTGAGCTGGAATGGGAAACCCCCACGTCCATAAATGAAATAACCATTGTTCTGGACACAGGTATGCATCGGAGACTGACATTAACACACGAGAACAACTTGCAAAAGAAGCTCGAATGGGGACCACAACCTGAGACATTAAAAGATTTCCGTGTCATTGCTTATTTGGCAAGCCCACTCGGCGACACACGTGAAGTGATGAACATTCAGGATAACTATCAGAGACAGGTTACAACCCATGTTCAATTGGAACATGTAAGTAAGATTCGTCTTGAAGTCCTAAGCACGAATGGGTTGGATCATGCCAGAATTTTTGAAATCAGATGTCATTAAAGGCAACTTGGATGAAGACACAGGAGATTCAAATGTCTCCTGTCTAATTTTCAAGAGTATGAAAGCGTTGTCATTTGAAAGGAGGTGTTTGACATATAAACTTTATTTGAAAATGGAGCGTGGGGAAATTAGTGGGAAATGAGTACATACGAAGGAGGCAATAGCCATGCGTACAACCGTAAAACGGACAATCATCACGTTACTTACTATCTTGCTTTTTGTAACGATGAATTCGGTTTTTGTGAGGCAAGTTTCAGCCGCGGATGAGTATGATTTGCTTCGGGATAAATGGAAGGAGATGCTAACCGGGGGCACAGCTTATAATCCACTTGATCCAGATATAGCTGCGCAACTTACAGAGCTTGCTACGACAGCCAATTCAAATTGGAGCACCATGGATAATTCACCAGATACCTATCTGTGGAGCGATCTGGCAAGCACAACCAATTCCAGTCAAATTACATCCGCGTATGGTCGGTTAAAGTCAATGGCACTTGCTTATGCCACGACAGGTTCAACACTTCAGAACGATGCGGCATTACTTGCGGATATTCTCACAGGTCTAGATTGGATGAATACGAATCGGTATAACGCAAGTGGCACGCCTTCTAACCCGAGCAATACGAAATATAATAACTGGTGGGATTGGGAGATAGGCGCACCACTTGCGCTCAATGATATTGTGGTGCTGCTGTACGGACAATTAAGCGCCACACAAATAACTAACAATATGAATGCCATCGATCATTTCCAACCAACCGTTACGATGACCGGGGCTAATCGAACTTGGGAGTGCACGATTATCGGTGTTCGCGGTATCATAGTCAAAAACGCAACGAAAATTGCCAACGCTCGAGATGGGCTGAGCGCGGTATTTAATTATGTGACTAACGGTGATGGGTTCTATGCAGATGGTTCGTTTATCCAGCATGAGAAGCATCCGTATACCGGAGGTTATGGAACGGGGTTATTGCAAGATATAGCCAATCTCATGTATGTACTTAATGGCTCCACATGGGCTGTCACAGATGTCGACAAGCACAACGTATATAAATGGGTACATGATTCGTTTGAGCCCTTAATCTACAAAGGTGCCATGATGGATTTGACGAGAGGTAGGAATATTTCGCGTTCCTATGCGCAAGACCAAGACGCCGGCATCAGTGTGATAAAAGCGATTATACGCATTTCACAATCTGCACCGACAACGGACGCAGCAGCGTTTAGGAGTATGGTCAAATACTGGATAGACACGAATACGTATAAGAATTTTTACACATATGTTCCAATCAATATGATCGTTCTAGGCAAAGAGATTGCTGCCAATGCAACCTCTCGAGGGGAGCTCATTGAAAATAAGCAGTTCCCTAATATGGCACGCACGGTTCACCTGCGTCCTGGGTTTGGTTTGGGAATCAGCATGTCGTCTAACCGCATTTACAATTTCGAAGCGATCAATAGCGAGAATTTAAAAGGTTGGTATACCGGAGATGGGATGACTTATTTATTTAATAATGATCTTTCTCAGTTCTCCAATGATTTCTGGCCGACTGTCAATAAATATCGGTTACCTGGCGTAACGGTAGATACAATGACAAGGACCAACAGCAGTGGGAGCAGTTATTTGAGTTCGAAAGATTGGGTTGGCGGTACATCGATTTTGGGGACGTACGGGACAACGGGTATGGAGCTCGATGCTTGGAACAGTAATTTAACGGCGAAGAAATCGTGGTTTATGTTCGACGATGAAGTCGTTGCGCTCGGTGCCGGGATTACGAATACTGGACAGACTGGCAATGGATGGGACGGCACACCTAGAAAAGTGGAGACCATTGCAGAGAACCGCAAGCTGAACAGCAGCGGCAATAATGCGTTAACGGTAAATGGAGCCGCTAAGTCCACCGCATTAGGGTGGTCGGAGACCATGACAGGTGTGAATTGGGCTCATCTAGCAGGAAGTGTATCCGGTTCGGATATTGGCTATTATTTCCCTGGAGGCGCTACGTTGAATGGGCAGCGACAAGCAAGAACAGGCAAATGGAGCGATCTTGATGGAAGAGCAGGAACCTCCACGACGAATATAACCAGCAATTATATGACGATGTGGTTTGATCATGGCGTTAATCCGACGGATTCGACCTATTCGTATGTGATGTTGCCTGGTAAAACGAGTACACAGGTAAGCAGCTATGCGAGCAGTCCCAATGCTACTGTATTGGAGAACTCTACTTCTGTTCAAGCCGTGAAAGAAACGGCATTAAATGTCGTTGGCATGAATTTCTGGGCGGATGCACTCAAATGGGTGCAGGTCAGCGGAACCAATTTCCTTTCCAGCGATAAGAAAGCCTCCATCATGACAAAGGAAAATGCAGGTTCTGATATGGAATTAGCCGTGTCCGATCCGACACAAGCCAACACGGGCAGCATCAATATTGAAATTAACCGAAGTGCAACGGGTTATCTCTCCTATGATTCGGGAGTTACGATTACCCAGTTATCCCCAACGATTAAATTGAGCGTTAACGTGAATGCGGCTAAAGGAAAAACGTTTAAAGTTAAGTTGAGCTATACGGGTGGGACACCAATTACGCCAAGCGATATCATCATTGATAATACTTCAGCTGAATTTACGGGTACATGGCTATCTTCGACGGTATTGCCGAATTATTATGGATCCGACTATGTCTATAATAATTCAGGGACAGGCGCAGACAAAGTGAGATGGCGACCAACGATTCCAACGACAGGCAATTATAATGTCTATTATCGGATACCGGATGGAAACTCAGGTCGTTCAACCAATGCCCCATTTACTGTGTATTATAACGGAGGGTCTCAACTGTATACGGTTAACGAGCAGACGGTACCTGGGGGAGCTTGGGTTATGCTAGGAACGTATAACTTTGCAGCAGGAACTACTGGTTATGTTGAGTTGACGGATAATGCCAATGGCACTTATGTGAACGCTGACGCAATGAAGTTTAGTCCTGTCAGCTTGACTAACCTTTCGCCTTCCGCAACGCTTTCAGTTGATTCGACGAATGGCGCTTTCACCAAGGAATTAGCTGTTGACGGTATCAAAAATGTTCAAAGCAGCAGGTGGTTGTCCACGAATACGGCGGAACCACACTGGTTCCAATTGGATTGGCCGTCAAGTAAGACAATCAGTAATGTCAAGATTTGGAGCGGCTCCACAAGTGGGCCAGACTGGCAGATCGACACGTATAAAATGCAGTACTGGAATGGAAGCGCTTGGGTAGATATTCCTGGAGCAAGCGTCACGAGCAACACCAAGGACGGCATGAGCGGTCAGTACAATGATCTAAGTTTCGCGGCAGTGACAACGACGAAGATCAGGATGTACATCACCGATGCCACCACGGTTGGAAGTAACAAGGATGCCCGGTTGTTTGAGATTGAAGTGTGGGGGATGTAAGCTGAAATCATAAGGGACTGCCCTCCACAAGGTTACCTAGGAGAGATCTTTGTATATAGCTCAAAGATCTCTCACAAGGGGTATGAAGTTGAGGCGCATATTGAAAATTATTCTTGAACAGACAAAAGAGCTATGATACTATTTACTCGAGTAAATTAATGATTTGATGAACACAATAACCATTCAACAACGTTGTTTGGTTTTCTATTTCCTTGGAATTTACTCGAGTAAAATTAATGGGAGGTTCATATTCATGAAACAAACTAATGAGCACTATGACGTAGTCGTTTGCGGAGGCGGTCTAGCTGGATTCTGTGCAGGGGTAGCTGCAGCAAGACATGGCGCTAAAGCTTGCATCATACAAGACAGACCTGTCTTTGGAGGAAACAGCTCATCCGAAATTCGGGTAACACCCCACGGGGCGGCTGCCTTCCATGCCTATGCGAGGGAAACGGGCATTCTTTCCGAGCTTCTAATTGAAGAACGGGCGCGAAATCATGAGGAAATTTTGGAGAACGGTTGGACGAACAGTGTATGGGACATGGTCATGTACGATATGGCAATGAATACACCTAACCTTACTTTTCATTTAAATACTTCAATCCAGCATGTGATTGCGGATGGGAATAAAAATATTCAATCTGTCATCGGACGCATTGCGAATGGCGAAACAGAGATAACGATCTCCGGGAGTGTGTTTATTGATTGTACAGGAGACGGTATTGTAGCTGACTTGGCTGGTTGCGAATGGCGAATGGGGTCTGAAGGCCGCGAAGAATTTAACGAGCCCCATGCTCCGCTTAAGGCCAGCCAAGATACAATGGGCAATTCCATTCATTTCAAAGCCAAGGATATGGGACGTCCTGTACCGTTTAAAGCTCCTGACTGGGCAGTTAACTATGACGATGCGAGCTTCTTCTATAAGCAGGGCAGAACGCCGTATGATGTCCGAGGCGGGTATTGGTGGCTAGAAATCGGGATTCCATGGCATACGATTTATGATACAGAGAATATCCGGCATGAATTGACGCGGCATACCCTAGGCGTATGGGATTGGATCAAGAACAAGGATCCGGAGACGATGGAGCTTGCAGCTAATTTTGCCATCGATTGGATCGGTCAAGTTCCGGGCAAG
The DNA here is from genome assembly GCF_059692055.1 of Paenibacillus sp. J31R109. NCBI lineage: Bacteria > Bacillati > Bacillota > Bacilli > Caryophanales > Paenibacillaceae > Paenibacillus > Paenibacillus sp. J31R109. The sequence goes on along the minus strand of NZ_JCAUAR010000003.1, from coordinate 8,371 downwards.
CGGGAAAGCCGCCGGATTATCGGGGATTATTTTATGACCGAGCACGATATTTTAAACCGTAAGGTTTTTGAAGATGAAATTGCATTCGGAGGCTGGTTTATCGATTTACACACACCTGGCGGATTGCTGGCTCCAACCAGTGAACCGAATTCTGCAGCGGGTTATCAGGGTGATTACGATGTGAAAAGTTACTGTGGACCCTACGGAGTACCGCTTAGCATTTGTATAGCTAAAGACATGAACAATTTAATGATGGCCGGACGTAATGTGAGTGTGACTCATGCAGCTTTGGGAACCGTTCGTGTCATGGGGACAACGGCTCTAATGGGGCAGGCTGTAGGAACAGCAGCTGGTCTTGCGGTCAGCAAGAACGTCACGATTAGAAGCATTTCCAATGAACATATTCATGAGTTGAAGCAAACGCTAGTAAAGGATGGCTGTTTTCTACCGAACAACAGAAATGAAGATGAGCACGATCTCGCACGTTCGGCACAGTTGACTGCCAGTAGTGAAGCCGTCGTTCATGGCGTTGGTCCAGAAAGTCGCGATTCGGAAACGCCTTTACTGAAACGCTGGTGGGATACAGCGCCTAAGAAACTGGAGTTGAATGTGGTTAAGAAGCCTGAGGTTCAGCTGGTAACGAAACTCGGCCAATGGATTGCGATGGGGACTTCGGAGCTGCGTAAAGTGTCTGTATGCTTGACCAACACGTCGGATCAGCAACAAATCGTCCATGCGTCGCTTGTTCCGGTAAACGATATTTGGGATTACCGTGTGAACACAGGAACTGCTCTCGCCTCAACGGAATTATCAGTTGCTCCTGGCGAAGTGCAATGGATCGAGTGGGAGGTGCAGTTAACGGATCTGCAGCCAAACTCGTACATTCGTCTCGATCTTTCCAGCAATGAGCATGTGATCTGGCATCGTGCTGGCGGAATTGAGCCTGGTCAAACTTCCGCTTGGGATATGGGCAACGGACAAATGCGCGGTGTGAAATACGCACTCAGCTACCGGGTGGAACCCGCGCAGCCGAGCTATGGCGCAGTGAATGTCATTAGTGGCGTTACACGGCCTCAGCAGTCCACGAATTTATGGAAGTCCGACCCGCAGCAACCGCTATCTCAGTGGCTTCAGTTGGCGTGGGAACAAGCTGTGACGATTCGTGAAGTGCATCTCGCATTCCCAGGACAATTGCTGACGGAATACCATTATTACCCGCCATTTTATAAAGATCCGCAGTGTCCGAAGGTTTACACCATCCAAGCATGGAGAGATGATCGCTGGGAGGATCTTGTGCATGTGAAGGACAATTATCAAAGACAGATGAAGCATAACTTGTCTGAATCCGTGAAGACGGATAAATTGCGAATCGTTGTTCATGCAACGAACGGAGACCCTTCTGCTGCAATCTACGAAGTTCGTTGTTACTAGAGAGTTGCATTGTGAGGTCATCATGCTATACACTTTGTTTACTCGAGTAAAGAATGATAAGGAGTATAGTTGATGGTCACTCGCAACGATGTAGCGCGACATGCCGGAGTCTCGGTGGCAGTGGTATCTTATGTATTAAATAATAAAAGCATCGTAAAGGAAGAGACACGCCTTAGGGTGCTTAGGGCTATGGAAGAGCTAAATTACCAGCCGAACCTAACGGCCCGCAGCTTGAAGACTAAGCGGAGCGGGCAACTTGGGGTACTGACCAATTTTATCGGTAATCCATTTGAAGCGGGTATACTCCTCCATCTGGAGGAAGCGGCTCGCCAATATGGTTACATGATCACTTACCATACCTATAGAGATGAACATGCAGAGGTACTTAAGGCTCAACTAGCGGGACGAGTAGATGGGATTATTCTGCTCGGTCAGAGTCTGCCAGATGATCTCCTGGATACGTTTAACAAAAGGAACATTCCTCTGGTCTCTATCATGAAACCTGCCCACTTGGAAATCCCGCTGACTTATGTTGACGTGGACTGGCAGGCGGCTTATGGTAAGATCTTCCGGCTCCTGAAGCAGCAAGGTCATAGTGAGATTGCTTTAATGTCCCACGGCAACAGCTTGAATCCGCTGCAAGCGCGAATGGCATCAGCCATTCATCTCTTGGAAACGGATGAATCTTTTCGCCATATGAAGGTTCAAGTGCTTGAAGGTCGAGGGCGATATGAAAATGCTTATCATGCCATCATGCAGTTGTCTGAACCTCATTTTACCGCTATCCTATGCGCAAATGACTTGATGGCTATCGGCACAATTGCCGCATGCCGTGACAAAGGCTGGCGAGTACCTGACAAGTTAGCCGTCATCGGCTCTGAGAACATTCTCATGGTTGGCGAGACGAACCCGCCCATTGCTGCAGTAGAATATCCAAGAATCCAGGCGGCCAATATGGCAGTGGAGAAGCTGATTCAGTTGATTGGCGGCCATCATGCCGATGTAGAAACAGACCTAATCCAGGCAGACTTCATCAGTCGGCCTAGTTTAGGTAGGGATCAAGAGTAATACGTTCAATCGTATAAAAGTCGAATCAAGGGAGATCGCGATGTTCAATCAGACAATCAATCTTTGGACAAAAGAAGAGTATACCTATGACACAGGTACAGATTTCATTCCGACACTTACAACGTATATATTAGATGGTCTTTACGCCAAAGATGCCGTTCTCGTTATTCCAGGCGGGGGATATAAGGGGTGCAGTTCTGCTGAAGCGGAAGGAGTTGCGATGAAGTTTTTGGAGGCGGGGAAGTCCGCTTTTGTGCTGACGTACACGACACGGTTACGACCAAGCATGCAACCTGTGCAGAAACAGGCACTGCGTGACCTTTCCCGGGCTATGATTCTGATCCGTGAAAATGCGGAAAAATGGCGTATCCATCCGGATCATATCGCGATATGCGGCTTTTCCGCTGGTGGACATCTCGCAGCAAGTCTCGCTGTCCATTGGAATAGGGACTTCCTCCAGGATGTTCGAGGCATTCAGGCGTATACCAACAAGCCGAATGCCGTTATTTTGGGCTATCCGGTTATTTCTACGGGTGAATTTGCGCATAAAGGATCGTTTATTAACTTGCTCGGGGATGACGCAACGAAGGAGCAACTTGACGAAGTCTCGCTAGAGCATAGCGTTGGTCTACATACGCCGCCAGTGTTCCTTTGGCATACCGTTCAGGACATGACGGTTCCTGTTGAAAATGCCATGATTTTCGCTTCTGCGTTAAGGAAAAGCCTTGTTCCCTTTGAGTTGCACATATTCCCCTTTATCGGCCACGGCACTTCAACGTCAGATGATTCGTGGTATACGAATGGCCAGGATTATCTCAATGCTGATTGTGCGCAGCTATACAGAAAAGTAGCGATTAAGGAATTGACGGAAAGTAAGGGGAATTCAAGCGTCAGTGATGCGGAATTATTGGATTTCTTCAACGAGCCTGCAGTTAAGCCCAAAAAGCCTTTGCCTGATCCGATGAACTATCAACACAACGCGAATTGGATGAAATTATGTATAGAGTGGTTGAATATTACGTTTAGGGAGTAATGGCTATTATTTTTTTAGTTTCCGCTTCTCGGAAGACCACGCAAGGTAAGGTGATCGCATCATCTTATTTTGCGTGTTTTCTTATTTTCACAGGAAATAAAGTGATGGTATAACGCTAAAGCGTTGAAACACGCAGGAAACTTCGATTTTGGAGCTTTTAACGTTATCGCTTAACGTTATTGTTCAACTGGTCGTCCGTTAGCACGGATTAGCGTTTTCCCGTAACTTTATTGCACATTATTGTTGTTTCAAATAATTATCGTACTGTTCTTTTGTGCCTATAAATGTTCTAGCAACTGTTAGATTATCTTCGCCTCCACCATGCGAGGACACACCATGAAATTGTTCATGGCTTACTTTCTTACGCTGACCTTGATTATCAACATAGTTAACCTCAACACTTCCACTTTCCATGGTATTTGAGGTTTTCAACTTACCTGATTTTGGAATGTTATAAATAAATGCATTTGCTTCTTTTGGAAGCGGTGGGGAATCCAATTGATCGAAAGTAACTTGTACTTCTCCAACAAAATTTTCGGGCAAAAGGTAAATATGGTGTGGATTATTATTTATGGTAGTTATAAAAATGATTAAGCCTAAAAAGCCTAGAACCATGAATGTTAAGCCAATACATATATACTTATTCAATGGAACGCCCCCTTTTTAATGGTATAGAGTATCCTTTGGTTATTATACATCAAAACGATCGCGACTCTTCCGCATTCATGAACTGTTGGAAAGGAAATGCAACTATCCATGCATTGGCAGCGTCTATATATATGGGATTATTTGTTAGTACTTTGGAGAGGGAATAGGATATGAAAAAAATGTGGATCACTATTACAATTACTGGAGTGGTAGTTGCAGGAATACTCGCACTTACTCCTGTATTCGCTACTTCTACAACTTCTACTCCAAAAGAAAAAGAACATGCAACGACCGTTAAAGTAGTAACTGTACCAGCAGAGCAACATCAGAAGAAGGAAGTCGTAGAGCGATTGTACAAATCATGGGAAAATGGAATTAGTAAGATTCAAGAGAGCAAAGGTGAAGAATTTAAAAAGGATGACTGGGATTTAATTTACGGCGTTGATATTGACAGGCATTTCACCAACCAACTTTCAGATGTTGAAGAGCAATCGTTCTTTATGGCGCTAAACGAGGCAAAAAAAGCATATAAAACGGGTGACTCTCAATATGGCATTTTGTTGCGTAAAGATCACAAAGCAGCCAGAGTAGTATGGGAACGTTCTAACGGAAACTTTCATATAGCGGATATCGTATTAAAGACCAAATCCACGATATGGAATACAGATGAACATATATGGACACTAGCTGATCAAGTGGAACTGCATTAGGTAATGACCATGGAAGCTAAAAGAACTGAAAAAAACATTCCAAAAAAGTAAATAAATAGAATCCAATTCGTTGTTGCTGTATAATGAAATAGAGAACATCGAGGAGGAGAGTGATCAGATATGCTCGAACAAATTTCAGATTATTTATTTATGGGTTCATTAGCTTTTTTGGTAATTACTGTCCTACTATTTTCCTCTGGCAGTAACTATTTCAACACTTGGAATGCAACTGGTTCAGCAACCGACTTACAAATGAATCACGACCATACAAAAATGGTAAATGCACAACACAGCCGATTAGTAAAACTTTTTAAATCATATCTCTTTTGGATTCCTGTTACTGGCATGATTGCTTCGGTAGTGTTATCTAAAATTTAATCGATAATACAAATCAAGTCCGCGTAAATCGCGGGCTTTTTTTAATCGGATTTTGGCAAAATCAAGTTCTTGAAGTTGTAAATGGAAACTTATTACTTTTTGCTTCGTCTAATTGATTAGAAATGAATACTGGGAGCGATGAATGTGAAAAAGTCTGGTATCGGTCTAATTAGTATATTTTCATTATGCATGAGTTTATTGATGCCTGCGGGGAGTGCTCTAGCCGCAGATGTTAGCGTGAAGGTTACGCTGCCAGACTTCGAGGTAAACTTGAACGGCAATACGGTTGAAAATCAGTTCCGTGAATATCCGCTCTTGGTTTATCGCGATATCACTTACTTTCCAATGACCTGGTATGATACTAGACTGCTTGGCTTGGAAGCGAACTGGTCACCAGATGAAGGTTTGAACATTAGGCAAAACGAGGTGACTTCTTCCTATATGCCCTATCATTCTGATCATCGTAATGCGGTTACCTATGCAGCCGAGGTCCCCACATCAAGTGTTACGATTAACGGGAAGGTCATTGACAATACCAAAGAAAAGTATCCACTGTTAAGCTTCCGAGACGTGACGTATTTCCCTATGACATGGCGCTTCGCGCATGACGATTTTGGATGGGAGTACAAATGGGACAATACCAGCGGACTTAGCATCACGTCCCATAACACGCAAATACAAACAGTCGACATTCCTGCATATGCGGATAAGAATGATGTTGCCCTTTTCAAGGGATATTATTATTTCGTCGAGACCACGGGGACTACGAACCATGTATATCGTGCTCCTGTCCAGCAGCCCTCCCTCAAGGAGGAGATATATGCGTATAGCTTCGGCACCACAGATAGGACACCATGGGTAATATCCTTTCAAATCCGTGACAACTCGCTGTGGTTTACCTACCACATGGGGGGAGGTTTTACGGGCAGCGACAGGTTTGTGAAAATCAGTGATGACGGAAAAGCTGAGTTGATGCTCTCCGGATATTTGGACTTCCACGACACGTCTGACGGCACGTTGATCATCCTTCAAGGCGCTGCGGCATACGAAAGAGGCAACTTGTATGTATTACCTCCAGGACAAGATGAAACGAACAGTAAGCGTGTAGGAGATTCGGGCGTGTTATACGGCAGTCATGTCACGTATAACGGCGATGTTGAAAATGTTGCCAATGGTTTCTCGACATCCGTAATCGGAGACGATGTGTACGTATTAGCATCACATGGACAAACCGACTTAAACAACATATATAAAATCAACTTGAAAACGAATAAAAGCACGATGATCGTCGATGCAAGTGTCAATTCGTTCCGAATCATTGGTAACAAGCTGTACTATGTAAAAGATGAGAATTACGCCTTATATGCGTCCGCACTGGATGGAACGGGCGAAACAAAACTTTCCGACCATCCGACATCATGGTTTGACAGCATCGATGGCAACGTATTTTACGCAACCAAGAAAGAAGCGAACCAATTCAATCTGTACCAGGTCGATTTGAAGAGAGAAGACCCGCTCGTATGGAGTACGCCTGTCTCCGAAGTGCGAGTGTTCAACAAGCAACTTATCTGCCGGCTTGATGAGAAGAAAGATTACGGTGTCATAATCCTGGACAGCTCAGGCCACGTACAGTTGAAAGTGGCGAATCCGATTTCGCGCATGCTGACGTCGGACGAGGGGATTCTTGTTGATACATCCGGCGGATCGGGCATACAGACGATATCGTTGACCAACAAATAGTCGGTATACCCTAAGAGTGAATGCTTCATTATTATATTTTAGGAGTGGTATGTAATGTTTATTTCATCACTAATTGGATTTATGATTTCAGGAATCTTAGTAGTACTAATCATACCTTTAATACGACGGATTTCCATTGCGATTGGTGCTGTAGCTGTTCCCAATCATCGTACAATGCATAGTACAATTATGCCTCGACTAGGGGGACTAGCTATATTCATCTCCTTTATGTCAGCAGTTTCTATGATGTATCCCCAAATCATACCGTCACTTCCCGCATTCTGGGGACTACTTGTTGCTGCGTTTATGATTGAAATCGTAGGTGTCCTCGATGATGTGTACACGTTGTCTGCGAAGTGGAAGTTGCTTGGCCAAATTGTTGCTGCGGTGACAGTAGCCTTATCGGGTTTCACGGTTGACCAAGTACATATTCCATTTGCTCAAGATCTTTATTTCCCAGGATGGATTTCAATCGTATTAACAGTCTTATGGATTGTGGGTTTAATCAATGCGCTTAATTGGATAGACGGTTTAGACGGTTTGGCTACTGGAATCGCGGGAATTTCATGTATTACGCTCTGTATCATTGCAGGTTTAACTGGCAATATGATCGTACTGGTATTAAGTGCGTCCTTGCTCGGAAGCTTAGCAGGCTTTTATATATTCAACTCTGAACCTGCTTCCATTTTTATGGGTGAATCAGGCTCTGCATTTCTTGGATTTGTACTGGCTGTCATTTCCATACTTGGTTTCAAACAAGCTGTATTCGTATCTTTTATCATTCCCTTATTAATTCTAGGCGTTCCGCTATTAGATACGCTCCTTGCAATGACACGTCGTGGTATTCAAGGTCGTCCACTATATGAGGCTGATCGTGGACATGTTCATCACAGACTGACAGACATTGGGGTTAGTCGTCGTAGCACGGTATACACGTTATATGCCATTTCATCATTCCTGGGTATGTGTGCCATTATACTTACGAAGGCATCCACATCGGCTATCACTCTCGTTATGTTGTTGTTAATGATTGCCCTGCTAACATTAGCTGGAGCTGAATTAGTAGGCATATTTAAAGGCAATCGTCCATTGTATCAACTACTCCGGAAGTTACGACGAGTTCGTGAGGAGAATTGATCCGTTCCTTTTTGGACACGCCAGAACTTATATGTTTTGGGTTTTGGGGTAAGCAGCGCTTACCCCTATTTGGGTTCCCATTCAGCATCTCGCTATGAGTAGAGAACTGCAAAAACGGCTCGGCCCCCTTATTCCGGAGTCTTGGCCTACAGTAATTACTTATTCTTAGAAATGCTCCTTATTTCGAGCATTTACATTGAATTATGAAATGCTGAAGAGTCTTCGA